>NZ_JBFAQB010000051.1:0-1024 GCF_040676995.1 Nonomuraea sp. NPDC049419 | reverse complement strand
CTAGGTCGTGTTTCATAAGGCACTGAGCCACTGGTTGATCGCAGCGATGATGACGACGGCTTCGTAGCGTACGGCGAGCTTGTCGTAACGGGTCGCCATGCCGCGGTTGCCTTTGAGCAGGTTGATGCCGCACTCCACAGCGTGACGCAGCCGGTAGAACGCGGGGTCGAAGGACGGCGGGCGACCTCCCTTCGATCCCTTGGCTCGCCGGTGAGCGTCCTGGTCGGTCTTGCTCGGAATGCACGCCTTGATCCCACGCCGGCGCAGATGAGTCCGGTTGGCCTTGCTGGTGTAGGCCTTGTCGGCCAGGACCCGATCCGGGCGGGTCCTGGGACGGCCACCGCCGAGGCGGGCCACCCGGATCTTGGCGAGCACCGGGATGAACTGCGGGCTGTCGCCCCGCTGCCCGGCGGTCACCACCGCAGCAAGCAGCTTGCGGCCCTGCTCGCAAGCCAGATGGGTCTTGGTGGTCAGCCCGCCGCGTGAGCGTCCCAGCGCATGATCGGCCGGCTCGCTGTGCACGCCGCCTGGTGGCTCCTTCTGCAGGTGGCCGTCCCGGCGGGCTCCGGCCGCGTGCTGGTGAGCCCGGGTAATCGTGGAGTCCACGCTCACCGTCCAATCGATCTCCCCGGCGGCGTCCGCACACGCCTGCAACGCCGCCAGGATCCGCGCCCAGACCCCCTCCCGCTGCCAGCGCCGGAACAAGCCGTACACGCTGAACCAATGGCCGTAGCAGGCAGGAACGTCCCGCCACGGCGCCCCGGTCCGGATCCGCCACCGGATCCCGTCGATCAACTGCCGCCTGCTCCACTTCGGCGGACGCCCCTTGCCCGATGCGGCAGGCAGATGCGGCTCCAGCGCCGCCCACTGCGCGTCAGTGAGGTCATGCCGCCTCGTCACCACTACGCTGGCCACGAGGTCTCCGGTATTTCGTTCTTCTTGGTCGTTGAACCAACTACCGGAGACCTCTTCGTTCAACGATCACCGACACGCCTCACACGTGATCTTTCGAAACACGGCCTAG
>NZ_JBFAQB010000050.1:0-1039 GCF_040676995.1 Nonomuraea sp. NPDC049419 | reverse complement strand
CTACATGCTTACCCCAGGACAACCATCGCCTGGGTTGGACTACCTTCCTGCGTCACCCCATCGCTTACCTACTACCCAATCAGGTCGAGCGTTCACTCTGACGGCCGTCCCGAAGGACAACCCGAGCTAAGGACTCTTAGTATCAAGGGGTTCAGTATGGGCGCATTGAAGCGGGTACGGGAATATCAACCCGTTGTCCATCGACTACGCCTGTCGGCCTCGCCTTAGGTCCCGACTTACCCTGGGCGGATTAGCCTGGCCCAGGAACCCTTGGTCATCCGGCGCGAGGGTTTCTCACCCTCGATTCGCTACTCATGCCTGCATTCTCACTCGCACAGCCTCCACAACTAGATCACTCTGCTGCTTCACCGGCTGCACGACGCTCCCCTACCCACCAACAGGATCAATGTCCCATCAGTGCCACGACTTCGGCGGTGTGCTTGAGCCCCGCTACATTGTCGGCGCAGAATCACTTGACCAGTGAGCTATTACGCACTCTTTCAAGGATGGCTGCTTCTAAGCCAACCTCCTGGTTGTCTCTGCGACTCCACATCCTTTCCCACTTAGCACACGCTTAGGGGCCTTAGTCGGTGATCTGGGCTGTTTCCCTCTCGACTACGAACCTTATCGCCCGCAGTCTCACTGCCACGCTCTCACTTACCGGCATTCGGAGTTTGGCTGACGTCAGTAACCTTGTCGGGCCCATCGGCCATCCAGTGCTCTACCTCCGGCAAGAAACACGCAACGCTGCACCTAAATGCATTTCGGGGAGAACCAGCTATCACGGAGTTTGATTGGCCTTTCACCCCTACACACAGGTCATCCCCCAGGTTTTCAACCCTGGTGGGTTCGGTCCTCCACCCAGTCTTACCTGAGCTTCAACCTGCCCATGCGTAGATCACCCCGCTTCGGGTCTACAGCATGCGACTCAAACGCCCTCTTCAGACTCGCTTTCGCTACGGCTCCCCCACACGGGTTAACCTCGCCACACACCATAACTCGCAGGCTCATTCTTCAAAAGGCACGCAGTCACATCACA
>NZ_JBFAQB010000049.1:0-1276 GCF_040676995.1 Nonomuraea sp. NPDC049419 | reverse complement strand
CCGCCTGACAGTGATGATGGAGGTGTGAGCGCTTCCCGTCAGGGTCTGACCCACCGCCTGACTGACCTTGTGGTCCTCAACGGGATCTGTCGGCCCTGGACGGGAAGCACTCATCTGCACTCACCGGACGTGGCGACTGTGACTTCATAGGAGCCTGGCCAGAGGCCCCATCACTGTCTTGTCCACGTTGCCCGGCTGGTGCGTGCCGCCCTGCCCCCGGTCGAGACGACAGGACGACGATGACCTCCATTACACCCGACACCGCCCCGATCAGCGAAGTGGCCGGCGGTGTGGACACCCACCAGGACACCCACACCGCAGCCGTGATCGACCTCCTCGGCCGGGTCCTGGGCACCGAGCAGTTCCCCGCCACCCCGGACGGCTACGCCGCTCTGCTGACCTGGATGCGCGCTTTCGGGCAGCTGAGCCGGGTCGGGGTCGAGGGCACCGGCGTCTACGGAGCAGGGCTCACTCGCCTGCTGCAGGCCGAGCACATCGACGTCATCGAGATCGACCGGCCCGACCGAAAGAGGCGCCGCTTCCAGGGCAAATCCGACCCGATCGATGCCATCGCCGCCGCCAAGACGGCACTGGCCGGCGACCGGACCGGCACCCCCAAGCAGCGCGACGGCCGCATCGAAGCGCTGCGTAACCTGCGTATCGCCCGGCGCAGCGCCATCGACCAGCGCGCCGATACCCAACGCCGCATCAAAGCCCTGATCGTCACCGCCCCCGACGCGCTCCGCCAGCAGCTACGCGGCCTGTCGATCACGAAACTGATCGCCACCTGCGCCGCCCTGCGCCCCGACCGCGACGACGCCGCCGACCCGGCCACCGCCACCCAGATCGCGCTGCGGTCCCTGGCCCGCCGCCACCAGCAGCTCACCGGCGAAATCGCCGACCTCGACGAGCTGCTGGAGCCACTGGTGACCGCGATCAACCCCACCCTGGCCGCCGCATACGGCGTGGGCACCGACACCGCTGGGCAACTTCTCGTCACCGCAGGCGAGAACCACGACCGCATCCACAGCGAGGCCGCCTTCGCCATGCTCTGCGGCGTCGCGCCGATCCCCGCCTCATCCGGCAAGACCACCCGCCACCGCCTCAACCGCGGCGGCGATCGCCAGGCCAACGCCGCCCTCTATCGCATCGTCATGTGCCGCCTGCGCTGGGACCCACGCACCCGCGCCTACATGCAACGACGCACCCAGGACGGCCTGTCCAAGAAAGAGATCATCCGCTGCCTGAAGCGCTACGTCGCTCGAGAACTCCACCG
>NZ_JBFAQB010000048.1:0-1400 GCF_040676995.1 Nonomuraea sp. NPDC049419 | reverse complement strand
CTTGTGCCTCACCTACGATCTGGTCGTGTCCTGGGATACCGAGCTCACGGCGCTGACCTCGAGGATCGCTGATCGGCTGTTCAAGCGGCCCGAGCCGAAGGCGACCTTCGGTGACCTGGTCCGCGGGCTGCTGGCTGATGTGCCGCGCAAGAACTCCTGGCAGCTGGCCGACCATCTCGGGCATCCGACCGCCAACCCGATCGAGTGGCTGCTGTCACGGGCCAAGTGGGACGCCGATGCGCTGCGTGATGACGTGCGCGCCTATGTCGTGGAGCATCTGGGCAGCAGCGATGGGGTGCTGATCGCCGATGACACGCAGGCGATCAAGAAGGGTGACCGGTCGGTCGGGGTGGCCCGCCAGTATTGCGGGCTGACCGGCCAGGTCGAGAACTGCCAGGTGATGCCGATGCTCACCTACGCCTCCGCGGCCGGGCACGCCTTCATCAACCGGCGGCTCTACCTGCCCGAAGAGTGGGCCGGTGATACACAACGGCGGCGGGTGGCGGGCGTGCCGGAGCAGGTGGCGTTCGCGACCAAGCCTCAGCTGGTGATCGACATGCTGCAGGAGGAACGGCGGGCGGGTACGCCGTTCGGTTATCTGGCCGCGGACTGCGGCTACGGCCGTGATCCGGGCCTGCGGGATTACTGCCACGCTCATCGGATCGGCTATGTGATGGCCGTGCCGGTGGATCTGCCGCTGCTGACCGCCCGCGGTGGTGAGGAACCGGTCGGACATGTGCTGGACCGGCTGCTGGCCCGCGCTCATCCGGGTATGTGGGAGCGCCGTTCCTGCGGTGAGGGCACCAAGGGCACGCGCTCCTACGACTGGGCTGCGGTCGCGGTGAGTCCGGCGGGGCAGTTCCCGGCCGACGGTCATACGCACACCCTGCTGATCCGCCGCAGCATCAGCGATCCCGTCGACGTCGAGTTCTTCCTGGCCCATGCCCCGGCCGGCACGCCCGTCACCGAGCTGATCACCGTCGCCGGGATGCGCTGGAAGATCGAGGAGAACAACGAGACCGGCAAGGACCTGCTGGGCCTGACCGACTACCAGGTCCGCAAGTGGGACGGCTGGCACCGCCACGTGAGCACGGCCATGCTCGCCCTGGCCTTTTTGGCCGTCAGCCGCGCGCATCTGGACGGCCGAAGCACTCCCGAGCCAGGCCGGCATGCTGTTGATCAGGGAAAAGACCCACACCATCAGGAGAGCCACGCCTGAGTTCAGGCCGGCTGATCCGGCCATCCCTGGCTGAGATCCGCCGCGTCTTCGCCCGTCTCATCGTGCCCGCCACCAGTACCATCGAGCACGTCCTGACCTGGTCCAGATTCCGGCAAACGCACCAAACCCGTGCTCTGATCAGCCACTACCGCCGACGAGGCGACCCGTTACCACGCGATCT
>NZ_JBFAQB010000047.1:0-1512 GCF_040676995.1 Nonomuraea sp. NPDC049419 | reverse complement strand
GGTCGCGTCCCCGGAGCGGTGTAAATAGCTCGACGAGGTAGGTGCCGTGGGTGGATCTTAGGCGGCCTCGGTGGCGGATGCCAAGGCTGGGTCGTCGGTCGGACGGAGTTGAGCTGGCGGGGCAAGCAGGGCCCGGCGGAGGTCGTGCAGAATGCGCAGGCCCTGGCTGGTCATGGTGAAGCCGCGCCAACCGCGGGCGGCCCGGTCGAGCACGGCCCAGACCAGGGAGACGCAGCTGGTCTCGCCGGGGAAGCGGCCGATGACCTTGACGCGGCGGCGGGTCTCGCCGAAGGTGCGCTCGATGAAGTTGGAGTGCCGCACGCGCTTGTGGTGCTCGATCGGGAAGCGCAGGTAGGTGGTCAGGCTATGGCGGTCGGACAGCAGGCACTTGACCGCTGCCGGATACCGGTTGCCCCAGGTTTCGGCGAAGGCGTCAATGCGCCGCTGCACCCAGTCGACGAGCTGCTGACCGACCCTGACGTTCTCGCCCAGCTCGGTCAGGTCGAAGATCTGCCAGTAGGCGGCCTTGACCTCGGCCTGGTCGCCGGCGCTGACCTTGGCCAGCACATTGCGGGCGCGGTGAACGAGACATCTTTGGCGCAGCGAGCGCGAGAAGACCTGCTCGGCGGCGCTGATCAGGCCGGGTGCGCCGTCGGAGACGATCAGCAGCGGCGGGCGCAGGCCGCGGCCGGCCAGGTCGGTCAGGAAGTCGTGCCAGGCGTCGGTGGACTCCGATCCCGCGGCGGCCAGGCCGATGAAGACGGGCTTGCCGGCGGTGGTGATACCCCAGGCGGCCAGGATCGGCTCGGCCCGCTGCCCATCGTGCATCTTGAAGTGCGAGGCGTCCAGGAACAGGTAGTCCAGCTCCACCGCGGCGAGGTCGCGCCGGCACCAGGCGTCGTACTCGGCCACGATGGCCTGGCAGATCGTGGAGACCGTTGACTTGGACAGGGCGGCCTCGGGGCCGAGCGCGTCGGCCAGCGCACCCTCCACGTCGCGTACCGACATGCCGCGCACGAAGGAGGCGATCACGAGCGTCTCCAACGCGTGGGTGCGGGTGACACCGGTACCGAACAGGCGCGAGGCGAACTTGTCGGTGGTTTCGCGCAGCTTCGGGCGAGCGATGGTGATCGGCCCTGAGGTGGTCTTGACGGTGGTCGGGCAATGCCCGTTGCGGTAACCGGGTCGCACCGTGCTCTCCTGGCCGCTGCCGCCGACACCGGTGGCGGCGGCGGTGGAGGCGCGCTGGTAGCGGGCGCGGCCGAGGAAGGCGTCCACCTCGGCTTCGACGGCGGTCTGGATGATCAGGCGGGCGCCGAGCCGGGCGACGTCCTCGATGACCTCGACGAGATCGCGATCGGAGGCGAACAGGGCGTCGATCTCGGCCTGGATGGCCTGAACGGGCGGTAGTGTGCGTGCCACGAGCGTAGGTCCTAGCGTTGTGCGAACTTTGGTCGGTTCAGCACGGCAACCTACGCTCGTTCACTTTTACACCGCATCTCGGACGCGACC
>NZ_JBFAQB010000045.1:0-5539 GCF_040676995.1 Nonomuraea sp. NPDC049419 | reverse complement strand
AGCGAGAAGGGCATCCGCTGGGGCGGCCGACCCCTCGCCCCAGCTGCCTGAAACCCTCACCCAACCCGGTGATCGTTTCCGGTCACAGCACTAGCTCCTATAAGTTTGGGAAACCGGGTTTGACCTTGACGCGACGTCAAGGTCTTAACTGTGGGCATGCGGATCGGAGAACTGGCCGCGCTGCTGGGGGTCTCGACCCGCACTGTGCGCTACTACCACCACCAGGGCGTTCTGCCTGAAGCGTCCCGCCGTGCCAACGGCTACTCCTCCGCCTGGTACGCCGCACGGGCCACCGATCCTGAGGTGGCGGCCCGCGGCCAGGACTTCTATCGCCGACCCGACGAACTGGCCGAGGCCAAGCCGGATGACTCCCGCTCATCGCCGGTGAAAGGTGCCCACATGACGACCACGACGCCGACCCTGCCGTTCGACCGGCCCGACCCCATGGAGCCACCTCCGGCCTACGCGCGGCTGCGCGCCAGGACGCCCGTCGCCCGGGTCCTCACCCCGGCCGGGCAACCTGCCTGGCTGGTCACCTCCTACGATGCCGTCACAGCGGTCCTGTCCGACCGCGGGTTCGGGCTGGCGCCACCCGGCACCGATTTCCCCGGCAACGACACGTTGTTCCAGGACGGCGAGGCCCACGCCCGGCTCCGTCGCCTGGTGTCGAAGACCTTCAGCCCTCGCAGTCTTGCCGCACTGCGCGGGCGCATCGAGCAGCTGACCGCCGGCTATGTGTCGGCGGTCGCCGGTGGCGGCCCGCCCGCCGACCTTGTCGCGGAACTCGCCACCCCGCTGTCGATCACGGTGATCAGCGAGCTGCTCGGCGTGAGGATCGACGAGCGCGAGCGATTCCGCGACCTGGCCGACGCCGCGAGCGCCGCGGATTTCGTCTTCGGCGCGGAAGAAGACATGGCCGCGGCCGCACAGGCGTGGGACGCGCTCGGCGGTTACGCCGCTGGACTGGTCGCAGCCAAACGCAAGGAACCCGGTGACGACCTGCTCAGCGGCCTGATCGCGGTACGCGACACCGACGACGGGCGGCTCAGCGACACCGAGCTCGTAGCCATGACCACCACGATCGTCTCCTCAGGCTATCTGTCGGCCAGGAACGCCATCTCCGTCGGCACGATCCGGCTCCTCACTGAAGGGCGACTCGCCACGCTGGCGACCGCCGGCTCTGACCAGGCCAACGCGACCGTGGCGGAAGTCCTGCGCATGCAGGCCGGACTGACCGGCGAACCGTTTCCCCGCTATGCCCAGCATGATCTCGAGCTGGCCGGCGTCCCGATCAGCGCCGGCGACCTGGTCCTCGTCCGGCTCGAAGCCGCCAACCGAGACCCCAGGCGCTTCCCCGAACCCGACCGGTTTCTGCCCGGACGAAAGTCCAGCCCGCCCTTGGTGTTCGGTCACGGGCTCCACTATTGCCTGGGCGCACCGTTGGCACGCCTGGAGGTCGGCACCACTCTCAGCGCACTCGCCCGTCAACTGCCTGACCTTCAGCTTCAGGACCCGGTCCACCACATCGAATGGACCCGCAACGCGGTCGACATCGGACCCGTAGCGCTCCGCGTCACCTGGTGAATCTGGCGACGAACCTACGCCTGGAAACAACCCGGCGTAGGCGATGGAGGACGAAGAAGCAGCCAGGCGCCGGATACCGTCGCTCCTTCGGCTTCTTCCCTTGTGTGCCGGTGATCTGCCGCGCTTGATGTCGCTGTTCCTGCCGTGCTTCTGTCCTGGTGGTTCGTACGGCGATGATCGGGAGGGTGATGACGCCGCGCGCGGTCAGCAGGAGCAGCCAGGCTCGGCGTTCGATGCCGGGGCGGCCTGCAGCGCCTCCTGGAGCAGGACTGCCCGGCCAGGTTCACGGTGCACGCCGCGGAAGCCGCGCTGCCGCTCGGCCAGATGGGCCAGAACCTGGCACGGTCCGGCATCGAGATCACTTGGCCCGGGCAGTGGGACCACGCCCTGACGTGCACACGCTGCGTTGGCCGCCCGGCGGTCACGGTCAGGCGGGGCCTGGAGCGGGCAGAAACAACCATGAGCTGGAGCCCGAGAGGTCCAGCCACGTGCCCTGTGGCGTCCTGGCCAGGCGGGCGACCATCGCCTCACACTGGCGACAGCGCAGCACAGTCCCCGGTCCGCCCATGTATGCCATCAGTTGCCCGAATGCTTGTGTGGCACCGCAGCTACCGCAGCGGACCGTGACGGTGGTCGGGTCGCCGGCGAGGATCCCGGCGAAGTCGCCGGCAGCGGCGTTGCCGTCCAGGACCGCGCCCGACTCGGCGCCGCCATCGGGCGTTGCCGGGGGCGAGAGATCTGAGGTCATCGGTCAGCTCCTGTTGGTCCGAATCGTTCCGTGCGTATGCGATCGTCGGGGTATCCCGCCTTGTGGAGCAGCCCTGCGGCGTGGTCGACGAAGCCGGAGGAGCCGCACACGTAGACCCGGGCCGCCAAGGGCTCCGGCCACGCGGAGGGAGGTCTGATGTCCTCGATCGCGAGGTGCGAGGCTGGACGGGGGTGCCCGTGGGGAACCTTGCGCGTGTAGACGAAGCGCACTTCGGCGGACCCTGGCGCGGACAGGTCGGCCGACATCTCTTCCAGCTCGGGCCCGTACATGAGGTCACGAGGGCCGCGAAGCGAATACACGAGCATCGTCGGCGTCGAATCCCTTGCTCGCTTCCGGGCTCGCAGCATGGTGACCAGCGGCACCACCCCTGATCCGCCGGCGATCAGGAGCACCGGGCCGTCCCCGATGGACGGGTCCCCCGGCTCCCAGACGAACCATCCGCCGATGGGCCCGCGCACGTCGAGCTCGTCACCGAGCTCCATGCTCTCCACCAGGTACGGCGAGACCTCGCCGTGAGGCAGGAGGTCGACGGTGATGGCGACGCGGTCGGCGGTGGCGGGCTCCGCCAGCGAGTAGCTCCGTTGGGCCGAGTAGCCGTCCGCGGCTGTGAGACGTATGTCCACGTGCTGACCGGGCAGATGTCCGGTCCAGCCGGGGACGTCCAGAGCGAGTGTCCGGGAATGCCAGGACTGCGGGTGCAGACCGACGAGCGTTGCCTTGCGCCAGGGATTCCTTGCCGGCGGAATCTCCTCCGGGGAGCCGTCGGCCCGGCCCCCGGTCGGCTTCGTGTCAGTCACCGGCGTAGCGCTCCTCGCGCCAGGGGTTGCCGTAGTGGTGATAGCCGAAGCCTTCCCAGAAGCCCGGCTCATCGGTGCGCTGCGTCGTGATGCCCTTCACCCACTTGGCGGACTTCCAGAAGTAGAGATGCGGCACCAGTAGCCTGGCCGGACCGCCGTGCTCGGCGTGCAGCGGCTCTCCCTCAAACTCGTACACGATCCAGGCCTTGCCCCCGAGAAGGTCCTCCAAGGGAAGGTTCGTGGTGTAGCCCCCGTACGAGTGCACCATCGCGTATTCGTCGCCGGTCTCGATCTCCTCGAAGAAGGTGTCGAGTGCCACGCCCCGCCAGTGGGTGCCGAGCTTCGTCCACCGGGTCACGCAGTGGATGTCGACGTCGATCTCCTCGGAGGGCAAGGCCATCATCTCGTTCCAGCTCCACCGCCTCGGCTTGCCGCTCTCCGGCGTGATGGTGAAGCTCCACACCTCCGTCGAGATCAGCTGCGTCGGCCCAGCCGTCAGCACGGGGAATCCGTGAGTCAGATGCTGACCGGGCGGCAGATCGACGGCACGCGGATCGTGACGGCCGAAGAAGCCACGGGAGATTGTCACCCTGTGCTCTCTTCCAGACTCAACGGTCTCTAGTGGTGGACGTCTCACGGTTGGGGCCGATGATGACAGCGACCCAACAATGGACGATTTAGTCCAACCTAAGGTCCCGCCGCAGCGGGTGTCAACGCGCGCGCAACCCGTCGCGCGCCCTTCCGAGAAGCACAAGGACGTAACCGCCTGGCTGCGGCCGACGCCCAGGCCGTCGATGTCGACCCGCGAGGGGACCTGGCTGATTGGACTACATAGACCGGTGGCCGGAGAAGGGGGCCGTCGATCGCGCACCGATGCGGGCGGTGGTGCGGGGACGGCTAGAGGTTGATCATGTGGCCGGCGATGCCTTCGACGGCCTCCTTCATCGCCTCCGACAGGGTCGGGTGAGCGAAGATGTTGCGGGCCACCTCGTCGGCCGTCAGGTCCCACTGCTGGGCCAGCGTCAACGCGGGTAGCAGCTCGGTGACCTCCGGGCCGATCATGTGCGCGCCGAGCAACTCGTTGTGTGCCGCGTCCGCGACGACCTTGACGAATCCGACGCCCTCCGCCATCCCGCGGGCCTTGCCGTTGGCGGAGAAGGGGAACTGCGCGACCTTGACGTCGTATCCCTTCTCCTTCGCTTGGGCCTCGGAGTATCCGAAGGAGGCGATCTGCGGCCGGCAGAACGTCGCCCGCGGGATCATGTCGAAGTCGATCTCCATGGTCTCCGCGCCGGCGATCGTCTCCGCGGCGACCACGCCCATCGCCTCGGCGGTGTGCGCGAGCATCAGCTTGCCGGTGCAGTCACCGATCGCATAGACGCCCTCGACATTGGTACGACCACGAGCATCGACCGCGATCGCACCCCGGTCGGTGAGCGCGACGCCGGCGGCTTCCAGGCCGAAGCCCTGCGTACGCGGCGCGAAACCGAAGGCTGCCAGGAACTTGTCAGCCTCGATCAGCCGCTCATCCCCGCCGGCGGACGGGGCCACCGTCACCCGTACGCCGGAGCCGGTGTCCTGGACGCCCTTGACCGCCGTGGACAGCAGCACCTTGACGCCCAGCTTCTTGTAGGCGCGGAGCAGTTCCTTGGACACATCGGCGTCCTCGGTCGGCACCATCCGGTCCAGGAACTCCACGATGGTGACGTCGACACCGAAGTTCTTGAGCACGTAGGCGAACTCCACCCCGATCGCGCCCGAACCACCGATGACGATCGACTTCGGCAGCTGATCGGTGAGGATCTGCTCCTCATAGGTGACCACGTTCTCGGAGAGCGTGACCCCCGGCACCAGCCGCACCGTGGCACCGACGGCGATGATCAAATTGTCGAAGGTGTAGGACGAGGTCTGAGAGTCGTTGACGACGTCGATCGACGTGGGCCCGGTGAGGGTGCCCCAGCCATTGATCTCAGTGATCTTGTTCTTCTTCATCAGGTAATGCACGCCCTTGGCGCTCGCTTCGGCGACGCCACGGCTGCGCTTGTGGGTGACGGCGAAGTCCATGCCGGCCTCACCCGTGATGCCGAAGATGTCCTTCTCCCGGGTGATGATGTGGGCGATCTCCGCGTTGCGCAGCAACGCCTTGGACGGGATGCAGCCGACATTGAGGCAGACACCGCCCCAGTACTTCTCCTCCACGACGGCGACCGACTTGCCGAGTTGCGCCGCGCGGATGGCGGCGACGTATCCGCCCGGGCCGGCACCGAGGACGAGGACATCGAAATGGGTCACGGGCTAGGTCGTGTTTCATAAGGCACTGAGCCACTGGTTGATCGCAGCGATGATGACGACGGCTTCGTAGCGTACGGCGAGCTTGTCGTAACGGGTC
>NZ_JBFAQB010000044.1:0-6847 GCF_040676995.1 Nonomuraea sp. NPDC049419 | reverse complement strand
TCGTAGGTGAGGCACAAGGTCACTCGCAGACCATCACCGATACACCAGCAGTCACGCTGGCGAACGACTTAAAGATCTACCGATGTAGTACCGGCGACCCACGAAGGACCCCGTTCTTCGTGCTCTGCGTCATTCCTGGTGCCTGACCGACGACAGGATCGCATTCCGAGTATCGACGAGCACTACCCGTATGCGGAATCGGCAATTACCATTTACTTCGCGCATTAAATGGTGTCAATACTTGTGATAGGTGATCTTGTTGTGCATCATAAGGAGCGTCGCAAGCAGCGCTCGACGTCGGAGTCGCCTTCAGGTATCCAAGTCTATCTTTCCCGCCATCACGGTGCCGGACGGAACCGCGCCGCTTAGTAGCGGCACGCGAAGTGCTGCCCGCCCGAAAACGTCTCATCGCAGTCATCGGTCATGCCAAAAACCGCTCCCCGTATCACTGCGACAAAACATCAGGAGGTGCATTCGTGGGCAATCTTTCCAGGAACGCCATTGTGCTGGCCGGTGGCCTGACGCTTTTATGCGGTCTTGCCGCCTGTGGCAGTGACACCGTCAGTGGCGTCAGCACGGTCCAACTCCGATCCGCGAGCGCGAAACCCGTGGATGGCGCATCGCCCCTTTCCGCGTACGTCGACACCGCTGAGCAGCGCAAGAAGGTGACCACCGCCCGGGCTGGCCTGGTTGCTGCCTGCATGCAACGCCTCGGTTTCGCCGAGTTCAAAACCGTGGAATCCAAGGAGCAGGGTGCAGAGTTCATCTCGGGCCGCCGGTACCTGTACATCGAGCCCGAGCAGGCGGCGCGCACCGGCTACGCGGAGGAGGCTGACGCCGCCGACGGCAAGCGCCGGACCGTGGACCAGGCCCGAGCTGTGTCAATGGAGGAACGTCGTGCTCTGACTGGCGGTGACGTGACCCTGGGCAGTGGTCAGACGCCTCCTCAAGGCGGCTGCACCGGAGAGGCGAGCCGTACCCTGACGACGGGAGCCTCTCAGCCGGACGAGTTGCTCGTCTGGAGGCTGATGGCCGAGGCGGCGGCGCCTGCCAGGAAGGACGCCGAGGTCCTACGGGCGGTGGCCGACTGGAGCACGTGCATGAAGCAGCGCGGATTCGGCTACGCGACACCGGAGGACGCCTGGAACGACCCCCGGTGGGTCAGGCAATCCGGCTCTGCGGTGACCGACGAGGAGCGCAAGGCCGCCAGCGCCGACATGGAGTGCAAGGACCAGTCGGGCTACGCCGTGGCACTGTCGAACGCGCAGAACGCGAACGAGCGGAAACTGATCGAGCAGCACGCGGGCGCGCTGAAGACACTCGCGCGGAACAGGGACATCCTCCTGCGTAACGCCGAAGTCGTCCTGCAGGGCGGTCGGCCGTAACAATATCCCGCTCATACAGTCGCGAATTTCGACTACACACATAGGAGAATGATGCGTGGCCGACGTTTACTGAATCGAGTTATGGCTGTTGTCGCCGGCAGTGCGATGGGTGCTCAGCTGATGCTTTCCACTCCTGCCCCGGCATGGGCCGCAGAGCACGACGGCTGGTGCACGTACGCGGAGTTATGTGTTTTCGAGCACGAAAATCAGGTCGGTGGACGGCACGACTACTACAATGAGGACGACAGCTACGACAACGACTACCTTTATTACTTCTGGGGGTCGTCTCCCGTCATCAGCGGCACTCCCGTGAACGACATGACCAGCTCTTTGTCCAACGGCGACGACCGGTGCAAGGCAGTGCTTCGGGAGCACAGCCACGGTGGCGGGCTGGGGCTGATCATTCCCTACGACACAAGTGGCAGCGGGTACGTGGTCAACGATCTGGTGCCCTATGGCATGAACGACTTCTTCAGCTCACACAGGTGGCAGGACTGCTTCTGACGGTCGCACGACCTCCCGAGCGATGCCCGGCCGGATGCCCGGGCGGCTCCGGTCGGGCAGCACGGTGCACTCCGTGGAGGCCGGAGGCGCGGAAAGACGTACGCAACCAGTCGACATTGGAGCCGACATGGATGAGATGGTTCTGCGTGCACAACGCTTCATCAACACCACCTACGGCAGCGTGCCGGGCATCACCAAAGTAGTTGAGGACGGAATCACCGGGTGGGCGACGATGTACGCCCTGACCCGCTGTCTTCAACACCAGCTCGGCATCACCACGCTGTCGAACAACTTCGGCCCTACGACGCTGTCGACGCTGACCAGCCAATGGCCGTCGATAACGCGGAGCGCAGGGGCACCGGCTAACCTCGTCCGCATCTTGCAGTCCGGGCTGTACTGCAAGGGCTACGATGGCGGTGAGATCGATGGCATCTACAATGACAGGGTGTCGGCGGCGGTCCAGCAACTCAAGGCCAACTCCGGCACGCAGAACGCCTTTCCAGGGGACGCGATGGTCCCCAAGTTATTCAAGGCGCTGCTCACTATGGACGCATACGTTGTGACAGCCAATGGCAGCGCCTCGATACGCTCGATCCAGCAATGGATGAACTCCCGCTACGTGAACAGAACGAACTTCTTCGTCATTCCGTGTGACGGCCATTTCTCACGAGACGTACAGAAGGCGATGATGCTGGCCTGCCAGTTCGAGCTGGGGCAGAGCGACGGCGAGGCGGACGGCATCTTCGGCCCCAAGACACTGAACGGGCTGGCGGCGCAGGGGATAGCGCAGGGTTCCACAGGGGTCTTCGTACAGCTCTTCAGCGCGGCCATGATATTCAACCGCCGGCAGGGAACCGCCTTCACGGCCACCTATGACGCCAACCTCACTGCCCGGGTCGTCGACTTCCAGAACTTCGCCCGGCTCGCCCCCACCGGTACCGGCGACAAGCAGACCTGGGCCTCGCTGCTTGTCAGCACGGGCGATTCGAGTCGTAGGGGCACCGCTGCGGACTGCGTCACCCAGATAACGCCTGCTCGTGCTCAGACGTTGAAGGGCCTCGGCTATCAGGTGGTCGGCCGTTATCTCACCAACGTGCCCAACACTTCGCTCAACAAGAAGATCCAGCCCGGCGAGCTGGCGGTGATCGCGCAGGAGGGACTTCGGGTCTTCCCGATCTACCAGACCTACGGCGGGGCGGTGACCTACTTCAACGCCACTCAGGGCGCGGCTGACGCCATGGCCGCCCTGGACGCGGCGCGTGGTTACGGCTTCAAGCCAGGTACCCGCATCTACTTCGCCGTCGACTATGACGCCCTGGACAGCGACGTCACCTCCAACATCCTTCCGCACTTCCGTGCCATCCGGACTCGTTTCAACCAGCTCGGCAGCGAGTACGCGATCGGCATCTACGGGCCCCGCAACGTCTGCTCCAGGGTGGCCGCAGAGGGCCTCAGCACGGCCAGCTTCGTCGCGGGCATGTCCACCGGTTTCAGTGGCAACCTGGGCTTTCCCCTGCCAGACGACTGGGCTTTCGATCAGATCTCCACCATCACGATCGGAGCCGGCGACGGCGCCATCGAGATCGACAACAACATCAATTCCGGACGGGACAGCGGGCAGAACAGCTTCAACGACGTGCCTACCGGAGCCAAGCCGGACGTGCCCTTCAGCAGCGCCAGCCGGGATGCGATCCTCACCGAACTGCTCGCGTACATCAAGAGCCTCGGGGACCTCCCCGAGGGGAACGTGCTCGAGAACGCCTGGCTCTATCTCACACCCGCGTCACTCGACATCACCCTGCAGCACGACGCACTGATAACGGCGCTCTCCCGGGCCTTCGGCATGCGCAAGGCGCTCATTCAGACCCCGCTCTTCTGGGAGCTCCGCAACAACCGCGTCGACGACGCCGCGGTGGACGGCCTCGTGGTGGCCACCTACGCCTATCTCGAGGCGTACGAGCTCTGGGAGGAGAACATGAGCGGCCCTCCTCCCCAACCACCGATCATTATGAAGAACGACAGCAGTACAGGCCTCGGCCAAATCTTCGCCGACACTGCGATCAAATCCCGAAACTATTGCGTGTCCGTGGGAATCATCAGTGACAGCGCGCTCGACCCGGCCGACTGGCACGACGTCTGGCGGGTCTGGAAACAGCTCAAGGACGATGACGAGTACTCTGTCAGCACGATTCCACTGGTGAATATCTGGGGGGCTGCCGACATCGGCCAGCGCAGACCCGTGTTGGACTACACGGAGAACGAAGCGGGCCTGATCCTCAAGCGGTACAACGGCACGGGCGCTCAGGCCGACGTGTACCGGCAGAAGACTCTGCCCATCTATCGCATATTCGAGAAGTACAACAGTGCTGCGAGGAATCTCTAGATGCGCACCAGCAGGCAGGACGGACGGAGAAGCAGTCATCGGCTGTCCTCGAAGGCCGCCTACCTGCTGTGCCTTCTACTGAACTCGGTATTCGGGTTTCTCGGGCAGTTCGCGTTCTTCTATCCCTACTTCGTGGCTCGCGACTGGCTCGCTCAGTTGGGGTTCGGATCGCCCGGAATCCCGTTCCAGGACGGCTATCTCGGAGCACTGCTCATCGGGCTCGTACTCGTTGCCGTATTCGCGCTGGCAATGGCAGCGGTGAATACCGTGGTGCTCCGCTCCGCGCCGGTGTCGCGGCGACTTTACTGGCTCTGCGCTGTCCTGGTGGCTCTGGCGTCCTCCATCTTCCAGCTGCTCTGGAACATGGGAAGCCTTTTTTCCTAGAAGGGAGCCTCGTGGCTGGTGAAACCACGGCTCAAATCGGAGAGGTGACGAAGAACATCGGCCGTCGCGCTGTTATTCGCGGTTCGCTCGGGCTCATCGGCGCCGGCATGGCCGGAGTGCTTGTGGGGCCGGGCACGGCGAAGGCGGCCGTACGGGACGGGAACACTCCTCCGCACACCTCCACAGCGCTTGCGGCGTCCACAGAACAAGTCCCGACAAGCGCCAACGGCTGGCCGATCATACGACCCGAGGATCATGCGTGGACGCCCCCCTGGCGGGTGGGCGGCAGCGACATCATGGTGAACCTACGACTCGGTGAGCCGGCCACGATTCTGCTCTACGTACTCGGCAGGTTCCACTACGAGATCGACGAACTGAAGGCCGCCGAGAGCCAGGTCATCGGCTACCGGCCGCTCGGATCCGCCTCGGCTTCGTCACCGGCCAGCAATCACGCTTCCGGAACGGCGGTGACCATCCGTCCCGACTGGTATCCGGCGGGGTCGCGGGGCAACTTCTTCCCACACCAGGCCGTGGTGCTCCGCGATGTCCTCCTGGAGTGCGAGGGTGTCGTCCGCTGGGGTGGCGACGACGATCGGCCCGACGAGTCCAGATTTACCATTGACGTCCCACCCGGAGACGATCGGCTCCACCGGTTGGTCGCGAAGATCCGGACCTGGAACGGGAAGCCCGGGCAAGGCGCTGGCGCAGCGCTCAATCCGTTCGACGCCGAACGGCGGAAGGCGGCCCGCAAGCTGCAACTGCAGCAAGCGCGAGACTGAGGGCGGCCGCCCAAGGTGTCCGGTGTCTCAATGATGTCCGAAAATCCGGCAGGAACAGCATCGGAGGTATCGTGCAGCGATTAGCCCTCGTGATAAGCCTCATGCTTCTAGCGGTCCTGACAGTCGCCTCGCCCGCCGGGGCCGTCACGAGTCCGGAGAAACCCGGCGAAGTGGCCTCTATCCCCGCACCTGCGCAGCTCAGGCAGGGTATGAACGAGATGCGCGTCGTCCCGAAGAACGATCCCGAAGCCGACGCTCCGTTGTCTCCCGCGCAGCAGGACCTACTCGCCCGGAAAACCGCCGAAGCCAAGGCCCATGCGGCGAAGCGACGTCAAGGGGCTGCAGCTCCCGGTGGACGCTCAACCGCCGCCTCCGCCGAAATGAACTGGCTCTCTGTTTACTACTTCCCGCAGATCGAGGACTATTACTGCGGCCCGTCCACGCTACTCTCGGCGATGTACGCGAAGGGCCTGGACTGGGGCACGGTGGATGATCCCAGATGGAGTCATGCAGCAGACCTGCTCGACACCGACTTCAATGGGAACACCCCGTGGTACATCAACCCCATCGCCCAGGACATCAAGATCATCGCGTCCGGTTACAACACCGGCCGCCCGATGGCCGATGCGATGAACTACGAGATGGAAACCACCTTCTACGTCCCGCAACCGATCCCCGGTACTCCCACGCTGGCTCATCGGCAGGCTTACGTCGATGCACTGGTGTCGGACATCGACAACAACTATCTCATTATGGGGAACACCGCTGAGACGCCGACCAGCGACCATCTCGCCGGGCATCCCACGAACCGGAACATCTTCCACTGGATCGGTGTCTACGGTTACGACGCCTACGGCGACTGGACCATGTACGTCGATCCCGCCGGAAACAGCGCGGCTGTGCCCGCGGACTGGAACGCCCCTTCGTACGACGGCATCTATTCGGACACCCTAGTGGGGATCTTCAGCTCTCGTGGCTACATCTGGTAAGCGATCACTGATATTGATGTTGGCGTTGCTGTGCAGTGTGAGCTGTACAGCAACGCCGGCACCAACGTCGCCGCAGGCCAAAGGGGGCTCTGCCGAGCCTCACGCCGCGGTGTCGCCCTCGAACACGCGGCCGGCCTCACCGGAGACCCGGGGCTGCCTTAAGACGATGCCGAAATCCTGGCGGCAAGCGATCGATGCCGGGCGAGTTCCCGCGGTGTCGGGGGATGGTCGCATCCGTCCGACCGCCGTCGGTCCAGACGGTGAAGCGCTCTTCGGTGAACTCGCAGTTGGAGATCCTGCACGAATCGACGGCGCGAGCATGAAGGAAGGTCGCGTCCCCGGAGCGGTGTAAATAGCTCGACGAGGTAGGTGCCGTGGGTGGATCTTAGGCGGCCTCGGTGGCGGATGCCAAGGCTGGGTCGT
>NZ_JBFAQB010000043.1:0-7531 GCF_040676995.1 Nonomuraea sp. NPDC049419 | reverse complement strand
TTGACCGCACCCCCCTCGAACACCCGCGCCGCACCCTGCGTCAAAGACACCAAACCCGACGCGATCGCAGCCAGCTGATCAGCACGATCAGCAGGAAAACCCGCCGACGCCGCCAACGGCAGACCATCGGACGAGACCACCACCGCGTGCGCGACCCCCGGAACGGTGCTGACGAAGTCGGTGATTAACCAGTCCACCCCGCGTGCCGCGTGGCTCAGGTCGTTCATACCTTCTCCTCCGCCGGTCGCACGAACGACAGTCGGCTGCGTTCCCCTGGCCGCTTGTTGCGCTCGCTCATGCGCCCTCATCCCTACTGTTATCCCTGGGGCCGGACCCGTACGTCCTGCCCTCGCTGATGTCGTCGCGCGCGGCCCTGAAGCCCTGCTGGAAGCTGGACAACCGGCTGCGCACCCGATCCGGTGAGACGGCCGGCATCGGGGCGACGCCCTTCGGCGCCGAGACGGTGTCGGCCGAGCCGGGCACCAGGTTCGCCTTGGGCACCCGCTTGGGCAGGCCCGCGGCGGTCGCGCCGTCGCGCACCGGCTCGCGTACGGCCTCGGCCGCGCTCCAGCCCGCGTCCGCCTTGGGCGAGCTCCACGTCGCGTCGGCCGCGGCGGCGGCCTGGTCGAACCACGCCGACTCCACCGAGGCGAAGATCGGCAGGTATTCGCCGTTGCCGCCGTTGCCGGCGGCGCCGCCGCTCGGCGGGCCGGACGGGCCGGACGGGATCGCGGGCATCGGGCCGGTGGCCGCGGACTCGGTCTCGGGGAAGTCGAAGGAGTTCGGCGCGGGCGGCGCCGCCTCGACGCCGCGCATCCAGGGGCGGGTGTCGTCGGACAGCCCGCCGCGCTGGGGCAGGCCGCCCTCGCGCTGCGGCAGCCCGTTCTCCCGAAGCCCGTTCTCCCTCAGTCCGTTCTCTCGCAGCCCGTTCTCCCGCTGGGGCAGCCTGCTCTCGCCGGCGGCGGGGCCGCGCGATGTCACCCAGACGTCGTTGGAGGAGTCGCTGGACATCCAGCCGGCGGCCTCGGCGGGCAGGGCGGGGCTCGACGGCCACGACCCGGCCGGCGGGACGGCGTCCGTCGACGGGTAGGACGGGTAGGACGGGTGTCCGGGGCCGAGCTGGAACGACGAGGCCGGCCACGAACCGCCCTGCGGGGCGTGCTGCGCCACGGGGAAGGACTCTTCCCTGGAGGCGGCGGGGGCGGCGCCCGCGTACGACGGGGCCTGCGGGCCGAGCAGCGACTCGGGGATCAGCACCATCGCGGTCAGGCCGCCGGAGCCGTGCGGGCGGAGCTGGACGCGGATGCCGTGGCGGTGCGCCAGCCTCGCGACCACGAACAGGCCCATGCGGCGGGAGACGGAGACGTCCACGGTGGGCGCGTCGGTCAGCCGCTCGTTGGCCTGGGCCAGCTCCTCGGCGGTCATGCCGATGCCGGAGTCGCTGATGGAGAGCATGATGCCGCCGCCGTCGATCCTGCTGCCCGAGACCGGGACGCGGGTCTCGCGGGGCGAGAACGACAGCGCGTTCTCGATCAGCTCGGCGAGCAGGTGGATGACGTCGTTGACGGCCTGGCCCGCGATGGCGACGCCTTCCGGCACCTCCAGCACGACGCGCTCGTAGTTCTCGACCTCGGACAGGGAGGCGCGGGCGACGTCGACGAGCTGGACCGGCTGGCTCCAGCGGCGCGGGGGCTCCTGGCCGGCGAGAACCAGCAGGTTCTCGCTGTTGCGCCGCATGCGGGTGGCCAGGTGGTCCAGCTTGAACAGGTTGCCGAGCCGCTGCTCGTCCTGCTCGCCCTGCTCCAGGCCGTCGATGAGGGTGATCTGCCGTTCGACGAGGGTCTGGCTGCGGCGGGACAGGTTGACGAACATCGCGTTGACGTTGCTGCGGAGCTTGGACTCCTCGCCCGCCAGCCGGACCGCCTCGCGGTGCACCTCGTCGAAGGCCCGCGCGACTTCGCCGATCTCGTCCTTCGAGTTGATCTCGATGGGCGGGACCCTGAGTTTGTCGGGGTCGATGTCGGTGTTGCGGAGCTGGCGGACCAGGTCGGGCAGCGTGTGGCCGGCGATCTTGAGTGCGTCGCTGCGCAGCCGCCTGAGTGGCCGTACGAGCGAGCCGGCCATGAGGGCGGTGATCGCGAGGACCAGGACCAGCAGCACGACCACGATGCCGATGTTGATCGCGGCGAGTTGCCTGTCGCCGCTCGCCACGTCGGCGCTCCGGGTGGCGACCTCCTCCGCCAGCGACTTCTGCACCTGGTGCAGCCGGTCGACGGTCTCGGAGATGGAGTCGAACCAGAGGTCGACGTCCTTGGAGGTGGAGTTGTCGAGCCTGCGCAACGGGGTGGCGGTGTTGTGCAGCAGCACCGCGCGGCTGATGTAGAACTCGGCGCGGCCGATCTTCTGGCTGGCCACGGTGTTGTCGAAGTTCTGCCGCTGGGCGGGGGTGGCGACCGCGTTGAACGAGGCCCGCTCGCTCTCGCGGCGGGAGCCCGCGTCGAGGAAGCCCTTGAACTCCGGCTCCTCGAACCTGCCGCGCACCAGCGCGATCATCAGCAGCGCCCGCTGCTTGGAGGCCTCCTCCTCGGCGCGGGCGATGGTGCGCAGCGCGGCGGCGGTGGAGGTGAGCTGCTCGTCCGTGGAGCCCTGGCCGAGCTCGTCGTAGACCTGCAGCAGGTCGGCGATGATCTCGGAGTACGTCTCGACGGTCGGCAGCGGCGGCAGCTGGTCCTTGGTGTACGTCGTGCGCAGCGAGCCGAGCTGGGCGAGCCGGACCTCGATGCGGTCGAGGGTTCTGCGGCCGATCTCGGACAGCGAGTCGCGCGCCTCGCCGGCGACCGCCTTGGTCCTGTTGACGCTGGCGTCGACGATCTCCTGCTGGCTCTTGAGCCGCTGGCCCTCGGTCGCCCGCTTGTTGGCGGCGACGAAGCGGCCGGCCAGGTCGCGTTCGAGACCGAGGTCGCGGGAGAGCTCGCCGAGCTGGCTCACCAGCCGTCCCACGTCGCTGATGAGCTGGTACTGCTGTGCGCTGCTGATGGAGTCGGTGACCCGCAGCCCGCCGAAGATGACGCCCACGAGCGTGGGAATGGCGATGAGGGCGATGAGGCGGGTTCGCACGCGCCAGTTACGCAGCGCGAACGGGCTGCCCGACACGGGCTGCTGTACCTGCGGGGCTTCTAAGCCCGCAGAGTGATCCGGTCCGTCCGGAGCCCTGCCACGACCGGACTCGGCCGTTGTTGTCCTCACTGGTGGCAACCTCTCGCCATGGCCTGCTTAAGGGGGTTTCAGCGGCTTCGTCACAAGGACGAGTGATCGCAGGCAAGTTCGAGGCCCAATTTGAGCACAAACCTCATACTTAGGCCAACGTCTCGGGTGTTTTCAACCGTTCCAAATGACACCTTGTTCACGTGGCGAGCCCTTGACCACGGAGCGCAACCGGCACCTCAATCCGGACATACAACCCATAAACCTACTTTATGCCTATATTTACATCTATATCCCTGGACAGTCATCTTTAGCAGATAAAGTGCATAAACGCGGCATAGTGCTGCCGTTTGGATCTAGCCTCCGGTACGCTTCACGCCCGGCATACAGTGCCGATCTCCAGAAGCTTCCCCCTGGTAGGAGAACCCCCCATGACACGCAAACTGCGCTGTAACGCCATTGCTGTCGGCGTCGCAGTCGCTCTGACTCTTGCCGGCTGCGGCGGATCCGACGACCCTGGCACCACGTCGGCCGACAGCGGCGGCCTCGAGAAGACCACCATCAAGGTCGGCGCCCTGCCCGTACCTGACCCGGTGGCTCTCTATGTCGCGAATGAGAAGGGCTACTTCAAGGAAGAGGGCCTGACCGTTCAGCCGACCGTCATCACCGGTGGCGCCGCGGCACTCCCGCAGATTCTGAGCGGCGCTCTGGACATCTCGATGACCAACTACGTCTCGACGTTCGCGGCGGTCAGCGAGGGCAAGAAGATCAAGCTCGTCGCCGACATGTACCAGGCGGGCCCGAACACCTTCAACCTGATGGTGCCGAAGGACTCGAAGATTCAGACCGTGGCGGATCTGAAGGGTAAGACCATTCTGGTCAACAACCTCAACAATGTCGCCACGCTCACCACGCTGACGCAGCTCAAGGTCGCCGGATTGACGGCCGACGACGTCAAGTTCGTCGAGAAGCCGTTCCCCGACATGGGCAACGCGCTGCTCAGCGGCCAGGCCGACGCCTGCTGGATCACCGAGCCGTTCATCACCGCCAACCAGAGCCAGCACGGCTTCCGCAAGCTGGCGGACGTCATGACCGGTCAGACCGCCGACCTGCCCATCGCCGGCTGGATGGCCACCGAGGACTGGGCGCAGAAGTACCCGAAGACGCTGGCCGCCTTCCAGCGCGCGATCGGCAAGGCTCAGCAACTCGTCTCCAGCGACCGCAAGGAGATCGAGGCCATGCTGCCGAAGTACACGAAGATCGACGCCAAGACCGCTTCGGTGATCACGCTCGGCTCCTTCCCCAGTGAGCTGAACGCCAACCGTCTGCAGAAGGTCGCCGACCTCATGCTCGAGTACGGCTACCTGAAGAGCCCCATCGACGTGAAGTCGGTCATCGCGGCTCCCGCGTCGAAGTGACGATCGCACGTCTGCTCCGCGGCGCCGCCGGCGCCGCGGGGTTCCTCGTCGCCGGGGAGCTGGTCATCCGCTTCGGCATCAGTGAGGACCTGCAGTTCCCCGCACCGTCGACGATCCTGCTCGAAGCCGTGCGCCTGCCCGCCGACCCCGACTTCCTGGCCGGGCTCGGCGCGACCCTGACCAACTGGGTGCTCGGCCTGCTCATCGCCACCGCCATCGCCGTGCCGGTGGGCGTGCTGCTCGGCGCGCTCGCGCCGGTGGAGCGGGCGATCAGGCCCGTGCTGGAGTTCCTGCGGCCGATCCCGAGCGTGGCGATCATCCCCCTGGCGATCCTGCTGATCCCGGTGGACGAGCTCATGAAGATCTCGGTCATCGTCTACGCCTCCGTCTGGCCGATCCTCATCAACACCCTGTACGGCATGCACGACGTCGACCCCGTGGCCAAGGAGTCGCTGCGCAGCTTCGGCTTCGGCCCCCTCGCGGTGCTGACCAGGGTGAGCCTGCCGAGCGCCGCGCCGTTCGTCGCGACCGGCGTCAGGATCGCCGCGGGCATCGCGCTCGTCCTCGCGGTCAGCGCCGAGCTGCTGGCCGGCGGCGTCGCCGGTATCGGCGTCTTCGTCAACCTGGCCGGCAGCGGCAACAGGACGGACCTGATGATGGCGGCCACGGTCTGGGCCGGCGTCCTCGGCGTGCTCGCGAACGTGCTGCTCCTGGCCGGCGAGCGCCGGTTGTTCCACTGGCACCGGATGCGGACGGGGGCGTCGGAGTCGTGAAGCTCCTCACCAAGATCTGGGTCATCCCGGTCCTGCTCGTCGTCTGGGAGTTCGCCGCCCGAGCGGTCGGCAACACCGACTTCCCGCCGCCCACGACGATCGTGGCAGCCATGCACGAGCTGTGGTTCTCGGGCCCGGCCAGCCGGATCTTCCTCACCGACGACGCGATCGACAACATCCTGCCCAGCCTGGGCCGCATGTTCGGCGGCTGGATCCTGGCGGCGCTGATCGGGATCATCGCCGGCATGCTGCTCGGCCGCTCCCGCACGGCGACCGACTACGTGGACCCGCTGATCGAGTTCGGCCGCTCGCTGCCGCCGCCCCTGCTGATCCCCGTGTTCCTGGTGCTCCAGGCCGGGCTGCACTCGCCGTACGGCGTGCTGATCACCCAGCTCGCGACCATCGTGTTCGGGGTGGTGTGGCCGGTGCTGCTCAACTCGATCGACGGCGCCAGGGCGATCGACAGGACGTACACCGAGACCGCCACCGTCTTCAACCTGACCAGGTTCCAGCGGCTGCGGGTGGTCGTGCTGCCGGCCGCCTCGCCGAAGATCTTCGCCGGGCTGCGGCTGAGCCTGTCGCTCGCGCTGATCCTCATGGTCCTCACCGAGCTGATCGGCGGCAGCGACGGCATCGGCTACCAGCTCCTGCAGGCGCAGCGCAGCTTCGACGGCGCCGCGGTGTGGGCCACGATCACGCTGCTCGGCATCCTCGGTTACGTCGTCAACTCCCTGTTCGTGCTGGCCGAGCGCCGCGTGCTGGTGTGGCACCGGCAGGCCACGCGCAATCCGTGAACTCCCTCTGGAAGGACTCATGCCGCATTCCGACGACCTCCTGTGGGGTGCCCTGGGTGACATCTCGCGTTTCGCCGCCCTGCTCACCATGGCGGAGCTGGGCGTGGCCGACCATCTCGCGCAGGGCCCGCTGAGCACGCCCGAGCTGGCGCGGCGGGCCGGGGCGCACGCGCCCTCACTGCGGAGGGTGCTGCGCGAGCTGGCCGCCATGGACCTGGTCAGGGCGGTGGAGGCGGACGCGTACGAGCTGACCGAGCGGGGCGGCGCGCTGCGCTCGGACGCGCCCGGTTTCGTCCGCTCCTCGATCCGCATGCTCGGCGAGGAGGGCTTCTGGTACGCCATGCGCACGCTGCCCGACACCGTGCGCACCGGCCGCTCGGCCTTCATCGAGCAGTACGGCCCCCTGTACGACTACCTTGCCCGCAAGCCGGAGTCGAGCACGCTGTTCGACGACTACATGGCGGCCAGGGCGGTGCCGTTCACCGAGGGCCTGTCCGAGCGCTACGCCTTCCCCGCCACCGGGACGATGGTGGACGTGGCGGGCGGCAAGGGCCACATCCTGGCCACCGTGCTGCGCGCCAACCCGGGGCTGCGCGGCGTCCTGATGGACCTGGAGCACGTGGTGGACCACGCCAGGCAGGCGCTCGCCGAGGAGGGCCTGGCGGAGCGCACGGAGGTGGTGGCGGGCGACTTCTTCGCCGCGGTGCCGTCCGGCGGCGACGTCTACCTGCTGGCCAGCATCCTGCACAACTGGGACGACGAGGACTGCGTCAAGATCCTCACCAACGTCCGCACGGCCATGAACCCCGGCGGCCGCCTCCTCATCCTGGAGGTGGTGCTCCCCGACGACGAGCGGCCGCACCTGGGCAAGGACATCGACCTGCGGATGCTGGCGATCTTCAACGGCGGCGCGGAGCGCAGCCGCGACGAGTACGCGGCGCTGCTCGGCCGGGCGGGTCTGGCGATGGGTGAGGTCGTCGAGCTGGGCTCCGGCGCGAGCCTCATCGAGGCCCGGCAGCGATGACAGGGCAGCGCTGGCAGGGCGGCGCTGGCAGGGCAGCGCTGGCAGGGCAGCGCTGGCAGGGCAGCGCTGGCAGGGCAGCGCTGGCAGGGCCGGAGCGCGGGTGCCGCGTCCGGCGAGCCGGGAAGGGCACGGCTCGTCGCCGGCGCGGCGCCGGAGCCGGGGTCAGCCGCCCCAGCCCGGCACTGCCATGCGGACCGTCAGCGCGTGCTCGACGAGCTGGATGAGCGTGTTCTTGACGGAGTCTTTGGAGCGGGCGTCGAGCCGCACCATGGGGATGTGCGGCGCCAGGGTGAGCGCGTCGCGCACCTCGGCGTCGCT
>NZ_JBFAQB010000042.1:0-10167 GCF_040676995.1 Nonomuraea sp. NPDC049419 | reverse complement strand
GCCGCTCGAAGGCGCCGAGATCCGGAGCCTGCCCGGTGTAGGGCAGGCCGACGTCGGTGCCTTTGTCGATCAGGGTGCTGTTGGCGGCAAGGCGCAGGTGGGGCAGCGTGGGCAAGCTACCGTCCGCCTGGCGAGGCGCGTCCCAGCCGGAGGTCGATACGCTCTGGAACTGGGAGTCCGACAGGGTGGCGCCCAGGTCCCAGGAGTTGTACGCGGAGCTGGTACCGGTCATGTTCGACGTCAGCGTGCCCGTGTAGGCGATGTTGTTGCGCAGGTTGCCCCGGCCGACGGCGGCGCCGCTTGCGTCGATTCCCAGCATGTTGAAGTCGGGGCGGTTTCCGTAGCTGGTGTTGTTGAAATAATCGTTGGCCACCGGGTGGTGGTTGGAATAGAAGCCGGCCGCCTTGTTGAGGAAGGCCACCGAGAAGCGGACGGTGTGCTTCACCGCGCCGGCGTCGTACTCGGCGCCGAAGCCGCCTACCTTGAAGCCGGCGCCGTTGCCGGAAGACGTCGTCGTCCCCGGCAGGTAGCCGTTGCGCCAGGACCACGAGTTTTCGATGGTCACGGGCGAGTAGGTGGAGATGAGGTCGTAACCGTCATCGGCGTTCCACCACGCGCGGCAGCCCCGGAACACGTTCGCGGGACGGCCGGCCGGCGTGTAGTGGGCACCGAAACCGTCGGCGTTCTCGCCGGGCCCGTCTGAGCTGTTCGGGTCGTAGTTGTCATGCGAATCGGAGTTGAGAACCAAGGTGCCGCCCCCGCCATTGATGAACAGCCCGGTTCCCATGTGGTGATGCGTGTTGATCAACTCGAAGATGTTGTTGCTGCCCGACACCCAGATCCCCCAGGACTCGGCGTTCAGCTTGTTGTTCTGCGGCACGCCCCTGACTTCCAGCCCTTTGAGGTGGATATAGCTGCCGGTGACGCTGAATCCCTTGATCCGGCAGTTGTCCGTCATGCGGGAGAAGTCGAATACCGGCTTCTCCCCGGGATAGGCCCAGTAGCGGAGCGGGTTGCCGGAACTGCCGCTCTTGTTCAGGGTGATCGCGTCGACTCTGGCCGTCTGGCTCGTGCAGTTGCCGTTGGCCCGGGTGTAGGGGTAGGTGCCGCCCCGGAAGTAGACCGTGTCTCCCGGCTGGGCGGCAGCTTGCGCACGGGCGATCGTGGCCCATGGAGCGGCTTGCGTTCCCGAGGCGCTGTCGCTGCCGTTCGGTGCGACGTAGTAGACGGCTCCGGCCGCCGCGTTGCCGGCCGCCACGGACGTGGTGATGAACGCGGTGGAAGAACCCACCACGACTGTCGCGATCAGGGCGGCACGCGCCACCGTCATGCAGCGTTTCATCACTGAACTCCGTCAGACGTTGAGGAAGCCATCCCTGGTTGCGCCGGCGGCCGATCAAACGACGAGACGATCCCGGGCTACGGGCACGACTCAGTTGAGATGGGCGTGCCCGAACAGGCTGAGCCAGGCCACAGCCATCGGCGGGCACAGGAGCCGGACGGCATGAAACGATTCATCCCAAAGTGCGGGCAGGAGCGCTTCTGCCCTCCTTGCCCCTCGCGATCGGGGCGACGACGTACTTGGAGGCAGGCGTTCCAGCGAGTTCCAGGTAGTCGGTGCCGTCGGTGACCGTGGCGATCGGCCGGCCGTCGCGGCAGACACTGAAGCCGGCACCCACTCCGCCGCCCGTTCCGGCTCCGGCACCCTTGAGACCCAGGAAAGGCCAGCTGAAATATGCCGCCCGGTTGGCGTCGTGGCGACCGGACACGGTCGAGGCGTTCCATCCCGTGCGCGGTCCGGCCGTCGGCGGGCGTGGCCGGGAGCACGCGCACACACGACGGCGGTCTCGATCGTGAGGGCTGATCGAGTGGGGCGCATGGGAGCTCCTAGGGGGGTCGGAGCAGTTAAATCGATATAACGGCGCAAGCGTAGGAGCGTTGACAGCAGCCCGTCAAGGCTTCCTTCTCTCTCAGCCCTCGAGATGCTCTCCGGCGTCTTCGACTCGGCACCCCCGTCCTTCGCGGCACAAGTGCTCCGTCGACGTGGACGGCTTCCGCGACCGGGACTCTCTGCGTACCGACCATTGGCGCCGCCTTGCGCTTCGACCCGAGCCCGGCATCGACGACTCCTCCCCCAAGGGGCCAGGGATGGCGTGGCGAACGGAGCAGGCGCGGTGGTGGTCTTCAGCAGGCAGCCCGCATGGTGAGGCGGCTGTGAGCACGCGGTTTCCGAGCAAGCGGCTCGCCGCCGACGTGGCGGGGACCGGGCTGCCGGGACGGTCGACGGCCGCCGCGGCGAACTCCAGCGGCATGGCCGGCCGAACCGGTTACCACAGAGCACCGGTCGTCCCCGCCAAGGTTCCTGCCGTCATCCGGTTCGCTGTGCCACGCCCGCACGGTCGGCCGGCTTCTACATGCGCCCGATGGAGGGGGCGCATGAAACTTTCACGTCCGCACTCCGGAGATCTCACTATCTGGGAGCGTTCACAGAGAGGAAGAGGGCCTTCTCACCAACGATGGCAGGTGTCTGCTTGCCAACAGCGCCCCCACCTCGGATTTCAAACGGGCCCTTTCAGTGCGCCAGGTTCTGCATTACTGTGCACGCTCACAGAGCCTCATCCAGTCTGTGAGGAGGACACGTGGTCGCATCCCCCACCCCACTCGCGACTTCGCGCCCGATCCCCGCCATCGCCCGCCGCCGCAGAACATGCGGTGCCACGACATCCGCCTAACTGCGACCGCCGACACCAGCCCGCTCATGTGAACGGTCCGCCCGCCCGCGTCCCAGGACGCGGGCGCCACTGGGCCGTCCACCGTGTCCGCAGCCGGCGACACCGCCGGCCGTGCACGGTCGGCCGCGCCATCTGCATGGGCAGGTGCTGGGGTGATCCCTGCTTTCGATCCCCGTTCCGACCGCCGGAGGACCCATGAAAAGGATCTTGGTGGCGCTGGCGTTATGTGCCGCCGCGATTGTCCCCGCCGGGCAACCGGCCCACGCCGCCGCCGCATCGCTCGGCATGCTCGGCGCTGATGTCTCCTCCTTGCAACGCGCGCTGGATCTGGGCGCGAAGTACTACGACGCCGGTGGCGCGCAGCGAGATCCGCTGGACATCCTCAAGGGCATCGGCGTCAACTACGCCCGCCTGCGGATCTGGAACAACCCGATCAGCGGCTACAACAACAAGGCCAAGGTGCTGCAACAGGCCAGGGCGATCAAGGCCAAGGGCTTGAAGCTGATGGTCGACTTCCACTACTCCGACACCTGGGCCGACCCCGGCAAGCAGTTCAAGCCCGCCGCCTGGTCCAGCCATGGCATCAGCCAGTTGCAGACCGACGTCTACAACTACACCTACGACGTGTGCAGCAGCCTCAAGGCGCAGGGCACCGTACCGGACAGCGTGCAGATCGGCAACGAGATCAACACCGGCATGCTGTGGAACGACGGCAGGGTGACCAACAACGACTTCACGAACCTGAGCCTGTTGCTCAAGGCCGGGTACAACGCGACGAAGGCCTGCAACTCCGGTACCCAGGTGATCATCCACACGGCACTGGCCGAAAGCCTGTCCTCTGCCCGCTGGTTCTACGACGGGATCCGGGCCAAGGGCGTGTCCTGGGACATCACCGCCCTGTCGTACTACTGCATGTGGCACGGCACGCTGTCGAACTTGTCCACGGTCATCGCCGACATGCGCGCCCGGTACGGCAAAGACGTGGTGATCGCCGAGACCGCCTACCCCTTCACCGCCGACAACGCCGACTCCACCCGCAACGTGGTCACCTCGGGCTGCTCCGGATACGGGACGACCTGGCAGGGCCAGGGCGCGCAGTTCGCGGCGGTGCAGAGCACAGCGCGTAACGCCGGTGCGATCGGGGTCTTCTACTGGGAGCCGACCTGGTACGCGGTGCCCGGTAACGGCTGGGACCCGGCGAATATCGCAAGCAGCGGTAACGAATGGGACAACATGGCCGTCTTCAACTGGAGCGGCCACCTCAATCCCCACGTCAGGTGGACGCCATAAGCCCGAGGGCGACCGTGCCTGCCGAGCACCCCGCCCGCTCCCAGCAGGCCAGGGCCCGTGGCACCTGAGACACCGGCCCGTAAGGAGCGATGGCCCGCCGTGCAGGCGGCGCCGTGCCACTGCAGACCTTCACGAGAAAGCGCGGAATCACCATGGGTTCCTCTCGGTCAGCCGGCCGCGTTCCCGACCTGCCGGGCTCTTCGAGACTCGTCGTGCTCGCCTTCCTCACCCTCCTGGCGGGCCTGCTGGCCGTGCCGCTCGCGACTCCGGCCGGGGCGGTGACGGATCTGGCGCTGGGCAAGGCCGCGAGTGCCGACTCCAGCCAGTCCGGTCGCGGACCGTCCCTGGCCAACGACGGCGACACCGCCACCCGTTGGTGCGCCGCCGACGGCAGGACCGGCCACTGGTGGCAGGTCGATCTCGGAAGCGCGGCGACGCTGAGTGGCACCGAGGTGCGCTGGGAGTTCGCCCGCACCTACAGGTACCACGTCTCGGTCTCCACCGACGGCACGGCCTGGACGCGGGTGGCCGACCGGACGGCCAGCACGACCGCCGCCCAGGTGCAGAGCGACGTCTTCACCGCGACCGCGCGGTACGTGCGGATCACGGTGACCGGGCTCGCCGCGTCGACGTGGGCGAGCATCGCCGACTTCAAGGTCTTCGGCGCCGACACCGGCACCCCGCCGGGGCCGGAGCCGGATCCGGCACTGCGTTCCAGGTGCACCGGCACCTCGCCGATCACCTGCCACTTCGACGTCCAGCCGGGCAACTACGACGTGACCGTGGTCCTGGGCAACCCGGCCAGCCCGGGCGTGACCAGCGTGCAGGCGGAGGCCCGCCGTACGGTGTTGCCTGCCGTATCGACGGCGGCGGGCTCGTATGCGCGGTATTCGTTCACGCTGAACGTGCGCCAGCCGGAAGGGCAGCCGACCGGGCAGGGCGGCACCGGGAGGCCAGGGCTTGACCTGGTCTTCTCCGGGCAGGCGCCGAAGCTGAACGGGATCGGGCTGGCCCCGGGGAGCGGGCCGGTGCTGTATCTCGCGGGCGACTCGACCGTCTGCGACCAGCCGGTCGCGCCGTACACCGGGTGGGGGCAGCAGCTCCCGCAGTCCTTCAAGCTGGGCCTGTCGGTGGCCAACTACGGCGACTCGGGCGAGAGCTCGGGCAGCTTCCTGTCCAACGCGGCGCTGTTCCCCGCGATGAAGCCGCTGATCCGGAGCGGCGATATGGTGCTGATCCAGTTCGGGCACAACGACAAGTCGACGACGGCCTCGGCGTTCGCCTCGAACCTGACCAACCTGGTGACCCAGGTGCGGTCGCAGGGCGGGACGCCGGTGCTGGTCACGCCTCCGGTGCGTCGGCTGTTCGCCGCCGACGGCGCGCTGACTTCGACGGCGCTGCACGTCAACGGGGTGGGCGCCGACCTGCCGGCGACGATGCGGCAGGTGGCGGCCGCGCAGAACACGTCGCTCATCGACCTGACCGCTGCGAGTGAGGCGCTGGTGGAGGGGCTCGGCCCGAACGCCTCGGCCGCGCTCTACCTGACCGAGCTGAATGACAACACGCACTTCTCCGCGCACGGCGCGAACGAGATGGCCAAGCTCGTCCTGCTGCGCATGCGCGAGCTGAACCTGTCGCCGATGCCGTACCTGCGATAACCACCCCCGACCTACCTGTTGGAGTTCCTCATGTCCTTACGCAGACCACACGTCGCGCTGCTGTCCGCCGGCGTCACGCTGACGATGGCCGCCGCAGGCCTCGTCATGGCCGCGGAAGCCTCCGCGGCGACCCGCTACGAGGCGGAAAACGCACCGGCCACGTGCGACGGCTTCATCGAGTCCAACCACGCCGGCTTCTCCGGCAGCGGATTCTGCAACGGCAACAACGCCGCCGGGGCGGCGGCACAGTTCACCGTGACCGCGGCCGCGGCCGGCGATGCCACCATCGCGATCCGGTACGCCAACGGCGGGACGGCGGGCCGTCCCGCGGACGTGCTGGTCAACGGCGCGGTCGCACACGCCGCCGGCGCGTTCGACCCCACCGGCGGCTGGACGACGTGGGTGACCAAGACGCTGACCGTGTCGCTGAACGCGGGCGACAACATCATCCGGTTGAGCCCGACCGCCGCCGACGGCCTGGCCAACATCGACTATCTGGAGGTCGACGCGGGCACCCAGAACCCGACCGGCCGCCAGATGGAGGATCTCAACCGCGGCCTGATCAGCGTGCGCTCGGGCAGCGGCAACCTGGTGTCCTGGCGGCTGCTGGGCACCGAGGGCACGAGCACCGCCTTCAACCTCTACCGGGGCTCGACCAAGCTGAACTCCTCGCCTCTCACCGGCGCCACCAACTACCTGGACAACGGCGCGCCGGCGGACGCCTCCTACACCGTCCGCGCAGTCGTGAACGAGGCCGAACAGGCCGCGTCCGAGCCGTCCCTGCGCTTCACCGGCGGCAACTACCTGGACGTGCCGATCTCCCGGCCGGGAAGCAACTACACCGCCGGAGACGCCAGCGTCGGCGACGCGGACGGCGACGGGCAGTACGAGATCTTCCTCAAGTGGGATCCGAGTGACCAGAAGGACAACTCGCAGTCCGGGGTCACCAGCAATGTCTACATCGATGCGTACCGGCTCAACGGTCAGCGGCTGTGGCGCATCGACCTGGGCCGCAACATCCGGGCCGGCGCGCACTACACGCAGTTCCAGGTCTACGACTACGACGGCGACGGCCGGGCCGAGCTGGCGGTCAAGACCGGTGACGGCACCGTCTCCGGCACCGGCCAGGTGATCGGCAACGGCAGCGCCCTGCACCGCAACTCCAACGGCTACATCATCACCGGTCCCGAATACCTGACCATGTTCAACGGGCTCACCGGCGCCGCCATGTCCACGGTGAACTTCGACCCGGCCCGCGGCAACATCAACGACTGGGGCGACAACTACGGCAACCGCGGCGACCGGTTCCTGGCCGGCACCGCCTACCTGGACGGCCAGCGGCCCAGCCTCATCATGGGCCGCGGCTACTACGCCAAGAGCGCGATCGCCGCCTGGGACTTCCGCGACGGCCAGCTCACCAGGCGCTGGAAGTTCGACTCCAGCAGCGCCGGCAACCAGTGGACGGGCCGCGGCGCGCACTCGCTGTCCATCGCCGACGTCGACGGCAACGGCACCGACGAGATCATCTACGGCGGCATGACCATCAACGCCAACGGCACCGGCCGCTACACCACGAGCTTCTACGCCCACGGCGACGCCCTGCACGTCGGAGACTTCGTGCCCAGCCGCCCGGGCAAGGAGATCTGGATGATCCACGAGCAGAGCTCCGGCGCCTCCGCCACGCTGCGCGATGCCAACACCGGCTCGACCATCATGCAGAAGAACAACACCTGTAACTGTGAGGGCCCTGCTCGCGGCGTGGCCGCGGACATCCACGCCGGCAACGCCGGCGGCGAGTTCTGGGGGTCCGGCACCGGCCTTGGCAGCCTCTTCAACGCCTCCGGCGGCAGTGTCGGGCGCAACCCCAGCAGCTACAACTTCCTGGCCTGGTGGGACGGCGACCCGGTGCGCGAGCTGCTGGACGGCAACCGCGTCGACAAGTACGGCACCGGCGGCGACACGCGCCTGCTCACCGCCTCGGGCGCGCACTCGGTCAACGGCACCAAGGCCACCCCGTCCCTGTCCGGCGACCTCTTCGGCGACTGGCGGGAAGAGATCATCCTGCCCCGGGACGACAACGCCGCGCTGCGCGTCTACGCCACCACGGCCCAGACCGACCGGCGGATCTACACGCTGATGCACGACGCCCAGTACCGCGTCGCCATCGCCTGGCAGAACACCGCCTACAACCAGCCGCCTCACCCGAGCTTCTTCCTCGGCAACGGCATGAGCACCCCGTCGCAGCCCAACATCTACGTCCGCTGAAAAGCTGACCGGGACCTTCGACGTCGGCAGGGCCACCGGCGCCCCGGTCCTCGACCTCCACAAAGTGAGCTACGCCCTCTGCAACGGCCTGAGCTTCTGCCCGTGCAACGGCGATCACACCTCCGGTCCCGTCGGCGCGTTCTTCGCCGGCGACCACACCCACCGCGAGGCGGCCGATACCTCAGTTACTTCTCTTGGCCATTCGATTGGATCCGACCACGGCGACCGGACTGCCCAACGTCGACTACCTCGACGTCAGCGGGTGAGAGCGCCGGCGCCACGATGGACGAAGGGCAGCACCATGATCGGTACCTTACGTAAAACGCTGGAGCGGGGAGGGCTCGTCACCGCGGCATGGCTGGTCATGTCAATGGCGGCGTCCGGTGCCCCCGCCGCGGCGGCTGAACCCCTGGAGGCTCGCGACAGCCACGTCTCCCGCTACTCTGCCGCGGACTACACCGCCGGTTCGTGGGCGGCCTTCTCCTCGGCCAGGGACTCACTCGCTCAACGAGGAGGAGACGACGCCACCGCCCGCGAGAAACTCCAGAGGGCCGCTGACGGTCTGGTCATGGTTCGTGGCCTGAAGAGTCTGGTCGCGGACTACAAAACCCGCCCCGCTGGCAAGTACACGAGCGACTCCTGGGTGCCCTTCGCCAAGGCTTTGGCCAACGCGGACGGCGTCGCCGCCGACGCCTCGGCAACCGCGTCGGAAGTCGCCGCCGCGAAGACGGCGCTGACGACCGCCGCCGGCAACCTCGTGGCCGCCGACGAGGGGACGTTCCAGACCATCACGAACGATGTCTTCTGGAACGACACGAGCGGCAACCCCATCTATTCGCAAGGCGGCGGTGTCTTCAAGTTCGGCGACACCTACTACTGGTACGGCGTGCACTACACGGGCGCCGAACTCTACCGGGCCAATCCGACGAGAAAGTACGACGGCGACGTCACGTTCGTCTCGATCCCCGTGTACTCGTCGAAGGATCTGGTGAACTGGAAATTCGAGAACCGCGTCGCCACGCGCTCCACGAGCCTCGCCGGCGGCGCCACCCTCGGCCAGGCGGGCTGGGTAGGCCGGCTGGGCGTCTCCTACAACGAGAACACCGGCAAGTACGTGCTGGTCGTGCAGGCGTATCTCCCGTCGATGGGTGGTGACGGGGTTCTGTTCCTCCGGGGCGACTCGCCCACCGACACCTTCGACTACGCCTACTTCCAGACCCAGGTCGTCAACTCCCCCACGACGGGCACCGGAGATCAGACCGTCTTCACCGACGATGACGGGAAGGACTACCTGATCTTCTCCAACCGGGAAGGGCGCTCCCGTGCCTTCGTCTCCAAGCTGAGAGAGTCCGACTCGCTGCGGGTGGAGCCCGCCGTGCAGATCGGCTACAACTCCGCCGGGCGCGAGGGCAACGCCATGTTCAAACTCGACGGCAAGTACTACCACGCGGCCTCGGACCTGCACGGCTGGAACACCTCGGTCACCCATGTCATCGAGTCGACCAGCAGCGACATTCAAGGCTCCTACACCGGTGAGTACACCCTCGCCGGCACCGAGATGGACTATAGCCACGTGACCCAGACCGGGTTCTTCGTGACCGTCAAGGGAACCAAGCAGAACACGGTCATCTACGCCGGCGACCGCTGGGCCGACTTCGCCTGGAACGGCATCGGCTACAACCAGTGGATGCCGGTGACCAAGACCGGATCCCGGCCCCAGTTCCATTCCGTGAGCCAATGGCAGTTCAACGCCACGACCGGAGAGTGGCGTGTCGGTCCGGCCAACAACTACGCTCTCAACCCCAATTTCCAGGCCGACCGCATCATCGTCTCCCAGGTTCAGGGATGGACCAACTTCCGCGAGTCGGGGCCGAGCTCCCTCGTGACCAACGTCGACGGCGGTGCCAACGGGTCGCGCTTCGCACTGCGGATCGGGGCCACGCAGTCCTATGCGGGTGGCGTGCGGCAACAGATCACTGTGCCGGCCGGCGTCTACAGGCTGTCCGCGTTCGCCAGGATCACCGGTTCACTCAGCGCCGCGCAGGTGACGATCACGGATGCCGGCGGTGCCTCGCGCACGCTCAACATCCCAGCATCCAGCGGCTGGACCCGACGCGAACTCGCGGAGATCCCGGTGTCCGCCGGCACGGCCACCATCACGATCCGGGCGGCTTCCGGCAACGGATACCTGTTCGTCGACGACCTCGGACTCGTCAGGACGT
>NZ_JBFAQB010000041.1:0-17175 GCF_040676995.1 Nonomuraea sp. NPDC049419 | reverse complement strand
CGGGCGGGCCGGGCGCGGGGGTGGCGGGCGCGGGGGCGGCGGGCGCGGGGGTGGCGGCGGAGCGGACGCGACGGCGGCGCAGGCCGCCCAGCGAGGCCAGCACCGACAGCACGGACACCACGGCCAGCACCCCGAAGGTGATCCGGTACCCGGTGACCAGCGCCCCGATGCCCTCGGGGGCCACGCGCGACAGCGTCCCCGCGAACACGGCGGGCCGCAGCGCGGCCGGCAGCGGCCCCGTGACGAGGGACAGGGCGAGCGCGGTGCTCACCACCACGCCGGTGTTCTGGATCATGAGCCGCATGGCGTTGACGATGCCGATCCGGTGGGAGGGGAGCTGGTCGAGGATGGCGGTGGCGGTGGCCGGCAGGAACATCCCGGCACCGGCCCCGAGCAGCACCATGCCCACGCTCATGGGCGCGTACCCGACGTCGGCGGAGACGTACGCCAGCAACACCACCAGCCCGGCGGTGCCGACGACATTGCCGAGCAGCCCGACGAGCCGCGCCCCGAGCCAGGCGTGCAGCGGGCCCGCGCTCATCGACGCGATCATCATGGCGACCGAGAGCGGCAGCACCTTCAGCCCGGCCGTCACCGGGTTCTCGCCGTGCACGGCCTGGTAGAACAGCGCGACGAGCAGCACGACCGCCGTCCGCCCGACCGTGCTGAGGAACGTGGCCACCAGGTCGAGGGTGAACACCCGGTCGGCGAAGAGCCGTACGTCCACCACGGGGTGCGCGCTGCGCCGCTCGACCACCACGAACACCGGCATGAGCAGGACGAACAGCACCACCCCGCCGAGCACGACCGGATCGGTCCAGCCGAAGTCGGCGGCCTGGGACAGCCCGAACAGCAACCCGCCCAGCGACACCAGCACCAGCAGGTTCCCCGGCACGTCGATGCCCCGCTCCCCCGGCCGGGCGAGCGTGCGGCGCAGCGTGACCGCGCCCCAGATCAGGCAGAGCACGGCGAGCGGCACGTTGTACCAGAACACCCACTGCCAGCCGAACCGGTGCGTCAGGAACCCGCCGAGCGTCGGGCCGACGAGCTGGGCGACGGAGAAGGAGGCGATGTAGATGCCCATGCCGCGGCCGAGGTGGCGGCGCGGGAAGGCGTCGGTGAGCAGGGCGGCGCTGTTGGTCAGCAGCATCGCGCCGCCGGCGGCCTGCACGACGCGCAGGCCGACGACGTACCACTCGCCGGGGGCGAAGCCGAGCAGGAGGCTGGCGCCGGTGTAGGTGGCCAGGCCCCACAGGTACATCGAGCGGCGGCCGAACATGTCGGCCAGGCGCCCGAACACCACCATGAGCACGGTGTTGGCCAGCATGAACGACAGCAGCATCCAGCTCGCGGCGGCGGCCGAGGCGTCGAAGTTGCGGACGACCTCGGGCAGCGCCACGTTCAGCGAGCTACTGCCGAGCGCGGTCAGGATGCTGGCCAGGCCGACGACCGACAGGACCCGCCAGGCGTAGCGGAGCTGAGCCCGCTCGCCGGGGTCGTGCGGCGCCGGTTGTCCCGGCCCGGTCATGGGAACGTGACGAGCGACCGGATCACGTCCCCAGAACCCATGGCGGCGAACGCCTCGGCCACGCCGTCGAGCGTGATGCGCCTGCTGATCAGCCCGTCCAGGTCGAGCCGCCCGGCCCGCCACAGCCGCAGCAGGCGGGCGAAGTCGGTGCGCACGTCGCCGGAGCCGTACAGGCAGCCGAGCAGGCGGCGCTCGGTGGCGAACAGCTCGGCGGCGCTGAAGGTGACGGGGTCGTCGGCGCTGCCGGCGCCGACCACGACGGTGGTGCCGCCGCGCCGGGTCGATTTGTACGCCTGCCTGATGGTCTGGGAGCGGCCGACGACCTCGAAGGCATAGTCGAAGCCGAGCCCGCCGGTCAGCTCGTCGGCGCCGGCCCGCAGCTCGCCGGGGGTGAAGGTGTGGGTGGCGCCGAAGGCGCGGGCGGCGGCCAGCTTCTCCGGCACGCGGTCCACCGCCACGATGGGCGCGGCCGCGGCCAGCACGGCCCCTTGGATGACGTTGATGCCGACGCCGCCGCAGCCGATCACCAGCACCGACGAGCCGGGCCGCACCTGGGCGGTGTTGACCACGGCACCGACGCCGGTGAGCACCGCGCAGCCGACCACCGCGGCCACGTCGAACGGCACGTCCGAGGGGATGGGGATGGCGGCGCGGGCGTCCACGACCGTCTCCTCGGCGAAGCAGCCGACGCCGAGCCCGGCGTGCGCGGGCTCGCCGGCGATGCTCAGCGTGGGCTCGGCCGGCGGGCGGACGGAGGTGCACAGGTTGGGCTGCCCGCCCAGGCAGTACGCACACCCGCCGCACGGCGGGATCCACGACAGGATGACGTGGCTGCCGACGGGCGGCCCCGACACGCCGGGGCCGAGCTCGACCACCTCGCCCGCGCCCTCATGTCCGGGCACCAGCGGCAGCCGGGCGGGCAGCCGCCCCTCGCACATCGACAGGTCGGAGTGGCAGACGCCGGCGGCCCGCAGCCGCACGCGGACCTCTCCGGGGCCGGGCCGGCGGATCGTCAGCTCGTCGCTGACCTCGACCGGCTTGCCGGTTTCGCGCAGGATGACGCCTCGCATCGGTTTCGTTCTCCCCGGGGCTTCAGAGCTGGATGGACGTGGTGGTGAGGAACTCCTCCAGACCGAAGCGGCCGTACTCGCGGCCGTACCCGGACTGCTTGTAGCCGCCGAAGGGGGCCAGGCCGTTGTGGGCGCCGTCGTTGACGCGGATCTGCCCGGCGCGCAGCCGCCGGGCCACGCGGTAGGCGCGCTCGGGGTCGGCGCCGCGCACCCCGGCGGCCAGCCCGTACGCGGTGCCGTTGGCGATCTCGACCGCCTGGTCCTCCCCGTCGTAGGGCAGGATGACCAGGACCGGCCCGAAGATCTCCTCCTGGGCGACGCGCGACTCGGGTGCGACGCCGGTGAGCACGGTCGGCCGCACGTAGAAGCCGCGTTCCAGGCCGTCGGGCGCGTCGGGGCCGCCGGTGAGCACGGTCGCGCCGTCCTCGACGGCGGAGCGCAGGTGGTCGCGTACGCGCTCGCGCTGCAGCCCCGACACCAGCGGGCCGAGCCTGGTGGCGGGGTCGCGCGGGTCGCCGACGGTGGAGGTGGCCGCCTCGTCGGCGGCGATCCGCCCGGCCTCGGCGAGCCGGTCGCGGGGGACGAGCAGCCGGGTCAGCGCCGAGCAGGTCTGTCCCGAGTTGAGGTAGCAGGCGGCGACGCCCTTGCGTACGGCGTCCTCGAAGGCGGCGTCGTCGAGGTCGTCGAGCAGCACGTTGGCGGACTTGCCGCCGAGCTCCAGCGCGGTGCGCTTGACGCCGGCGGCGGCGAGCTCGGCGACCCGCCGCCCCGCCCTGGTGGAGCCGGTGAAGGAGACCATGTCGATCTGCGGATGCCCGGCCAGCGCCTCCCCTGCCTCAGGCCCGGTGCCGGAGACCAGGTTGAACACGCCCGCCGGGAGCCCGGCCTCGTGCAGCACGTCCGCCAGCACGAACGCGTTGAGCGGCGTGACCTCGCTGGGCTTGAGCACCACCGTGCACCCGGCCGTCAGAGCGGGGGCGACTTTCGCGGCGATCTGGTGCAGCGGGTAGTTCCACGGGGTGATGGCGCCGACGACCCCGATGGGGTCGCGGTGCACGACCGAGCCGCCGAGCCGTTCCTCGACCGCGATCTCGCCTGCGACCTGCGGCATCGAGGCGAACGTACGAATCGGCGCGCCCACCTGGATGGCCTTGGTGAGCTTCAGCGGCATGCCCAGCTCGTCCACGATCATCTCGGTCAGCTCGCCGGCGCGTTCCTGCAGGGCGGCGGCCACGCTCGCGCACAGGGCGGCCCGCTCCTCCATCGGCCTGGCCGACCAGGCGGGCAGGGCGGCGGCGGCGGCCTCCACCGCGCGGGCCACGTCCTTGACGCCGCCGCGCGGCACCTCGTCGAAGACCTCCTCGGTCGCGGGGTTCACCACCGGTATCGCGGTGCCGCCGCTCGCCTGTACCCACTCGCCGTCGACATAGATCCGATGCGGCATGACCCCACCTCAAAAGAACGGACGCTTAATTCTAGATTCGGATTCTAGATTCGCTCTCCGTCCCCGTCCAGGGCACCGGGCGGTCAGCCGACGCGCACCGGCACCGTGCGCGGGCCGCGTACCTGGCTGGCCGCCCACGTCACCGCCGCAGGATCGGCCAGCTCGAACACCGGGATCCGCTCCAGCCACACCTCCAGCGCCACCCGCAGCTCCATCCGCGCGAGATGCGAGCCCACGCACCGGTGGATGCCCAGCCCGAACGCCGCGTGCCGGTTCTCCTCGCGGTCGATCACCACCTCGCCGGCCCGCTCGAACTGCGCCGGGTCCCGGTTGGCCGCGGGGAACGACAGCAGCACCCAGTCGTCGGCCTTCATCTCCACGCCGTTCCAGGTCATGTCCTCCCTGACCAGGCGGGCCATCGTCACCGGCGCGTACGCCCGCAGGAACTCCTCCATCGCCGTCGGCAGCAGCCCGGGCTCGGCCACCAGCCGCTCCCGGTCGGCCGGCGTCTTGGCCAGATGCCACAGCGACGCCCCGATCGCGCTCCACGTGGTGTCGATGCCCGCGATGAGCAGCAACGTCATCGTGCCCACCACGTGGATCGGGTCGAGCTTCTTGCCGTACAGCTCCGCGTTCATCAGGTACGTGGTCAGGTCGTCGCGCGGATGCTCGATGTGGTCGTGGATCTGCGCCACCAGGTAGTCCGTCAGCCGGGTGAAACCCTCGATGCGCTCGTCCTGCGGCCGGTTGATGCTCTCCAGCGCGCTCTCCACGAACTCGGCGAACTTGGGCCCGTCCTCCGGCGGGAAGCCCAGCATGTCGGCGATCACCCGCATCGGGATGTGCTGGGCGTAATCGCCGGCCGCGTCCACCACCTCCTTGCCCTCCATCGCGTCGATGAGCGCGTGGCAGTACGCCCTGGTCGCCGCCTCCCGCCTGGCCACCGCCGACTTGGTGAACGCGGGCAGCAGCAGCTTGCGGGCGTCGTGGTGGAACGGCGGATCGGAGGAGATCGGCGGCACCGCCCCCACCGGCGCCAGCTCCTTGGGCGGGCGGACGTTGCTGACGATGATGGCCCGGGAGGAGAAACGGTCGGTGTCGTACGCGATCGACGCGACGTCCTCGTACCGGGTGGGCAGCCAGACCCCGCCGAACCGCTCGGTGTGCGCGATCGGGCAGCGCCGGCGCAGGTCGTCCTGGATGGGGTAGGGGTCGGCGGCCCACACGGGATCGACGTGGGAGAAGTCGGTCGCCCAGTCGCCGACCGGGTCGGTGACCGGGTCGGTGACCGTGCCGATGGGCCGGTTCTTGCGCGCCTGCTCAAGCTCCTCGCCGAAGCGATCGTCGACGGTCATCGTCCGGCTCCGCTCTGTACCTGCATGGCCTCGTTCCCGTCTGTGCTGGGGGTCTCGGTTCCGGGTGCGTCCTTGAGCGAATTAAAAAATCGTTCATTTGCCCCGTCAACCCCCCAGCGCAGCCGACGGGGTCGTTGTCTGACGGCTTTGAAGGCGACAGTCCGTCGCGGCAACCGGAAGTGGACATGGAAGAGCGCCATCGAAGGTGGCGCCGATCTCCGCCATCCGCTCGGCCGCGTACCCGGGATCGATCAACGCCTCGGGGGTGTGGAGTCCGGGCGGCACGGGGGCGCCGCGCAGGCCGAGCAGCCGCTCGACGCCGAGGGCGACACCGAGCGCCGTCAGGGGGCGCTGCCCCTCCGGGTGGAAGAGGTAGCGGCTCGTCCTGAGCGGCGCGCCCGCGCGGTCCACGCCTTCGAGGTCGATCCTGACCTCCGCGGACGCGGGCCCGCCACGCCGTCTGCCCACCGACTCACCGATCGCGAACGCGAAGCGGACGTTGGGCGCGCCCGTCGCGAGGGCCAGGCTCGGCACGTCGAGGATGGGAACGATCTGGCCGGGCAGCACGGTGCCGTCGACGCCGGTGACCTCCACCTCCGTGTCGGGGCCGCTGATCCAGTGAAAGACGCCGTCGCGGCGGACGTGCCCCGCCGAGGTGGCGGCCAGCAGGCGTTCCATGTCCTCCATGGCCGCGGGCCCGCCGCCGTCCTGTTCGTCCAGCACGCCGCTGACCTCGATGGTGTCGAGCCGGTCGAACTCCCTGGCGAGGCCGAGCACCGCGAGGACGACGAGCCCCGCGTACCAGTGGCTGGCCAGCAGTATCGGCGTCGCGCCGGCTCGCAGGCCGGCGGCGACGACCTCGGGGCCGATGTCGACCAGGCCGCTGGAGATGCTGACGTACGGCAGGCCCCGGTCCTGTGCGAAACGCAGTCCGTTCAGGTGGCTGTCCCACAACGTCGCCACGACCGCCGAGTAGTCCTCGGTCTCCTGGAGGCCGAGGTCGCATCGCCGCAGATCGATGGTCGTGGCTGCCGCGCCCCCGAGTTCGTCGGCGACCCGCCGGGCGCGGCCGAGATCGCGGCCCGCGATCGTCAGCGGCAGGTCCGGGTACCACCGGCGCAGGAGCGTCGCGGTCCCCGCCCCCGCCTGGCCGGATCCACCCAAGATCAGTACGGAGCGTTCCATGGTGATGCCCTCTCGCTAACCTACATTCTGTAAGTTTCAGTTTGTAGCTTAAGCTGAGTGACGACGCAAGGGAGGACGATGGCCACGGGATCGACTCGCCTGTCCAAGCCGGCCAGGCGGGAGCAGTTGCTCGACACCGCCATGGCGATCGTGCGCGCCCACGGCACCGACAGCCTCACGCCGCTCACCCTGGCGGAGGCCGCCGGAGTGAGCAGGCCAATCGTCTACGACCACTTCGGCACCCGCTCCGGCCTGCTGATCGCGCTCTACCGGCGGCTCGACGAGCGGCACCGGGCCGCCTCGGAGGAGGCCCTGCGTGACGCCCCGGCCGACCCCCGCGAGATCGCCCGCGTCCTGAGCACCGCCTACTTCGCCTGCGCCACCGACATGCCGGAGTGGACCGCCGTCTCGGCCGCGCTCAAGGGAAGCCAGGAGATGGAGGAGATCGAGCGCGAGCTGCTCGACGGCTACACGGACCTCATGGTCACCGCCCTGCGGCCGTACTCCGGGCTCACGCGGGAAGCCCTCCGGCTCCGCTGCGTCGGCGTGCTGGGCGCGGCCGAGGCGATCGCCGCGGAGCTGAACCGGGGGCGTGCCACCGTCGCCGCGGCCATCGCGGCGCTGACGGACCTGACCGTCGACGGCATTGACACCGGAGCTCAGGACTGACGCTGTCGCGGGCGGTCGCGTGGTGGTGCTGCCGAAGACCAGGGCCCCGCCCAAGGCCGGTCAAGAGGAACGATCTTCGACCGGATACTGCCAACTCCGATGACGCGAGCATCCCGGGCGTCCTCACCATCGACGACGCCGTGCGTCACATGGGATGCACCGCTACCGACCCGCAGGACCCCGACGACCTGCCGCATCTCGGCAGCAGCATCTCATTTCACCAGGTCGATGCCGGGAATCCGGAATGCGCTCAGCACGCACGAGGTGGTCGAGGTCCTCTTCACGCCGCTGGATGAGCTCCTCGCCGCCCGGGCGGGGTGTGTCCGCTGCGGGGTCAGTCCCAGGCGGGGAGCAGGGGGTCGGGGTAGCGGGCGCCGAAGCCGCCGGTCGGGAGGATCTCGGCGATGCGCTTCAGGTCGGTGTCGTCGAGGGTGAGGGTGGCGGCGGCCATGTTCTCCTCCAGCCGCTGGGGGCTGCGGGTGCCGGGGATGGGGACGACGTCGTCGCCCTGGGCCAGGAGCCAGGCCAGGGCGAGCTGGGCGACGGTGGCGTCCTTCGCCGCGGCCAGGTCGGCGAGCCGCTGGGTGGCCTCCAGATTCTTCTCGTAGTTGCCGGGCTGGAAGCGGGCGTCCCAGCTGCGCATGTCGGTGGGGTCGTACGCGGCGCCGGGCTTGGCCTGCCCGGTGAGGAAGCCCCGGCCGAGCGGAGAGTAGGCGACGAACCCGATCCCGAGCTCGCGCAGGACGGGGAAGAGGCTCTCGACGTCCCGCTCGAACAGGGAGTATTCGGTCTGCAGGACCGAGACGGGCTGTACGGCGTGTGCGCGGCGGATGGTGTTGGCCCCCGCCTCACTCAGCCCGAAGTAGCGGACCTTGCCGGCGTCGACGAACTCCTTGACCGTCCCCGCCACGTCCTCGATGGGCACGTTGGGGTCGACGCGGTGCTGGTAGAGCACGTCGATGACGTCGACGCCGAGGCGGCGCAGGCTGGCGTCGACGACCTCGCGGATGTGCTCGGGACGGCTGTCGACACCGCCCTCTCTGGTGCCGGTGAAGTCGAAGCCGAACTTGGTCGCGATGACGACCTCGTCGCGTATCGGAGCGAGCGCGGCGCCGACGATCCGCTCGTTCTCGCCCTGCCCGTACAGCTCGGCTGTGTCGAAGAACGTCACGCCCAGCTCGTGGGCCCGGCGGATCGTCGCGATCCCCTCGCTCTCGTCGGACGGGCCATAGGCCAGGGAGATGCCCATCGCGCCGTATCCCAGCGCCGACGCCGTCAGCCCCTGCCGTCCGAGTGTCCGTTGCTCCATGATGCGTTCTCATCTCCGTCGATGTAAGAGGTCTCTAACATTAAGTAAGAGCACTCTAACATTGGAAAGGGAGGAGAATCGTTCGCCGTGAGCAGACCCACGCCGAAGAAACGCGGCTACCACCACGGCGACCTGCGTCAAGAGCTGATCCGCGAGAGTCTCGCGCTCCTGACCGAATCGGGCGTCAGCGGTTTCTCCGTGGCGAAGGTCGCCGCCCGCGTCGGCGTGTCATCGGCCGCGCCGTACCGTCACTTCCCCGACCGGGAGGCGCTGCTCGCCGCCTGCGCGGCCGCCATCATCGGCGACATCACCGACGTTCTCGTCGAGGCGGCCGAGCGGGCGGGACCCGATCCTGTGGACCGGCTCGCCGCCACCGCGGGCGCCTACACCCGCTTCGTCCTGGAGCACCGCACCGGCCTCGACCTCGTCTACTCCTACGACTTCGCCGAGCCCCACCGTCCGACCGTCCAGGAGCAGAGCCGCCGGCTCACGGCCGCCCTCATGCGCCTGGCCGCGGACGTGCTGCCCGCCGACACCTCCTGGGCCGACACCGCCGAGTTCGTGTACGTGCACCTGTCCACCACGCACGGCTACGCCACGCTGCTGTTCCAGGGCACCCGCCCGCCGCAGGGCATCGACGATCACGCGGCTCGCGCCGTCGCCGCGGCCCATGACCACATCACCGGGCATCTCCTGCGCCTGCGTGACGTCCGCTGACGGACTGCTCGTTGCCGGGGTGCGGAGCCGCCGCTATCGTGATCGAACTGCTCTCACCCCCGCGGAGGCCACGTGAACGTGCGGCAGGTCCACCTCATGCCCGGCACGGTGCGAGCGGCCCGGGTGCTCATGTGCGTACAGGTGCTCATGGAGGTCATGCTGAGCGCCCTCGTCCTGCTTCCGCTCGCGCTGAACGGGCTTCTGGTGCTCAACTTCGCGCTCGGCGTCGCCGTGGCGGTGCTCGCCGGGGCGGTGGTCGTCCTCATGCGGACCCGCCGCAGGTGGGTGCAGTGGGTGGGCCTGGCGATCCAGGGACTGCTGGCGGCCAACGCGCTCGTGGGGCTGATGAGCACAGTCAGCGTCGGCGCGGTGGCCGGGCTCGCGCTGGCCGTGGGCGTCATCGCGCTCCTGCTGACCCCGTCGAGCAACCACTGGTTCACCGGCTGAACTCACTCCGCAGGGTGGGCCAGGATCAGGACCAGCGCGTCGAGCAGGCGTTGCCAGTCGGCCTCGCGCAGGTCCCGCTCGAGTGTGCCGGCGACGGCCGCCAGTGCGCCGACGAGCTTGGCGCGTACCGTCCGCTGATCCTCCCCCATGACGGCGGCCAGCCGCCCGGCCTCCCGCGAGAAGCGGCGGCTCTTCGAGAAGTCCACGAGTGACGGCGGCGGCGCCTCCGTCGCCGGTTCGGCCGACGGGTCGGCGAGGGTGATCGTCAGGCGGGTTCCGAGCGCATCGGCCAGCCGGTCAAGTACGGCGACCGTCGGGTTGCCGCGGCCGTTCTCCAGATTCGCCACGTAGGGCACCGACACCCCGGCCTCGGTCGCCACCGACGCGACAGTCCTGCCGAGGGCCGCGCGGCGGCTCCGCAGGCGCCGGCCGAGTTCGACGTGATCCATGGGACTATCTTGACAGAATAAAACTCGCTGCGCTTCTCTCTTAGGAGAATAGATTCGGGGGAGCGAGCATGCTACGGGCCTTGAGAGTGCGCGATCTCCGGCTGCTCTGGACGGCACGATCGATCGCCGCCCTCGGCACGGGCCTGCTCGACGTCGCCGTCCCCGCCCACCTCTACGCCGTCACAGGCTCGGTGCTCGCGACCGGCCTCAGCCTGGCCTTCCGCTACCTGTCGGCGCTGCTGCTCGGGCCGTTCGCCGGAGTGGTGGCCGACCGCTGGGACCGTCCCCGCATCATGATCACCACCGATCTCGTGCACGCGGCGGCGATCTCCGCGGTCCTCCTGGCCCGCACGCCCGAGACGATCTGGCTCGTGTACGCGGCCATGCTCGGCCAGGGCGCCGCCGCGGTGATCTTCCGCCCGGCCGCCCAGGCGCACACCCCCGAGGTCGTCGGCACGGGGCCCCTCCTGAGCAGCGCCAACGCCCTCGCCGCGGTGAGCACCGGCGTGGTCGGGCTGGGCGCGCCGCCGATCGGCGGCCTGGTGTTCGCCGCCGCAGGCATCGACGTGGTCATCGGCGCCGCGATGGCCGCGAGCCTGCTGTCCGCGACCGCCATCGCCAGGACCACCACACGGTCGCGCGCGGAACGTTCCACGCAGAAGGTGCTCGCGGACCTCGCGCAGGGCCTGCGGCACCTCCGTCAGGCGCCGGCCACCCGGGCCCTGCTCGCCACCAACAGCGCCTACCTGCTCGCGAACGCGGCACTCACCGCCCTGCTCATCCCCTTCGCCGTGACCCGCCTGGGCGGCAGCGTCCAGGTCGGCTACCTGCTGTCCGCACTGGGCCTCGGCTTCCTCGTGGGAGCGCCCATCAGCCGGCGCCTCGTCGACCGCCTCTCCCCCAGGACGACCCTCGCCGTCAGCCAGACATTCGTCGCCGGCGCGTTCTTCCTCATGTTCAACGCCGCTACGCTGCCCGTCGCGCTGACCGCCGCCGTCCTGCTCGGGATACCGGGCGTCACCGTGATGGTCGCCACCCACACCTGGCTGCAACGCGCCACACCGAAGAAGCTGCTCGGCCGGGTCAGCTCGGCCTTCGTCACCGTCGAAGCCGCCGCGAACATGGCCGGAGCCCTCGCAGGCCCGGCGCTGAGCACCCTGACCGGCCTCACCCCGGCGCTCAACGCGGCCTGCGCCCTCGCTTTCGTCTCGGCCCTCATCACGCTCGCGCTGATGCCCAGGAATGTCGCACCCGGGGAGTAGCTTGCGACCATGCCCGCCGACTTCACCCCGCACCGCGTGCCCTACCTCAAGCAGCGCCCCGACACCTTCCGCATCCGGGAGTGGGCGGCGGCCAACGGCCACCCGGTCAGCGAGCGCGGCCGGCTCGCCCGGCACCTCATCGAGGCCTTCTTCGCCGCGCATCCGGAGGTCTACGAGCAGGCCGAGAAGGTCGAGATGGTCCACGCCACCGCGCGCACCCCCGGCCCCTCGCCGGAGGATTACGGCTGGGTGGAGGGCAGCCGCCTGCGCGACATCTACACCGTCGCGTTCGTCCGGGGCCTGGACGAGCGCGAGGTCTTACGCCGCATCGGGGCCGCCGACGAGGACATCCGCATGATCACGGATGACGACTACTCGCAGCCGGAAGGTCCGGAGATCGTCACCGTCCGGCGCGTGGGTGACTGGACGATCGTGGTCGAGGACTGCGGGTGGCGGGCCTCCGACCTGGAGGGTCTGTGTCCCCTGTCGAGGGACGGCGGTGAGGCGGTGGCGGTGAGGCGTCACGACTACGCCGCCCGGCATTCCCTCGCCTACGCCCTCGACGGCGCGTACGTCACCGACATCAATCCGAGCTTCCCCGTCGAAAGGCACGGCACGGATCCCGACCGGCTCAACCGCCACCTTCGCGAGCTGGGCATCGACCCGGCCGCCGACGACCACCTCGACAACCCGATCCCGGCCGCCTTCGCCGTCGCCGGCCGCATCACCGGCGTCGCCCTCAGGCCGGAGCACCTCCGGCGCCCGGTCTTGGGCGCCGCCATCCCGGCGCCTACTGACGGCGAAGGGCCCTGGTGAGCGCGCCTGGACGACCAGCAGTACGGCGCCACCGGCAGCGGCCTCACCCAGACAACGGCCGACGCTTCCTGGCCTTTTCGCACTCCTTGCGACGCGTCGATGATGTCGTTGTCGTCGTTGTGACGACCCCGCAATCGATCACGATGGCCTCTGGCCGCGCGGGCTCGTGGGACGGGGACGTCGCCGTGCTCTCCGGTGCGGATCTCCTAGACGTGAACGCGCCGAGTGCGGCTCCACCATGCCGACGCCCCCACGACGAAGCCGCCGACGCTCTGCCGGGAAACCGGCTCGGCGGAATCACGGCACCGGTTGCGTTCCCGGCCGGGCAAGCCCGGACCGGGGTGTAGCGGTGCCGATCGAGTATGGTTTCCCGGCCCCGTCATGTGCGGGCGTTCTTGCGGGAGCGGTAGTTCGCGACCTTGACGCGGTTGCCGCATTCCTCCATGCCGCACCACTGCCGGTTGCCGCCTCGGGAGCGGTCGATGAACAGGCGGGTGCAGTCGTCGAAAGCGCATTCTTTGACGCGCAGCCGGGTCAGTTCGGCGAGCAGTTCGGCGGCTGAGCGGGATACTGCGGCGGCCAGTGCGGTGGGGCCGCCTGTGCGGACGAGGCCCGCAGGCGTCAGGCGCAGCCCTGGGGGTGCGCCGGCGGCCTCCCTGTTGACGACGTGCAGGTCGTCCTCTGGCCAGGGGCGGTCGTTCATGCCCTCGATGACGAGGCGGTAGATGGACTCGCGCAGTGTGCGCAGTCGCCGTAGGTCCGCGTCGCCGACCGGCGGCGGCTCGGTGGTCACGCCGGCTTCGACCGCCCATCGGGACAGGTCGGCGGGGGTGGCGAGGAGCTCGTCCTGGTCGCTGCGGCGCCACTTGAGCGTGCCGGCGAAGTCGAGGGCGAGGTTGCCGCTGACGAAGACGAAGACGAAACCCACGACACCATCTTGACCGGTTACAGGTCCATGGCGCAAGGTGTACACCAGCTAAGACGGTTACAAGCATGGAAGGGCATCTCGTGATCACTGAGGACGAGTACCTCTACTACGTCGATCGCGCCCTTGACGGGATGGCCGCGATCGTCGCCGAGCTGGGCGACGAGAGGGCCAACATCAGGCCGCTGCCCGGCGCCAACTCCCCGTACACGCTGCTCACTCACTGCCTGGGCGTAACCTCGTACTGGGCGGGGGCGCTCGTGTCGGGACGCGAGGTGGCCCGGGACCGCGACGCCGAGTTCGTCAGCTCGGGACCCGTCGGGCCGCTGCTGGAGAAGGTGAGGGAGGTGCGGGCGAGGCTGGCCGAGGACGTACGGGCGGCCGTCCCCGCCGACCCGCTGCGCGGCACGCCGCCGGACCGCTTCCTCGGCCCTGACGACGTCCAGACGCAGGGATCGGCGCTGCTGCACGTGTACGAGGAGCTCGCCCAGCACCACGGCCAGATGGAGATCCTGCGCGACGCGATCCACGCCGGGGCGGCGGAGTGAGCGGCCCGTTCGAGACCATCGACGTCGAACGCCTGCGCTCCGGCCACGGCGTCAAGTGGGGCTCCCTGCCGCCGGACACCATCGGCGCGTGGGTGGCCGACATGGACTTCGGCATCCCGCCCGCCGTCCGCGAGAGCCTCCTCGAGGTCACCGACCGCGCGGACTTCGGCTACCCGTACTGGCCGGGCGAGGACCCGGTGATAGCGGCGTTCGAGGAGCGCATGGCCGCCCGCCACGGCTGGCGCCCCCGCCCCGGACGGGCGCGCGTCTTCACCGACCTGCTGCAGATACTGCAGGTCATGATCGAGTACGCCACCGCGCCGGGCGACGGCGTCGCGATCCACGTGCCCGCCTACCCGCCGTTCCTGGCCAGCATCGCCAGGGCGGGACGGCGGATCGTCCCGCTGCCCATGACCAGCGACGCGACCGGCTGGCATCCTCCGGCCGAAGACCTGACGGCCCGGCTGCGGGAGCAGGGCTGCCGGCTGCTCGTGCTCGTCAACCCGCACAACCCGACCGGCCGCGTCCTGACGTCCGACGAGCTGCGCGCCTACGCCGACGCCGCCGAGGAGCTGGATCTGGTGGTGCTGGCCGACGAGATCCACGCCGACCTGGTGTTCGCGCCGCACCGGCACGTGCCGTTCGCCTCCGTCGGTACGGCCGCCGCCCGCACGGTCACGGCCACGTCGGCGACCAAGGCGTTCAACATCGCGGGCCTGCGCTGCGCCGTCGCGCACGTCGGCGCCGACCGGCTGCACGAGGCGCTGGCCGCCGCGCCGCTCGACTTCTTCGGCACGCCGAGCACGCTCAGCCGGGTCGCCACCCTGGCCGCGTGGCGGCGTTCGGACGACTGGCTGGCGGAGCTGATGCGCACCCTGGAACGCAATCGGCGGCTGATCGAGGAGTGGGCGGCGGGCCTGCCGTGGGACGCGCGCTACCACTCGCCGCAGGGCACGTACCTGAGCTGGCTCGACTTCACCGACAGCCCGATCGGGGGCCGCGCGCCCGCCGCCCGGCTGGAACGGCTGGCGCGGGTCAAGCTCAGCGAGGGGGCCGAGTTCGCCCAGCACACGGCGGTGGACACCGCCGCGTTCGCCCGGCTCAACTTCGCGACCAGCACCGCCACGCTCGCCGAGATCCTCGACCGCCTGGCCGCCGCCCGCGAGTGAACGGGCACGGACGGGGAGGTGCCCGGGGCCTGACCACTACGAGCCGCGGGAGGTGTCACAGCGCTGAGCCGGGGCACGAATCGACACGGCTTCCACCATAGTGCTATGAATATAGATAAATGGAGGAAGTTGTGATCGAGTTCTATCTGGACGGCCGCTCGGGGCTGTCGCCGTACCTGCAGCTCGTCCAGCAGGTACGTCATGCGCTGCGCCTCGGCCTGCTCCGCGAGGGCGACCAGCTGCCCACGGTCAAGGATGTGGTGGCGCGGCTGGCGATCAACCCCAACACCGTGCTCAAGGCCTACCGCGAGCTCGAACACGACGGGCTGGTCACCGCCCGTCCCGGTGTGGGGACGTTCGTGACCAGGACGCTGGCCGACACCACGCTGGCCGCGCACGGCCCCCTGCGGCAGGAGTTGCGGCGCTGGCTGGCCCGCGCCAGGAAGGCCGGGCTGGACGACGAGAGCATCGAGGCGCTGTTCATGACCACCTTTCGCAGCCTCGCTCAGGAGGACATAGCGTGAGCGCGCCACCCGTGACGGCGCCGAGGCGGCCCACATGAGCGCGAGCGTGCGGGCGCGGGCGCTGACCAAGAGGTTCGGACGGCGTACGGCGCTGACCGGCTGCACCCTCGACATCCCGGCCGGGCACGTGACCGGCCTCGTCGGCCCCAACGGCGCGGGCAAGTCGACCCTGCTGAGCCTGGCCGCCGGGATGCTGGCCCCCACCTCGGGCACGATCGAGGTGTGCGGCGGCCGTCCTGGCAGCGGCCCCGAGCAGCTCACCAAGGTCGGGTACGTCGCGCAGGACGCCCCTGTCTACGCCGCCCTCACCGTCGCCGACCACCTCGAACTGGGCGCCCGGCTCAACGCCAGCTGGGACGACGCCCTCGCCCGCGCCCGGATCGAGCGGCTCGGGCTCGACCCCCGGCAGCGGGCCGGGAAGCTGTCGGGCGGCCAGCGTGCCCAGCTCGCCCTGACGATGGGCCTGGCCAAGCGGCCCGAGCTGCTGCTGCTCGACGAGCCGGTGGCGACGCTCGATCCGCTCGCGCGCCGCGCGTTCCTCCAGGACCTCATGGAGGCGGTCGTCGAGCACGGGCTCAGCGTCGTGCTCTCCTCCCACCTGGTCGCCGACCTGGAACGCGTCTGCGACCGGGTGGTCGTCCTGGCAGGGGGCGAGGTCAGGCTCGACGGCGACGTCGATGAGCTGCTGGCGGTGCACCACCGGCTCAGCGGGCCCCGCCGCGACAGCCTTCCCGCCGGCCAGCATGTGGTCACCGCGGCGCACACCGAGCGGCAGAGCACGCTGATCGTCCATACGGAGGCGCCGATCCTCGACCCCGCCTGGGCCGTCGGCGCCCTCACCCTGGAGGACCTCGTCCTCGCCTACATGAGCCCGCCCGCCGAACCCGCCGGATCCGGCATGCATGGGCCCGGCGCGGAGGGGCCCGGGGAGCGGCCGGCGCTGGAGATCGTTCGATGATCTGGCTGACCTGGCGTCAGTTCCGCCCCCATGCCCTGACCGCGGCCGCCCTCCTGGTCGCCGTCGCCGTCACCCTGGCGGTCACCGGCCCGCCGCTGCGGCACCTCTCCCGGGTGGCCCCCACCGACGAGACCCTGTTCTACGCCGGCGCGACGCTCGTCCACCTGCTGCCCGCCCTCATCGGCGCTTTCTGGGGCGCCCCGATGATCGCCCGCGAGCTGGAGACGGGCACCCACCGCCTGGCGTGGAACCAGAGCGTCACCCGCACCCGCTGGCTGGCCGTCAAGCTGGCGGTCGTCGGTTCGGCGGCCGTGGCCGCGTCCGGGCTGCTCAGCCTGGCGGTCACCTGGTGGGCCGGCCCGCTCGACGCGGTCGCCGGCACGACCGTGCCCACCACCTGGTGGGCCGACGTCGCCGCGCTCCCCGTCGGCATGGAGGACCCTGGCCTCCTCCCCCGGGTCGATCCCCGGCTGTTCGGCGCTCGCGGCGTGGCGCCGATCGGGTACGCCGCGTTCGCCTTCATGCTCGGTGTCGCCGCAGGAGCCGTCATCCGCAGGACCGTGCCGGCGATGGCGGTCACGCTCGCCGTCTTCGCGCTGGTCCAGCTCGCCGTGCCGCTGGCGGTCCGTCCGCACCTGCTGCCGGCCGAGCAGCGCACGGTCCCGATCACGGCGGCGAACGTCCGCTCGTTCGACCCCACCATTCCCCGCCTGACAGTGATGATGGAGGTGTGAGCGCTTCCCGTCAGGGTCTGACCCACCGCCTGACTGACCTTGTGGTCCTCAACGGGATCTGTCGGC
>NZ_JBFAQB010000040.1:0-28260 GCF_040676995.1 Nonomuraea sp. NPDC049419 | reverse complement strand
TGCGCACCAGGACGATCACCGCGAGGACGCCGACGCTCGCGAACGTCGGGGAGATCGCGACCGTCCGGATGATGTCCGCGGCGACGAGAAACTCGAGCCCCAGCAGGATGGCGCGCCCGAGCCCCTTGCGGTACCTCTGGTAGGCGTCGTGAGCGGGATGCCGCAGCAGCAGCCGGTAGCCGAACCGGCAGGTCGCCGCCAGCGCCCCCACCACGATGACGGCGACGCCGGCCAGATCGACCGCCTGTCCGGCCGTCTCGATGACGGGCTTCAGATCCATCGCGAGTCCTCGACCGGCTCGACGGGGCTCACCGCCCTTGCGGGTTCTTCTCGCGGGCGAGCAGCGCGTGCCGCGCTTCGACGGTGGAGGCAGGTTCGCGCGAGGGCGACATGCCTGGACGTTGGCGCTGGGCCCGGGTGACGGTGCCCCCGCCGTCCCCGCCGTCCGCTGCCACGCCGGTCGCGATGAGGTACGCCTGTCCGGCGGGAATGCCGAGCGCCGCGGCGATCTCGGTGTCGTCGTGTCCCTGCGACAGCAGCCGCAGCGCCTGTTCCTTCGTCGGCATCGCCACCCCTTGATGCGCGATGCCCGATTTCTAGGGATGTCTACGCCATTGACCGGTCAAGGATTCACCGGCCGAGGAGCCGGTGGACCTGGGCACGGGTTCAGGTGATCGTCCGGGGCGACGTGGAGGAAGCGTGGAGGAAGCGCCGAGGAAGCGCCGCAGCGTCGCCCGGCGTGCGGGCGACCGCCTGCTGGCAGGCCGACACCGCCCCCTCTAGGTCTCCGTACGCCACGACGGCTCCAGCCGTCTCAGCTCGGCCCGGCCAGCCGCCTGATCAGCGCCACCGCCTCGTCCAGCACGCTCACCTCGTGCGCGGTGAGCCCCCGGTCGGCGGCGCGCCGGGCCTTGGCGTCCTCCAGCGGGCCGCCCGCGTCCAGGTCCTCGCCCAGCTCCCCCGCCAGGACGGCGAGTAAGGCCCGCGCCGCCTGCGCCAGCTCGCTCTCACCGTCCACCGCCGCCTGCGCGATGATCAGTGCCGTCAGGGCGCAGTCCAGCGCGGGCCGACCCTCACGGGCGTTGCACCAGTCGATCACCACGGGCCCGTCCGGCGTCAGCATCACGTTGTCCGGATGCAGGTCCAGGTGCAGGATCCGGTCACCGGGGTCGCGAGACAGCCGGGCCGGAATCCGGTGGAGCCGGCGCAGCAGCCCGGCAAGAGCCCGCCCCGCCTCCTCAGTCCCGATCCGCCCGGCCAGCAAGGCGTGCAACATCGTCGGGCCGGACAACCGTGCCATCACCAGGTCCGTGGCGGTGCTCTCGCCGGGGAAGACCTCCGGCACAGGGAACCCGTGCGCGGCCACATGCACCATGATCTCCAGCTCACGCCTGGTGTCGGCGTCCACCCGGTAGCGGCGCAGCACCCGCCCGTCGCCGATCGCGTACACGTCGGCGCTGCGTCCCGCACCCACCAACTCCCCGACCTCCATGCCCCCAACCTACGCGGAGACCGCCCGATCCAGCTCGCCGAGATCGTCGCTGTGCTCGCGGACCATCGTCCCCGCCAGCACCCGCGCCGCCGCCGCGCCGCCCGAGTCCCGTTCGCCGTTCGCGACCAGCACGAGCTGCCTCAAATGCGCTCGCAGCAGCTCGGCGAAACGCCGGTCGAAGACGCCGTCGCGCAGCCGGGCCAAGGCCCTCAGATCCGCCGCCGTGGGCATGCCGGGCATGTCATGCTGGAGGTGCGGGTTCTCACCGGTGATCCCCGCTACGGCGAGCAGCGCCCGCAACCGGCCGCGGCCCGCCTCGTGCTCCTTGCCGAGCCGTACGGCCAGAGCGGCCAGCGACCGGCTGGCAGCACGCCGCGGCGCGAGCTCCAGCAGGGGCCGAACCCGCGCGTGCAGGGCGTCGGCGAGCTGCAACCACGCCACATCGGTCGTCGTGAACGCCTCAGCGGAGGAAGCCGCCGTTCCGGCGCCCCGTTCGGCGGAGGAGCATCCCGCCAGCACGGCGACCACCAAGCAGACCACGAACCACCGCACCCGCCACCGCCCTTCGCCAGGAGAGACGTCCGGGCGGGCGCGCACGCCCGCCCGGACCCGACGACCGCCTACGAGGGACGCCCGTCGGCGCCGCACTTGATGATCGGCCGGATGCAGTCACGCACCCGCCGCTCCATCTCGGCCACCGGCCAGGCGTTGAAGAAGTCGCCGTGCATCGTGAACCCGCCGCCCGACGACAGCCGGAAGCGCGACGGGTCCCCGCTCACCGGGTACCGGATGACCTGCCGCAGCTTCGGCACCGGCACCGGGTGCGTGCTGGGGCACGCCCCCGCCACCGGGTAGGCCATGTGGCTCTTGTGGTCGGCGGAGTCCAGGTCCCGCCCGTTCCAGCACTGCGGGAAGTCCAGGTACGACTCCAGCATCGTGCCCGACGGGCAGTTCACGAAGTCCTTGGACGCTCCCACGTGCCCGGCGTGCAGGCACGACCACCGGGAGATGGTCGTGCTGTCGGGCCCGGTCGCCCTGGCGTTGCCCGCCACGATCCGCAGCCCCAGCGGGAGCGGCTGGATCCTGGCGATGATGTCGTCCCGGACCCCCTCCCCGAGGTAGTAGAACGTGACGATGGCCGGCTCCACCGGGACGCCGTCCCGGTAGAGGGTCGGCACCCAGTACGACGACTTGTCCACGGCCGGGTTGCAGTTGGTGGCGCCGTTCAGCAGGTCGGAGAGCTGGGTGTGGGCGTTGGTGACGCGGCTGCCGAAGAAGCTGTGCATGTGCGAGGCGCCCGGCAGGCCGGGGAAGACGATCGGGTCGTCGGGCAGCCGGTGGCTGAACGGGCAGTCGGCGAGGAACTCCGCCACCCGTACGGGCTCGGCCGCGGCGGGCCGCGGGGCGGCCACCACGAACGTGCCGAGCAGCAGGGACAGCAGGGCTAAGATCCGCATGGCGGCTCCCTTGACGCGGGTCATCGGTAGACCCGCACGTAGTCGACGAGCATCCTTGACGGGAAGGGCGTGGCGGCGTTCGGCGGCCCCGGCCAGTCGCCGCCCACGGCGAGGTTGAGGATGATGTAGAAGGGGTGGTCGAAGATCCAGGGGCCACGCGTCTGCTCCACCTGGTCCTTGCTGATCGTGAACACCGTCCGCCCGTCGAGCGTGTAGACGATGCCCTTGCTGTCCCAGTCGGCGGCCCAGACGTGGAAGGCGTCGGAGAAGTCGGCGCCGTCCGGCAGCGTGTACGGCGACCCGACGCCGCCGCCCCCGTTGTACGCGGGCGCGTGCACGGTCGAGTAGGACGTCTTCACGTCCTTGCCGAGGACCTCCATGATGTCGATCTCGCCGTTGTACGGCCACGGCCGCCCGGTCAGGAAGTCGGCGCCCATCATCCAGAACGCCGGCCAGAGCCCGTCGCCCTTGGGCACTTTGATCCGGGCCTCGACGCGGCCGTAGGTGAAGTGGAACTTGGTCCCGGTGTTCATCCTGGCGGAGGTGTACTGGCAGGTGGTGCTGCCGGTGAGCGGGTCGGGCGGGCAGGCGGAGCCCGGGGTGGCCTGCTTGCGGGCCTCCATGACGAGGTGGCCCTGGCCGTCCATGGCGGCGTTGGCGTGGTCGGTGTAGTACTCCAGTTCGTTGTTCGGGCCGGTGCCGGGGTCGGCGCGCCACTTGGCGGCGTCGGGCTTGGCGCCGGCGGCGCCGTTGAACTCGTCGCTCCACACCAGGGCCGGCGGGTCGGCCGGGTCGCTGGGCGGGGCGGGCGGGTCGGTGGGGTCGCCGCCGGTGCCGTACACCTGGAACTCCCACAGGCTGTAGCCGTAGGGGCCGGCCCGTTGTGTGCCGTACATGCGGACGTAGCGGCCGGTGCCCGTGACGTTCAGCGTCTGCTTGAAGCCGGTGCCGGTGGTCGTGCTGTAGATCGTGGTCCAGGTGCTCGCGTCAGGGGAGGTCTGGATCTGGAACGACCTGGCGTAGGCCGGGTCCCACTGCAGCACGACCTTGCTGATCCGGGCGGTCGCCCCCAGGTCCACGTGGATCCAGCCCGGGTCCGACCAGGCCGACGTGGCCCACCTGCTGGCTGGGTCGAGGTCGAACGCCCTGGCCGGGGTGCACTCCCAGCAGTTCCCGTCGTGCTGGGAGCTGGAGGCGGCGGGCTTGCCGTACGACAGCAGCCGCTCGCCGCCCGAGCCGCCCCCGGTCCCGTACACCTTGAACTCCCAGAGGCTGTAACCCCATGGGGTGGCGCGCTGGGTGCCGTGGACGCGGACGTACCGGCCGGTGCCGGACACGGAGAGGGTCTGGTTGCCGCCGGCGCCGGCGGCGGTGGAGTAGGGGGTGCTCCAGGTGAGGCCGTCGGTGGACACCTGCACCTGGAAGGCGGTGGCGTACGCGGTCTCCCAGCTCAGCTCGACCTGGCTGAGGGTGGCGGTCGAGCCGAGGTCCACCTGGATCCACTGCGGGTCGGAGAACGCGCTTGACCAGCGGGTGCCGGGGTCGCCGTCCACGGCGGCGGAGGCGGGGAAGGCGGCGGCGCTCTCGGTGGAGGAGGCGGTGACGGGCCTGCCCTGGGACAGCAGCGGGTCGGCGGCGTGGGCGGGCGGCGCCGAGAGTGGCGAGACGGTGATGACGAGGGCGAGGGACGCCGCGAGACGGCGTAAGAGTGAGTTCACAACGTCTCCGTCAAACGGGGGGCAGGATTTGAGGGAGCGCTCCCTGACAAGGAGCGTGCTCGCGCACCGGACGCCTGTCAAGGTGCGGGTTAACTTTCCAGAAACGTCGCGACGCGCGTTCCACGGCTTCACGCTGGGGCTCTCCTGAGGTTTGCCCGGCTCCGGAAGGTCCCGCACGGCCTCGGCTTGACTGTTCATCCGCCCTGGACGTGACAGCCTGAGGGAGCGCTCTCTGGATGACTCGCGCCTCGGATGTCACTCGGCGGCGGGCGGCGGCTCTTGTGGGACGCGGCGGTCGCCGATCTTCAGCTGATGCAAGCCGCCAGGATCCAAGGGCGCAGGCACCTGGTCGCGCTGCTGCGCGAGCTGCTCGACCGTGCCCTCACGGCCAACAGGTCCAGAGTCCTCGCCTACATCGAGCTGCATGCCGAGGCCGCGCGCCGGCCGCGCCTGCAGGAGACGATGGCTGAGCTCACCCGCGCCGACCTGGCGCTGCACCTGAAGCGCACAGAGCGGCCGACCTGCCGGCGACCCGGCGGAGCGCCGCCATGGTCACGATGTGCCTGAACAGCGCCCTGACGTAGCGGTCGCGGATCGAACTGCTGCCGGCTGCGTCGGCAGCTCTGGGAGCGCGGACTTGCTCACGGATACCAGCGTGACATGACCTTCCGCGGCACGCAGTCCGAGACGAGCGGCGGTCGTGATCCCAGCGGGCTGGGCTCGGGGAGCGGCAGCCAGGGGGCCGGCGCTCCTCCGTGCCCGCCGGGCGAGCGGCTCACTGCGCGGCCGCGTACTCCTTGGCCAGTTCGGCGGCTACCTGGTCGCCGCCGGCGTTGCGCCACTGCGTCATGATGCCCTTCCACGCGGACATGGGCTTGCGGCCGAAGACGATCGCCGCGATGCCGTCCCCGAGGATCTGGTTCAGCTGGGCGCCCTTGCTCACCTGGGTGGCCGAGCGCAGGCCGACGGCGGGGTCGGCGACGCTCCTGGGCAGGCTCGCCTGCTGCCACTCGTGGACGGCCTTGGCCGTGTCCGGGTAGCCGGGCAGGTAGAGGACCGAAGGCGCGGTGCCGATGTACCGGAAGGGCAGGGTGTTGTTGTTCTCGGTCTGGAACAGGTCGAGGGTCTTGATGCCTCCGTCGTCCTTGGTGAAGTGCACGCCCTCGACTCCGTAGTTGGCCGGCTCGTATTCCTTCGAGCCGAAGGGCGCGCTGAGGTAGTCGCTGATGCGCAGAAGCAGCTTGATCCGGTCGGCGGGGGCCTTCTTGAAGGTCACGTAACCGAACAGGCCGGCGCTGCGCGACGGCGTGGCCTGGGGGCCGTACGGGTAGCCCATGCCGAGCTCGAACCTGCCGTTGATCTTGGTGAGCGTCGTCAGCGACATGGAGCCGAAACCGTCCTGGATCGAGGTGACGGTGCCGTTGTGGAAGTAGCTCTGCATGTCGGTGGAGCTGGCCGTAAGGCTGTCGGGATGCACCGCCTTCGCCTCTACCAGCTGTCGCATCACGTCGAGTGCCTGCTCGAACTGTGGCGTGCCCATGGCCGAGATGAACTGGCCGCCGGAGACCGACCAGTTGTTGGGCGCACCGAGCGAGCCGGCGTGATAGGTGGCGGCGCTGGTGCCGCCGAACAGCGTCTTGTACCAGCCGAGCCCCCACTTGCGGTCGCCGCTGAGCTCCTTCATCGCCTCAAGGTACTGCTCGGTAGTCCACTCCTTGGGGATGCCCGCCTCGTCCATGGCCGTACGGTTGACGAACAGGCTGTTGGCCGGCATCGGCCGCTCCAGCGGGACGCCGTAGAGCTTGCCGTTGATCCGGCCCATGCCCTGCCAGGCGTAAGTGGGGATGTTGGCCAGGTTCGGGTACTGCTTGACCGCGTCGCCCGCCACGAACTCCGACAGGTCGGCGCACTGCGCCTGGATGAACTCGAGGGAGTGCGGCAGCGCGAGGTTCGTGAACATGATGATGTCCGGCAGGTCGCTGCCGGAGGCCATCAGGGTCGTCATCTTCTGGCCGTACTCGGGGTCGGGCACGACGGTCACCTGGAGGTCGACGTTGAGCGCCTTGTTGACGGCCTGCCAGTACTGGTTCTGCGCAAGCGGCGCGGGCGGCGGGCCGAACGTCACCACCAGCGCGGTCACCTTGGAGCCGTCGCCCACGGTGTCGTTCACCGACTGCGCCAGGGTCTCTGGGTACTTCAGGTAGAGCGGCTGCACGCCGGTGGCGTCACCGGGGGCGTCCGGCTCCGGCCCGGCGAAGGGCACGTACGCCGGCCACGGCGCGAGCTGCTTGCCCGCGTTGGAGACGTCACCGCCGGTCGCCCCGCCGCTCCCGCCGCCGCAGGCGCTGAGCAGCGGTGAGGCGGCTAGGCCGAGGGCGCCCATACCCGCCAGTCTGAGCAGGCCACGGCGGTTCATGCTGTTGTCCATGACGACATTCCTTTGATGGGGGTCAGGCCTTCAAGGCCCCGGTGAGGACACCCTTGGCGAAGTAGCGCTGCAGGAACGGGTAGACGCACACGATGGGCAGCGTCGCGAGGATGACGACGGCCATCTGCACGGACTGCGGTGAGGCGTTGGCCACTTCACCGGAGGTCTCGGCGAGGGAGGCGCCGCCGGTGACGTACTGTCGCAGGACGGTGCCGATCGGCCACTTGGTCTGGTCGTTGAAGTAGATGATCGCCTCGAAAAAGCGGTTCCAGTACGCGACCGCGTAGAACAGGCCGATCACCGCGATGACCGCCTTCGACAGCGGCAGCACGACTTTGCGCAGGATCGCCAGTTCCCCGGCGCCGTCCATGCGGGCGGCGTCGATCAGCTCCTGCGGGATGGACTGGAAGAAGCCGCGCATCACGACCAGGTTGAACACGTTGATCAGGAAGGGCAGGATCAGCGCGGCATAGTTGTCCACCAGGCCGGTGCTCTGCACGACCAGGAACAGCGGCACCATTCCCGGCGGGAACAGGAAGGTGAACAGCACCAGCAGCAGCATCGGTTTGCCGCCGTACACCTTGGGCCAGCTCAGCGTGTACGCCAGGGCGATCGTGCAGGTCAGGCTGAGCGCCGTGCCGACCAGGGTGATCCCGGTGCTGACCAGCAGGGCTCGGGTGATGATGCCGCCCTGCAGGATGTCGGTGTACGCGCCGAACGAGAACTCCCGCGGCCAGATCACCCAGCCGCCGTTGTCTATCACGTTCTGCGGGCTCGCGAGGCTCGTGGCCAGCACCATCCACAGCGGGAAGATCACCAGTAGGACCACGACGGTCAGCGCGACCGCCTTGGCGGCCCGTACGGCGGGGCCGGGGCGGCCCATCCAGGCCGGCGCGCTCGTTGTGCTCATGCTCGGTAAACCCCCTGCTCGCCCAGCCGGTGTGCCACTTTGTTGGCGGTGTAGATGAGCACGATGCCGATCACGCCCTTGAACAGCCCGACGGCGGCGGCGTAGCCGAAGTCGCCGCCGGCGAAGGCGGTGAAGTAGACGAACGTCTCCAGCACCTCACCGGCCTCCGGGCCGACGGACTGACGCTGCAGGAAGAACTGCTCGAAGCCGATGGACAGGAACTCCCCCAGCCGCAGAACCAGCAGCAGCACGATGACCGGCCGGATGGCGGGCAGGGTCACGTGCCACAGCCGCCGCCCCCAGCTCGCGCCGTCGATGGCGGCGGCCTCGTACTGCTGCTCGTCCACCTGTGACAGCGCCGCCAGGAAGATGATCGTGGCCCAGCCGCACTCCTTCCAGATCAGCTGCGCCACCACCAACGGCCCGTACGCGCCCGGGTTGCCGATGATCGAGACGCTGCCCGCGCCCAGGTCCGACAGCCAGCCGTTGACCACGCCCGCCCCGCCCAGCATCTGCTGGAACAACGCGAGCACGATCACCCACGACAGGAAGTGCGGCAGGTAGACCACGCTCTGCACGAACTTCCTGACGGTGTCGCCCACGATGCTGTGCAGCAGCAGGGCCAGCGCCAGCGGAGCGGGGAAGAAGAACACCAGCTGCAGGACGGCGATGACCAGCGTGTTCTGAACAGCGTTCCAGAACGCCGGATCGGTGAACATGCGCTCGAAGTGGGTCAGGCCCACCCACTCGCTGCCCGAGATCCCGAGGAACGGGATGTAGTCCTGGAAGGCCAGCACGTTTCCGAACAGCGCGCCGTAGTGGAAGACCAGGAAGTACAGCAGACCTGGCACCGCGATGAGCAGGAGTACGCGGTCGGCCCGGATGCGCCGCGCATGGCGGCGGCGTGAGGAGTCACCAGGCCCGATCGGTGTCTTCTCGATCGGCGGGCTGGTTCCGCCGGTGCCGCCACGGACCCGCGTCATGCTCACGTGCTACGCCTCTCTCGCGGTGCCGACTCCGAAACAGAATGTTCATCAACATAAAACGCTTACATTCCATCGTCAACAGCAACTTTGGAGACTTCCGGTAGCTGTCATCCTTATTTCCAGGGACTTCTGGGGAAGGTCAACGTTGTAGATCGGCACGTGTCCACATAGAGTGGCCTGGTTTGCGGAAGCGGTTACATGCTTCACCTCACGCCTCTCGAAGGAGTTCACGTGTCACGGCGCCCGGTCGCGGTCTTCGCCATCGCCCCCTGGGCGTTCGACGGCGTCTTCCCCGCCGACCTGCTCACCCGGTTACGGCAACTGGTCGACATCGACCCGGCGGCGAGGTTCACCTCGCTGGCCGGGCCGGCGGCCGCTGCGGCCCTGGAGAAGGCGGACCTCCTGATCACCGGATGGGGCTGCCCGCGCATCGACGCCGACGTGCTGGCCGCGGCGCCCCGGCTGCGGGCGCTCGTGCACGCCGCCGGCACGGTGAAGGCCCGCGTCGATCCCGTCGTGTTCGAGCACGGGGTCGTTGTGTCCTCCGCTGCCGAGGCCAACGCCGTCCCCGTCGCCGACTACACGATCGCCATGCTCGTGCTGGGGGCCAAGCAGGCGTTCAGCCGCGCCAGGCGGTATGCGGCCGCTGGCGAGGACTCCCCCAGGGACTGGCTCTCCGGCGAGGGCACCGGCCTGCACGGCTGCACCGTCGGCGTCATCGGAGCGTCCCGGATCGGCCGCCATGTCCTGCACCGGCTGCGCCAGTTCGACGTCGAGGTCCTGCTGCACGACCCCTATGTCAGCCGTGCCGAGGCCGCGCGCCTCGGCGCCGAGCTGGTCGGCATGGACGATCTGTGTCGCCGCAGCGACCTCGTCACCGTGCACGCCCCCGCGCTGCCCGAGACCCGCCACATGCTCGACGGCCGCAGGCTGGACCTGCTGCCCGACGGGGCGATGGTCATCAACACCGCCCGCGGGTCACTGATCGACACCGAGGCGCTGACCCGGGCGTGCGCTGACGGCAGGGTCTCGGCCATCCTCGACGTCACCGAACCCGAGCCGCTGCCGCCGGGGCATCCGCTCCTGGGCATGTCCAACGTCCTGGTCACGCCGCACCTGGCCGGGGCCCAGGGGCGCGAGCTGCGCCGGCTCGGCGAGTTCGCCGTCGCCGAGGTGAGCCGGTTCGTCAACGGCGCGCCGCTGCTCGGGCGCGTCGAGCCCGAGCAGCTCCCGTACATCGCATGACCGCGGCGCGAGGCTTCGGCCGGTGACCGAAGCCTCGCGGCGGATCAGCGACCGGCGTACCTGATCTTCGGCCGTGGCGGGGTGGTCATGCCGTGGCCGAGGAAGTAGTCGACGTTGCTCGACTGCAGGTAGCCCTTGAGGGTCATGCCGTTGCGGTAGGCGGGGTTGTGCGCCAGGGTGTAGAGCCGGATGTCGCTCGGCCGGTCGGTCGTGAAGATGACCAGTTCGTCGTAGTCGGGGCTGGTCAGCACGACCTCTTCGCGCCAGTCGCCGAAGATGTCGGCGACCAGGTGGGGGTAGACCGCGTTGCCGTTGGCAGTGACCGCGCCGTATGCAGAGGTGGTCACCAGGCGGGGCAGGGCGGGCGGCGGGGCCGGGTTGGCCGGGTCCCACTTCTCGATCCGGGCGTCGCGCCGGTCGGGGAAAGGGTCGGCGTTGAACAGTTCCCGCAGCGGGTCGCCGTCCCACCACACGCCCATGTGCGGCCACGGCTGCTTGGTGGTGTCGGGTTCGGTGAGCCGGTTGGTCGCGGCGTTATAGAGGCCCGTCGGCCTGCCCTGCTCGTAGTTGACCTCGCCGTTGATCGACCACACTTCCATGCCCGGATGGCGGGGGTCGATGTCGGCGACCATGCCGCGGCCCGCGTCGGCCGGGAGGGCGCTGCTGTGCTTCCAGATGATGGAGCCGGTGCGTGCGTCGTAGTAGTAGTCGAGCAGCCCGTCGGGGTGGTCCTGCTGAATGCCGTACCCCTCCAGTCCGGGCCGACCGGGGTCGATGTCCGCGATGAACCACCGGTCGCCGTGGCGCACTCCCTGCGGGGCGAGGCTGTAGCGAAGAGTGCCATCGCCGTTGAGCACGAACCCGATCTCGCCGACCTCGTCCCTGCCGTCGCCGTCCACGTCGACGATGCGAGTGTTGTGCCCGTCCGGCAGGTTTTGGTCGCCACGCAGGAACTTCCACTGCAGGCGGAGCGAGCGGCCGTCGAACCTCCAGGCGCTCTCCATCAGGTTGAAGTCGCCGTTGCCGATCCGGTTCTTCATGTAGGCGACCAGGCTGGGCGTCTTGCCGTCCAGGTAGCCCACGCCGAAGCGGGCGTACATCGGCCCGTCGGCGGTGTAGTCGCCGGGAACGGGGGCGCTGGCCCGCAGCCGCCCTGTCCGGCCGTCCACGATGGCCATGAACTGGGCCGTGTCGTCCGCGCCCGCGGTGAAAGTCCTGCCGTCGCCGAATGTGACGCCGTTCGCGATCCGGATCGCCACCTCGGCCTGGCCGTCGCTGTCGAGGTCGTAGACGGTGACGCCGTCGTTGTGACCGACATCGACGGTGGAAGAGCCGCCCTCGATGTTGTCCTGCTCCATGCTGTTGGGACCGAGGTCCATCTCCCATAGGAACGTGCCGTCGCTGCGGTAGGCCTCGATCTTCTGCGGAGCGGTCTGGCGGTCCAGCACGTAGTCGTAGGCGCCATCACCGTCGAGGTCGCCCACCCAGACGAACTTGACCGGTCCGCCCGCGCGTAGCGGGACCCGCACTACCGGCTCGACCGCATGGCCCGCGGACAGGGCGAACGGCTTGCTCGGCGGCTGCGGCCGGCGGTCGATGACCGGCCGTATGCGATAGCGGTTCAACTTGCCCAGGTCGGCGGTGGCGTCGACGTAGTTGGTGCCACCGGTGAGAGGCTTGCGGTTGAGCTTGCGGTACGGCCCTCCGTCGGTGGACCGCTCGACGTCGAACCCGATGCCCTCGGGATCGAGCCCGAGCAGGCGCCAGCTGACCAGCACCTCCTTCTCACCCGACCGCACGGCGACCACCCCGCGGTCGAGCCGCTCCATGACCCGCGCACCGGCCTTGCCGGCCGCGTCCCCATGCGGTGCCGGGCCAGGCACCGCGTCCGACGCCGCCGGTGCGGTCACGGCGCCGAGCGCCAGACCGGTCAGCGCGATCAGTGTCGTCAGGCGGCGGGGTCTGCCCCGCCGATGTCGTGTCGTCATCGATCTCCTCCGTTGCCGAAAGGGAATCAGGGCACCGCTGCCGAACCGTCGGCTCGGGTACGGGGCCACGATCGTGAAGGGGGGCCACCACGCTTGGCGATCCGGATGGCCTCGGGAGCGGCCGGGCGAGTGACGCCAATCGTCGCCCGCAGCCGGTCGAGGTGTCCGCGAGGACCTGATCGGAAGTTGAACCGTTTACTATGATGGATCTCAACATGAGCCACTCAGCTCGTCAAGAGCGTCGTGAGCAGGCGAACCCGGCGCACGCAAACGGTTTACATGCGCATTTCAGGTAACCGAGGAGTGAGAGGTGCTGCAGGAGGTGCCCTGGCGCGGCAACCGGGCGATGGAAGGCGGCGGCCCCACCATGGGCCACGGCATCCACCAGATCCCGCGCCTGGCCACGACGACCTGCTCGCCCGCCGGACGCCCCCGCCCACGACCCGGCCCTCTGGTCACGGATGGACGGCACCGGCGCCCCCTGGGCGCCGCTCGAAGCACGCCGGTGAGGCATCTTCGGCGGTTCGGCGTTCGCAGGTGGGCACGTCACCCAGGTGCACCGTCACCGTCTCGCCGCCGGGGAGCGTCAGGACGACCCGCTCGCCCTCGACGTCCACGGTGGGCGCGGGCGGGTCGTCGGGCGTCGCGGCGAGCCGTACGAGGCTGACGTAGAGGGCGGTGCCGCCAGGGTGGGCGTCCGCGACGGCGTACGGCGTGGCCGAGTGCACGCCGAAGGCGTTGGCGCCCTGCGCCGTGGCCACACCCGTGCCCGTGTAGCCGTGCAGGGCGTGTACGGCGGTGCGCAGCCCATCCGGGCGGCGGGCGGACGCCACGCCGTCACCGTCGCGCAGGTCGAGCGGGGCCGTCGCGGCCAGGGCGTGACCGCCGTCCCGCACTCGGTGCCCGGCGGGGGCGGTCACCCGGTGGATCCTGATCTCTGACGCGCCGTCGAGCACCGAGGCCGTCACCACGCGGACGGGGCCGTCGCGGTAGGCGGAGGCGGCGAACCGGTCCGACACGGCCAGCGGCTCGATGAGCCTCCTCAGGGAGCCGGTCCCGTCCGGCGCGACGACCGACAGGTGGTTGTCCACACCGCCAGCCTTCTCCCCCACGTCGGGCCCGGTGTGGCTGGTGTAGGCGAGCTTGAGGTAGTGCGGGTCGGGTGGCCTGGCGGGGTCGTAGCCGCGGTCGTGGTCGCTGCCGTGGTTGACCAGCCGTACGATGCCGTCGTCCCGGGTGGCGTGCAGCAGCCAGCCGGGCGCGGGCATGGCAACCGTCTGGTCGGCGAGCTCGACGGGGGCCACCTCCTCCGCCTCTGTCCACACTGGATGCTCCGGGGGCAGCAGCAGGCCAAGGAACCCCTTGCTGGCCCAGTACGGCGACGCGGGCCCCGAGTAGTTCTGCACCATGGGCGGAAAGGGGTCGTACCAGCCCATGGTGAGCAGGCCGCGTCCGTCCGGCGCTCCCCGCTCGGCGAAGTGCCGCAGGACACCGCTCGCGATGCGCCGGGTGCGGCCGGGCGGCAGAGGTGAGGCGCCGGTCAGCGCGCCCGCCCAGAGCGGCGCGACCGTCGCGAACCGGTAGGTCAGCGAGCGCCCCTGGTGCACCGGGGCGCCATCGGCGGCGAAGAAGTGCTGGTACTGCTCCAGGAAGCGGCCGAGCCGGGTCGCGTAGACCGCCCCGCGGGCGGTGTCGCCGGCCATCCTGGCCCACAGCGACGGGTAGAGGTGCATCGCCCAGCCGCAGTAGTAGTCGAAATTCTTGCCCCGGCCGTCGGAGTACCAGCCGTCGCCGGCGTACCACTCCTCGATCCGCTCCAGGCCGTCGGTGATCTCGGCTGGCTCGTACGGTCCGCCCACCTCAGCCAGGAACTGCTCGGCGACCACCCGAAAGAGGACCCAGTTGCTGTCCGGGGTGCGTCGCCCGACGGCCCCTGCCAGCCACGCCACCACCTGCTCCTGCTGGACGGGCGGGAGGCGGTCGAACAGCCAGGGCCGGGTCTCGTGCAGCGCGATCGCGATCGAGGCGGCCTCGACGAGTTGCTGTGACATGTCGGCCAGCTCCGGCCAGGCGTACCGGTGGCCGGGTTCGGTCCCGGCGGCCAGGCCGCTCGCGTAGCGCTCGAGCAGTGCGGGCGGCACGGCGCCGCTCGCGCCGGCGATGCGGAAGGCCGCGAGCAGGAAGGTGCGGGCGAACCCCTCCAGGCCGTCGCTGACCGTCCCGGCCCGGCTGGGCCTGCCGGGCAGGCGGAACTGAGCGAAGCTCTCTGTGGCGTACGGCACCGCGGAGTCGAGCAGATGGTCTGCCATGGCCTCCCAGTGCCCTCGGGTCCAGCCGGTGTGGGGGGACAGGCGTTCGTCGGGGGGTGGGAGGCGCAGTGACATGGCGGGATCCTAGAAGTGTCGTCGGCGGTTCAGCCGCCGGTGTAGGTGATGTTCGGCCGGGGTGGCCTGGTCATCCCGGCGCCGAGGAAGTAGTCGACGTGGTGCGATTGCATGTATCCCTTGAGGGTCATGCCGTTGCGGTAGGCGGGGTTGTGCGCCAGGGTGTACAGCCGGGTGTTCGTGGGCTGGTTCGTGGTGAAGATAATCAGTTCGTTGTAGCTCGCATTGGTGTAGACGGCCTCCTCCCGCCAGTCGCCGAGGATGTCGCCGATGAGGGTCGGTCCGCCCTGGGCGGCGGTGACCGCGCCGTACTGCGAGGCGGTGAGGAGCCGCGGCAGGCTGTTGGTCGGCTTCGGGCTGGCCGGGTCCCATTTCTCGAACTTGCCGTCGTTGAGCAGTTCCATGGTCAGGTCGCCGTCCCACCACAGCCCGAGCTGCGGCCAGGGCCGCAGCTCGGTGTTCGGCTCGGTGAGCTGGTTGCTCCGCGCGTTGTAGAGGCCGGAGAAGGACCAGACCTCCATGCCGGGGAAGCGCGGGTCGATGTCGCCGGCCATACCGCGGCCCACGTCGCCGACGCCGCCCTCGACGTGCTGCCAGATCATGGCGCCGGTGCGGGCGTCGTAGTAGTACTCGCGCAGGCCGCTGGGGTTGTCCTGCTGCACGCCGTAGCCCTGCAGGCCGGGGCGGCCGGGATCCATCTTGGCGATGTGGAACCGGTCCCCGTGGACGATACCCGCGCCGGCCAGGGAGTAGCGCAGGGTGCCGTCGCCGTTGAGCACGAACCCGATCTCGGCGATCTCGTCCTTGCCATCGCCATTGACGTCCACGATGCGCGTGTTGTGGCCATCGGCCATGGTTCCGTTGCCGCGCAGCCACTTCCACTGTCGGGTGAGCGTCCGGCCGTCGAACTTCCAGGCGGTCATCATGAGGTTGAAGCCGCCGTTGCCGACGCGGTTCTTCATGTACGCGACCAGGCTGTTGCCGGTCCCGTCGAGGGAGCCGATGCCGAAGCGGGCGCCCATCGGGCCGTCGGCCAGGTAGTCCGTGGGCACCGGCGCCGTGGCGCGGGGTGCCCCGGTGCGGCCGTCGAGGATGGCGATGGACTGGCGCGTGTTGTCGGACTCGGTGTGCCTGGCTCCGTTGCCGAAGGTGACGCCGTTGGCGACCTTGAGCGCGACCTCGGCCCGGCCGTCGCCGTCGAGATCGCCGACGGTGACCCCGTCCCAGTGGCCGACGTCGATGGTGGCCGAGCCGCTCTCGATGTTGTCCTGGTCGGTGCTGTTCGGCCCCATGTTCACCGACCAGAGGAACCGCCCGTCGCTCCGGTAGGCCTCGATCATCTGCGGGGAGGTCTGCCGGTCGATGACGTAGTCGTAGGCGCCGTCGCCGTCGAGGTCGCCGACCCAGGTGAACTTCACCGGGCCGCCCGCGCGCAGCGGGATGCGGACCACGGGCTCGACGGCGTGATCGGCGGTGAGCGTGAAGGATTCGCTCGCCGGCTGCACGGCTCCGTTGATCACCGGCCTGACGTAGTAGCTGTTGCTCCGGGTGAGGTCGGCCGTGGAGTCCACGAAGTTGGTGCCGCCAGTCAGCGGGGCGGTGTTGAGTTTGACGGCCGCGCCGCCGGCGGGGGAGCGATAGACGTCGAAGCCGATGCCGTCCGGGTCCAGGCCCAGCAGCCGCCAGGTGACCAGGACGCCGGTCGCGCCGGTGCGCACGGCCACGACGCCACGGCCGAGGTTCTCCATCGGCCGGCCGACGGCGGCCGTCGAGGCGGAGGTGGGCACGGCGATCGTCGCCGTGCCCGCCACGAGGACCGCCGCCGCGAGGACGGCGGTCCGTCGTAAGGGTGTGAGTCTCATCGAGGGCTCCTTGTCTCGGGGGTTTACGCGGGCAACGCGTCGCCGACGAGAGCGAGGCACTGGATGGCGGCCAGGCCGTACTGGGCGGAGGCGTTGGCCGAGGCGAACGTAGTCTCGTCGACGGGCTTGAGCACGGCGGGACCCTCGACCTTCGTCGAGGTGAACCTGAGAGTCTTCGGGTATCCGGCGTGGCCGGTGTCGAACTCCTTCCAGGCCCGTGCGGCCAGGGCGGGGTCGTTCAGCTTGGCGGCGGCGTAGGCGGTGAGCCGGGAGTGCGCCTGGCGCAGGTTCTGGCTGCCGAACGACTGGCCGGTCTCCGCCTCCTGCTCGGCCGCGGTGCCGTTGTAGAGGCGGCAGTACTGCAGCCACGCCTTGGTGAACGCCTCGTCGCCGGTCAGCGAGATCACCTCGCTGCACAGCTCGACCAGCCCGAACACGGCGCCGAGCGATCCGACGCTGACGGCCGGCTCGGTGGGCTTGAAGGTGCCGTCGTCGAGGTCGTACAGGCCGCTGCCCCGCACGAACCCGTTCGGCATCGCAGCGATGCTGCGCATGCCGTTGAGCAGCTTCTCGCGGGCGATCGGCGCGCCGCCGCGCTCCCACTCGGTCAGCCAGGCCAGCGCCAGGCCGCTCCAGTCGGTGCCGGTGCCGACGCCCAGGGCGTGGGGGTCCGGCTCGTACGGCTCGGTGCGGATCTTGCGGACCGGGTCCAGGACGAGGAACGTCCGATCCACGTCGACCAGGTCGCGCAGCAGGTCGCCGACCCGTTCGTCGGCGGTCAGGAAGTAGAGGAACCGGCGGTACCCGGCGTTGCTGATGCGGGCCTGCTTTGCGCTGTCGGCCCAGTGCTGCACGCCGTGCCGGGTGCCGAGGTCTCGCCATTTGCCCAGGTGGTAGACGTCGACCTCGCCGGTGTGCCGGGTCATCGCCTCGGCGAAGCGGAACGCCTCGGCCCTGCCGGTGCGCAGGTAGTGGTACCACAACCACAGGTCAGTGGACAGCTCGGAGTTGTCCCAGGCGTAGCCGCCGACGTCGTAGCGCCACACGTGCCGGTCGCCGTCATAGGAGTGCATGATGTCGCCGTAGTCCCAGAAGCCGTACCAGGACCGCTGCTCGACCTGGCCGCTGTGGTAGGTGAACAGGAAGTCCAGCCGGTCCTCGATCTCTGCCCGGGCCGGCGTCGAACGGTCCACCGGCGACCAGTCGCCGAACACGCCGGCCGCGTGCAGGTGCGCGGGAGCCGCGACGACCAGCGGAGGTGTCCGCACAGCGTCGGCGAGCTCCGCGACCTTCGCGGCCGCCGGGGTCGCCTCCAGCGCCCAGAACATCAGCTCCGTCGTGCGCGCGATCCCGTACGGCGTGCCGAAACCCGGCTCGTAGTCCTCGTAGGTGATCTCCAGTCCTTCGAGCTGCTCGGGGTAGGTGTCCTGGCCCATGCCGTCGTGGTAGAAGCGCAGGTCCATCGCCTCGGCCTCGGGCGACCACAGCCACAGGGTGACCTCGGCGCTCTCGCCCGCCGCGCCCCGGATGTCGAGCTGCGTCGGGTGCAGCTGCCAGAAGTTGCGCATGCCGAAGGCGAACCCGCCCTCCGGGCTGCCCACGTATCCGAGGCCGCCCGCGCGGCCGCCCGCGTCCACCGAGATCCAACCGTGGCCGGGCTTGGTCCGCTTGCGGATCTGGAAACCGTCCGCCGACAACTGGCGCAGCGAGTAGTCGCCGAAGGCGGGGATCAGGTTCAGCCGCGAGCTGACCCGGGTGTCCCAGGTCTCCACCTGCGGGGCGGCCTGCCCGGCGACCTGCGCGCGGCGGACCGCCGCGCCCGGGTCGCGGCGCAGCCCCGTGAGGCCGCGCACCGCCTCCGACAGGACACCGTCGCCCTGCCCGGCGAAGCGCACGTGCCGGTCGTACAGTTCGCCGCGCATCGGCACGTCGAACCGGATGCCGAGGCCGCTGATGAAGTCCTTCTTCTCGTTGCCGTCGAACACGAAGCTGTGCACCGCGCGGATGCCGTCGCTGCCCGCGTAGAAGTACAGGCGCACCGTGAACGGCAGCCACGACCGGCCGCCGCGCCGGTGCCCGCCCTCGATCCTGACCACCGCGCGGACCGGACCGGACTGTTCGACCGTCACCTTCTCGGTGCGCCCGTCGAACCTCTCCTGCTTGACGGAACCGCCCTCGTCGTCGCCGGGGCCGTCCTGCCGCAGGCAGACCAGCCTGCCGTCGCGCGCGATCTCGCGGTCGCCGCGAAGGATCGAGCGGACCATTCGGTCCCCCTTCTTCGGGATCAGGCAGCGGATCGCGCCGGTGTTCACCTCGACCTGGTCACGGCCGTCCTTGACGGTCACGGCCGCAGTGGGCGTGGCGGCCCGGCCCGCGGTGAGCACATACTCCTCGGCCGGCGCGACGTCGGCGCCGATGGCGTGCGCGGTCCACTTCAACGACCCGTCCGGCCAGTACGCCGTGGCCCAGGTCTGGACAGGGACTTGCTGCCCGGCGGCGGTGCCCAGCGCGAAGGTCTGGTCCCTCGGCACGGTCCCCTTCGGCCACGGCACTCCCCAGGTGGCGCCGGCGGCCAGCTCACGGGGAGCACCACCTTCCAGCCAGCGGAGCTTGACGCCGTCCTCCAGCAAGCCGCTGGCCGTCGCCGGCTGTTCGAACGCCTCGGCCACGGCCCTGGCCGGTTCGGTGGGCAGGCCGAGCTGTCCGGTGGCGCCGATCGCCGCCGCGCTCAAGAGCAAGTTCCGTCGGGACATCATCGCCATGGGGGGCTCCACTCGGTACGCGTCACACCGATGAAACGGCCAGTTGTTTAACCGTTTACTGCCGCTTGATAGCAGCACGACCAGCTGATGCTGTCAAGAGATCTTCTCCTCGCAGGGATACGGTTCTCATGCAAAACCGCAACGCAGCGCCATGATGGACGTCTCTCCCTGCTCCGACGCCACACGGAGCGATTTGACACCACCGGAGCAACGAGGAAACATCAGGTGTAAGCGGTTTACTATGCTGGTTGGTGCCAGGTGGAGGTGGCATGGCGCGGCGCACGGCATCCGACGACAAGGGCCGGCGATCCGCGACGATCCGCGACGTGGCCGCACATGCGGGCGTGTCCGTCGCCACGGTCTCGCGCATCCTGTCCGGCACCTATCCCAGCGCGCCCGCCACCCGCAGTAAGGTACTGCGGGCGGTCCGTGAACTCGACTACGTGGCCAACGCCCACGCCCGGGGACTGGCCGGCCAGAGCAGCAACAGCGTCGCCATCATCGTCAACTCCGTCGTCTCCCCCCACTACGCACACGTCGCCCAGGGGGTGCACGCCCAGGCCGCGGTCGAGGGCAAGCTCTGCATCGTCGGCACCACCGGGGGCGATCCCGAACGCGAGCTGGCCACCGTGCAGCTGATGCGCCAGGAGCACGCCGAGTGCGTGATCCTGGTCGGCAACGTCGTAAACGACGACGCCTACCGCGAGCGGATGGGCGAATACGCCCGGGCGCTGGCGCTCGCGGGGTCGCGGCTGGTCCTGTGCGGCCGCCCGGCACTCGGCCCCGACGTGCCCGCCCTCGTCGTCGAGTACGACAACACGGGCGGCGCCTACGCCATCACCAGCCACCTGCTGTCGGCCGGCCACCGGCGCATCCTGTTCCTCGGCCGGCGCGACGGCTACACCACGCCCGAGAGCCGCGTCGCCGGCTACCGCAACGCCCTCGCCGACTACCGCGTGCCGCACGACCCCGGTCTGGAGGTCGAGGGCACGATGGAGCGCAGCGACGGGTACCGCATGGTCCGCGAACGGCTCGGCGCCGGGCCGCGCGACTTCACGGCCGTCTTCGCCGGCAACGACCTCATCGCGGCCGGTGCCCGCCAGGCGTTGCGGGAGGAGGGTCTGCGCGTCCCCGACGACGTCTCCCTGGTCGGCTTCGACGACCTGCCGCCGGCCGCCGACATCGACCTCACCACCGTCCACGTGCCGCACGAGGAGCTGGGCCGCACCGCCGTCCGCCTGGCCCTCGAACACGCCCGCGACAGGACGCCCATGGCCGAACACGTGCTGCTCGGCACCCACATCATCGTCCGCGACTCCGTCCGCCCCCTCCGCGGCACGGGCACGTAGCTCCGGCGGCCCGCCGCCCGTACGGCGTGGAGGACGACCCACGTTGGGAGACACCACACCGATGAGCGACCGGACCTGGCCCCTCGACTTCCTCGGACTCGCCTACGGAGGCGATACAACCCCGAGCGGTGGCCGCTCGACATCCAGATCGACGACGTGAGCTGATGCGCCAGGCGGGAGTGCGCCTCGTCAGCGTGGCCATCTCCTCATGGGCGCAGCTGGAGCCTCGCGACGGCGAGTTCGCCTTCGGCTGGCTCGACGCGGTGCTCGACCGCCTGCACGCCGGCGGCGTACGGGTGGCGCTCGCCACCGCGACCTCCTCTCCCCCGCCATGGCTCGCAACGATCACCACAGCAACCCGGCGATCTTCCAACCACCTCACGTGCGGAGAACGGGGCTAGCTGCAGGTCGTCGTTCATGAGCCGTACCTCTGCATCAGGTCTTGCTTCTCCTCAGCGGTGATGGGCAGCAGGCTGCCATGACGGGCACCCAGGGGCAGCCTCGCCTCGGGCACGTGCCGGAAACCGCGCAGTGGGTGGTCGGAGACGATTCGACAAAGCCTCGCGCGGCACGGCCAGCAGGTGCTCGGCGACAGACTCGGGCACCACGGTGTCGACTTGGCCTTCCATCCGCAGGCCCGGCATGAACCCCAGGTGCGCGCCCGCCCCCTTCACCAGATCGACGATCTGCGTACGCAGGCTCGGAGCGGCCTCCTCACGGGGAGTCTGCAGAGCGAAGATCGACGAGCGGATCTGCCGGACCCGCGAACGACTCCAGCATCTGCTGATAAGCCCCGCTGAACGGCAACCGCCCGCTCCGCTTCGCCAGTGCCGGCACCCCCCGCGCCCGCGGCGCCGTGCCCAGCGGCACCCTCGACGGCGGCGACCTCGCCTCGCTGGAGCAGGCCTTCATGGAGCTCACCGCCGGCTACGCCGAGCACCGGGCAGAACATCGGGCCGCACAGCGGGACGGGCACCACAGCGCCGTGGGAGGCGGTGACCCGCGATGACCTCAGCCCGCTTCGGCGATCTCATCGCCGCTGCATGGATCAAACTCCGGTCGCTGCGCTCCACCCACTGGCTGTTCGGGCTCGGCGTCCTGGCCATCATCGCGTTCGCCGTGCAGAGCAGCCTAGATGCCCACAACGCCTGGCCCGGCTTCACCCCGATGGAGAGGGCCAGGTCCAACTCCCTGTCGGAGGCGTTCAGCGGCCTGAGCGCTCAACAACCTGTACGCCTTGATCCCCTTCTACGTCTGGCGTACCTGCCTGGGCCTGCCCCAGCTCCGCGACGGCCCCGCCCTGCCCACCGTGGCCGGCTCCTGGGCCGTCTTCGCGCTCTGGCCGCTGGCCGCCGCCGTCCTTACCCTGCTCGTCGTGCGCCGCCGCGACGTCTGACCACCTGCTGGAAGGAAGCCGATGAAGACCCCGCGCCTGCCTGCCGTCGCTGCGGCGGCCTGCCTCGCCCTGACCACGGCCTGCGCCCCCATGGCCTGCGCCACCACGAGCACGGCGGCCACCACCGATCTCCACCTGCAACTGCCCCGTCCCACCGGGGCCGACCCGGTCGGCCGCGACATCCTGTCCCTGGTCGACACCAGCCGCAAGGACCCCTGGGTCCCCGCATCCGGCCCGCGCCGGCTCATGCTCTCCCTGCACTACCCCGCCCGCTCCGCCACCGGCGACCCCGCCCCGTACATGACCAAGGAAGAGGCCGCGTCCCTGATCCAGCGCAAGGCGCCCGGCACCGGCCTGACAGCGGAGGCCATCAGCGGCACCCGCACCTACGCCCGCACCGGCGCCCGCCCGGAGCCGGGCCGCCATCCCCTGGTAGTCCTCTCGCCAGGCCTCGGCCTGCCCCGGGCCGGCCTCACCGCCCTCGCCGAGGACCTGGCCAGCCGCGGGTACGTCGTCGCGTCGATCGACCACGCCTACGAATCCTCCGGCACCACCTTCCCCGGTGCCGGCCTGCTCACCTGCGCGCCCCTGTGCGAACAGCCCAAACCCCCCGAGGGCGGCAAGGCCGCCATCACCACCAACCGCGCTTGCGCCACCGCATCCTCCTCGGACAACGGCGCGCTCCGTCACCACCGAATGTGAGACAGGGCCTGGGATCGCCCTGGCCCCCGGAGAAGTAGTGCAGCCGCGTGCCGTTGACCTCCGCGAAGGCGCCGGTGAATCCGTCGATCGTTGTTGTTTCTCCTCTTGTGTGAATAGGTCTGATGGTGTGTGCCCGAGTCTCTTGGCCGCCCTACGCCACCGCCGCGGCCAGACGAGTCAACGACCCTTCGAGCTCATCGGCGGACACGAGCGGCAGGTGAGACAGTGCTGCCGGGTGGGTGACCGCAGCCCAGTCGTACGTCTGGGTTACCTCGGTGCGGCCGTCGGAGGTCGGGGTGAGGCTCCAGGTGAATCGGTGGCCCTCGGGGCGCTGCCCTGGACGGGCGAGGTCCCAGGCGATGAGTCGGTTCTCCGTGAACGCCACGATGTGGTTCTCGATCCGGTCGTCGCCCCTCTCGTTGTGAATGGTCACGATGAAGGTGTCGCCGATGGCGTCGACCAGGTGTGCGGTTTCGGCGTGCCGCAGGGAGCCGGTGGCGTCGAGTTCGGGGTGGAGGCGAGGGTCGCGGAGCACCGCAAAGATCCGTTCGGCCGGGGCGTCCAGCACCCGGGAGACGGTGATGTGGGTTGGGTCGTCCATGACGACCCGGTCGGGGTAGAACCGGGCCCATGCGATCCGCCCGTCACGGGTGGTGAGCACCACCGGGCCGCGCAGCACGACCGTCGCCCCGGTTGGCGCAGTCCCCCGGTACTCCCACTCCGACCACAGTTCGTCGTCATTTTGGGCGTGGCGCAGAATCTCCGCCTGCAGGTCGGGGAGGCCGGCCAAGATCTTCGTCCAGTTCGCGGTGACATGGTCGGAACCGATGAATCCCTCGGCCGGTCGCAGCGGTCGTTCAGCCACGTAGTCGTCGGTGAAGCAAGCGGCTATCCGCTCCGGGTCGTGGGAGTTGATCGCCTCGCGCAGTGCGTGGAGGGCCTGGGGGAGCATGCGTCGATCTCCTAGCTAGCTCTCTGGTTCGTGCTGTCACTGTCGAGCATGAACATCGGGGGTGTTGCCCGACAACCGGACACCGCCCGGACACCGCCCGGACGCCGCTCCGACCGTGGCGGTCATAATCAAGCTCGTGAACGATTCGTCAGGGCCGGCGCGCAAGACGAGCAGCTTCGCGGCCAAGCTACGTGAACTGCGGGAGGCCAGGTCGCTGACCCAGCAGGAGCTGGCCGCCGCCGCCGGGCTGTCCGTCGACGCGGTCAGCGCGTTGGAACGCGGGCGGCGGACCCAGCCCCAGCCGCACACCGTGCGGAGGCTGGCCTCGGCGCTGCAACTCCGCGACGCCGACCGCATGGCGCTGCTGTCCACCCTGGGCCGGGCCGGGGACGGGGCCCTCGAAATGCCGGCCCGCACGTTGACGACCCGCCCGCCGTCGCCTCCGGCCGTCCCCGTGGTCGGGCGGGACGACGAGGTCGCCGAGATCGTCGCCGCCCTGCGCGCCACGCCGGGCCGGCTGGTGACGCTCACCGGCCCGGGTGGGGTGGGCAAGACCACCGTCGCGCTGGTGGCTGCGGATGCGGTGGCCGCCGATCACCCGGGCGGCGTGTACTTCGCCGACCTGACCGACGTCACCGACCCCGACGACGTAGTCGCCGTCGTGGCCCGCGCCGCGGGATTCCACGCCGACACGGTGACCGGCCTCGCCGCGCACCTCGCCGGGACGTCGGCCCTGCTCGTGCTCGACAACCTCGAGCGCGTGACGGCCTGCGGCCCGCAGCTGGTCGAGTTGCTGGCGGCAGCCCCCGACCTGGTGGTCCTGGCCACCAGCCGCGTCCCGCTGCGGGTGCGCCGGGAACGTGAGGTGCGCATCGCCCCGCTCGGCCCGGCGGCGGCCATGCGGCTCTTCGGCGAGCGGCTGGCCGCCGCCGGCGCGCCACCGCCCGCCGCGAGCGGGGACGACGGTGCCGTCGCGCAGCTGTGCCGGCGGGCCGACGGGCTGCCACTGGCCATCGAGCTCCTGGCCGCCGCGGCCGCCCGACTCGGGCCACGGGCACTGCTTCAGCGGGTTGATCAGCTGACGGATCTGCCCGTGGGCGGCCCGCTGGACCTGCCGGCGCGGCAACGCACCATGGCGGCCACCATCGAGTGGAGCTGCCGGATGCTCGGCCCCGCGGCCCGGCGACTGCTCCCTCGGCTCGCTCTGGTCCCGGGCAGCTTCTCCCTCGACACCGTTGACGCGATCGCCGCGCTGGACGCGCCGGACGCGGTGGGTGCGCTTACCGAGCTGATCGAGCACTCACTGGTCACCCGCGGCGACGAGGCGGGACTGGTCGCTCGGTTCCGGCTGCTGGAACCGATCCGCCGGTACGCGCTCGAGACGCTCGAACCGACCGACCGGGAACAGGCCCGTCGGGGCGTGGCCCGATGGGCCCTGCGGGCGGCGCGCGAACACGGTGCGCGGATCCGGGGCCGTGGCGACATGACGGCGGTCGAGCAGGTCGAGGTCGATCGCCACGTGCTGCGGCTCGGCTTCGACCAGCTCGTCGACGACCGCCGGCACGACGACGCCGCCGAGCTGCTGTGGTCGGTGTGGCTGCCGCTGTGGATGACCGGGCACACCCACGAAGGCATCGCCTGGACCGACCGCCTGCACGAGGACGACCTGAGCGAGCGGGGCCGGGCCCGGTGGTTGGTGGCGCGCGCCGGGTTCAACCGCGTCGCCGCGGACCTGTTCGCCACCGCGGAGCGGGCGATGCGGCTGGCCGAGCGGATCGACGACGCCTCGCTGGCCGCGGAGGCGGCGATCTTCGCGTCGGCGGCGGCGCTGCGCCTGAAGGACTTCGATGGTTCGGGGGCTCTGCTGGCCAGGGCAGAGGCCCACATGAAGGAGCGTCTCGACGTTGAACGCGACGTGTGGGCGGCCGTGCACGTGCCCATCGGCTGCGGGGACGGCGCGCTGCTGCGCGGTGACCGGGCCGCGGCGGCGCGGCACTGGCGGGCGGCCGCTGCCACGGCGCAGGAGCTGGGCAGCGGATTCTCGGTGCCCGCGGTCCTCGCGGAGTGCGCGCAGGCCGCCCGCGGCGAGGGACGCTTGGATGACGCGGCCGTGATGCTCGCCGTCGCCGGCGAGCTGGCCGCCCAGCGGGACGGGCACCGGCCGCGAGCACACCTGGCGGGCGTGGCCGCGGCCGTTGCGGCCGACCTCGGTGACGTGGCGTCGGCGCAGTGGTGGGAGGGCGTGGCCGGGTCGGACGCACCCCCGTTGGACACCGCTGAGCTCGGCGAGCGGTTCCGGGAGCTTGTCCGGCGTGCCGACACCGCCTCCGGGCGGGACTGAGCCCGGCCGTCCACCCGTACCGGCGCTGTCCGGGCGGTGTCTGGTTGTCTCCCGCGAGCGGGTGCCCAGGATCGGGTTCACCGGGTCGGCCGACCCTGTGGGCCGACCCTCCGTCTGTCCCGAGGAAGCCCTCCCATGGCAGCCGCACCCATCGTGCTCGCCGCGACCCCGCTCACCGGTCGCATCCGGCCGGTCCTGAACCTCGCCCGCCACCTCGTCGGCGCGGGACGGCGCGTCACGGTCGTCAGCGGCAGCCGGTTCGCGCCCCAGGCCGAAGCGACGGGGGCCGCGTTCATCCCGCTGGCCGGACCGGCCGACTTCGACGACCGCCGCCTCGGTGAGCTGCAGCCGTGGCTGCACGAGCTGGCGCCGGCCCGGCCTTTTTGGAGACCACGTTCGGCTGGTTCACCGACATGGCGCCGGCACAGAACACCGTGCTGCAAGAAGTGTTGACGCAGCAGCCGGACGCGGCCGTCGTCCACGACAGCGCCTTCTACGGGACGTGGCCGCAGCGGAGGGTCGTCGCGCTCACCCAGGGCACGGTGGCCAACCACGACCTGACCGATCTCGTCCAACCGACGCTCGACGCGCTGGCCGGCGAGGACGTGCTTGTCGTGGCCGGGCTCGGCGGCCGCGAGATCGCCCCCGGCGACCTGCGCGTGCCGTCGAACGCACGCGTCGAGTCGTTCACCCCTTCGACACGCTGTTCCCGCTCCTTGTCGGTCAGCTCACCACGTCGCACCACGACCGACATTCAACCCTGCACGTAGATCATCGGTCAGACACTCCCTAAGCGCGCTTAAAACCGTGTTCCGGCATCGACAATGGCCACAGCCCGAATCTCCTGTTCGGTCATCCCCTGCACCTTCTCCAGGTTTGCGCCTCGCAAGTCTGCGCCCCGCAGGTTTGCCCGCCACAGGCTCGCGCCTTGCAGGTCGGTGTCACGCAGGTTCGCGCTGCTCAGGTTCGCACTCCACAGGGTGGTGCCGTGCAGGTCCGCACCGCTCAGGTTCGCGTTGCTCAGGTTCGTACCGCCCAGGTTCGAGTTGATCAGCACCGCGGAGCGCAGATCTGCGCCGCGCAGATCTTGGCCGTTCAGGACTACTTCGCTTAGATCGGCTACGTACAGGGTCGCGCCGCTCAGGTACGTAGCGGTCAGGTCCGTGCCGCTCAGGTTCGCGCCGGTCAAGTCCACGTCGACCAGATGCGTCCGGAGCAGTCTCGCATTGCGCAGATTCGCGCCAGCCAGGTAGGCGCCGGTCAGGTCTGCGAAACGCAGGTCCGCACCGATCAGGTTTGCGCGACGCAGGTATGCGCTGCGCAAGTTCGCCTCGCCCAGGTTCGTGAGGCGAAGATCCGCTTCCTTCAAGTATGCGTTTTGCAGATAGGCGGCGCCCAAGTCTGCACGAGGAAAGCGCGCATGGGAGAAGTCGGCGCGACCCTCCATGGTGCGGGCCTGAACGGCACGACCGATGGCGGTGGAGACAGTGACTTGCTCGACGGTGCGCGGAGCCAAGGTGGGAGCGATGGTCAGAGCCGCGAGCACGTCGGCATCGGGTCTGGCGAGTGGTATCTCATCGAGGGCGTCCAGGCTTGCGGCGGTGCACTGCTTGGGGAGTTTACGTTCGCCGTCGCGCGGGGTGCAGAGGTCGTGGTCTCGGACGTAGGCGGCCAGGACGTTGCGGATGGTGTCGCGGTCGGTGGAGGAGTCAGCGGCCAGGCGCTGCAGAGCGTAGATGCCCCCCAGGCGCACACCCTCCGTGGATGAGCCGAGCTGCTCGACAGCCTTGGTGTAGCGGTCGGTGATCTGTCCCTGTACTGCGGTCAGCTGGGCATCGCGAGAGGTTTCCAACGATTTGGCGGTGTACCAGAGGCCCTGGGCGGTGAACACCACGCCGCCGATGACCACCAGGCCGGTGGCGGCTTGTATCAGGGTGTGACGGGCGGCGTTGACAGCCTCTACGCGCTCGTTGGGGGTCAGCTGCCGGCGTTCGGCGACGGTCAGTGGGGTAGTCTCGCCGGCCAGGCGGCGGGCCGCTGGGCCGATCAGGAACGCGATCATCAAGCTGGCCCCTCCCGCTAAAGCCAGTCCAGCCAGGGCCCAGCGCGTCCAGTCCGGGCCACTCATTAGCAGGGCTGCCGCCGAACAGGCGCCGATCATGGCCACGGTCAACAGCAGCCAGAGCAGCCGGACTAGGTCGTGTTTCATAAGGCACTGAGCCACTGGTTGATCGCAGCGATGATGACGACGGCTTCGTAGCGTACGGCGAGCTTGTCGTAACGGGTCG
>NZ_JBFAQB010000039.1:0-32650 GCF_040676995.1 Nonomuraea sp. NPDC049419 | reverse complement strand
TGGGGCGGGCCCGCACCGAGTACGGGAGCACGCTCATGCTCCTGCACCGCCTCGCGGAGCGGAACGGCTGGCGGCTGGTCGACCTGCCGGTCGGCTGTCGAGACCAGCAGCTCCTGGCCCTGCAGGCCGACCGTGGGCGCTCCAGAGCCGTCGGAGATGACGCTGGAGACGGGCTCACCGGCCGCGACCGCGCCGGTGGGGGAGTCGCTCAGCAGCTGCGGCCGCCAGCCCAGGTACTGCGGGCCGATGGGCGGCGCGGCGCCGTCCGCCGAGACGAACTCCCCGGCCTGGCCCACGACCGCCCAGAAGTCACCGGCGGGGATCTGCGCGGGGTCGCGGGTGTCGGTCACCGTCACCGTCGGCAGGGTGCCGACGAACTGCCGGGCGGCGGCGTCGGAGCCGTTCTCCTGCAGGGCCACGCCCGTGTTGTCGGCGACGGTCATGGACACCGAGCCGGGAGTGGTGCGCGGCTCGATCGTCACCGACACGTCGATGCCGTCCTCGGGGTCGTCCTCCGCCACGGCGGGACCGGTCACGGCGACGCCGGTGAGCGCGGCGCCGATCACCGCGGTGGCGAGCAGCCGCGGAATCCTGGTGGTGATCATGTGATCCTTCCGTCTCTCATGAGCAGTCGAGCGCCGGGTACGCGGCGTCGTACGACGAGGTGACCTCCCGGCCGCCGATCGTCGCCGTGCCCTTCACGGTCACCGTGCCGGCCTCGATCTGCCCGGCCCGGCTGTTGAAGGACTGGTACGCCTGCTTGCCCGGCGTCACGCCGGCCACGGTCTTCGTGCCGAACGGCGTGGTCAGCGTCACCGCGGCCGATTCGTCGGAGCGGTTGACGGCGGTGACCGCCACGTACGCCGTCGCGCCGACGCAGCGGGACGCGGCGGAGACCACCAGCTCGACCTGGGCCGCCTCGGTGAGGCGGAAGTGGTCGAACGTGACCGTCTTCGAGGCCGTCTGGTTGGTGCCGATCGTGAAGACACCGACCTTCACATCGCCGGAGGCCACCGCGCTGTTCTCCACCGGGGCGGACAGCTCCGTCCACGTCTCGCCGTCGGCGGAGTACGAGCCGGTGAAGGTGCTGCCCTCCTTGACCAGCCGCAGGTGCCACTCACCGCTGGTGAGGTTGTTGGCCTGCGGCTGCGGGCTCTGCACGGTGCCGCCGACCTCGCTGCGCAGCTCGATGGCCCGCGCCACCGTGGCCCCCGGGGCGTTGGTGGTGAGGAAGTCGAGCTTCACGTAGTCGTCGTCACCGGCGTACACCATCAGGCCGCCCTGCTGGTACTGCTCGTTGAGCGCCGAGGCGTCCAGCTTGGTCTCCAGCGTCCAGTCGCCGTCGGGGGCCGGTTGCAGGATGAGGTTCTTCGGGTCGCTGTTGGTGGTGCCGTAGATGTCGCCCGTCGTGGTGTCGAGCTCCAGCTTGCCGTCACGCACCCGCAGCGCGGTGGGGTCGGGGCGGACGATCTCGCTCCAGCGGCAGGCGTCGAGCGCGGTGCCGTCGAACTCGTCGTCGGGGGCGGGCGCGGTCGCCGTGTCGTCGGGGATGAGGTGGAACCAGTCGAAGGCGGCGTCCACCACCGGGTGGTTCGCCCCCGCGAGCGAGATCAGGCCGATCTTCGGGTTGGTGATCCCGGCGAGCGACTTGGTCTGCGGCATCGCGGTGAACGTGGTGCCGTCGGCGGAGTAGTGGGCGGTGATGCTGCTGCCGTCGCTGACGAACCGCACGTACACCGTGTCGGGGTAGGCGTCGCCGAGCGCGGCCGTGTTGCTCTCCGCCACCTCGTTCGGGGCGGCGTTCTCCTCCCTGATGAACTGGAAGATGCGGCTGGCGTGGTCGGGGCCCGAGGTCGAGCGGGCCTGCAGCACCATCTTGGCGTAGTTGTCGTCGTCGCCGTAGATGACCAGGCCCGCCTGCTGGTACGCGTCCCGCGCGTCCAGCGTCAGCTTGGCCGTGGCCGTCCAGGCGCCCGCCGGGGCAGGTTGCAGCACGATGTTCGGCGTGTTCCCGCCCGTGCTGTAGATGTCGGTGGTCGAGGTCGGGATCACCAGCTTGCCGTCCTCGACCTTGAGGTCCTGGTTCTCCCTGACGACCGTCCAGCGGTCACGATCGAGCTGGTCGCCGAGGAAGTCGTCGGATCGGCCGGTGAAGCACACCGTCGGCGGCGCGGTCACCCTGACCGGCACCTGCGCGGTGGCCGACGCGCCCTTGTCGTCGGTCGCCGTCACCACGGCGGTGTAGGTGCCCGGCACGGTGTAGGTGTGGCTCGCCTCCGCGGTGGTGGGCTCGGGAGCGCCGTCCACGCCGAAGCTCCACTTGTAGGTGATCGGGTCGCCCTCGGGGTCGGTGGCCGTCGCCTTGAAGGCGACCTCCAGCGGGGCGACGCCCGTCTCCGGGGTGGCGGTCGCGGTCACCACCGGGTGCTGGTTGTGCGTCGCGCCCTTGCCGACGAAGTCGACCCAGTTGACGTTGAGCAGGTAAGCGTCGTCGGCGGCGTCCGCCGGCTTGCGGACGACGAAGTACAGCGGCCCGCTCTGCGTCGGCGGCTCCGCCAGGTCGAGCGTGACGTCGGTGAACGTCTGCCAGCCGCCGGTGGGCGCCACCTCGGCCGAGCCGATCAGCGTACCGGTCTCCGGGTCGCCCATCCGGACCTGCACGGTGCCGCCGGGGCCGCCGGAGGCGGCGCGCAGCCGGATCGCGGTCAGGTTCGACAGGTTCGCCGGGTCGAACGACCACCAGTCGCCGTCCTGGATGGACGCGACGTGCTCGTTGCCGCCCTGCGGATCGGCGGTCGTCTCCACCGCGACGCCCGGGGTGTCGGTGCCGGTGCCGCCGCTCACCCGGCCGGTCCGCGTGAAGTGCTCGGCCTGCTTGCGCTTGGGCGCCAGCATGACCTCACCGCGCCCGGTCAGCGGCCCCGCGCCGTTGGCGCCGTCGTCGGCGTAACTGGCCTCGATGACGTAGAACAGGTCCTCGTACTCGCCGTGCCCGGCCTGCTGGGTCTGCAGCACGCCCTCGCAGCCCTGCTGCTGGTCGAGCGGGTGGCCGTGGCTGTCGTGGCCGAGGATCGCCTGGATCCGCACCCGCTCGCAGTCGATCGTGCCGTCCTCGGCATCGGTGACGGTGACCTCGAACCGCACCTGGTCGCCGAATTCGAAGAACGCGCCGTTCGGCGGCACGTCCACGGTCACGGTGGGACGGGTGTTGCCCGCGGCGATCGTCACGCTCGCGGTGGCGGTCCTGCCGTCGGGGTTCGTGACGGTCAGGACGGCGTTGTAGTCGCCGCCCTCCTCGTAGGTGAAGGACGGGGCCGGGTCGGTGGAGTCGGTGTCGCCGTCGCCGTCGAGGTCCCAGGCGTAGGTGAGCGGCTTGCCGTCCGGGTCCCTGCTGCCCTCGCTGGAGAACGTGACGGTCAGCGGCAGCGGCCCGTCCGTCTTGTCCGCCGTGGCGCGGGCGATCAGCGGGCGGGTGCCCTTGGTGTACTCGATGCGGTAGATGCCGGAGTCGGCGTTGTCGCCGCCGAAGCCGGAGCCCCACTCGACCATGTAGAGCGCGCCGTCGGGGCCGAACTTCATGTCCATGGGCTTCTTGAACGACAAGCCGGTGAGGATCTTGTTCATCTCGACGAGCTCGGTGCCGTCCTCGTCGAGCTGGAACGACCACACCGTGTCGTTGTTCCACTCACCGAAGATCGCCTTGCCGTCCCAGTACGCCGGCCACTTGACGTCCGAGTCCAGCTCGGGGTCGTCGCGGTAGACCGGCCCACCCATGGGCGCGCCGCCGTTCAGCTCGGGGAAGTGCTGCGGGTCGGCCGCGTAGTGGTACCAGACCGTCGCGGGGACGATCGGCGGCAGGCTGGTCAGGCCGTCGTTGTTCGGCGAGTCGTTGACCGGCGCCGCGCAGTTGAAGGCCGCCCCCGACTGCCGGGTGGCGAAGTCGAAGTCGACGTAGGGGGTGTTGTCGCCGACGCAGTACGGCCAGCCGTAGTTGCCCGGCTCGGAGACGATGTTCCACTCGACGGTGTTCTGCGGGCCGCGCGCCGCGCTGGCCGAGGAGGCGTCGGGGCCGTACTCGCCGAGCATGATGTGCCCGGTCTTCGGGTCGAGACCCATGCGGAACGGGTTGCGCAGCCCCATGCCGTAGATCTCCGGCTTGGTCTTCTCCGTGCCCGGCGGGAACAGGTTGCCGTCCGGGATCGTGTACGTGCCGTCGTCCTCGGGGTGGATGCGCAGCAGCTTGCCGCTCAGGCTGTTGGTGTTGCCCGCGGTGCGCTGGGCGTCCCAGGCGGAGCGGCCGGAGCGCTCGTCGATCGGCGTGTAGCCGTCGGAGGCGAACGGGTTGGTGTTGTCGCCGGTGGCGAGCCAGAGGTCGCCGCTGTTCGGGTCGATCACCATGCCGCCGCCGTGGTGGCAGCACTCGGCCCGCTGGACGGGGACGTCGAGGATCGTCTTCTCGCTGTCCAGGTCCAGGGTGTCGCCGGTGACGGTGAACCTGCTCAGCCGGTCGACGTTCTCCCCGGCGGGCGAGTAGTACAGGTACACCCAGTTGTTGGTGGCGAAGCCCGGGTCGAGCGCCAGGCCGAGCAGACCGCTCTCGTTGGCGGTGAAGACGTCGAGCTGTGCCGCGGTCACGGTGCCGCCGGCCGGCTTGATGATCTTGACGTCGCCGAGGCGGTCGATGTAGAAGACGCGGCCGTCCTCGGCGACGTCCACCATCATCGGGTTGGAGGTGTCGTCGTCGAGGGTGACCTTCTCGAAGCTGGAGCTCTGCGAGGCCGAGCAGTCGGCCCTGATCGCCCCCGCGGCCGTCTGGATGCCGCCGAGCAGCAGCTTCAGGAAGTTCGGCTCGCTGTAGTTCTCCTTCATGTGACCGAGCCCGGTGTACCAGGAGCGGCCGCCGTCGAAGTCGTGGCACCAGGTGATCGGGTGGTCCGCGCCCATCGTGCCGCCGCTGTAGGACGTCTCGTCCATCGACGCCAGCACGTGCACGTCGTTGCGCGGGTTGGCCTGGTAGTCGTACCACTCGTCGGTACGGCTCCACGTCACCGGCAGGTCCTTCGTGGACGGGTGCGCCGGGTCCTCGACCTTGACCGTGGCCTGCTGGATCGCCGGGTGGCTCTTGAAGTACGCCCCGACCAGATCGCCGTACCACTCCCAGCTGTAACCGCTGTCGGCGGCGGCGTGCACCCCGACGAAGCCGCCGCCGTTCCTGATGTAGCGCTCGAAGGCGTCCTTCTGGTCCTGTGTGGTCACCGGGTCACCGGTCGTGGACAGGAAGATCACGGCCTGGTACTGCGCGAGGTTCTGGTCCGTGAACGCGGTGCTGTCCTCGGTGGTGTCGACCGCGAAGTCGTTGTCCTGACCGAGCTGCTGGATGGCCGCGATGCCCTCGGGGATCGCGTCGTGCCGGAAGCCGGTCGTCTTGGAGAAGACCAGGACCTTGAAGGCGTGGTCCGCCGTGGTGGTCCTGGTGGTCGTGGTGGTCGTGGCGGTCGTGGTGGTCGTGGCGGTCGTAGCGGCGGTGGAGGCACGGGCGGTGGCGGTGGCGGTGGCGGTGGCGGCGGTGGCGGCCAGGGCGCTCACCGGCGCCGGGAGGAGGGCGATGAGGAGGGACAAGGCGATGATCGCCGTGGTCCGGCGCCTGGGTAACGGGCGTAACGGCAGGACTGCACGGAGCAGCCTGGCCCACGTGCGATGACGTGGTGACATGGAGAACCTTCCTGACCATGGGGACGTCAGGCAAGGCGCGCGCCGCCGCGCTGTTGCCACTTCGGTGAAGCAGGTGGTGCGAAGGCTGGAGGGTGCCGTCTCCATGCCCTTTTTGGTGGGCCTCCGAGATCAATTCAACGGAGTTGTAACACGGGGACGTCCGGCCGGGAAGACCTCTCTCGCGTAACGAGATGGCATCGGCGTATTAACGCGTGAGATCCGGCGTAAGTTACCGAACCGTTAGCAAAGTCGCAAACGATTTCACCCTTGTGTCGGCGAAAGTCCCCTCATTTAATTCGGCTTGTCGCACTGCGCCCTTTTCGTGCCCCGTACGAGAACGTCCCGCCCGCCTGAGCAGCCGGTACGAGCCGCACCGGCATCGTTGACGCCGACCTCGGTGCCGCCGCGGTGGTGCCGACCGGCCCGTCAGGCGGGCGGGGCACGGCCCTGTGATCACTACGGCCGCCAGCGGCCGATCTTCTTGGCGATGAGGGTGGCGCCGATGCGCTCGTAGAAGCGCTGCGCGCCCACGTTGGCCTCGGCCACCTCCCAGCGGATCACCCTGCCGGCGGCGACGGCGGCGATGGCGTGCATGAGCCGCTCGCCCACGCGATTGCCGCGCTCGCCGGTGGCGACGTACAGGTCGTCCAGGTGCAGGTAGTCCTCGCCGGACCAGAAGCTCGTGCGCTCGAGCCAGGAGACGTAACCGATCGCCCGCCCGTCTCGCTCGGCGATCAGATAGCCGACCCCGGCCTGGCCGAGCAGCTCTTTCAGCTTGCCGGGCGTCACGGTGAGCGCCGATCCCTGGTGCTGGTGGTCGGCGAGACCTCGCATGAGGCCGTGCACGGTGGTCGCGTCCTCAGGGGTGGCACGGCGGACGGAAATCACAGTCGTTCTCCTCGTCAGGTCAGGAGTTCTTGAACCCTACCCCCGTTGGGTATGTGGGCGGGAAAGTGAAGATGTCAGCCGTGCTCCGCGTGCCGGCCATGATCGGTCACCTGCGCGTCGAACCAGGCGTGCAACGCGGCGATCAGTGACGCGTCGGTCGTGGTGTAGGTGATCCGGGCGCCGTCGGGCAGCTCGGCGTAGCGGATGGCGATGCGGCCGTGGCCTTGCTCGAGCTCTCGCAGGCCCGGCATCTCGCCGCCGTGGATCGAGGCGGGGTCGCCGTAGTCGCCCTTGCTGAAGCCGGCCGCCTCGGCGGTCAGATGATCGCGGATCAACCTGACCTGCTCGGCGTCGCCGGGGTCGTCGGAGGTGACCGTCTGCACGCCGCCGGTGGCCGCCTTCGCGAAGCGGTGGGTGGTGCGCTCCAGGTCGAACGGCATCACCTGCCTGCTCCTGGACGCGATCTCGGCCTGCCGGTCGGCCAGGGCCCGCTCGTCGTCGCGGATGATGAGCGCGTACGCCGTCGCGGCGGCGGCGAGGAGCGCCAGCGCCGCGAGGAGCGCCTGGACGCGGCGGTCTCTAAGTGTCATCGATGGCCTCCGTGAGGATGGTCAGGGCGCGCAGGACGTCGGCGCGTTCGGCTGCGGGGACGCGGTCAAGGACGGCGGAGAACCGCTGAGCCCTGGCCTCGGCCAGCCGGGCCGCGGCCAGGGCTCCCTGCTCGGTGAGCAGGACCAGCCGCCCGCGCCCGTCACCCGGTGCGGGGACGCGCTCGGCCCAGCCGCGGTTGATGAGCTGGGTGACCAGCCGGCTCGTGGTGCTCTTCTCCAGCTTGAGCCGGTGCGCCAGCTCGCTCTGGCGCAGGGCGCCGTCCCTCGCCAGCTCGCCCAGCGCGTGCGCCTCCGACACGGGGACGGGCTGCCCGCACGGGGTCTGGTCCGGCTGGTGCAGCCCGAAGGCCCGCACGAACCGGGCCACCGCCTCCTGGAGGTCACGCTCATCCGCCATGGTTCGACGATACAACCAAATAGTTGTGTCCTACAACCAGTGAGCCTACGAGTGCGGCAAGAACCCCAGGGCGCGGGCGGCGGCCCAGGCGCGGGGGAGGCCGAACTCGGCGACGCCGCGCAGCAGGTCGGGCGACGACGTCGGGGGCTGGAGCCGGTCCGCTCCTCCTTGAGGCCGGCGGTGGTCATGGCGCGGTACGCCTGCCCGTACAGCCGCCGCCGTTGTGGCATCCTGCGGGCGACACCTCATGAGTCCGCCCCCGGCCCTGTCCGATAGAGGAAACGCCGCCTGACCTCGCAGGATGATTGCCCGCCCATCCGGGTACGTGTACTCGGCATCGAGACATCGGGGGAACCGTCCGGGAGGTCGTCCGTGAACAGGCCGGCGCACTGGTTCTCCAATGCGCTGTTTCCTCACGGCACGAACGAGCACGGCCCCTTGCCGGCGCTGCTCGTCCTGCTGATGGTCTCGTCCGGCCTCGTCGACGCCATCACCTTCCTCGGCCTGAACCACGTCTTCGTCGCCAACATGACCGGCAACGTGGTCTTCGCCGGCTTCTCGGTCTTCGGCCAGCCCCGGCACCAGCTGTGGGCGCACCTGCTGGCGCTGGCCGCCTTCGCCGCGGGGGCGTGGAGCGAGGGCCGCGTGGCCAAGAAGATCGAGGAACCGCGCCGCCGGCTCTTCCACCTCACGGTCACGCACGCGGTCCTGGTGGCGGCGGCGCTCGCCGTGGTCCTGCTGACCGACGAGCAGCGCACGGCCCCGACGGTGGCGCTCATCGTGCTGCTCGGCTACGGCATGGGCATGCAGAACGCCGTCGTGCTCCGCATGGCGGTGCCCGACCTGGTCAACATCACGGTCGTCACGAGCATCGTCACCCGGCTGGTCTCGCAGGCGTCCGAGCACGCGTGGCGGCGCCGGGCCTGCGCGGTCACCGCCATGTTCGCCGGCGCACTCCTGGGCGCCGGGCTCTACATGCTCACCGGCATGTCCGCTCCGCTGGCGGCCGACCTCATCCTGCTCGTCCTCATCGCGTACGTGGCCCGCGACCTCATGCCCCGCACACACCCTCGCTGAGGAGGACGATCGGTATGGCGATCTGACCTGACCATGGAGGAGGCCACCGCCGCCGGGATGCCGCCCATGGGGGCGGGGCACGAGCTGGACGACGTGACCGACCAGCCCGGACGTCCCGCGTTCGCGAGGGAGCTCGGCATCCCGCTCACCAGCTTCGAGGAGTGTGCACGCGAGCACATGACGTCCTGACGTCACTGCGCGGGACAGGTGAGGTTCTCGGCGATGCCGCCCGCGAGGAGCGCGGTGACCGCGCGGTCGCCGCACGCGTTGCCGTTGGCGAGGTAGACGCCGTGGCCGCCGGAGTCGACGGTGACCATATTCGCTCGGTGGCCGAACGCGCGCAGGAGCTTCAGCGCACCGCTGTACGGGGTCGCGGGGTCGCGCAAGTTCTGGATGAGCAGGATGTTCGACGGGCCCTTCGAGGTGACCCGCGTCGGGGGCTCGGCGGGCTGGTGCCAGAAGGAGCAAGGGCCGATGTTGACGGGCCTGCCCGCGGTCAGCGGGCAGGCGGCGCGGTTGGCGCGTACGTCCCGGCGGTGGCGCTCGATCGACCGCGGCCACGCCACGTCGTTGCAGATGGTGGCGCCCGCCACGGCGCCGAGCATGAGGTCGCGCAGTTCGTTGCCGGCCAGCTCGGGGGGAAGGGCGCCGGGCCACGGGATCGGCTGCCGGTCCAGCTCGTCCGCGAGCCGCAGGAACGTCTCGCGGACGGCCGCCGCGTCGGCGCCCAGGCCGTACTCGGCGTGGCGGGCGGCGACCCAGGCGGCGAAGTCGGGGAAGCGGTCCTCCACACCTACCGCGTAGTTCGCCGCCCACCCCCGTGCCCAGGGCCGAAGCGTTCTCATGTTGTAAGACCGAGTAGTTGCAGGCCATCGTTGGGGTGACTGCGGTAATGGTCGGTGGCGGCGGCGATGTTGGTCCAGCCGATCAGGCGGGCCAGGCCGATGGCGAGGTTGCGTAGACCTGCCATGATCCGGGGTGCGGCACCGGTGCGGACGCGGGAGGCATCCTCGCGGTAGGTGACGTCGCGGATGTGGTGCAGGGCTTCGATGCTCCAGTGCCCGCGGATCAGAGCGGCGAGCTGGGAGTGCGTGATCCGTCCTGGTGGGAGACTGGTGAGGGCGTAGGTCGTGACGATGGTGGTCTTGCCGGTGCGGTGGTCGGTGCGACGGCGTTTGACCTGGATCGCCTGGGCGGCGTGTGGGAAGGGCAGGCCGGGCCGGACGGTGCAGAGCTTCATGCGGCGGATCTCGCGGCGGCCGTGGCCGGTCTCGTCGGTGCGGTCGTTGAGGATCGCCTCGCGCCAGGGCAGGGCCTTGAGCCGGCGCTGCAGGGTGGGCTGGTTGCCCTTGACGATGAACAGGTAGTGGCCGCCAGCGGCGATGATGTGGTGGGCGTGGTCGTGCTGGGTGTACAGGGCGTCGGTGGTGATCACCGTGTGGGTGAGGTCCAGCCCGGACAGCAGGGGTGTGAACGCGGGGATCTCGTTACTCTTGGCTTCGATCGGGCGTTGGGCCAGGATGGTCTGAGTGTCGTGACGGGTGGCGGCCAGCAGGTGCACCGTGGCGTCGGTGGTGCGGCTGCCGCGCAGGGTCTTGCCGTCCACGGCCAGGCCGGTGAGCGGGGTCCGGCCTGAGGGCGACCGGGTGGTCGTGGGCGGCGCACTGGCCGCAAGTATAGCCAGGTAGCGGCAGGTGGCGGTGTCGAAGGCGTCGCCGTCCAGACGGGCGAGCAGGCGTCCCAGAGTGCTGGCGGCCAGTCGTGGCGTGCCCGGCAGACCGGCGCGGGCGCGCAGGCCGGGGTCGTAACCGTTGATGAACCGGGGGATCTTCATCAGGGAGGTCGCGCCGCTGAGCACGGCGAGCAGGGATAACGCCAGCAGTGGGCCGAGCCGGTAGCGGCGTCCTCGGCGGCTCCTCGGATCGGGCACCGCATCCAATACCTCGGCCAAGACCGGCAGATCCGGCAGGTCACTCAGCGGGTCGGCGGCAGAAACCTGCTCCGGGTGGCGGGCGAGCACGTTGATCGGGGATGATGGCACGCGATTTCGCGGACCACCCTGCGCGGCCACGATTCCCCAAGGGGTCACACTGTGCCGGCGGCGATGAACGTGCAGGTCGCCGCCGCGAGGATGAGCGAGTGCAAGATCATGTGTTCGAGGTTCGGGCGCGGGCGCTCGCCCCGCGCGGGCAGGACGATGATGGTCTTGGCGTAGGTCCGTGCGTGCAGGCTGGCCCAGCTCTCCCCGGTGCCCGCGGTCGCCCAGGGGACGGTCACCCCGGCCAGATAGGGCAGCCACCACAGCGCCAGGCCGCCCAGGAGGATGAGCAGTTCGAGGCCGGCTCCGGCGTAGGCGAACGCTTCCGTGTGCGCGGCACCGGCGATGACGAGGAGCACGGCCGGGAGAAGCATGATCGGCGCGTTGACGGCCACCTCGGTGATCTTCTCCGACCTTTTTGCCTCTCGCACGTTGTTGAAGGGAAAGATGTCCACGAGTGTGGTGAAGACGAAATAGGCATTGGCAAGGATCAGCAGGAGCAGCGCGGTGAGGAACACGTTGCGATTCCTTTCGTTTCGGGGGTCAGTCGGCCGAGCCGTATCGTGCCTCGACTCCAGCGAGGAAAGTCGAGACGGCGATGTCGAACCAGGTGTCGTAGTAAGCGGCAGGCGCGGTGGGCGGCTCGGGAGCGTTGCCGAACTCCGCCAGAGCCAGACCGGTTACGAGGACATACAGGGACTGGACGAGATGCAGCGCCTCTTCGTCGGTCACGCTCAAGCCCACGCGCATCGAGGACAGCACCAGGGGAACGGCCGGCTCGAACAACTCAGGTGAGATGTTCTGAACGGCCACGACGGCGGCGGCGCCGGGATGGGTGCGCAGGGTCTCCCGCAGCGCGTGCGCCATGCCGTCCAGCAGGTCCCGCCAGCCCCGCTCGGGGGTCAGGGTCGTGATCACCTGCCCGGCGACGCGGTCGGCGACCAGTCGGAGCAGCGTGGCCTTGTTCGGCACGTGGTAGTAGAGCGACGCGGCTTTCACATGAAGGCGCGTGGCCAACGTGCGCATCGAGAGCGCGGCGGTGCCCTCCTGGTCGAGGAGCTCGAACGTGGCGCGCAGGATCGCGTCGGTGTCGAGACGTGCTGCGGGCGACATGGCCGCACCTGCTTTCTAACATCGTTAGATAGAGCCTAACACCGTTAGAATACGGTCGCGAACAATTCCGCTCCCAGGCCCGTGAGGGTGAACCGGTCATCGCCGATGTGCCACTCCACGGCGATCCGGCCTCACCCGTGTGGGTGAGGATCCTGGAGCCGACTCTGTACATGGCCATCGGCCTCTGGGCGGTCAGGTCGACGGAAACCCCCTGGACAGACGCGCGTCGGCCTCGCCGCGATCGCTCACCGGCGGTTCGAAGGCTGTACGCGCATGGATCATGGCAGGTCTACGCAACCTCGCCATCGGCCTGGCCCGCCTGATCGGCTGGACCAACATCGCCGCCGCCACCGACCATTACCGCAGTCACCCCGACGATGGCCTGCAACTACTCGGTCTTACAACATGAGAACGCTTCGGCCCTGCCCCCGTGCCACCTGGCGGGGGTCGGGGTCGTTGTTGCTGTCCAGCACCATGACGGACTCGAAGATGCCGCCCCAGGCCGGCAGCTTCCCCGAGATCGCCGCTGAGGGGATCGACGCGGTCGTCGGTGACCTCGCCCACATGAGCTCGATGGATCTCGCGTCCGCGCTGACGGACGCCGAGGTCGTCGTGTTCGCGGCGGGATCGAACGGCGGCGCTGCCGAGGTGCCCCGGACTGTCGACGGCTCGCCCTTCCACAACGGCGGGACCGAAGGAGCTAAAACAAGCCTGGCACGCCAAGATCGCATAGCGTATCCCTCGCCAGCGGACGTCGAGGAGGAGCCATTTGCTCGCCCCCACAGCCACGCCTCCGGGGTCTGGTTGCCGTCGTTGACCCGCAGCATCTCGGCTTTGAGCGCGTCGGGTTCTGTGGGCAGTTCCGTCACGGGCTCGGTGGTCAGCTTCAGCAGCGGGGCGGAGTACGTCTTTCCCGGCTGGCAGCCGTCGCACAGGTCGGGCGAGCTCGCACCTTCGACGGCATCCCCCCCGCCTAGCGCTGTGACAGGAAAGGTGCACCGGCCTCGCCGTCCCCACTTTGCACCTGGTGCCCGGCTTCCTCCAGGGCGGTGACGGCCTGCTGTTCTCTCTCAAGTGGAACCAGAACCAGGTCGGCGTCGGACGTCGAGGCGACGAACACCGGGATCCCCGCCTCTGCCAGCGGCTTGATGATCGCCAGCAGCATCCCGGGAACGTCCAGATCGTGGGCTGTCGCACCGCTGTAGAAACCGATCCATCGTTCCCCTGACTCCAGAGGCCGGACCGCACGGACAACGGTCAGCCCTTCGGGCGCGCGAACAAGCACGATCCAGTCGTCCTCGGGCGACGCCGCATGCGGAAGCTGCTCGATGACGAACTCTGGAGAGACGATTCGCAGGTGCTGGGTCGTGAGCGAGTTCATGGACGCGTGTCTACCAGAGATCCTGCGCCCCGCCTGCTCATGTGGCGGTGGCACCCGGCGAACGTATCCGGTCACAGCACTGGAGACTCTGTGCCGAGTGTGCAGGCGGTGCCGTCTCACGCTGTGGTGCCGGAGAAATCGTTCATGGTCCTTCAGTCGTCGGCGCGGACGTTCTTACCGTTTGCCGCTGTCCTCGCCGTCACTGGGGCTTGCCCGACAGATGAGCCGTCCCGGGAGCCCCGCCGGGTGACGAACGGCCGCTCGATACGGCCTGATCGAGCGATGCCTGAAGGGCTTCGGGCTTCCGTTCAGGCCCCACGACACCAGTCCGGTCACCTATCCCAAGAACGCCTCCTACCCCGCCTGGCTCGGCGCGCGGCAGGTCGGTGGTCATGAGCCCGGAGAAGAAGGGCTGAGCGGGGTGGTGCAGGGGTACGGTCGGCGCGTGGATACGTGTGCTGAGCGGATCGCGCTGTTCCTCGCCGTACGGAATGTCCCGTACGCCACGGACGGCGCCCACGACGCCGAAACGCTGATGACCATCGGACGCGGCGATTGTCTGGCCAAATCCGCGTACCTGATCGAGGGCCTGCGGACACTCGGACATCAGGTCCGGCGCGTCCGATGGCTGTATCACCTGCCCGACCGGCCGGCGGAGGTGCAGCTGCTGCCCTCCGGGGAGGACGTGCATGCGGCGGCGAAGGTATTGGTCGATGGCAGGTGGGTGCTGGTGGACGCCACCCACGACCCGCCTCTGGCGGCCGCCGGGGTGGCTGATGTCTGACGTCCCACCTATCTACCGCGATGCCGCTTTTACCCGTCACACCTACCTGGTCATCGATTTCGAGGCGCTAACCCCTGCCGGGCGGCCCGCCGTACCTGTGGAGGTGGCGGTGCTCGCCCTCACCGGCGACGGGCTGGCGCAGGCGTGGAGCTTCGCGTCACTGGTCGCGCCGCCTGCCGAGGTGCCCGTCACCGCCGCTGACGTCCGGATGACGGGTATCACCGCGACGATGCTGGCCACCGCTGCCGGCCCCGAGCGGGTCATGGCCGAGCTCGACCGTCGGCTCACGGCGCCGCCGTACCGGCTGGTCGCCCACCACGCACCCACCGAAGCAGGGCTCATCGCCCACCAGCGGCCGCACTGTCCGGTCCTGGCGGGTGTCCCGCTGCTCGACACCGTGCGGCTGGCCCGCGCGCTCTACCCGGAACTGCCGTCGCACCGGCTCGATGACCTCATCAGGTACCTGCGGATCGAGCCACCTGGGCGTCGCCATCGGGCGATGCCGGACGTACAGGTCACGGCGCAAGTCTTCGCACACCTGGTGGCCGAGGGCGGACGGACGGGGCACTGGCGCACGCTCTTCGACCTTGACCGGGTGGGCGGGCAGGCGCCCAAACGCCTGGCGTCGCCGGGCGGAGTGCAAGCAGGACTTTTCTGAGACTGTCTCCGGAGGCCGATAGGGTGCGCGGATGACGAGAAGCGAGCGGCTTGCGGAGCAGCTGGATTGGCACTGGCGCAAGAACCTGCGGCCACGCCTCGACGGTCTCACCGACGATGAGTACTTCTGGGAGCCGGTACGCGGCTGCTGGAGCATCCGGCCCCAGGGACGGTCGGCCACGCCGACGCCGGCGGGGGCGGGGGAGTGGACGATGGACTACGCGTCTCCTGACCCGGTGCCGGCGCCGGTGACCACGATCGCCTGGCGGATGGCGCACGTCATCGTCTCGTGCCTGGGCTATCGGGTCGGATGGCACTTCGGCGGCGAGGACATCGACGTCCAGACATTTCCGTACGCGGGAAGCGCTGAGGAGGCGCTCAAGCAGCTCGACGAGATGTATGGAAGATGGAACGCGGGGGTCCGCAAGCTCTCGGACGCCGAGCTGGCGAGTCCGCCCGCGGTAGGCCCCGAGCGGAACCCCATGGAGGTCATCGTCCAGCACGTCAACAAGGAAGTGATCCACCACGGCGCCGAGATCGCCCTGCTGCGTGACCTCTACCAGTGGCGGGACACCGCTCGCTGACAGCGCGAACGGGGTGTGGGGAGCGCCGGCCGGCGCGTCGGCGGCCAGGCTCCTCGACCTTGCTCGACACGTCCTCCACTCAGAGCGACCGGCAAACGAGGGGTGCCGGTTGAGTCGTGCCAGACCGCGGGCACGGGACTGTTGATCATTGTCTTGTGTTACGAGCTGCTCGGGTCGGGCGCGGATCTGAAGGCGGGTTTTGGTACCACTTCAGGAGTCTGAATGCGCAGGAGTGATCAGGTCCTCTGTGCTGAGTGCCCGCGCTGAGGCCGGTGGAGACGAGCCGACCGATGTCGTTGGTCGGCCCCGGGGCGTACGGCCGGTCATTCGCGCAGCCGGGCGAGGACCTGCGGGGTCAGGTGGTTGGCGAGTTGTTCCAGCAGTGCGTGAACCTCGGCGATCCGGCTGGGATCGGTGGTGTCCAGGACTTTGGCAAGGGCGTCTTCGATCGGCGCTGAGCGGACCTCCGCGACACGGTGGGAGATCTCCGGGGCGGGTTCGATGAGGAGGCGGCGCCGGTCGCGGGGATCGGGTGCGGTGACGATGGCGCCGGCCTCGCGTAGTCGGGCCACCGCCCCGGAAACGGCGCTCTGGGGCAGGCCGGTTCGGGCAGCGATCTCTCCGATGGCGCTGCCGGGATGTGTGCGCACGTCACTGACCACGATCAGCACCGTGCGCACACTGCCCGGCTGGGCTTGAAGATTTTCGGTCGGTAGCGCCTCTTCGCCGATCTTCATCAGGGTACGGCCGAGCAGGAACAGGTCGACTCCGTTCATGCGATCAAGATACATCAGAACAGATGCATCTTATTTGATGTATCAATTCTGATGTATTACGGTGAGGCGAAGCACCGCCCCACCACCACTTGACGAAGGATGTGCTCATGGCCACCACCACGACCGGCCTGCTGCCCGTGCCTGGCGCCACCCTCTACTACGAGGTGCGCGGCACCGGCCCGATGCTGCTGATCTCGCAAAGCGGCGAAGGGGACGCCACCCGCAGCACCGACCTGGTCGGCCACCTCGTCGACGACTACACTGTCGTCACCTACGACCGGCGCGGCCTGTCCCGCAGCAGCCTGGATGGCCCCGGCCAAGGCGCGACCATGGCCGAGCACACCGAGGATGTTCACCATCTGCTGGCAGCGCTCACCGACGAGCCGGCCCTGATGCTCGGCTGCAGTCTGGGTGCCGTCATCGGCCTGAACCTGGCCGTGCGCCACCCCGGCCGGCTCGCCACCTTGATCGCGCACGAGCCGGTAGCCCCCCGTCTGCTCCCGACTGCCGAACGTGCTCGTCACGAGCAGGAACTGGTCGATATCCAGCGGCTCTTCCGGAGTGAGGGCCTGGTGCCCGCGCTCAAGAGCGTCGCCGCCGTCTTGGGTATCGACCCCGCCAACCCCGATGCCGAACCGGATCTGACCCCGCAACCGATGACGCCGCAGCGGATCGCCAACTTCGGCTTCTTCATCGACAACGACTTCACCGCCGTCCTCGGCGACGCCCTCCCGGTCACCGAACTGCCGACCACCGGGACACGTATCGTCCCCGCCGCAGGCCAGGCCACTCCGCGCACGGTTTTCGACTACCGCTGCGCGCAGGAACTGGCCGCGTTGCTCGACACGGAGATCATCGAGTTTCCCGGTGGACACAACGGCAACACCACCCACCCGCGCGCTTACGCGGCTCAGCTCCGCCGCAGCCTGCACCTTGCCCGATGAGCAGCCGGCCATCTGTCAGCCATCCACGGGATCGCCTGCGGAGCGGGCAGCGCCTGCCGAGCGCACGACTCACATGACTCCTATCCGGCGCAAATCTCATGCTTGCGCGGGGCGTCCAGATCGGCCCGCAGCATCGCATCGATGACCGGTTTGTAGGTGTCAAGCCGTGACGGGCGCGGCGGCTGGACTCTCCCACTGGGGGAGTGTCCATGCTGGTCGGGTGAACGACGGATATCTGCCGATCGGGCGGTTCGCTCGGCTGTGTCGGCTCAGCGTCAAGCAGCTGAGGCACTACGACGAGCTGGGGCTACTGGTGCCGGCGCGCGTCGACCCGGACAGCGGCTACCGCTATTACCGGCAGGGGCAGGCTCGCGAGGCGCTGCTGATCGGGCTGTTGCGCTCGCTCGAGGTGCCTCTTGCGGAGGTCGGGCGGGTGCTGGCCGGTGAGGACGGAGTGCTCGGCGATGTACGCGACCGTATGGAGGCCGACCTCGCGCGCCGAAGGCGCACCCTCGCGGCACTCGATCGGGTACTCGCCGACGGACTACCGCGGGCGGACGTGACGCTCATGCGAGAGCCCGCTCGCCGGGTGGTGATGGTGCGGGAGGTGGCCGATCAGGAGGAGATCGGCGTGGTCGCCTCGGCGTGCGTGGCGCGGCTGATCGAGGCGACCGGCCCGCCGAAGATCCCGCTGATCGGGCTGTTCCCCCTCGACCTGGCGCAGCGGGTCGAGGTGGCAGTGGCCGCCGAGGCCCGGGACGGGCCCGACCTCCTGCCGGGCGGCGTGTACGCCTCGGCAACCCACATCGGCCCCTATGACCAGGTCGCGCTCACCGGACACGCTCTGTTCGCGTGGCTGGGCGATCACGGGCACACGCCGCTCGGACCGCTGCGCGAGGTGTACGTCTCCGACCCGACAGCCACGCCGGCGGAGCAGCTGGTGACTCATCTGATGATCAAACTGGAGGACCCTGAATGACCTGGTATTCCGCTGGTGATTCCCCAGAACTCGTCGAATTCGGCCCGGTACGCGGCCTATCGGTGACCGGGCAGGGCGAGCCGGGCGGGACGGCGCACGCCACGAGCATCCAGGCGCTGTACAGCGTCGCCGGACCTCTGCGGGGCCTCGCCGCGGCGGGCGGCGCGCCCTTCGAGATGCCACCGCTGGAGGGCCGCTGGTGGGTGGAGGAGGAACGGCCACCGCTTGACGTGCCGCGCGCACAGTGGTGGTGGCACGTCTTCCTGCGGCTCCCGGACTCGGTAGCCGATGAGTGGTTCGACCAGGCCAGGCAGGCCGCCGACGATCCCGCCGCCGCCCGCGTCCAGCTCGTCACCTTCACCGAGGGACGGTGTGTGCAGGCGTTGCACCACGGCGCATACGCGGACGAACCCAGAACGCTGGCCTTGATGGAGGAGTTCATGGAGCACGCCGGGCTGGTCATGAACGGCTTGCACCATGAGATCTACCTGTCCGACGTCCAGGAGACCGACCCGGCACGGATGCGCACGATCCTTCGCCACCCGGTCCGCGCGGCCTGAGCGCCTGCCCGAAGATGGCTACGGCCGTCTGCCCGGTCAGGCGGGCAGACGGCCCGGCAGTACACCGCCCGCATCCGCGGGATCATCGGCTCTCCGAGCCGTCCTGCATCGAGCCGTCCTGCATCGAGCCGTCCGCGCCTCGGAGGAAAACGCGTGGCCCGCATCGGGCGACGCCACGTAGCGTCGTTGTCATGAAGCTGCTCTCGGTCAACATCGGCCACCCCCGTCCGAACCCGTGGAAGGGGCTGAGGCTGACGGGCATCGACAAGCGGCCGGTCGACGGTCCGGTCGCCGTCGCCGCTCCCGGCCCCAAGGGCACCGGCGCGGTCGGCCTCGCCGGTGACCGGGTCCATGACGTGAAGCACCACGGTGGCGTCGATCAGGCCGTCTACGCGTACGCTCGCGAGGATCTCGACGCCTGGGAGGCCGAGCTGGCGCGGACGCTCCCGAACGGCGTCTTCGGGGAGAACCTCACCACCCTGGGCCTTGACGTCAACGGCGCCCTGATCGGCGAGCGCTGGCGGATCGGCCGGGACGTCGTCCTGGAGGTGTCCTGCGCGCGCATCCCGTGCCGCACCTTCCAGGGCTGGCTGGAGCAGGAGGGCTGGATCAAGCGGTTCACGAAGGCCGCACGGCCGGGCGCGTACCTGCGCGTGATCGAGCCCGGCGAGATCCGCGCCGGTGACCTGGTCGAGGTCGTCCACCGGCCCGGCCATGAGGTGACCGTCGAGCTCGTCTTCCGGGCGATGACCTCCGAACCAGACCTGCTGCCCCGGCTGCTGGCCGCCGACGCGCTGCCGCAGGGGGAGCGGCGACGTGCCCTCCGGCGCGTCAACGCACAGGCGCCGGAGGAGTGACCGTCAAGGCGACGAGGACGCCGCCGGTTGCCATTGGGCCTCCATCCAGGCGGTGTCGCCGCTGGTCAACGTCTCGACCTGGACGCCGGGTGCGGCGGGTGGCGGGACGTCGACGGCGCCGCAGTCGGCGACCACGCTGACCGAGACAAGGGCAGGGGTGCCGAGAACGGTGACGCGGGCACGCGTGGCGGCGGTGGCGAGGCCGACGAGGACGGCTTCGGTGAGGTCTCTCCTGACCGGCACCGGAGGGGTCGGCCACTGTCCGCGGGTGTCCAGCTCCACCACGACGCCCTTGCGGTCGGCCACGTCGATGCAGTGGTGCAGCTCGTGCAGGAGCGGGTCGGCGGCCTCGTCGGCCTCGGCGAACAGGCGGCGCATGCGGGCCGCCTCGATGGCGCTGCGCCGCTGGACCCGCGGGTCCTGCGGGTCGAGCGAGCCGTCGGCGAGTCCCTCCAGCAGCGGTACGGTGGTGTCCGACAGCTCCGCGAAGCGCTGCTGCCTGCGGCGATGCGACTCACCGGCGACGGCCTCTGCGACGCGTACCTGCTCGATCTCCCTGCGCGCGGCCACCGCCGCCGCGCCGAGGTCACGCAGCACGGTCGCCAGGACGGCCAGGAACAACGGGTAGCCGATCACCGTGACGGACCCGGTCGCGAAACGGGCCAGCGTCAAGAACGTGGACCCTTCGAGCACCACCAGGTGGAACAGCGCGACCAGCTCATGGGCCGCCATGAACGTCAGGGCCGAGCGCAGCGGGCGGTCGAGCACGACGATGAGTCCCGGCCAGGTGGCGGCGGCGAACATCCAGTCCTCGCCGGTCGAGGTGCGCCCGTCGGGCAGGGCGACGTACGACACCAGGGAAACCGCGAGCACGACCGCGATCACCGGGCCCCGCCACCGGCCCCACGACCGTCCCCGCACGATCAGCACGGCCTCCGCCAGCAGCACGACCCCGATCACCGCGAAGGCGCCGAGCTGCGCCGCCGGCGCTTCATAGGTGGGCAGGTAGCGGATGACGGTGGGCAGCGCGATCCCGAACACGGCCGCCAGGGCGACGAACAGCGTCGTGATCCGCAGGCCGCGCCCCAGCCGCGCCTGCGCCGACGCCTCGACGGGGTCGTCCTGCGCGGGCCCGCTCCGGTCGGCGCTGCGCCACTCGAGCCGGACCCGCGTCCCCTGACCAGGGGCTGAGGTGATCGTGGCCGTGCCGCACGCGCGCTCCATCCTGGCGTGCACGGACTCGCGCAGGCCGCGCCGCGTGCCGGGCACCCCGTCCGGGTCGAACCCCCGCCCGTCGTCGGTGACGTCCAGGCGCAGCGCCCGCGCGTCGCCGCTGAGCAGGATGGCCGCGCGGCCGGTGCCCGAGTGGCGGCGTACGTTGGCGAGGGCCTCGCCCGCCGCGTCGGCGATCGCCCTGGCGGCCTCGTACGGCAGGCGGAGCCGGTCGGGACCGTCGAAGTCCACCGTCAGCTGCGTCATGGCCGGCACGGCGCGCAGCAGCTCCACCAGGTCGGCCTCCTCGGGCGTCCGTCCGGCGGCCTCGCGTAACCGGGCCAGGTCGCGCCGCGCCTGCGGGGCCAGCCAGCCGACGCCGGAGCGTACCTGGCCGAGCCCCACCATCAGCAACGTCGTCGCCGCCGTGTCGTGCAGCGAGTTGACCTGCTCGCGCTCCTCCGCGCGTACACCGGCCGCCAGCAGCGCCTCGCCGCGCGCCCGCAGCGCCTCCTGCGCCAGCGCCTCGACCCGTCTGGCTGTACGGTTCATGAAGATCCACGCCACCCTGCCGACCGCGGCACCCGGCAGCGCCAGCAGGATCCCCGTGGCCAGGCTGGAGTCCACCTCCCACGCCCCCGCCGCCAGCAGGATCGCCACCGGCCCGGCGACGGCGCCGACCGCCGCCGGCACGCCCACCCTCAGCGGGGTGTGCCACTGGTACGTCACCACGGCGAAGTCCACCAGCAGCCGCAGCCACCCCGTGTTCAGGGAGTCCACGGCACCGGTCCAGAAGACGGTGCAGAACAGCCCGTTCATGACGGCGACGTCGAGGGCGACCAGCGCGCTGCCCCGCCCGTTCCGCAACCACCACGCGAACCAGCACGTCCACCCCGCCGCGGCGGCGACCACGACCAGAGTGCTCACCACCTGCCCGGGCGCCGCCCTGAACGGCGCGATGAGACAGATGGGCACCAGCGTCGCCAGGCGCACCGCGGAGGCGTATTTGCGCCCGTACCCTTCGAGCAGCCCGTCCGCCAAGCCCCACCCCTCGTTATGTCGCCACGCAGCCTAACCCCTCAGCCGTGGGCGGGGAGCGTCGCCGCCAGTCGCTGACCATCACCGCGCCCATCTCGTCTGACGGCGGAGCGGACCAGGGCGGCCATCACGTCCAGAGGTCAGGAGCGGACCAGGATGAGCGCGTCCGCAGTCGGGTCCGTGGCACGGCGTGCGAGTGCCGTGACACCCACCGCGATCTCCCAGGAGTTCCGGGCCACCGGCTTCAAGGCCGGCTTGTGCATGGTCCCCGCGGTCACGGCCGAAGCGCCCAGGCAGCGGATGAGATCCGCGCCGCTCGCCTGGTCGCGGCGCAGGAGCCACAGGCTGGTCAGGCCGGTGGCACCGGCCAGCAGGTCGATCCAGAGGAAGGACCAGTTCCAGTCCACCATCAGCGGGTTGGTGTAGTCGGCGAAGGCCCATTCCAGAGGGATGAGCCCGAGGCCGGTGACGGTGAAATAGACCACGAAGCCGACGTCGGTGGCGAGCATCAAGCCCTTAGTCGTGCGCAGCACGGTCGATGGCCTCCATCAGGTAGCGGCGGGTCTTCTCGTGCAGGTCAGATCCGGGCGAGCCGAGGCCGAGCAGCCTGGCGGCCCACCACCCGTCCACGGCCAGCCGTACGGCGGTCGCCGCCGCCGGGTCGACGCCGTCATCGACCAGCCTGGCCTGCCAGGCGGCGAACCGCTCACGCAACGGCTGCAGCTGCGCGGGGTCCACGAACAGCACGGCGAGCAGCGCCGCGGTGACACGGTCGGCGGGCGCGGTGGCGGTGGTGTGTTGTTCGGGGATGGTGGCCTCGACATAGGCGCGCAGGAAGTCGCCCGGACGGGTGCCCGCCTGCGCGAGCGCCTCATCGAACGCCCTGGTCAAGCGGTCGGCCATGGCGGTGACCAGGGCCTGTTTGGTGGGGAAGTGGTAGAACAGCCCGCCCTTGGAGACCCCGGCCCGCTTGGCGACGGCTTCGAGGGTGAGCGACTCGGCCCCCTGCGACAGCAGCACGTCGGCGGCGGCGTCGAGGAGGCGGTCCTTGGAGCTCGGTCGTGGCATACCCGAAACTATACCGGTCAGCCGGTACAGTTTTAGCATGCCGTCGACAGAGGTGATCCCATGACGGCGTTCTTCCGGGTCATGCCCGCTGTTCAGCGTCCGCAGGAGGTCGTCCAGCGTGACATGGTCGTCGAGAGGTTGGACCACGGTCCAGCAGAGGCTGTCCTTGAGTCACCGGTGCTGCTGGAAGAGGGCGCGGTAGTGATCGATCACTTACTCATCATGGAGCGCGCTTGGCATATCGGGCGGATCGGTTCGTGGGGGAGGTACTGCCGCCATTCGGCCGGGGTGAGTTGGGGGCGCGCACGGCCGGCGATCGTGCAGAGTGCCTGGGCGAGGTCGGGCGGGAGCGCCACGTCCCAGAGCCGGATGTCGCCGTCGTCGCCGGCGGCGGCCAGCGTGCGGCCGTCCGGGTTGAAGGCCAGCCTGCGGAGGGCGAGGCCGGAGGCGGTCAGCGGAGCGCCGATCGGGCGGTGGGTGGCGACGTCCCACAACCTGATCGTCCCGCCGACGTCAGCGCTGGCCAGCCGGCCGTCCGGCGCGAACGCCACGTCCGTCACCTCCTCGTCGTGACCGCTCAGCGGGACGCCGATCTGACGGCGGGTCGCCACGTCCCAGAGCCGTACCATCTTGTCGGTGCCGGCGCTGGCCAGGATGTGTCCTTCGGGGGCGAACTCGATGTCGGTCAGGGCGCCGGTGTGGCCGATCAGGGGAGCGCCCGCAGGCCGCCAGGTGGCCACGTCGTAGAACTGGACCTGGTTACGCGTGATGCCGGTCTCCGCGTCGAAGGCCCGTTCGCCGGCGACGGCGAGGGTGCGGCCGTCCGGGCTGAACTCCAGGTCGACCAGCCCTTGGGTGCGGTCGAGCAGCGGTGCGCCGAGCGGGCGGCGGGTCACCACGTCCAACAGCTGCACGTTGGGTATCTGGGCGCGCTCGTAGCCCTGGACGATGCCGGTCTTGGCGGTCGCGAGCAGGCGGCCGCCGGGGCTGAAGGCCGCCTCGTCCCCGTACGCCTCCTTCAGGACGGCCGCGGGACGGCGGGTGCGGACGTCCCACAACCGCACAGGTGCGGCGGTGTCGGTGCTGACCAGCATGCGGCCGTCCGCGCTGAACCGCAGCTCGGTGACCGGACTGAGGTGCCCCGTGAGCGGCGGTCCGAGCGGATGGCGGGTGCGGGCGTCCCACAGCCGCACGGCCCCGTGCGGCTCGTCCTGATCGGTCACGCCTGTGGCCAGGACACGTCCGTCCGGGCTGAACGCCACGGCCTGGACCGGCCCGGCCTCGCGGTCGATCGGCGGGCCGAGCGGCCGGTGCGTGGCCATGTCCCACAGCCGTACGGTGTTGTCACCGTGGGAGGAGCTGCTGGCCAGGAGCCGCCCGTCCGGACTGAACTCCACATCGGCGACCCAGTCGGCATGGCCCAGGAGGGGCGCGCCGATCTGATGGCGGGTGGCCACGTCCCACGCCAGCAGGGCCCCGCCACCTCCGCGTCCCCCGCCGACCAGGGTCCGGCCGTCGGGGCTGAAGGTGACCGTGTCGATCCGGTGATCAGGGCGGCCGGTCAGGGGCGCGCCCGCCGGGCGGCGGGTGGCCGCGTCCCACAGGCGTACCGTGTCGTCGTCCGCCGCGACGGCGATCAGCCGGCCGTCCGGGCTGAAGTCCACGTCGGGCACGGCGTGGTCGTGACGGGCGAGCGGCTCGCCGACCTGCCGGCGGTCGGCGACGTTCCACAGCCGTACGGTCTTGTCGGCTCCGCCGGTGACCAGGAGACGTCCGTCGGGGCTGAAGTCCGCCGCGTAGACGGCGTCCCGGTGGCCGGTGAGCTCGCCGACCTGGCGGTGGTCGGCCACGTCCCACAGGCGCACGGTGCCGTCGAGTCCGGCGGAGGCCAGCAGGCGGCCGTCGGGGCTGAAGTCGGTGGCGTGGACGGGGCCTTGGTGACCGACGAGTTCGGCGACCTGGCGGCGGGTGGTGACGTCCCAGAGCCGTACTGTGCTGCTGGCGCCGGCGGTGACGAGGAGGCGTCCGTCAGGGCTGAAGGCCGTGGTGTAGAGCCCATGGTGAGGGCTGGTGAGTCGGCCGGTCTGGCGGCGGGTGGCGACGTCCCACAGCAGTACGGTGCCGTCGAAACCGGCGGAGGCCAGCAGGCGGCCGTCGGGGCTGAAAACCGACCTCACCACCGATTCGCTGTGGCCGATGAGCTCCCCGCGGGCAGGATGGGCCAGCGCGTTCAGCATCGCCCGCCGGGCGGCGGCGGTCGGCGCGACGCGGTGGGCGGCCACCGCCAGCAGCCGGGCGACGGTGGAGTCGCGGTCCAGCAGGCTCTCGCTCTGCACGGCGAGGCTGTGCGACAGGTTGAGGTTCTTCTCCTTCTGCGCCAGAACGAGCCGCTGCTCGGCGGTACGGGCGGCGTTCACCGCGAAGACGGCCGAGACCAGCGCCGCCACCAGGAGCACGGCGAGCCCGGCGAACGCGTTCCGCCGGAGGCGGGCGTGGCGGCGGCCCGTGGCCTGTTCCGCCGCCTGCGCTGCCTGGCACGCGTCCAGGAACTCCTGCTCGGTGATCGTGAGGGCGGCGGGGTTCGCGGCGGCCCAGTCGAGGGCGGTGCGCAGGCGTGTGCCCCGGTAGAGCAGTGACGGGTCACGGGCCTCGCGGTCCCAGGACGAGGCCGTCTCGGCCAGCCGTCGGTGGGTACGCAGTCCCGCGCGGTCGGCGTGGATCCATTCGCGGAGTCTGGGCCAGGCTCGTAGGAGGGCTTCGTGGGCGAGTCGGGCGGAGCCGTCGGTGAGGGTGAGGAGGCGGGCGGTGGTGAAGGCGTCGATCACCTGTGCGGTGGGGGCGGGTGGGAAGTGGGCGGGTGGCAGTGTGCTGATGTCGATGGGGCGGCGGGTTTCGGCGCCGGATTCCTCGACGCAGACCATGTGCAGGAGCAGGCGGCGGGCGATGTTCTGGGCGGTGGGGTCGAGGGCGGCGTAGACCTGTTCGGCGGTGGCGGCCACGGCGCCTGTGATGCCGCCGGTCTTGCGGTAGCCGGCGAGGGTGAGGGTGTCGCCTGTGCGGTGTTGCCAGGTGGTGAGCAGGGCGTGGGAGAGCAGGGGGAGCGTGCCCGGCTCGTGGACGTTGTCGTGTTCGTCGATCGTGGCTGGGAGGCCCATGTCTCGGAGCAGGAGTTCGACCAGTGCGGGGTCGACGGTGAGTCCGGCTTGGTGGGCGGGGCCGGTGATGGCGGTGCGGAGTTCGGCGACGTTCATGGGGCCGAGGGGCAGTTGGGCTTCGCGTAGGGCGGTCAGGAGGGTGGGGTGGCTGAGACAGTGGCCGTAGAAGTCGGCGCGCAGCCCGAGGATCACCAGCGCGCCGGCACCGGCCAGGGCGTCGATCGCTGAAAGGAAGGTACGGCGCTCGGTCTCGTCGCTGCAGAGCGTGAAGATCTCCTCGAGCTGGTCGACGATCAGGACCAGGCGGCGGGCGGCAGCGGTGCGGGTCGGGCCGTTGAACGCGTCTCCGATCCACCGGACAAGGACGGCGGGGTCGTCAGCAAGATCTCCAGCGGGGTCTGCAGCGGGGTCTTCAGCGGGGTCTTCAGCCGGGTCGTCGGCAGGATCTTCGGCAGGATCTTCGGCGGGGTCTTCGGCGGGAGTGTGGCCGATGAGCGTGCCGATCCGGGTCAGCAGCGTGGCGACGGGGTGCTCGCCGGGTGTGAGCACCATGACCGGCCATGAGCGGGAGCCGGGTGTGGGCAGTGTTCCGCGGCGGAGGGCGGGCAGGAGTCCGGCGCGGAGCAGGGAGGTCTTGCCCGCTCCTGAGGGGGCGACGACGATCAGCGGTCCGCGCGGTGGCTCGGCCAGGCGTGCGAGCAGGGCGCCGACGGCTCGGTCGCGGCCGAAGAACCAGCGGGCGTCCTCCGGTTCGTACGGCCGCAGCCCTCGGTAGGGGCACCCGCCGCCGGACGGGGCGAGTGCTTCGGCCAGATCGGTCAGCTCGCCGCCGGTCTGCAGCGCCGCGTCGCAGGCGCGGGCGACTCCGATCGAGAGCGCCTTCTCACCGGTCTCGACCTTGCTGAGGTAGCCCTTGGTGTAGTGGGTCAGCCGCGCGAGCTCGTTCAGCGACAGCCCGCGCGTCACCCGCAACCGCCGCAACACGGCACCAGGAGTCTCCACACCCAGAACTTTACTCAACGCATCTAGGCGATTGCTCTTTGTGATGGTCTGTCCGGGTTTCCCTGACCACCCCGGGTGCGAGGCGACGGGAAACCCCTCCTGCTCCGGCTGTGGCGGGCCGCACGATCGGTGCCGTGGACGCCGTCACCCCGGCGGCGCCGGAACAGAAAGGCAACGACATGCGTACTCAGATCAAGACCATCAGCGGCCTCGCCCTCGGACTGGCCCTCGGCTTCGGCGCCCTCGCCGTGCCGGCCACGGCGGCGGCCCCCGGGACGGCGGTCGCGGCGCAGGCAAGGTCGGGCATCGACTTCCGGGTGCCCGGGGTCAGGATCTTCGCCCGGGCGGACGGCCAGTCAACCCGGGTGGGCCTCGGCTATCCCGGCCAGGGCTGGGAGATCCACCGTGCGGTGGACGGCACGTCTTACACCTGCGACAACGGCGTGACCACCACCGTCTGGGAGTACGGCCGCAACCTCCGCACCGGAGTGGTCGGCTATGTCCCGAGCTGCAACACCGTGATCGTCTGACGTGACCCGCCCTGGGCGCTTTCAGCGCCCAGGGCGTCAGAACTGCCAGACGTCGTCGCGCAACAGCATCACCTTCCTGCCCGGCCCGAGCCCGGTGACCGTGACGTCCGGGCCGCCGACCATGAAGTCGACGTGCACGCGCGAGGTGTTCACGCCCGCCGCGTCCAGCCGTACGGGATCGTCCGTACGCAGCCCGGCGGGCACGCCAGGAGGCAGTCCCGCGCCCCAGGCCAGGTGGCAGGTGGCGTTCTCGTCCAGGAGGGTCTCCATGTACGTGACGCCGCTCTCGCCCACCCGCGACGAACGATCGACCAGGGCGAGCTCGCCCAGCCGGGCCGCCCCCGCGTCGGTGGCCTGGTGCGTACGGACGACGTCGGCCCCGGCGCTCGCCCTGACCTCGGTCACGACGCCGCCGGCGAACGTCAGCTCCAGGTCGTGGATGACGGTCCCGTCGAGGGACAGCGGCCGGGTGGCGCGGACCGTCCCGTCCACGCGCCGGTAGTCGGGGGTGGTGAACACCTCCTCGGTCGGCAGGTTGGCCTGGAACGGGCGGCCCTCGACGTCCTCCAGGCGGGCGGCGGTCCAGTGGGCGTCCGGGAGCAGGCCGATGGTCAGGTCGGTGCCGGGGCCCTCGAACCGTACGGCGTCCAGGCGCAGCTCGGTGAGCCGCCGGGCGCGATCGAGCAGCTCGGCGATGCGGTGCCGCCAGGCCGCGCGCGGGTCGGGCTCGTCGAGGCGGAGGATGCGGCGCAGGTGCCGCCACAACCGGGCTTGGTCGGGTTCGCCGAAGACGGTACGGGCCCACTCGGGGGTGGCGTACGGGACGATCGTCCAGCGGACCAGGTTGCCGAGCTGGAGCCGCTGCCGCGAGGTGAGCGACGGCATGCGGTCCAGGCCGACGCGTACCGGGTCGAGCCCGGCCAGGAGGTCGGGGGCGGCGGTGCCGCGGATGTTGACGATGATGCCGCCGTGCCGTCCGACCTCGTCGTTGCGGGCATCGAGCCACGCGGGGACCTCAGCCAAAGTCGCCGTTTCCGCATGCTGGACGCGGGAGCGTTTGGCGTACGGGTCGAAGTACCAGATGTCGGCATAACGGGCGCCTCTGGCGTAGGCGGCCTCGGCTAGCGCCCGGGCCAGCGGGGCGTGCTCGATCTCCGCGTTGATCAGCACCCGGTCGTCCGCCAAGAGGGGGACGGCCACGTCGAACACCACGTCCGCGTAGCCGGCCAGGTCAGCGTCGGGAATGGTCAAGGGGGGCTCCTTTGCGTACGGGCATGAACAGCAGGGCTCCGGCGGCGGACACGACGCCCGCCGCGGCGAAGCCGGCGGCCAGGCCGAACCGGTCGGCCAGGACGCCGAGGGACAGGGCGGCGCTGAGGAAACCGACGTCGAAGAAGGCCGTCGTGGTGGCCACCGCTGAGCCGCGCTCCTCCGCGGGCACGTCGTGCACGGCCATCCGGAGGAAGGCGGGCAGGCCGAGACCCTGCCCGGCGCCGATCAGCGCGATCGCGCACCACGATCCCGCCGGGGAGGGCCAGGCGGCGAGCAGGAGCGTTCCCGCTCCGGTCAGCAGGAGGGAGGCGACGGCCAGGCGCGACGGGGCGGTCGTGGCCAGCCGGCGGTGTCCGGCCAGGCGGATGGTGATGAGGACGCCGCCGTAGACGAGGAAGTGGAGGTTGCCGGAGTCGCCGCCGAGGTGCAGGGGCAGGAAGGCGCTGATGGCGGTGTAGCCCCATACGGAGGCCAGGTAGGCGAAGCCGGGTCGCAGCGCGGACGGGTGGTACAGAACAGCGGTAAGCTCCCGGCGGCCAGCAGCGCGAGGGACGTACCGGACAGCAGCAGCGCCCCCGCGCACAGAGCCGCGCGCCGTCCGAGCCTGTCGGCCACCCGTCCGGCGAGCGGGCGGGCGAGCACCCCTGCCGCCGCGGTGACGGCCGGCGAGACGCCCACCATGCCGGCCTGCTGGCCCAGCGGGCCGGTCAGGTAGCGCGGAACCGCCGGGATGAGCAGCCCGATCGACAGGAACGCGCCGGCCGTGCAGACGAGCAGGCGCCCGATCACCGCTCGTCGCGGAGTTCGAGCAGGATCGCGGTCATGCTGACCTTGACGCCGTCGTGCGGCGGCCCTGCCTTGTCGTGCACGAGCGCCACGGCCTGGTCGATCAGGCCGACCACCTCCTCCCAGACGGGCCTGGGCAGCCACACCTCGGCGTCCATGGACGTGCGCTGGCGCTCGGTCTCCGTCAGGCGCCTGGCCAGGTCGGAGCTCATCGCCTGGAAGAGGAGCTGCCGTCCCTCGGACCGGTCGAGCCGCTCGCCGCTGGACGGGTCGTAGCGATAGCGCAGCTGCGGGCGGCCCTTGCCGGATCGCGGCTGCTCGTCCGTCTGCTGGAGGAAACCCGCCTTGGCCAGCTGGCGCAGGTGGTAGCTGGCCGAGGCGTGCGCGATGCCGAGCTCGTCGGCGACCTCGGTGGCCGACATCGACGCGCCGGTGAGCAGCGACACGATGCGGATGCGCAGCGGGTTGGCCAGGGCGCGCAAGGGGACGAGGTCATTTTCCGAAGACACGTTGGGATAATACTTTTCCAACAGCTCTTGGGAAAGGGGTTTCGCGGATGCTGCTGACGGTTCTCGGCGGATGCGGGGTTTGGCCGGCGGCGGGCCAGGCGTGCAGTGGGTACCTCGTGGAGCACGACGGGTTCAGGCTGCTCATCGACCCCGGATACGCGACCGTGCCCCGGCTGCTGGAACGGGTCGGCGCCGACCAGATCGATGCCGTGTTCGTCAGTCACGGCCATCCCGACCATTGCGCCGACCTGAACCCGCTGCTGCGGGCCCGCACGATGCTCGAGAATCCGGCGGCACCGCTTCCGGTGTACGCGCCGCCGGGGGCCCTGGACGCGGTGCTCGCGCTGGACCGCCCAGGAGTGCTGACCGGCTCCTACGTCCTGTGTGATGTGGTCCCCGGCATCGGCCCCTTCCGCGTACGAACCCGGCTGCTCCCGCACTCGGTGCCCAATGCCGGCATAAGGCTGACAGCAGGCGGACGGGCCCTCGTCTACACCGGCGACAGCGGCCCCAGCCCCGACCGCGTGGAGCTGGCCCGTGACGCCGACCTCCTCCTGGCCGAGGCCACCTACGTGGACCAGGTCCCGAAAGGCTCCCTCCTGACGAGCGCCCGCCAGGCAGGCCGGCAAGCCCGGGAAGCCGCTGCCCGGCACCTGTTGCTGACGCACCTGCAGCCGGGCACCGGCCCCGCCGCCGCGCGCGCCGCCGCCGCGACCGCGTACGACGGTGAGATCGGCGTCGCCACGTCCGGTCTCGTCATCGACGTTCAGGCGATCCGGTAGGCGGCGGCGCCGTCGTGCAGGAAACGGGCGCGGCCATGGGCGTCGGAGCCGACCAGCGACAGAACCTGGTGACCGGAGGGATCGGGGTCGAGGGTGATGATCGAGCTGTCGTTGAGGCGTACGACCTCGACCCGCTTCTCCGACCCGCCGGCGCGGTAGACGAGGAACGCGCGGTCGTCCTGACAGGTCAACGTGATGTCGTGCAGCGTGGAGCGGTAGGTGCCGCACATGCGGTCCACGTCGATCGCGGCCGGGCTCAAGGGCGGCACAGGACGTGGCGCCGTCTCGACGCCGGCCAGTTCCCTGAGCACCGCCCCGAAGATCTCGTACGCCAGAGGCTCCCCACCCGCGCTGTTGGTCAGCACCGCCACCGCCACCCCCGCCGACGGGACGACGCGCAGCCACGCCTTCTGCCCCTTGGCGACACCGGTGTGCCCGACGACGCCGTCCTGATAGAGCATCCATCCGAGCCCCCAGCCGATGACGCCGCCACCGAAGTCCGGGACGTCGTCCAGCTGCGGCTCGCGCAGCGCCGCCAGCGCGGGATCGGCGAGATGCAGGCGGACGAACTCCAGCAGCTCCCGAGCGCTGATCGCGAAGTGCGACCCGCTGGGCGCCGCGTAGGAGGAAACCGCCCACTCCTTGACCGGGACGACCTCGCCGCCGCCGTTCTGGACGTGGCCGACCGCCACCCGGTGCAGGATCGCCTCGTAGGGGTCGATGGCGGCAGTCCGCAAACCCAGTGGCGTCACCAGACGTTCGCGGAGCACGCCGTGAAAGGGCTTGCCGCGTAACACCTCCACCAGCCGGCCGAGGATCACGTACCCGCTGTTGGAGTAGGAGAAGACGGTGCCGGGCGGGAGGAGGTGCTCCGCCTCGGCGAGGATGGCGACGAACCTCTCGATCGCGTCGTCGTTGCGGCCGGTGTCGACGAAGTGGTTCCCGTCGATGCCGCCGGTGTGGGTGAGCAGGTGACGGGCGGTCAGGTTCTTGGTGGCGGCCGGGTCGCTCAGCCGGAACCCGGGCAGGTAGTCGCGAACAGGACGATCGAGATCCAGCACCCCCTCATCGACCAGTTGCTGGATCAGCGTCGCGGTCCAGATCTTCGTGATCGAGCCGATCTTGAACACCGAATCGGTCGTGGCCTCGACCTGGGTACGCAGACTCAGCACCCCCGCAGCCTCGTCCCGAATCTCCCCATCGGCGAGCACAGCGACCTGCGCGCCCGGTACGTCATACTTCGCAGCAAGCTCACCCAGATCCCATTCCACTCCGAACAGGCTAATGGGCCGTGATGTCGGCCCCGTTAGCGTAGGCGGATGCAGGACACATCGACTGATCACCACCGCTTCGCGGTCCTCGCCGATTACGGCCAGTTCTACCTGCAGGATCTCGACGCTCACGCGGCATGGATGAGGTCGCATGCCGACTCGGGCGCTCCCGCCGGATGGACCGAAGAGGCCGTGAACTCGGACCGCATCAGCGTGCAACCCCACTCGATCGCAGTGGGAACAGCCCGAAGCGATGTGGTGGAAACGACCGTCCACGTGCACTCCACCACACCCACAGCGAACCTGGAGGAAGCCGAGCACGTCGTCGAGGCCGACATCGAACTGCCCAACGGCGACCTGGCGATCTACGGCCCAGCCGACGACCCCGGCCAAGAACGGCACATCCACCTCGAAGCCGGCCGCTACCGCGTGCGAGTGTCGTACATCCCGTATGTCCCACCGGTGGAAGCAGACGAGCTGGGAGATCATTTCCTGTACCGCATCGATGTCTGGCCGGTCGACAGCCCGGCGGCCCTCGCCGTACTGAAGCAAGGCCCAAGCCCTTGGGCCGGCTAGTGCTGTGACCGGAAACGATCACCGGGTTGGGTGAGGGTTTCAGGCAGCTGGGGCGAGGGGTCGGCCGCCCCAGCGGATGCCCTTCTCGCTG
>NZ_JBFAQB010000038.1:0-49038 GCF_040676995.1 Nonomuraea sp. NPDC049419 | reverse complement strand
CTCCTGAATGCCGATCGCGCGTGATCAGCATCATCCAACCGGCAGGACTGTCTTACACGCCAACCCGGTGATCGTTTCCGGTCACAGCACTAGACATCTCCTCTATTAGGAGCTGTTTGTGGTCCGGATCATGTGGTTGTGGTGAGGAGCAGTAACCACATGATCGAGCCCCGCAGACGGAGTCCCGCCTCGTAGCTTTCCGCGGTCTCGTCGTAGCGGGCCGCCAGGCCACGCCATGCCTTGAGCTTCTGAAAGAAGCGTTCCGCAGTGTTGCTCCGCCGGTAGAGCACCGGATCGAAGGCCACGGGCCACCCGCCGGCCTTCGCCCGACCCTTGCGCGGTGGACCAAGACAAGTCTTCGGTCATCGCGTCCGACGTTCCTGGCCGACCCATCCGAGCCACGATCCACCCATCCACTTGCAGTTGCATTGATCGTTTGAATCTAAGGCCATGCACCACCGATTACGGGTCAGAGCCGGTGACCGTACAGTCCCCGGACACCAGGCGGAGCACCGGTCGGGATGTGTGCGGAGGGTGGCGCGACGAAGATCATGTGACGCAGGAGGTCAGATCCTCCACCATGGTCCGTGGCTCGGAGGTCCCTACCGGGGGTCTTCGATGAGAGGACGTAGTCTCCGGTCGAGTTCGTCTTCATCCGGTCTCAGGGGAGCAACTGCGTTCCGCTCATCGTCACGCAGGCTTTGCGGACACCGGATCTCTTTGCCGGGCAACCTGAAAGTCTTCACCAGCCTGCCGGTACGGGCCTCGTGGACGGTGTAGGTGTATTTCGCGTCGACTGCCGGTATCGAGAACGGGCGGATCGCTTCAGGGCTGGGAGTCCCGATGGTCCAGGAGACCTGGTAGTCGCAGAAGGTCACGCGCTTACCCACCGATTTCAGGTGCTCGCAGACCACGAGCTGGATCTGGGCGCGGTATGCCTTGTGCCGGACGACGTCGCTTTGGCTGGGTTCCTGCAGCCGCCATTCCCTGCGCAGCAAAGGCTTGGCGTCGCCGTACACGACCTGGACCTGCCTGTCGAGGGATCTTACGCTGTCCGCCACTGCCAGGTGCGGTCCCGGTCCGGCATACGGCGCCGCGTCCGTGGCCCACGGCCGGGGCCAGGGCCGGCCGGGCCTCATGGCGCATGGCTGCGTATCCACCGGAGAGCCGGGCAAGCGTGATCGCCTCAGCTCTTCCCGTTGGCGATCTCTTTCTGCCAGCCTCCAGCATGGTCGTGTACTGCGAGAGCTCCAACGTCGCCGCCGTCGCCACCTACCGGTCGGAGGGCATGGAGCTGGTGTCCGAAAGACGGGACAGATCGCGGGCCGCGTGAAGAGCTCGGTGAGGCTTGACGGCCCACACCGACGCTGACCCGCTTCAGGCGCTGCCGGTGCTGGTGCGCGGCCCCAGCTCGCGGACGATCCGGGCGAGGGCCCGAATGAGGCCGGTCTCGGCCTCGCTGCGCCAGACCAGGGCGTACGGCAAGGGGTCCAGGTCCCGGATGGGCAGGTAGACGATGCCAGGCCGAGCCCCGTACCGTGCCATGTGGGCCGGGAAGCAGGTGACGATCCCGCCGATGCTGGTCAGGCTGAGGATCTCCTCGGTGTTGCGCACCATGGGACCGCGCTGGATCGAGCGGCCGTTACGGGTGTGGGAGGGCACGTAGCTGTCGAACCAGTAGTCGGGCCTGGACTCGACGTCGGGGTGCTGGAAGTCGCTCACCACGTCCAGCGCCACCGCCGTGCGCCCGGCCAGCTCGTGGCCGGCGCCGACGGCCAGCACGCGCGGCTCGGCGTAGAGGACCGGGCCGACGGTGAGGTCGGGCTCCTCGATGGGCAGCCAGGCCACCAGGACGTCGACCTCGCCGCTGCGCAGCGCGCCGAAGGGGTCGCTGAACGCCGGGTGCCGGATGGTCAGCCGCCAGCCGGGATGACGGGCGCGGAAGGTGTCAGTAGACGCGCAGGTCGTACACGTTGAGGGGCAGCATGCCGACCCGCAGCACGGCGGTGATGCCCTGGGCGGCCAGGCGGGCGCGTTCGAGACTGTCACGCAAGCCGGCATAGACAGGCGTCAGGTCGTCGCGGAGCTGCCGGCCGAGCGGGGTCAGGCGGATGCGCCGGCGGTTGGAACGGTCGAACAACGCGCCGCCCAAGCGTCGTTCCTGCTGGCTGACCGCCTGGCTGATCCGCGCCTGGGACACGCGCAGCCGTTCGGCCGCGCGGCCGAAGTGCAGCTCTTCGGCCAGCGTCAGGAAGATCTCGATGTCCCGCACTTCCACCGGCGCTCTCTCCTGTCATGACGGGCGCGTTACCGGCACGGCGCTGACGGCCGGCCGTGCCACCGGAGCAGCTGATGGTCACCCTGGATCGTCAGGGTCGCCACGACATCGTCTCGGTGATGATGCGCACGTACAGCGGCGTCGGCAGAGCCCAGGCTACGGCGTCGCGCGGGAACGCGGTCATCGGGTGGGCGGCCTGGGCCAGCCGCTACGTGCGGGAGGCGTACCCGATGGTAGGCGGCTGCCGCACGTGCTCCAGCGTCCGCGCGAGCGTCACCGCGTCCTCCTGCCAGGGCATCACGCCCCGCCAGGTCACGCGGTAGGCGGATGCCGTCCAGGTCGCGCCCGCCTCAGCCGGCCATCCGTACGGAGGCGCCACCTGCCGTCATAACTCGTGCGTTATCGGGAGGTTCGCGAAGTCTATGTTGATCGGGATCGGCGCCTTCGACGAGGGTTGGTGCCGGCCACCCCGGCCGCCGGCACCGCGTTCACGGCTGCAAGCACGCCGGTGCGTGCCGAACCCTGCCGAACATCACCTCCGTGGAAGGAATCACCTATGCGTGCACGGATGACCAACCCCGCCTACGTGCTGCCCGGCGGCATGAAGGGCATCGGCGCGATCTTCAAGGCGGTCAACGAGGGCGGCATCTCCCATGAGGTGCAGGAGTTCGTGGGCCTGCGGGCCAGCCAGATCAACGGGTGCGGCGCCTGCGTGCACGCCCACACCCAGGCCCTGGTCAAGGCCGGGGAAACCGTCGAGCGGATCGCCGCCGTGGCCGCCTGGCGGGAGGCGCCGTTCTTCAGCGACGCCGAGCGGGCCGCGCTGGAGCTGGCCGAGGCGGTCACCCGGCTGGCGGACCGTTCCGGCGAGGCGGTGGACGACGAGCTGTGGGACCTGGTCGCCGACCACTACGACGAGAAGCAGATCTCCGCCCTGCTCCTGCTCATCGGCGTGACCAACCTGTTCAACAGGCTCAATGCCGCCATCAAAGAGCCCGCCGGCGCCACCTGGACGTGACCTGGACCGACGCGCCGGGCATGGCTGCGATGTTCGCCGCGCACGACAGGTTGCGCGGCGAGATGACCTCCCTGGCGCGGCTCACCGTCCGTGGCGGCCGGAACCCCCGCCGCGTCTTGCGCACCGCCGCTGGCTGGCGCTCGTTCAAACACGCGCTGCGCGGGCACTTCGCCGCCGAGGACAAGGCGCTGTGGCCACCGCTGCGCCACGCTCTGGCCCACCGGCCGGACAGCCTGGCCCTGCTGGAGGCGATCGAGGCCGAGCACGCCGCGCTCCACCTGCTCATCGAGGCGATCGACGAGCAGGTGGCCAGGTCCAGCCAGGCCCTTGCCGACGCCGGGCCAGGCGCGCTCGGCGACCTGACCGACTCCCTGGTCACGGGTCTGACCGGGCACCTGGCGCCCGAACGTCGGCATCGTCGTCGGCTCGCACGTCGCGCTGATCATCGACACCGGCATGGGCCCCCGCAACGGCGCCTACGTCCTGGAGCAGGCCCGCCGTCTGGCCGGCGACCGTCGCCTGTACCTGACGATCACGCACTTCCACCCGGAGCACGGGTTCGGCGCGCAGGTGTTCAAGGGAGCCGCGACGATCGTCTACAACGCCGCCCAGCGGGTCGAGCTGCACCGCAAGGGCACGGCTTACGTGGAGATGTTCAAGGGCCTGAGCCCTGCCGTCGCGACCGAGCTGGAGGGGGTGGAGCTGGTCGATCCCGACCTGGTCTACGAGAGTGAGGCGGAGATCGACCTCGGTGGCCGTACGGCGGTGCTGCGTACCGTCGGACCTGCGCACACCGCCTTTGACCAGGTCATCCTGGTCGACGGCCGCGTGTTGTTCGGCGGCGACCTGTTCGAGACGCGTATCTTCCCGATCGCGCCGCACTTCCCGCCGTACGACACGGACGTGGACGGCCCGCGCTGAATCCGTGTGCTCGACGAGCTGGTCGCCCTCGGATCCGTGGTCGTCGTGTCCGGCCACGGCGAGGTCACGGACGCCTCGCTGCTGCGCGACGTGCGAGTACCTCGATCACGTGAACGGCGAGGCCGTCGGCTGCGCGAGAGCGGGGCCACCGTCGAGGAGACGGTCGCGGCAATCGACGAGGAGGCCCGCGCCCGCTGGTCCATGTGGGAACGCCCCGAGTGGATCGCGTTCGCCGCCCGCGCCTTCTACGACAACGCCGCCCGATGACCGGCGGGGAGGCGCCTGGGGACGCCGACGGGGGGGAGCGGACATTCCGGGCGGGCGGCGGGAGCGGGGCATCACCGCGTACGCGAGGATCTTCGGCGTGCCCGAACACGAGGTGGCCGCGGCGTTCGACCACCGCGTGGGGCCGGGCTTCGCCGAGGAGGCGTTGCAGGCCGCGGGCGGCGCCGCGTGGTCCCACCCCGCGCTCACCGGCCGCGACCGCAACATCGCCATCATCGCCGCCCTGACCGCCCAGGGCGTCAGCGGCGACCGCCTGCTCACCCACCTGCGCCTGCCGGTCGCGGTCGCCTGGGATCCCGGCGTGCTGGAATTGGCCAGGGTGACGACGGATCCGTACCGGAGCGGGCAGGCCAATGGTGTCCTGCGTGACGATCCGCGCGACGACGGCATCACACCTTCGACCTCAATCGGGCAGAAGGGCGCCGCGCCGCGCCTGCCGCGTGGCGGCCAGTCCTCCCGCCAAGCCGCTCACCGCGCAGACCAGCACCAGCCCGGCGTACTGCGGCAGAGAGTAGGCGAACCGCAGCTCGCCGGTCGCGGCCTTGCCGAGCATGGTGAGCGAAGCGGCGGCGATGCCCGTTCCGAGCAGCGTCCCGGCACACGTCACGATCAAGGTCTCCCAGCACACCACCCGGGTGAGCTGCCGCGGCTTGGTCCCCACGGTCCGCAGCAGCCGGATCTCATCGGCGCGCTCGGCCATCGTCATGGCGGTCGCGTTGAGCACCGAGAGGATGGTGTAGAGCACCGCCGACCCCACCAGCATCGGAGCGACCCATGCCGACGACCCGGTACGGATGACGCCCGCCGCCGCGTCGGTGGTCGCCACAGCGAACAGGAAGGTGCACGCCAGCGCGACGGTCAGCATCACCGGAGACGCGGCCGACATCGCCCGGCGCGGCTGAGCGACCAGGGAGGACCTGGCCAGCATCCCCGCACCCGGATCGAGCTGGGCCACCACGGCTCCGAGCAGCCAGCCCATCCGGCGCAGCGCGACGGGGCCCAGCGCGGAGGCGCCCACGCAGAGCACCATCGTCGCCCCAAGCGCGGTCGGTGCCGCGTTCGCCGGCTCGACCTGCGGCACAAGCCACAACAGCACGACGCCCGCCACCAGCACCAACACCCCGATGACCGCGCGGGGCCAGGGCAGCAGCCGCCGCTGCGCCGCGCTCTCCCGCAACACCTCAAGCGGGCCCACACCCACCGCCTTGCGCGCCGCGACCCGAGCCGCCAGCAGCGTCGCCGCCAGCCCGACCACCAGCGCCACGATGAACGGCCCCGCCGCGACCTCCACCGGGACGCCCCCGGGCGCCAACCCGGTAGCCCGCATGAACGCCGCCATCAGCACGGCGTACGGCACGGCCAGCAGGCAGCCCGCCACGACCGCCAGCACGGCCACCACCAGCGCCTCCGCCGTGATGAGCCGGCTAACCTGACGCGGCGTCATGCCGACTGACCGCAGCAGCGCCCAGGTCCTGCGCTGCCGCAGCACGTGCAGGCTCAGCATGCCCGCGACCACGAAGACCGACACGAACCCCGACACCGCGGACGACAGCACCAGCAACCCCATGACGCCGTTCAGCTCCTCACGCGTGGCCGCGCCGGTGACCACCAGGCCACTGCCACCGATCAGCATCACTGCCAAGACCACCGCCGCGAACGAAGCGGCGAAGCCCATCGGATTCGTCCGTACGTTGTTCCAGGCCAGAACGAGTGTCACCGGCGGCCGCCCAGCCGCATGCCGATCTGGTCGACCGAGGGCCTGTCCAGGACGTCGACGATCCGCCCGTCGGTCAGGAACAGCACGCTGTCGGCCCGGGCCGCCGCCTCCGGATCGTGCGTGACCATGACCACTGTCTGACCGAACGCGTCGACGGCCTCCCGCAGCAGCGCCAGCACTTCATGCCCGGTGCGGCGGTCCAGTGCCCCGGTCGGCTCATCGGCGAACAGCACCTCCGGCCTGCCGAGCAGGGCGCGGGCGATCGCCACCCGCTGCTGCTGGCCACCGGACAGCTGCGCCGGTCGATGCCCCTCCCGCCCGGCCAGCCCGACCCGGTGCAGCAACTCGCGCACCCGTGACGGGTCGGCCCGCCGCCTGGCCAGGCTGCTGGGCAGGATCACGTTCTGCCAGGCCGTCAGCGACGGCACCAGGTTGAACGCCTGGAAGATGACGCCGACCCGGTCGCGGCGCAGCACCGCCAGTTCGTTCTCCCCGAAGCGGGTGATGTCCTGTCCGGCGATGTGCACCGCCCCCGAATCCGCCCGGTCCAACCCCGACGCACACTGCAGTAGCGTGCTCTTGCCCGACCCCGACGGGCCCATCACCGCAGTGAAACTACCGCGCGGGAACCCGACGCTGACCTGCCGCAGCGCGGCCACTTCGGTAGCGCCTTTCCCATATGTCCTGGTCACTTCCTCAAGGAGGACCGCATGATCAATCATGATCAGCAGCGTGCCGCAACGCGTGCACCCCACCCATCCGGTATCTCCCTGATCAGCCCCTGAGGGCTTCCCGTAGGCTCCTGACATCGCACGCCACGGCGTGACAGCGACGAACGAGAGTGCGTGCTGAGCTTGCCTGAATCCGCGGCCCGGCAACAGCCGGCCGATCTGCGCGGGACGTCGGATCTCTTGACGCCGGGCGCGGGCGCGTTCCCGGGCCTTACGCTTTCGATCGCTCGATGACGCCACGGCCCGGCGGACCGCTGTCAGTGACATCGGCTCCGGGTTCGATCTCGCTGACCCACAAGAATGATGGGCACCGTGGGGGAGGGGGGCACGCTCGCGGCGGCCTCAGCGAGGTCTCCGGCTGTGCTGGCGATCCGCAGAGGTTCACTGCTCTGAGAGGTCGTACACGGTCATGCTGATTCCGTGATCGGCCAGGTGCTGTCGGATGAGCGGCTCGATGACGTCGCAGCTGCCACCGGCCAGGCCCGTGCCGATGCGCGGCAGGTGGACGCTCGCCTGCAGGCGGCCGGCGTGCTGGGCGAGTTTCGCCAGGCACTGCGCGAGCGCGTCGTAACGGATCGGCGGCCGGCCGGCGCGCGCGGCTGACCGAATTCCGTGCTGGGCGACCATGCTGGCCACGTACAGCACCGGTTCGACCGGCACGAGCCGGACGCTCGCGGTATGGTTGCCGGTTCACAGCACATCGGTCACCAGTTTCGCGAACTCCTCCGGCGTGAGGATCTGCACGCCCAGCGATTCGGCCTTGGTCCGCTTGGATCCCGCCTTGCCGCCCGCCACCAGCAGCGACGTCTTGGCCGACACGCTGGAGGACGCCTTGCCGCCCGCCCGCTCGATCAGCTCGTTGACCTCGTTGCGCGACAGCGCCTCCAGCGGGCCCGACATCGCCCCGGTCACCACCACGCTCATCCCGGCCAGCGGCAACGCGGTCTCGGGAGCGTCCTCGTCGGAGGAGGTGGATACGGCGACCGTGGGTACGCCGGGTTCGGTCATGTTCACCCCGGCCGCGACCAGCTTGTCGATCAGCGGCGCCAGCTCGGCCAGCTCGGCGACGATGACCGGCGCCTTCTCCGGTCCAAGGCCGTCCACCTCCTGGATCGCTTCGGCATCAGCCGCGCGGATGGCCTCCATCGTGCCGAAGTGGCGGGCGATGCGCCGGCTCATCGACCGGCCGGTACCGCGGACGCCCAGCGCGCAGAACACCCGGCTGAGCGGCTGGGACTTGGCCCGGGCGATGGCGGCGAGCAGCTTGTCGCTGGAGACCTGGCCCATCCGCTCCAGCTCGAGCACCTGTTCACGGGTGAGGAAGAACAGGTCGGCGAAGTCGGCGATCACCTCAGCGTCCAGCATCTGCTGGATGCGGCTTTCGGCCAGGGTCTCGATGTCGAGCTGGTCGCGGCCGACGGCGTAACTGATCGAAGCGATCGCGCGGCAGGCGCGGCCGCGTACACAGCGCCACCGCTCCTGGCTGGCGTCGATCGCGTCACCGCAGGAGGGACACGCCTGTGGGATCTCGATCGGGTGCTCGTCGCCGGTGCGCCGGTGCACCACCGGCGCCTCGACGCGGGGGATGACGTCACCCGCCTTGTAGACGGTCACGCTGTCGCCCAGCATCAGGCCGCGCCGGGCGATGTCGGCGGCGTTGTGCAACGTGGCGTAGGTGACAATCGATCCGTCGAGCTCGACCGGCTCCAGCACCGCGCGCGGGGCGATGATGCCGGTGCGCCCGGTGTTCCATTCGACCCCGACCAGCTTGGTGATCTTCTCTGTGGCGGGCAGCTTGTAGGCGACCGCCCACCGTGGAGCTCGTGAGCTGAAGCCGGCAGCGGCCTGGTCGTCGGCGAGGTCGCATTTGATGACGATGCCGTCGATGCCGAACTCCAACGTCGGACGAGCGGCGGCGATCTCCTCCACCCGAGCCTGGATTTGATCGAGGGTGAGCACCCGGATGTCGGCGACCGGGGTGTCGGCCGTGGTCTGGACGCCCTGGCTCGCTATCCAGCCCATGACGTCGCTGTGCGGCATCTCGCGTAGCCGCGCCGCGAACTCGGAGGTGTCGTCGGGGTAGGGGAGCGCGCCATAGCCGAAGAAGGTCAGCTCGCAGACATAGGGCCGGTCCTGGGCGCGCAGCGTGCCCGCGGCCGCGCTGCGCGGGTTGGCGAAGGTGGTGCCGTCATGGGCCTGCCGCTTGGCGCACGCGTCCTCGAACTGGGCAGTGGTCATCATGACCTCGCCACGCAGCTCCACCGTGGTGGGGTCGGCCAGTCGCGACGGCAGCCCGACGATGGTCCCGATGGCGTGGCTGACGTCCTCGCCGGCGGTGCCATCGCCCCGGGTGATGAGCTGGACCAAGCGGCCATCGCGGTAGCGGGCGGAGATGGCCAGGCCATCGAGCTTGGGCTCCACGCTCCACGCCGCCACCGGGTGGCCGAGCCTGCGCTCCAGCGAAGCGGCCCACTTGGCGAGCTGCTCGGCTCCGAAGACGTTGTCGAGGCTGAGCATGGGCGTCAGATGAGGCACGTCGCCAACGACGGCTCCGCCGGCGACCTTGCCGGTGGGAGAGGCCGGCAGAGCCTGATCCGGATGGGCGTCCTCGTAGGCGGCGATGCCGCGCACCAGCCTGTCGTAGGCGTCGTCGTCGAGCGTGGAGGTGCCGTCGGCGTAATAGGCCGCGGCCGCGTCCACCGCGAGCTGGACGGCGTCGGTGTACGCGCTCTCGTCACCGATCGCGATGTGGGGAGGTGCGTCGTTCATGAGTGCATCCTTCAGTAGGAGACTGACACTTTGGTCATGGCGCACACGAGGGCGCTGACGAGTCCTGCTGATGGCGAAAGTGGGATTGTCCGCCCGCGCGAGAGGAAGGCGCCCAGCTCCTGGACGACGTGGGCCCGGGCCAGCTCGGGTGTCTCGGCGATCACTTCGGCGTGGTCGTGCTTGACCCAGTCCGTGACGGCTGACATCTCGGTGACCTTCGCGTATCGAGGCAGGGGATGTGGCTTGGAGGCGCGTTCACATCCACGGGGGTTCTCTTTCCAGCAAGCAGTCGAGAGCCGACGCGTGTACGTTTCGGTCGTGTGCTGGCGGGTCTGAGGAGCTTGGCCCGCCGTCTGGACGCCCGTGAGCGTGCGGGCCTTCCGCCGCGCCGGCCCGCACGCCAGGCTCCAGACGGACGGCGGGCTGCCTCCTCTGTCGCCGCTGAATTTGGACGATGTAGTCCGCTACCGGTTTGCGCTCCGACGGACCGGTTAGACATCCTGATGCGCGATGGGGGCAGGTAGCCGTCTCGCGGGCCCGCGAGCTCAGCGACCGCCGGCACGTTCTCCTGCACGCCTGGCGCCTACGCGATGCCATCGGGCTGTCCAGTCGAGCCAGCGAAGAGGATGGAGTGAGTGTCATGTCGGCACGTACGGCCCTGATCACGGGCGGCACCAGCGGAATCGGGATGGCGGCCGCGCGGACTCTGCACGAACGCGGTCACCGCGTCGCGGTCACCGGGCATCGTGAGGAGAGCGTCGCTCGGGCCCGGGAGGAGCTGCCCGACGATGTCCTGGTCTTGCAGGCTGACGCACGGTCGCTCTCGGACACTGACCGGGTCGTGTCCGAGGTGGGAGCGCAGTTCGGCAATCTGACCACGCTGTTCCTGAACGCCGGCGTGAACCATCCGATGACATTGGAGGCGTGGGACGAGGCCGCGTACGACGACGTGTTCGCCGTCAACACCAAGGGAGTGTTCTTCACTCTGGTCAAGGCGTTGCCGCTGCTGTCCGACGGTGCTTCGGTGATCGTCACCGTGGGGATCGGAGCAAGGCGCAGCCTGACCGGTAGCAGCGTCGCCGCCGGGTCCCACGGCGCGATGCTGGCCATGATCCCGACGCTGGCCCTCGAACTGGCGCCGCGCCGTATCCGCATCAACGCGGTCAGCCCGGGAATGACCGACACCCCGATGACGCGGGCTTCGATCCGGACGGCGACCGAAGACGTCGCGGGGACGATGGCGGCGATGGCCGAGCGCAACCCGTTCGGCCGCCTCGGAACGCCAGAAGACGTCGCCGGGACGGTCGCCTTTCTGGCTTCGGACGATGCCGCGTACGTCACCGGGCAGGAGATCGTCGTGTCCGGGGGAGCGGGCTTGGCCATCTGACCGGCGCTCACAGGGCCGGCCTCAGCTCAGCCCAACCTGCCGTAGCCGAACAAGCCGGACAACAGGGTCCGTTGGGCATGGCGATCTCACAGCTCTGAGCGCATTTGTATGGACTTTATAGTCCATTATACGGTGGGCATAGGCGTGGTGTCGGGAGCGACTCGACCAGCGTGTACACGGCTTGTGCTGCTTCGACGAAAGAGGTTCGCGGTGGACGACACGGAGATCGATCGAGAGAATCGCCGCTGGGTGCAGGAACTCGCCGCCGCAGGCCCACGGAGAGAGGCCACATGCGCCGAGCTGTATCCCCTGCTGCTCAGCGTCGCGCATGCGGAGGCTCGTCGGCGCGCCTCCCTCCTCAAGCTGAACGGCCCGGAACTCGAGGACATCGCCCACCAGGCCGCCGCTGACGCGTTGATGGCCATCACCGAGCGGCTGGACGAATTCCGGGGTGAGGCGCGGTTCACCACGTGGGCGAGCAAGTTCGCGATCCTCAACGTGGCCACGAAGATGAACCGCCACTTCTGGCACCGCCACGAGGTCCCCTACGAGCAAGAGGATTGGTCCAAGCTCGCTTCCCGGTTCGACGTCGGCCCCGAGGGCGAGGCGCAGGCCCGGGAGTTCGCGGCCGCCGTCTCGGCTGCGGTGAACGAGAACCTGTCCGATCGCCAGCGGCTCGTGTTCGTCGCGACGGTCCTCAACGGCATGCCGATGGATGTCCTGGCCGACGAACTGGGCTCGACCCACAACGCGCTCTACAAGGTGCTCTTCGACGCCAGGAAGAAGCTGCGTATCGCGCTGGTGGCCGATGGCTACCTGCCTGAGTCGCCGGCGATTCGGTCGGGCTGAGGGCCGCCTGCCTCGCCGCGCGAGGCCCTCCATCGGTGCCTTGAGCTCCTTCGGCCGAACGCCTGGACGGGGATCAGCGTTCCACGGGGTCCGGCTTCAGCGCGGAGGTGTCCAGGTCGCCCTTGCGGAGCCGGAAGACCTGAAGACGCAGCGCGTAATACTTCTCCGTTTCCCCGACCCACTCCATCCCGATGCGGCGGGCGGCGCGTGTACCGCGATCGTTGTGAGGCCGTACGACGGCGAAGACCTCTTCCTCGCCGTTGCTGAACGCATAGTGGGCCAGGGCGTGACCCGCCTCGGCCGCCAGCCCGCGGCCCCACGCCCAGGGAGCGAGCTGGTAGCCCAGCTCCAGGTCATCGCCCTCCGGCGGCAACGGAAGGATCTGCCCCGAGCCGGCGACACGCCCGCTCTCGATCTCTTCGATCACCCACCGGCCACTCGGGCGCCCATCGGATCCCAGGGGTGCGGCAATCCATCTGGTGATCACCGCCCGCATCTCGTCGAGATCCTTGATGCCATCCATGGCGGGGGCCAGCCACCGGGAGACCTCCGCGCTGCCGTAGATGTCGAGCGCTTCCGCCGCGTCCGCTTGCCGCCACGGACGCAGCCGCAACCGTGGGGTGCTGATGGTCGAGCCGACGATGGTGACCTCGTGAGACAACGCTGCTCCTCGACGGGGGACGGGACACGCCCAACAGGGCAACCAGGGGTTGCTTACACTACGCCGGACCGGACGAGATCGTCCAATGAGCTCCACGGGTCAAGCTTCTCCGGCCCCTGCCCATAAGGCTTGCCCCGTCGTGTCCAAGTAGCTTAACTTGGACTATATAGTCCCATAAGTGGGCACCGGCCAGCCCTCGGCGTCGCGGAGACGACGATCCAGCCGCGGCGAACGCCGAATCACGTGAAGGAGCAAGAGATGAACGACGCCACGTCGTCGGCCGAGGATCTGGCGACCCTCGAGCAGCTCAACCTTGACTACAACCGCTCGGACCAGGCCGGCGACGCCCAGCGCCTCGGTGAGTTCCTCGCTGAGGATTTCATCGTGCAGACCCCGGGTGTCACGCGCAATCGTGCGGAGTACCTCGAAGACATCGCCAAGCCCCGGCCCTTCAAGGATCAGGTTCTGCACGAAGTCAAGATCCGAATGCTCGGCGATGTCGCGCTGATCCACGGCAGGGTGACGTACACCATGATCGCCGATGGGGTGGAGCACGACGCGCTGTACACCGACGTGTACCAGAAGCGTGAGGGCGTCTGGCTCTGCGTCTCCGCCTGCGCGATCGCCCCGGGCGCCTGACCCGCCGCCATGTCCGACACCGCGGTCCAGACACGCTACGAACGGTTCGCCGACCTCCACCGTGGCCCCGGCACGTTCATCATGCCCAACGTATGGGACGGTCCCTCGGCCCTGCTTTTCAAGGAGGCCGGATTCAGGTCCATCGCGACCTCTTCCGCGGTCCTCGCCGCGACCCTGGGCCGGCTCGACGGTATCCATGCCGTCGGCCGGGATGAGCACCTGAACCATGCCGCCCTGCTCACGTCCGTGAGCGGCCTGCCGATCAACGGCGACTTCGAGGACGGCTACGGCGAGACCCTTGACTCCGCGTCTGACGGAGCGATCTTATGGCGCGTTTCTCCTACTGACGGCAGATGTCTCCTTCGAAACGGACAACGCCGACAGCATGCTGCTCGGTCGCGTCTTCGCCTTTCGGCATGCTGACCCAGCCCCGGCTCCGGAAGGTGCCGGCGTAACCCGCGAACCTCCCTGTGGCCTCGACGACGGTGTACTCCACTTCCAAGGTGCCTACTCCATCTTCCGCAGGCGTATGCAGGACGGCCCGGTCTTGCGTACGCAGCCAGGAGCCGTCCTTATCGAGGAAGACGTGATACATCGTGTACGCGAACCTGCCGTTGCCGATGCTGTTCAGGTCGCTGGTCGGTTCTCCGTAGGCTGCACCATCGATCGTGCCTGTCACGGCACCGATGCCAGACTTCTCGGTCAGGGTGAAGAGGTTGGCCGTGCCGCCCATGCTGATGCAGGCAGGGGCTTCGGTGCGTTGGCTCACCATTCGACTCGTCCTTTCCGGTACAGGAACGCGTATTCCATCACTCGCCATGATCAGCGCTCACTCACCCGATGGCCAACAACGTTGCCGTGATGGCAAATTGCCTGGACCCGCCGGCCCAAGGACCAGCGGCCCAAGGCGTTGCGCGCCGTGGTAGCGCCCCGCACGACGTACGGCTGCCAGTCATCGGTCTTGGACTACCGGCCGCCGAGCTTGGTGAGTTCGTCCTCGGCCAGGGAACGGGACCACGTCGGTCAGGCCCATGGCGCCTCTTCGGCCTCGGTGGTGTGCCGCAGCACGCGGGGAGCGTGGCAGACCAGCGCGAGGGGCTTGCCCGCTCGCAGGGTGGTCGATGGGCCGGATGGAGTGGGTCTTCGGCCAGATCCCAGAGCGGGCCGTGCCCACCGGGGTAGAAGGCCGTGTCGAAGTCGTCGGCCGAGACTGAGTCGAGGCGGACGGTGGCCCCCAGCGCGGCCCTGGCCTTGGGGCCGGCCGCGGTGGCGGGGAACCGCTCGGTGCCCAGTACCCGCCCGACGAGGTCGATCACCGCGGCGGTGTGGATGTCCTGGTGGGTGTCGACCCCGTCGGCGATGTCGCTGATCGGGGTGGTGTCGGGTGTGATGGAGGTCATCGTTCTCCTGTTCCTTGTGATCGGCCTGGGCGGCACGCACCAGCCAGGCGAAGGACAAGACGGTGATGGGGCTTCTGGCCAGGCTCCTATGAAGTCACAGGCGCCACGTCCGGTGAGTGCACATGAGCGCTTCCCGACCAGGGCCGACAGATCTCGTTGAGGACCCGAGGTCAGTCAGACGCTGGGTCATACCCTGGCGGGAAGCGCTCACCTCCATCATCACTGTCAGGTGCCGTTCGGGCGTGGCCGGGCGCGGACGTGAGCGCGTTCCCCTTGGGGCCCGAACAGGATGAGCACCTCGACGGGTGCGCGCCCGGCGTTGCCCATCCAGTGCGGGACCCGCGTGTCGAACTCGGCCACCTCGCCGGGCGCCAGGATCAGGTCCTGGTCACCGAGAACGAGCCGTAGCCGGCCGCTGAGCACGTACAGCCATTCGTAACCTTCGTGCCGTTGCGGAACGGGCTCGGCGGGGCCCGTCGCCTCAGGAATGATCAGCTTGTACGCCTGGGTGCCGCCCGCCCGCTGGGTCAGCCGGATGTAGGTCATGCCGTCGCGCCGGATCGGCCGCAGGTGGACGCGCGGGTCACCGGTCTGCGGCGCCCCGATCAGCTCTTCCAACGGCATGCCGTGCGCCCTGGCAAGGGGGAGGAGCAGTTCGAGGTTCGGCCGCCGGTGGCCGCTCTCCAGCCGCGACAGTGTGCTCTCGGAGATGCCGGTCTTCGCGGCCAGGCCGGCCAGGGTGAGGCCGCGATGGCGGCGCAACCGGCGAAGCCGCGGGCCCATGGCCGTCAGCGCGGCGTCGAGATCGTCGTCCACAGTGGCCGTCCATGCTGATTGGCAACGAGGAACACCAGCGTCGGACGCGACTGCCACGTCCGCTCCGCCATCAACCGCGGGCGAATGCGCACGCATTCCCACGGACCGTTTCTTGCCGGGTCGGCAAGTTTTCGGGTGCCCGCGTACGGAGGTGACGCAGACTTCCAGCCGTTCGCCGGACATCTCGCCGGTCACCATCAGAAAGGACGCTCACGGTGAGCACCCATTCCCTGAGGAACACCCCGCCCGGCCCGGGCATCGGCCGTGCCGTGCCACCCGCGAGCGACGACGAGCCGTCCGCCGCACAGCGGCTGCGCTACCCCGCCGTCATCATGTTGTGCCTGACCCAGCTCATCCTGGTGATCGACAACAGTGTGGTCAACGTCGCGCTGCCGCAGATCCGGCACGCGCTCGGCTTCTCCGCGACCGGCCTGTCCTGGGTGGTCACCTCCTACGCCCTGGTCTTCGGCGGGCTGGTCCTGCTCAGCGGCAAGGTGGGCTCGATCATCGGCCCCCGCCGCGCCCTGCTGATCGGCGTGTCGATCTTCATCGTCGCCTCGGCGCTGGGCGGTGCGGCCACGACGCCGGCGATGCTCGTCGCCGCCCGCGTCCTGCAAGGCCTGGGAGCGGCACTCGCAGCGCCGGGCACGCTCGTGCTGCTGATGTCGATCACCCGCCCGGGCCCGCAGCGGGCCCGGGCGATGAGCGTGTTCGTGCTGTCCATCGGCATCGGCGCCGGGCTCGGTCTGGTGCTCGGCGGGCTGCTGACCACGTCCCTGGGCTGGGAATGGGTGATGTTCATCAACGTTCCCCTCGGCCTGGTCGTGCTCGCGGGCGTACGCCTGCTGGTGCCGGAGGCGCCCCGCGCGCCGGCGCGGCTCGATGCCGGCGGCGCCGTCGCGTCCACGATCGGCATGACCGCCCTGGTCTACGGGCTTATCAAGGCCGAGTCGCAGGGCTGGACCGGCCCGCCGGTCCTGGCCTCGTTCGCGCTGGCGGCCGCCGGGCTACTCACCCTGATCCTCATCGAACGCCGCCACGCCGCCCCAGTCGTGCCGCTGGAGTTCTTCACGCGGATACGCAGCGCGGCCCCGCTGCTGGCGATGATGTTGATCCCGGCGGGCCAGGCCGGCGTCCTCTACTTCGCTGCGCTGTTCACCCAGAACGCCCTGGGCTTCACCCCGCTCCAGACGGGCTTGTCGGTGCTGCCCTTCAGCGCCGCACTGCTCGTCACGAACCTGCAGACCAGCCGCCTGGCAACACGATACGGGGAACGGGTCGTCGGCTCACTCGGGATGCTCGCCCTGTTGGTCGGGCTGGTGTGGATGTCGCGGATCGACGCCGCCGACACCTTCGCCAGCGGCCTGCTCGGGCCGTTTGTCCTGCTCGGCCTCGGCGCGGGACTGACCGTCGCCCCGCTCACCGCCGTCATCATGCACCAGGTGCCCGACCGCCTCGGCGCCGCCTCCAGCCTCAATCAAGCCATGCAGCAACTCGGCGGCGCACTCGGCCTGGCGGTGATGACCACCGTCTACGGCGCCGCCGCGGCCGGAGGCGAGGCGGGGGCGATCTCTGCCGCCCTCACCGCCGGGGTCGTCTTTCCACTGCTCGCCCTGACCCTCTTCGCCACCTGGGCCCGCCCCACCACGCGCTGACCACGACGACACAAGAACAACGACACACGAAGTTGGAGGAAACACCATGAGCGAGGCACCCATTTCCACCGACCCGCAGGAGTTCACGCGCGCCTGGCGGGAGTGGAGGACCGGCTGGGAGCAATGGCTCACCCAGCCCTTGGGCTGGCTGGCCGCGACCGCGCACGAATGGCTGGGCGACACCCCTCAGCAGTATCCCGGGCTGCCCGGCCTATGGTGGCAGCACGGGGATGCCCTCCACGTCGACCCGCAGGGCACCCCGATGGCGTTCGACGGCGAGACCTTCACCACCGAACGGCGGCTCGCCCTGGCCGGCGCCGACGACGACGCCCGTGTCACCGTGGGGGACCTGGAGGTGGGCATCACCTACCGCGGCTCATACCTGATAGTGACCTATGATCCGAGCTCACCGGCCCGGCGCGACTTCGACGGTGTGCCTGCCTACGAACCCAGCCCGGCATGGGTGCTCCCCGGCCGGCTCGAACGCCTGGACGCGCCGGCGTCCATCACGCTCGACTCCGTGGGCTGGGACGCCCACACCCACGAGACGCCCGGCCAGGTGCGCTTCTCGTACGAGGGTCGCGAGCACACCCTCCAGGTGCTCAACTCACACGGGATGCTGCTCACCGTCTTCACCGACGCCACCAGCGGCGTCACCACCTACGGGGCCGGCCGCTCCCTGAACCTCTCCGAACCGGACCTCGAAGGCAACGTGGCCCTGGACTTCAACCGCACGGTCAACCTGCCATGCGCGTTCAGCGAGCACTTTCCCATCTGCCCGCTGCCGCCGTCGGGCAACCGGTTGCCCTTCGCGGTCGAGGCCGGAGAGAAGACACCCCGTTGACGGGGGACACGCACACCGTCTCCACCACAGCGGAGATCAACCATGACGGGACTGTACGGTCTTCAGCGCATGAGCTGGTCGATGGTGATCGGCAGGGAACGGATGCGTCGGCCGGTGGCGTGGTGGACGGCGTTGGCGATGGCCGCGGCCAGGCCGACCAGGCCGACCTCGCCGACGCCCTTGGTGCCGACCGGGGTGGCCCGGTCGGGCTCGCCGACGAAGATCACGTCCAGGTCGGGGATGTCGGCGTTGACGGGGATGAGGTAGTCGCCGAAGGTGGCGTTGGCGATGCGGCCGGTGTCCCCGTCGGTGGCGGTGTCCTCGAACATGGCCTGGCTGATGCCGCCGACGGTGCCGCCGGTGATCTGACTGGTGGCCGTCTTGGCGTTGAGGATCCGGCCGCCGTCGATGGCCGAGACGACCCGGGCCACGCGCAGCAGGCCGAGGTCGGGGTCGATGCGTACCTCGACGAACTTGGCCCCGAACGCGCCCGCCACAGCCATCCCGAGCTCGGCCGCCTGCGGCGGAGTGCTCCTGCCGTCCGCGCTCAGCTCCTCCAGGCCGTGGCGGGCCAGAAGGTCGGTGTACGCCTCGCTGCGCGACGGGTCACCGGTGAGGTGGATGCGGCCCTGGCTGACGGTGACGTCGTCGGGCTTCGCGCCGCACAGCGGAGAGTCCGCGTCGTCGCGTACCAGGTCGAGGAACGCGCCAAGGAGGCGACGGCAGGCGAGGTGCACGGCGTTGCCCAGCGCGCCGGTGAGGCCCGATCCGCCGGCCTGCGGCGAGTACGGCATGTCGGAGTCGCCCAGGCCGAACCGCACCCGCGAGACGTCCAGACCGAGCGACTCAGCTGCGAGCTGGGTCATGACGGTGTAGGTGCCTGTCCCGATGTCGGTGGCCGCGCTGCGCACGAACGCCGACCCATCGCGGTGCAGTGAGGCGCGGGCCTGGCACGGCACCTGGTAGGCGGGGTAGGAGACGGCGGCCAGCCCGTACCCGATCAGCCAGTGTCCCTCGCGCATCGAGCCGATCTCGGAGTTGCGGCTTGTCCAGCCGAATCGTTCGGCTCCCACTTCGTAGCACTCGCGCAGCGCGTTGCTCGACCAGGGCAGCCCGGACAGCGGGTCCACGTCGGCGAAGTTGCGCAGCCGCAGCTCCAGCGGGTCCATGCCGAGGCTGTGGGCGAGCTCGTCGAGAGCCGATTCCAGGGCGAAGTTGCCCTGGCCTTCGGCGGGGGCACGCATGGAGCCGGGGCAGGGGATGTTGAGGCGGACCTGCCGGTCGCGGGTGCGCGCGTTCGGGCAGGCGTAGGAGACGGCCGCGCAGAGCGAGACCGGCTCGTAGTCGTCGTCCTCCATGGCCACCGAGGAGACGCCGTCGGCGTCGATGGCGACCAGGTCGCCGTCGCGGGTGGCGCCGAGCTTGACGGTCATGACGCTGTGCGGCCGGTGACCCACCGAGGTGAACATCTCGGGCCGGGTGAGCACGAGCTTCACCGGCCGGCCTACCTGGCGGGCGGCCAGCACGGTCAGGATGACGTGCGGCCACATGCGCAGCCCGGCACCGAACCCGCCGCCCACGTAGGGCGCGAGCACCCGGATGCCGCTTTCGGGGATCTTGAAGATCCGCGCCAGCGAGGTACGTACGTTGTGCGGCCACTGGGTGGAGTCGTGCACGGTGAGCGAGTCGCCCTGCCAGAGGGCGACCGTGGACATCAGGCCGAGCGGGTTGTTGGTGTTGTCCGGTGTGGTGTAGGTGCCCTCGACCATGACGTCGGCCGCGGCGAATCCGGCGTCGACGTCGCCGCGCTCGGTGTCCAGGTTCCACGGGTTCGTGACGACCTCGGCGCGCGGGTCGTCGAGGTCGAGCAGGGCCTTGGTGGTCTCGTACTCGGCGCGGACGAGCGAGGCGGCGTGCCGGGCCTGCTCGGCGGTGTCGGCCACGACGATGGCGACGTGCTGGCCGTAGTGCAGGATGCGGTCGTCCTGGAGCGGGGCGGGCGGGGACGGGCCGAGCAGGGTCATCGGCCCTCGTTCGAGCTGCGGCGCGGTGATGTGGGTGATGACGGTCAGCACGCCCGGCGCGGCCTCGGCCTGCGAGGTGTCGATGGCGCTGATACGTCCGGCGGCGACGGTGGCGCGCACCAGGGCGGCGTGCGCGAGGCCGGGGTAGGCGAAGTCGTTGGGGTAGGGGGCGCTGCCCGTCACCTTCAGCGGCGCGTCCACGCGGTCCAGGGCCGCGCCGATCACCAGCGCGCGCTCCGCGATCGTGCTCATGCTTGCTCTCCTGCGATGGTCTCCAGAAGCCGGATCAGGGTGCGCTTGGCCAGCTCCACCTTGAACGCCGTGCCGGGCAGCGTCCTGGCCCCCGTCAGAGCGGCCTCGGCCGCGGCCTGGAACGTGTCACCGGTCGCGGGCGCGTCGCGCAGGACGTCCTCGGCGTCCCAGGAGCGCCACGGCACCGTGCCCACCCCGCCGAGCGCCACCCTGGCGTGCCTGATCAGGCCGTCCTCGACCACCAGGGCCGCGCCGGCCGAGGTCAGCGCGAACTCGTAGGAGACCCGGTCGCGGACCTTCAGGTAGTGCGAACGCGCTCCCTCGGGCGGCAGCGGCACCTCGATCTCGGTGATCAGCTCGCCGTGGCGCAGCACGTTCTCGATGTGGGGGGTGTCGCCGGGCGGGAGGTAGAACTCGGTCAGCGGGATGCTGCGCGGCCCGTCGATGCCTTGCACGTGGATCACGGTGTCCAGCGCGGCCAGCGGGATCGCGAGATCGGAGGCGTGCAGGGCGATGCAGTGGTCGCTGGTGCCGAGGATGGCGTGCATCCGGGCGAATCCGGCGATGGCGGCGCATCCCGATCCGGGGTTCCGCTTGTTGCACGCCTCGACGGCCGGGTCGCGGAAGTACCGGCAGCGGGCCCGCTGCAGCAGGTTGCCGCCGATGGTGGCCAGGTTGCGCAGCTGGGTGGAGGCGCCGAGCAGGAGCGCCTCGCGGATGAAGGGCAGGCGCTCGATCACGACGGGGTCGGCGGCCAGCTCCTCCATGGTGGTGGTGGCGCCGACGCGGATGGCCGTGCCGGTGTGCGTGATGCCGCCGAGCGGCAGCCGGGTGATGTCGACCAGCCGGTCGGGGCCCAGCACGCCGTCCTTCATCAGGTCGAGCTGGGTGGTGCCGCCCGCCAGGTAGGAGGTGTTCGGGTCGGCGCTGACCAGGGCCACGGCCTCGCCGGCGTCGGCGGCCCGGACGTAGGAGAACGGACGCATCACTCGGCCCCCGCCGCCACGTCGCGGATCGCCTTGCGGATGTTGGGATAGGCGCCGCAGCGGCACAGGTTGCCGCTCATGAACTCGCAGATCTCCTCCTCCGAGCCGGCCCGGCCCTCGGCCAGCAGGGATACGGCCGACATGATCTGTCCCGGGGTGCAGTAACCGCACTGGAAGGCGTCGTGCCGGGCGAAGGCCGCCTGCAGCGGGTGCGGCGTGCCGCCGTCCGACAACGCTTCGATGGTGGTGACCTCGCGGTCCTCGCACTGGGCGGCCAGCGTCAGGCACGACACCACGCGCTTGCCGTCGACGAGCACCGTGCAGGCGCCGCAGGCGCCCTGGTCGCAGCCCTTCTTCGCGCCGGTCAGGCCGAGGTGGTCACGCAGGGCGTCCAGCAGGGTGACGCGGGCGTCGAGCCGCAGCATGTGTGCGGCGCCGTTGACCTGGAGGGTGACCTCCACCTGCGGGATCTCGGACGTCTTCGCGTCGTGTGGATGGGTTGTGCTCATGGCTGTGTCCATGGCGCCTCGATTCCGAGTTCTTGGTCGAACTCCTGTCTGCTGGGGAGGATCGCCAGTCCTCCAGGCGCCGGCCACCAGGAGTCTTTATCGGGCTATGAGCGGATCTATGTCATGGGTGCGAGGTTGGTGCGGCTCGCGTACGTCCCTGGTCGGGCTACCCGTCACTGCCTGGCGGGCAGCCCTGAACGAGAGGACGGCGACATTCGGTTGCAATTAACGGCCACGCTACCCATCGAAATGCGCAAAAGCGGCAAATAGGGATAAATCTCTGACCTGAGGCTGGAAAAGTCGCGACAGCTGACTGGGGAAGCACGATCAGGGAGTACGGATGCGACACGGCACGCCCGCGTTCGCAGGCTGACGGTGATGAGGCAGCCGGGGAGAGCGGCGGTCGATGGCCGCACGAACACCCGCCCGCCCACGCGTCCGGGTCGGGCCGGTGGCATCGTGCCTGGCAGTTGCCCGCGCTGCTCGGGTCGCAGTCGCCGTGCCGGCCCCCGCCTCCGGCGCCCGCGCCGGGCGTGCCGTGACCAGCCAGGCCATGGATGCTCGATCGGCATCGGCATCGGCATCGGCATCGGCTTCGCCATCCCGATCGCGAAGGCCCACAGCGTGGCCAGAAAGGTCATCGCAGTCAGGCTTCTGCGAAGACGTGCTCCGGGCAGGTGATCAGCCCGACGGTTCCTGGCACGACGAGCCCGCACAGCCGGACCCGGACCGTCACGCGCTTCACGGCGAAGACCGGTGGGGAGTGCGCCGCCGGCACCGGGATCGACGTGGACGCCTTCACTTCGCTGCCGGACGACACGGCGGCCGTGGCGCACGCGTTGCCTCTGCGTCACCGGCTGGATGATCCGTTCGGCTGTTCAGCTGCGGTCAGGTGTCTGCTTGGCGGCGTGTGCCCGACGCCACTCCTCGGCTGCTTGCAGCATGGCGTGCCCGACGTGGTCGAAGAAGTCGCCGATGTCCCGCAGTCGGAGCCCGGCGGGCGAGGTGGCTCCCAGCGTTGCTGCTCCTTGGCGGGCGAGGTCGGCCAGCAGCGTGTTCTGGCGGGCGCTGGCCGTCCAGCCGCGGAACCAGGCGTCGGCGTCGATGACGTAGCGGTCGCGCCGCCGGCGCGGGTCGCGTTCGCGGCGAATCAGCTCCTGCCGTTCGAGCTCGCCGATGGCCTTGGAGATGGAGGCTGGGCTGACCTGCAGTTTGCGGGTGAGTTCAGCCGCGGTGAGGCTGCCGCTGTCGGTGAGGTAGAGGCTGGCCAGGACGCGGGCGGTCATCCGCGACAGCCCGGTATTGATCATGATTTCGGTGAACTGCTCCTCCAGATCGGTCACCGCTTCGCGGCCTCGTCTCTCAGAGGCCGGCAAACGCCTGCGGGCACGGTCCCGGGTGGCCTGGTGGGCCTGGTCGGCCTGGTAGCCGTCGCGACCGCCGTTGCGGGCCACCTCTCGCGTGATGGTGGACAGCGGCCGGTTCAGGCAGGCGGCGATCTCGGTGTGGGTGAGCCCTTCGGCCAGGCCCTCGGCAATCTGCCGACGATCTTGGTGGGTCAGCCTGCCTCCGGGCATGGGGACGCCTTCCTCGTCGTGTGCGCGGACGGGTGCAGTCTTGCATTTGCCTACATCTCATTGCAAACAGAGCTTGCGTTTGCTGTCACATCCATTGCAAGTATGACGATAAACGCAAGTAATAGGGCATTGTTGAAATTGACAGATAAACGAATGCAAGTTAGCTTTCCTGCATCGCAAACGCCAGATGCCACCGACTCCCTCGCATCTCGCCGGACAAGACAGTGGCTCGAAACGTTTCGATCTCCGTTACGCCGTGACGCCTGGCTGGCTGCTGTCCAAGCGGAGCAGGCAGCGGCACCCCTTCCACCCACTCCCCAAAAGGAACTGACGTGCTCGCATCGCAGTCCGCCATGGCGACGCTCCTTGCCGCCGCGCTCCTGCCCACCACGGCCCTGACCGCCGCCGCCTCGTCCGCTCCCGGACACTCCAAGGTGCAGCAGTTGCTCGACCAGACGGTGGCCGCCAAGCTCGCTCCCGGCATGGTCGCCGACATCCGCGACGGCCGCCGCTCATGGTTCGGCTCGGCAGGCGTGTCCGACACCAAGACCGGACGCAAGCGCCAGCAGAACCAGCGCTTCCGCATCGGCAGCGCTTCCAAGGCCTTCACCGCCACCGTGGTGCTCAAGCTCGTGGCCGAAGGCAAGCTTCGCCTTGACGACCCCGTGGGCAAGCACCTTCCCGGCCTGTTCGACGGCAGCGCCTACGAACCCGGCAAGATCACCGTCAGGCAGCTGCTCAACCAGACCAGCGGCATCTACGCCTACTCCGACGACGAGAAGTTCTTCGCCACGGGCGTCGGAGCCGAGTGGTTCAAGCACCGCTACGACACCTACACTCCCCAGCAGCTGGTGAAGACAGCCCTGGCCCACCCGCCCACCGGCGAGCCCGGTCAGCGCTTCAGGTACTCCAACACCAACTTCATCCTCGCCGCGATGATCGTCGAAAAAGCGACGGGCAAGACGTTCGAGCAGGAACTCCGCCGGACCGTCATCCGCCCCCTGCGCCTGACCGGCACCTCACTGCCCGGCGCCACCGCCACGATCCGCGGCCCGCATCCGGTGCACTACTCCACCCTGTTCTCCCGCGATCCCAAGCCCACCGTCTACGACGCCACCGAGATGAACCAGTCCTTCGCCTGGTCCGCCGGCGGCATCATCTCCACCACCGGCGACCTCAACCGGTTCTTCGCCGCCCTGTTCGGCGGGCGCGTCCTGCCGGCCGCGCAGCTACGCGAGATGCTCACCACCGTCCCCACCGAGGGGTGGATCCCCGGCACCCGTTACGGCCTGGGCATCTTCGAGCAGAAGCTGCCCTGCGGGATCAGCGTCTGGGGCAACGCCGGCGCCACCTACGGCTCCTGGAGCTACAGCATGGGCACCCGGGACGGCAAGCACCGCCTCACCACCCAGGTCAACGGCGACTGGGCACCGCTCAGCGTCTTCACCGACGTGCTCGCCGCCGAGTTCTGTCCCGCCGCATCCTAGACATGCCTCTGCCCCGCACATTCCCCGCGTCGAGCCCTCCCCGCGCCGGCCGGGAACCCAGCTTCAGCTCCACGGTCAGGGCATGACCACAGAGCCGTCCTCCGGTGCAGCGGACGACGGCTGACGCGGCACCGTAAGGATCACGACATGGCGGAGGGCTGAGCAACGCTCTCGGAACGGCCGACGCTCCGAAGCGCTGAAGAATGATTTCGATACGATCCCTCGCCACCTCCGCGCGCCCGCCTGGCGGAAGGTCTGGCCGCCTCCGGCAACCCCGCTACGTGTGCGGTGGAGGACGTGACCAGGAGTTTCACCTGCTCAGATGCGATACTGGCGGTATGAAGCGACAGGACGAGCTGCGGGAGTTCCTGCGCTCGCGGCGAGCCCGGGTGACCCCGCGCGAGGTGGGTCTGCCCGCGCGCCCCACCGGCCGCCGCGTACACGGGCTGCGCCGCGAGGAGCTCGCCCTGGCGGCCGGGGTCAGCGTCGACTACTACACCCGGATGGAGCAGGGGCGCGTCGGCAACGTCTCCGACCAGGTGCTGGAGGCGGTGGCCGGCGCTCTTCGGCTCGGCCCCGAGGAGCTGCGCCACCTGCGCGAGCTCATCGCCGGCCGACATCACGCGCCGCCGCTGCCACCGGCCCGGCCCCGGGCCGCCCTGCGAATGATGCTCGACATGCTCGGTCCGGCACCGGCGCTGCTGATGACCGGGGTCCTGGACATCCTGGCGATCAACCGGCTCGGTGCGGCTCTCCTGGCCGACTTCGAGGCCATGCCCCGCGCCGAGCGCAACGAGATCCGCTGGATCTTCCTCGATCCCCGGGCCCGCGACGTCTTCCCCGACTGGGAGCAGGTCGCCGTCGAGGCCGCCGCCTGGCTGCGGGGCGCGCTGGGCCGGGCCGGCGACGACCCGCGCCCGCAGGCACTGGTCGACGAGCTGACCGCACGCTCCGCCGATTTCGCCCGCCACTGGGCCGACCACCGGGTGACCTACTGCACGTACGGGGCCAAGCGGATGCGCCATCCCGAGGTGGGCACGATGACACTCAACTGGGAGTCGTTCGCGCCGACCGCCGACCCGGACATGTACCTCGTCGTCTACACCGCCCCGACCGGCTCACCCTCCGAGGAGAGGCTGGCGGCCCTGGCCGCGGGCCGACAGGCCAGTTGAGGCACGACCTGCGGGACGGCCTGCCGGGGTGGCCGGCTCCGCCTTCTGGGCAGGCCGCCGAACGCCGCCGATGCCTAGAACCACGGAGAGAACCGTGGACGGATATGGGCATGAGACGCCATCTGGTGGCGCCTCATGCCCATATCCGTCGCAGCGCCGGCCTCAGAGCCTGCGCTCTTCGTTGCACGATGGAGAAGCTCTCCGCTTGATCAGCGGCTCCCGATGATGAGGGACAGTCCTGCATCGAAGACGTCGTCTGCGGTCAGGCCGATGCGGCGGCCCTCGCGCATCACACGGGCCACCGTCGGGTAGGCCAGCCCGAACTCCTCGGTGGGTTGGGCGTCGGTTGAGTCCTGTTCCTCGACGACATGGCCGAAGGTGTAGTGGACGGCGGTGTAGACGACGGTGGCCGCCTCCGGCAGGGACAGCCCGCTGTCCTCCAGCGCGCGCAGCCCGTATTCGGGGATGCGCGCGAGTGTGGGCGTGTTCGGCGGCCGGGCGCCGGCCACGATCCGCGCGCCGTCGGGGTAGGCGAGCATCGCCCGGCGCAGGCGGTGCAGCACCTCGCTTAGCCACGGCTGCCAGGGCTGGCCGGGCGGCATCAGCTCCAGCTCACCGAGCTCTTCCTGCAGCATCGCCTCGGCCATGGCCTCTAGCAGCTCCCGCTTGTCCTGGCAGCGCCAGTAGATGGCCGGGGCCTTGACCTGCAAGCTGGCCGGGATCGGCGAGTCCGTCGACGACGTGACCTTCCCGGCCACCACCGACCTCGGAGACCAGGCCGCGATCGTGATGCGGCGGGTCAAGGACGGCGAGCCGGTGCTCTACACGTTCATCTGGCGCGTGCGAGACGGGCGACCGACCACGATTTTGCGCGAGATCACCTTCGACCGAGACATCAGCTACCTGCTGAGACTGACCCGCTAAGTGGTCTAGCCGAGGGTTCCTCAGGTGTTGAGAGTGTGTTTCGCGAGCTGATGCCCCTTTCGTCGGCGGAGTTGGCTTAGGTCGCCCGGTCAGAGGCTCGTCATTCGGGTTATGGGCGCGGTTGGGTGAACAATCCCGGTTCGGTCTTGACGAGGATGCCGCGGTCGGCGAGGCGTTTGAGCTTGGCGCGGAGGTTCTGGATGTCGTTGCGTGTCAGGGGCAGGTCCAGGGCCATGGCCACGTCACGGGCGCGCAGGGAGGCACCGGCTTCGCCGAAGACGGGGAGGATCTGCTGGTAGGCAGGATGGTCGGGGACCGCTGGCGCTGCGAGCGGTTCGGCCGGGGCGGGGTCCTCCTCGGCCAGGAAGATGAGGGTCTTGCGGGTGATCCGCAGGTGCTCGACCTGTTCGCTGAGTTCGCCCAGGCGTGCGGTGAGAGTGTCGATCTCCGTCTGGGTCTGCTCGATCTGGCAGGTCAGCCGGTGCTCGCGGGTGTCGATCCGGTTCAGGAGCCAGCTGCCGGGGTCGGCCGGGTGCCCGTCGGGTGCGGTCATGTCCACCGCCACGGCGGCGCCGTGCCGCGGGTCAGGCGGCGGGACATCACATCGGTCATCGCCAAGTACACCCGTGATTCGAAGCTGGCCGGCAGGTGCTCGTAGTCGCGGACCAGGCGGCGTGGAACATCAGAATGCCGTACGTTTGCTCCACCACCCATCGTTTGGGCTGGGGGACGAACCCCTTGTCTCCGGTCCGGTGGCGGCTCCTCGCTGATCGGCATCCCTCCACCTGATCGACCGCCGGGTAAGAGCCGCAGCCATCACCCGCTGTGGTCCGCGGCAACGCTCTACTTCGGGGCTTATCGTCGATCACCGGAGCACGCATGATAAGTATGCGGCGTGGAAAAGAATGCTTAAGTTCCCTGACCTGCTGCGACTGATCGATGAACGGTCGACCGCCTTCCGCGACGCGGTCGCCGCCGCGCCCAGTCTCGACGCACAGGTGCCGACCTGCCCCGGGTGGACGCTGTTCGATCTGGTGAAGCACCTGGGTGGGGGAGACCGTTATTGGGCCGCCATCGTCGGCGCGGGACCTGCCGACGCTCCCCCGGCCGAGGCCACCGCTGCGCGCGCCGCTCTGGAAGTGCCGCAGGAGCGTGAGGCCCTGCTGGCCTGGCTGGCCGCGTCGACGCAGCTGCTGCTGAGCGCCCTGCGGGAGGCGGGCCCGGACGCTGGCTGCTGGGCGTGGTGGAGTGCCCTGCAGACGCCGCGGACCTCTGGCGGAGTCGCCCGGCACCGGGTCCAGGAGAGCGCGGTGCACACCTACGACGCCCAGCTCGCCGCGGGCGCCGCGCAGCCGCTGCCGACCGAGGACGCGCTCGACGGTGTCGAGGAGTTCCTGTTCACCTGCGTCGCGACGCTCAGCGCCTGGCCGCACAAGCCCACGGCCTTCGACTTCCACACCGCCGAGGGCCGCTCCTGGCGTCTCACGGTCGACGGCGACGGCGCACGCTCCACCCGCATCCCCGCCCCCACTGCCGCGACCGGCGAGGACTTGGACGCAGCCGGCGCCTCCATCCATGGCACGGCCAGTGAGGTGGTCCTCTACTTGTACGACCGTATCCAGGCCGACTCCTTGCACGTTGACGGAGACGCGGGGCTGCTCGACCTGCTCCGCGCCTGGGAGCCGGAGGAGTAGGACGTAGGGGGCGGTTGGCCGCGCCTCGTCAAAAAGGTCCCTCCCGTCTTATCGCAGCTTGGCGTCTCGGGGCTCCGGCAGGCGAGGCAGTAGCGGTAGAGGTCCACTCGGGTGAGCGTGCCGGCCGGGTTGTAACGGCGCTTGCAGTAGGCCCGCCAGTTGCCGGTGGCCGCCAGTATCGCGCCCGCCGTCTGGCACTTGAGGCACGCGTTGGGGTTGTTGTACGACGAGTCGTAGGAGTAGCCGCCGCTGTAGGGGCCGTCCCCGCAGGCGACCGCCAGGCTCGACCGGCTCACCGGTGGTTCGCCCGATGCGCCTGGCAGGCCGGGGCCCTAGTCTGCCGGGCATGCGCATGCTGCACCTCGGGCTGCGGGTCACCGACCTGGAACGCTCGCTCGCCTTCTACACCGCCGTCGGGTACGCCGAAGTCGGACGGGTCCCCGAGACGGAGTCCGGCAGCCTGACCATGCTCAAGCTGCCCGGCGACCCGTACGTCAGCCTCGAACTCGTCCAGTGGCCGCCCGGCCATCCCCCCGGCATGACGGCGGCGGACTTCGCGTGAGCGTCAGACCGTCGCGTACGCGGGGGCCACGTCGACGAAGATGCGATAGTCCGAGATCAGGCCGTCGTCGCGGGTGCGCCAGATCGACACGGCGACCACGCGGGCGTCCCGGCCGTCGAGCCGGCGGTAGGTGACCTCGGTCTCGGCGATGGTGTCGGCGCCGACCCGCCAATGCCTGACGATCCGGTGCCGCAGGCCGGCGATGGTGGTGAAGAACGCGCGCAGCCCGTCGGCGACGGCCTGGCGGCCCACCATCGGGTCGGCGTTGCCGAACACCATCGTGCCGTCCTCGGCCATCAACTTCGCGATGCCGTCCGGGTCGAACGCGTCGATGATCTGAAAGACGTGACGTACCTCGTCGTCGGACATGCCCACCATTCCCTGTCGGTGAAGATCGGTGCCTCCACCTTGCGCGCCGAACCGCCGCCGGGCAAGCCGGAAGCGGCAGGGCGGGCGTTTTCATGATCTGTAGAGTGAGCGACTGCCCGCCCCCGACCGGCTCACCGCGAAGGACTCCCGCCATGTTCATCCGCCGCGCGTCGATCGTCGCCGCCCTCACCCTCGTCGCGTCCTGCCTCACGCTGCTTCCCGCGTACGCCTGGGCTCCCGCCGTCAGCTCGTCGGGCGTTCCCTTACCCGGAGGGACATATCCGGGCTCGGGCCGCTATCAGAGTGCGGGCTTCTACCAGTACGCGCCGTCCGTCGTGCAGACGTCCGACACCCAGCGGATCATCTACTACTGCGCCAACACCGTCGAGTACGACAGGAGCGGCGGCAACGCGCTCGCCGCCACCCACGACCACGTCCTGTTCAACGTCGGCACCCGCCGGCAGGACGGGTCGTACAGCTGGGGCTCCACCCAGGTGGCGCTGCGGCCCCGCCTCGAGCCAGGGGACGCCCAGCACCATCCGGCCACACCGCGCTGGGCGGCGTACCACATCTGCGACCCCGACGTGATCAAGGGACGGTTCACCTACGCGACGCCCGGCGCCGGTACGAAGACCTACACCTGGGCGATGTTCTTCACCGGCGCGGACAACGACGACCACGGCGCCGACGGCCGGTTCAACGTCGTCGGCGTCGCCCTCGCCACCTCCCCGCTCGGACCGTGGACCATCGTCGCGGAGCCCGTCGTCGACATCGACGAACCCGACTACAACGCCGCCGGCTACGGCGTGGGCCAGCCCAGCGTGACCAGCGTCGACCAGCAGGGGAACCTGCTGCTGTTCTACAGCGGCCTGGACTGCGCGGCCCTGGACGCACCGGACCCGTCCTGCGACGTCGCCGACCGTGGCACCGCCGTACGCACGCTCGACCTCAGCGACGCCGGCGCGCCGGTGCTCGGCGAAAGGCGCTTCGTCACCACCGCCGGGCTGACGCCGGAGCCGTTCCTTCCGAACTCCGGACGCTTCCTGCACAACGCGTCGTGGGCCTACGATCCCAGCCGGGCCTCGTTCGTCGTCTCCCGCGACACCGGGCCGCTCGACGGCAACGAGATCCAGGCGAACGTGGAAATCGACCGGATCTCGGGATCGAGCGTCTGGGAGGGCGGGGGCACTTGGACGGTCGTCGGCCAGATCACCGCCGGCCAGTCGGGCCACCACTGGAACCACAACTCCGGCCTGGTCCGCGACGTCTACGGCGGCCTGGCCTTCCAGCGCCCGCTGGACTACTCGGGGGCCGATGTGTACTTCGCCACCGAGCCCGGCTCCGCGGGCACCGTACCGCCCTGGGACGGCTACTTCACCTACCGCCTCCAGCACGCCACCGCCGCGCTGTGACGTGACGCCGGGCGGCCCCGAAGCGTGCAGACCCGGCCAGGACCCGCAGCATGGGGCGGACGCCCTCCACGTCGAAGGCCTCTCCTGGCACTGCGGGGATTCGGCGGAGGCCGACTACATCCAGGCCGAGATCTTCGGCAAGGAGTGCTACGCCCCGCCCTGCGGCCCGCCGCCTCCGGGCGGCGTGGTCGTCGACGCCGGCGCGAACATCGGCCTGTTCAGCCTGTACGCCGTCACCCGCTGGCAGGCCCGCAGAGTGCTGGCCGTCGAACCCGCACCCCCGCTGCTCGACCTCCTGCGCCGCAACCTCGCCGCGCACGACCTGTCCCGGATCGAGGTGGTCCCCGCCGCGCTGAGCGACGCCGGCTCCACCACCGGGGACGAGGCGCGCCTGACGTACTTCCCCGCCGCTCCCGGCAACTCCACCCTGCGGCCCGCCGATAAGGACGCCGAGATCGCCGCGCTGCCGCCACGCACCGCCCGGCGCGCCGCCGCCCTCATGGACGAGCGCGTCGACTATCCCGTACGCCTCACCACGCTCTCAGCCGTCCTGGACGAGCACGCGGTCGATCACGTCGATCTCCTCAAGATCGATGTGGAAGGAGAGGAGGAGGCGGTGCTGCGTGGTGTTTGCCGGACGTGGTGGCCGCGCATAGATACCGTGGTGGTGGAGGTCAGCCATCACGGCTGCGGCGTGTCCGCCGTGACACGCCTGATCGAGGAGCAGGGCTTCGAGGTCTGGGTCGCGGACGCCGACCCGGCCAGGACCATCACCGCCCTGGTCTGGGGACATCGAAGCGGACAGAGCCCGACATAGCAGAAGTCAGTACGACGAAGCCGGATACGACAGCGCCCGACACTACGGAGCCCGACATGACAGACCAGCAGGTCATCCCCTACCTCACCTACCAGGACGCGGCGGCGGCCGCGGAGTGGCTGGCCAAGGCGTTCGGGTTCGAGGAGGTCAACCGCGTCGCCATGCCCGACGGCAAGGTCGGGCATCTGGAGATGCGCACGGCGGGCGGCGGCCGGATCATGATGGCCGAGGCCACGCCCGACTACCACGGGCCCCGGCGGCACGCCGAGGAGTGTGAGGCGGCTCGCCGCTGGCTCTCCGTCCCGTACGTGATCGACGGCGTGCTCGTCCACGTGGACGACGTCGACGCCCACTACCGGCGGGCCCGCGACGCCGGCGCCCGCATCCTGTCCGAGCCGGAGACCTCCGGCTACGGCAAGGTCTACCGGGTGGAAGACACCGAAGGCCACCGCTGGCTGTTCACCCAGGCGTGACACGCACCCGACCGCCGCGCCGCGCGGCTCAGGCGGGCCGGTGAACGGGCACGGCGCGGGCGGCTCAGGCGGGCGTGGCCGGCGTGCGGCGCCCGGCGCGCCAGCGCTCGCGCAGCTTGCCGACGAAGAAGTCCCGGTTGAGCCAGTAGAACTCCAGCCAGATGTTGTCCGGATCGCGCAGCCAGATCTGCGCCCCCGACTCGTGCTGCGAGGGCAGGATGCCCGAATGCTCGATGCCGAGCTCGGCCAGCCGCCGCGCCCACAGGTCCATCAGTAGACGAGGCTGTACTGGCGTCGCCCGCTCAAGGTGACGGTCTCGATGAAATCGCCTGCCTGCGGAGTGTGTGTGCCCTGGGGCACGAAACGCAAAGCCGACCAGGTCGTCCCCGTTGAGCGACTTCTCGAACTTCACCGTCAACCTGCCTGACCTCGCCCCGACAGGCTGGACCGGCCGCATCACGATGAGCTTCCACCAGCACAACACCGGCGCCGCCACCCGCACCACCTTCACCCATCCGCCCGGCCTGGCGTTGTGCGTCCTTCCCGCTGCGAGCCCGCAACGGGAAGGACGCACGCACGCGCATGCCGCCGCCCAGTCGCGCCTCCACGACTTTGTTGAGGCCGAGATCACCGCCCGTTTCGACGAGGATCAGCTGGGATCGGCGGAGGAGCACGGTGTCGTCGGTAGCGGCGTGCAGGCGGGCGCGCACCGCGGCGGGCAGGGAATCGACGGCGAGGTGTTCGGCCGCGTCTCTGGAAGGGGCGTAGATGCCGCTGATGACCCGCGCTTTCGCCAGGCCGTCCCATCCGCCGGCACGCAGGTCGAGCCAGTGGGCGGGGCGGTCAGTGGCGGCGAGGCGGGCGTAGCTCATGACACGCTCCGGTTCCGCGCTTTCGCGGACAAGGCCGAAGGCCGCTTCCAGAGCGTGGGAAGCGGCCTTCGCGTCACCGACGTCCGGGCGTCCGGGGTCAGCTGCAGCTCCACCGAGCCCAGTACGTGTTCCGGTAGTCGTCCGTGACCCACAGTGCGTGGACGATGTCGTTGTCGCCCAGGTAGATGTCGCCCGGCCAGGCGAGCGGGTCCGGATACGGGAAGATGACCGGCGCCCCGGAGGCTCCCCAGAACCCCGCGTCGTACCCGGTCGTGGTCGTGCGCTCGACCAGGCCGACGGTGTCGCCGGCGGTGTTCGCCGCCACCGGGCGGGCGCCCGCGCGGGTGTGCAGCACCGAGCCGTCGCTGTTCCACACGATGGCGACCTCGCCGCCCGACGTGGCCGTGCCGTAGCCCACCGGCCGGCCGCTGTTGTCGCTCTCCGTGATGGAGAAGCTGCTCACTCCGGCCGGCGTCTGCAGGTCGTGCAGGGTGCCGTCCGGGTACAACATTTTCTTGGACGTGAGCAGGATGCGGCCGTCCTTGTCGATGCTCACCGGGCGGCCCTGCCCGACGACGCGGTACGTCGAGTAGTTGGACGCCGGCCACACCACCACCGAGTTCCCGGAGCCGACGCTGGCCAGGCCGACGACGTCCCCCTTGTCGTTGATCGCGACCTCTTCGGTGTAGGTGGAGCCGGACACCTCGGCCAGCTTCACCTTGGACCCCGAGCCGGGCCGCCAGACGTACGGCTCCGACGGCCCTCCCCACGGGGTGAGGCTGCCGATCACCGTGCCGTTGCTGTTGACGTCCTGCGGGGTGTCGCGCTTTTTGCCGTCCATGGTGGGCCACTTCGCCACGGTCTGGCCGTTGCGCCATAAGAAGCGGCCGTTGTCCTCGCTGGCGCCTACCGCGTACTCGCCGCTGGCGCTCGCGCCCGCGATCGAGGCGTAGTTGTCGCCGTTCTGGTCCGGGAGGTTGCCCAGGTAGGTGCAGGCCGTGGCGGCGGACGCGGGACTCGCCGGCACCATGAGCCCGGCCGCGGCCAACGCGCTCGCCAGGATGGTGCGCACGTGCTTACGCATGGAACTCCTCGCGGGTCGATCCCCGGCTTTCAGGACGAGCTGCCGGATCGAGCGCAGCCTCCCAGCCGCCCATCAAGGGGACCTCGAATTGATATGGGGACGGCCCGTGGCAGGGCCGTTGAGAGGCCGTCTCTTTTGATCATGACTGCCGAACTTGAGAGACGGTTCCGCGCTGACACCGAGGCTGTTCGGCGGTCAGTTCACGATCGCGCGGGTCAGCGATGGTGGCGAGTACGCGCGATGCGTCGGCTGCGTTTGCCGGGCTTGCTACCCCACGGGGCGCGTCGTGGCCTGATGGAGGCGGCGGGCCTGCTCGGCGACCCGGCGGCCCAGGTGCTCGGCCGTGCGCAGGTCGGAGTCGTGCATCAGGTCGGGGCCCTCGTCGATGTTCGAGGCGGCGGCCGCCCCCAGCCAGACGCCCAGCCGGTTGAGCGCGTTCTGGCCGGAGGTGCTGGAGTTCCAGCCGGACAGCAGCCCGAGGCTGACCCAGAGCATGCCGTGCTGGGCCGCCAGCAGCGCCATGTACTGCAGCGTGTGCAGCTTGTCGCCGCTCTTGGACCCCGAGTTCGTGAACCCGGCGGCCAGCTTGCCCGTCCAGGCCTGCTCCGTCCAGCGCTCGACCGAGTCCCTGGCGAAGGTGTGGAACTCGGGGCTGGCCGATCCCATGTACGTCGGCGACCCGAACACGATGGCGTCGGCCGCGTCCAGCAGCGACCACTCCTGCTCGGTGATGCCGTCCACCGAGACCAGCTCCACCTTGACGCCGTCCACGGACGCCGCTCCGGTGCGGACCGACTCGGCCATCCGCGCCGTGTGCCCGTACCCGCTGTGGTAGGCCACCACCAGCGTCGATTCGTCCCTCATCACGATTCCCTTCTTCAGGAGGTACGCCTCCAGCGTGGCCGCCACGCCCCGTCCGCGGACCACCCGTCCGGGTGGGCCCGCCCACCCGGACGAGCGGGCGGAGCGGGTGAGGGGGCTCACTACCATCGAGGCCATGGCTGAGTCGTGGTCGGCCGCCCTGACGGCGGCGCTGAGGGTGATGCACGCGCCGCTCGACGGCGTCCTGCCGGCGTTGTCGGCCGTGCTGTCCGATCTGGTGCCCCATGACGGGCTGGTGCTGTTCACCGGGGACTGCCTGCTGATGTCCCCACTGCTCACCCACGGGATGGAGGTGAGCGCCGACGAGGTGAACCGGCTGCTCCCGCTGGTGGCCGTCGACCGTCCCTGGTTCGGCCCGTTCACGCTGGCGGGGGCCGAACGGCAGGTGCTGGCCGTGGCCGTCAAGCCGCAGAGGAGTCCGGGCGGCATCCTCGCCGTCGCGACGACCCGGCCGCCCGCCCCAGAGACCCGGCAGATCATCGCCGGGCTCGCCGAGCTGACGGTCGTGCAACTGGCCCACCGGGTGGCGCGCACCGAGCCGCACGCCCTGGCGGATCCGCCCGTCACGGCCGTGGAGGACCTCGCCGACGCCTACGCCACCACGCTGACCTCGCTGCTCGGCGTCCTGCGATCACGGCGGCTCGACGACGCCGCCGCCCGGCGCGTGGCGATCGAACTGGCCGTGCCCGCGCTGCTCGAGACCAGGGCGGGCGGCGAGCGTGACCTGGGACAGGAGGAGGTGGGCCAGGCGTTCGACGCGCTCGCGGAGAAGCTCTCCCTGCTCACCCGCTACCACGATCTCACCCTCGAACTGGCCGGCCCGGACCGGCGCGACAGGCCGCTGCCCCACGAGGTGGCCAGGGCGGCCAGGGCTGTGGTGCGGGGCGCGGTGCTGGCGATGCTCCAGCAGGGCGGGCTGAGCAGGGTCAGGCTCGCCTGGGAGGTGGAGGACTCGCTGCTGCGGGTGAGCGTGCGCGACGACGGAGCCGGTTCGCTCGCGGCCGACGCCCTGCCGGTGCACCGGCTGCGTGACCGGGTGGCGGCGCTGGGCGGAACGCTCGGCGTGGACGCGGTCCAGGGCTGGGGCACGACCATCACCGCCGACCTGCCGTTCGGCCCGGTACGCCCCCGCCCCCATGGCCCGCTGGGCGCGCTCAATCCCCGCGAGCGCGACGTCCTCGAACACCTGGCGCTCGGCCACCGCAACCGCGCGATCGCCGCCCGGCTGAACATCAGTGAGAACACGGTCAAGTTCCACGTCGCCAACATCCTCGGCAAGCTCGGCGTGAGCTCGCGAGGGGAGGCCGCCGCGCTGGCCCACGGCCTGACAGGCGCGCGCGGGGCCTGACTCCTTCAGCTGTGATGATCGATGAGGCGCGTGAGCAGGTCGATCAGGTGCCGCCGGCCGGCCGTGGGCAGCGGGGCGAGGAACTCCTCCTGGGCGGCGCCGAGCAGCCGGTCCAGGCCGGTGACCTGCTTGCGGCCCGCCTCGGTGATGGTCACGATGTTGCGAAGACCCTTGGATGGAGAACACCGGGCAGAGGGATTCAGCGATCATCTCAACTGGTCGCTGACCAGCAGTGTTGCGACGACCCCTTGAACCTAAGGGATTCACCCCACAGGAAGGGCGGCGATACATCCCTGGCGAGTCATACCGGCCTGCCTGCCCAGCATCTCAGCAGGAGGGCCAGGCGTTCTCCTCTGACGGGACACGCACGGGCTCGGGGCAGGTGAGGGCGCCGCCGGGGACGCCGCCGGGGACGCCGCTGGGAACGCCGCTGGGAACGCCGCTACGGCTCGTCCCGCTGCCGGCGTCATGCCTGCTCGCCGTGTTGCGCACGTTGTGTGATCCTTAGCCGGATGCGAAAGGCTCCGAGTGCGCTCGCTGTCCTGATCCTTGCCGGTATGTATGTGCTGGCCGCTGACACGGCCCTGAGCGGTTCTGGGCGGACGGTCGACGACGCCGTCGAGTCGGCGTCGCGCTGGGCGGTGAGATATACCGCCCAAGGCGGGGTGCAGATGGTAGCGACGGCGGACGGCGGGGCATTGCTGTTCGCCGCGGAGGGCCGACGGCGTGGCTGGTCGATGCTGCGCTGGGACGGGGGCTCCTGGAAGCGTGCCGGGCTGCCCGAACAGTTCGGCAAGGCCGGGCGCCTTGATGTGGCCGGTTCCGCATCTGGGAAGACGATCTGGGCGGTTGCGGCTGTCTACGGCGCGTTTGACAGCGTGACAGAGCATCTTTGGCGATGGTCTGAGGGGCGCTGGACGCGACACCTTTCCCGAAGCGCGGAGTGGAACCAGGTCGTCGGCATGGCCGTGGACTCCCAAGACAACGCGTGGCTCGTCACCGGCATGGATCCCGACGGCGACTCCTCGAAGGTTCTGCATCGCAGGGGGAAGACATGGCGGGACGACACGCCCCCGGCGCGTTCCCTGGCCGGGGTCGCCGCGGCTCGCCCTGACGATGTCTGGGTGGTGACCGACCAGCAGATGAGCAACGAGGTGGCCATCACGCTGCACTGGAACGGCACAGATTGGAGGAAAGTCGATCACCCGTGCGAAGCGGGGTCGGCTCGGTCGCTGTGTCGCGGGCGGCGTTACCTCGGGCAGATGAGCCTGGCCGCACAGCCAGATGGCCGTGCGTGGGCGGTCGGCCCCGCCTGGGCGGACGGTGGCAGCCCGGTCGTGCTGCGCTGGGACCGCACCCAATGGAAGCAGGTGAGTCTGAACGTGGTGCAGACAGCTTTGACCGCGGTGCGCACCGACCCGGCGAGTGGTCTGTGGATCGCCGCCAACCCTGCCTCCGGCGCCCCCTATGTGCTCAACCTTCGCAACGGCAGATGGACCAGATCAACCCTGCCCGGGGGCAGCCCGGCCGATCGCATCATCGGCATCGCTCCGGCGCCGGGCACGGCTCGGCTCTGGGTCCACATCGAGCGCCACGATCTCATCGGCAACCAGCCCGGCCACGAGAAGACCTCGCTGATATACGAGCTGGTTCAGTAAGGGATCTTGCAGCCGTGGAGTCAGAGCTCGGTTTCGCCGCCTCCATGCGCCGTACTGAAATGCCCGACCGTCGTGCTTCGGCCAGGGTATCGATCCAGGTGGTGCTTGCCATGATGGCCGCACACGCAGCGACCGCCCACCCGCCTTGTGTGACTGTTCCTCGTCCGATCCCAATGGGCGGAAGGTCCTCAAAACGTCCGGTTATTGCCCTGGCTGCCGCAGGAGCGACGACGTTACCTTTCTCGCAACAGCCGCTGCTCGACAGAAGAAAAGTCGTAGACCAGTGGGGAAATCGCGAGAGAGGGACAATGAAGAAAACGACCTGGGCATCCGCGATCGCCCTGACCGCCGGGCTCCTGATCCTGGCCCCGTACGCGGCGCACGCCGATGCAACGGAGATTCGCAATACCGGCACGGTCGGCATCGGCGCCGTCCGGTACAGGGACGGTAATTACGCAGTTGACGATAGATACGATGCCCTGATCCCAGGAGGGCGCTTTTCGGGCTACCCAAGCACTGCGGGCATCTGGGTCGGGCCGGGGTACTGCGTAAGAATCCGCGGCTGGCTCTGGGGGACTGAGCAAAACCCCCCGCCTCCGGAGGGTCTGACGGATCCCGTTGTCCTCACAGGGAACAGGCACGTCTGGTTCGGATCGGGTAGTTACGACGTGAGGGCCTTGCGGTCCACCGATCCCCTCTGCGCCAACGCGACCCGGAGCGCTGATCCTGGGCTCAATCTTCAGGCTGAGTAATCAGGCTGACGAACCTGAAAAGTGCTGAACGCGCCAGAACGCGCCTTTCTGCTCGCTGGAAGCCGCTTATTCTCCGATCCCTTCGCGGAATAAGCGGCACTCCGAAGGCACGGCTGTTTCCACTGCATGAGATCCTCCTTCAGGCGGCACCGCCCGCCTCAGATTCATCCCGGAGCCCGCCGCGATGCCGGCGGGCTCCGCCATGCTCCGGAGAACGTGGGCTACGCCCCTGGCGTCTCGGACGCGGGCCCGGTCAGGAAGCGCAGGCCCTCCAGCAGGTCCTCCGAGGACGGCGCGGCGTCCGGGTCCACCAGCCACTGCGACGCCAGGCCGGCCACCAGCGTCTGGACCACCGCCCCCACCCTCTCGGAGTCGGAGCCGAACAGCTCCGCCAGCCCCAGCCTGGCCTGCTCTCCCGCCTTCGCGAACGCCTCGCGCATCTCGGGAGTGCGGGCCATGTGCGCGACCAGCTCGAACTGGATCACCCAGAGCGGTCTGGCCGCGGCGAAGGAGTCGATGACCTTGCCCCAGATCGTCGCGAAGTCTCCCGGCTCGGCCAGCACGCGGCGCAGATCTTCGGCCCACTCCTGCATCGCCACCACCACGGCCTCGTTCAGCAGCGCGTCCTTGGTGCCGTAGTGGTAGCCGATCGCGGCCAGGCTCACGCCGGCCTCGGTGGCGATGTCACGTGCGGTGGTGCGGAAGTAGCCCTTGTCGTAGAGGCAGCGCTTCGCGCCTTCCAGAAGATCCTCTCGGTTTCCCATGTCCGTATGTTACACATCCGTATTGCACGTTTGTCTTAGACATGCGTACCATTCGAGGCATGACGAACATCCTCATCTCCGGCGCGGGCATCGCCGGCACCGCCCTCGCCTACTGGCTGCGCCGGCACGGCTTCGCTCCCACCGTCGTCGAGCGCGCCACCGGCGTACGCGACGGTGGCTACAAGGTCGACATCCGGGGCTCCGCCCTGGACGTCGCCAAGAGGATGGGACTGCTCGACGACATCCGCGCGCTCCGCACCGACGTACGCACGGGAAGCGTCGTCGACGGCGCCGGACGCCAGGTCGCGAGCATGGACGGCGACAGCTTCGGCGGGCGCGTCCACCAGGACGCCGAACTGCACCGCGGCGACCTCGCCCGGCTCCTGCACCAGGCGACCGACGGCGTCGAACACCTCTTCGGCGACTGGATCGCCGCCATTGACGGCACCCGCGTGACCTTCGCCAGCGGCCTCGTACGCCACTTCGACCTGATCGTCGGCGCCGACGGACTGCACTCCGCCACCCGCGCGCTGGCCTTCGGCCCCGAGGAGCGCTTCGTCCACGACATGGGCTACAACGTCTCGGTCTTCAGCGTCCCCAACCACCTCGGCCTCGACCGCGAGGAGCTCACCTACGTCGGCCCCGGCCGCACCGCGCTGGTCTACAGCACCCGGCAGGACACCGGCATGAAGGCCATGTTCCTGTGGAAGTCCGCGGACAAGGCCACCGGCCGCGACGCGCAGCAACGCGCCCTCGCCGTCGCCTACCGCGGATCGGGCTGGGAGGTGCCGCGCCTGCTGGAGGCCATGGCCGGCGCGCCCGACTTCTACTACGACTCCATGAGCCAGGTGCACATGGACCGCTGGCACACCGGCCCGGTCGCGCTGATCGGCGACGCCGCCCACTGCGCCTCTCCCGCCTCCGGCCAGGGCACCAGCCTGGCGCTGGTCGGCGCGTACGTGCTGGCCGGCGAGCTCAAGCAGGCCGGCGGCGACCACACGATCGCCTTTCCCGCCTACGAGGCCCGCATGCGCCCCTTCGCCGAGACCAACCAGGCGCTCGGCACCGCCAACATCAAGCGCATGGTGCTCTCCAGCCGGTCCCAGGTGCGTATGTCGATGCTGCTGCTGCGGCTGGCCGGCCTGCTGCCCGGCAAGGACCGCATCATGGCCAAGGTCGTCGAGCCCATCCACCGCGCCGCCACCGCCATCGACCTGCCCGCCTGGTGACACCCCGCCGCCCGTACGGCCACACCGCCGCCTCCTCATCGTCGCCCCCAGAGATCCAGCGCTTCGCGTACTCCGCCTGCTCGACCGCCTCCGCAAACTGTCATCACCTGCGACGACCGGCACGGCAGAGACCCCGTCACCGCCTTCGGCGTGCACGGCGCCACAGACGCGGCGGTCATCCGCCGCCGGCTCCCTGCTCATCGGCTCCCGCACCCGCTCACCGCAAGCCGCGGGGTGAGCCGCGCGAAGGCTCGGGCGCGAGCCCTGCCGGTCGCTAGGCTGCGGCCGTACGATCCGCGGCGGGCGCCCCGTAGGTGTACCTCCGATCAGAGGGAGGGCCGATGGGCGAGACGCAGTTCCTTTGGAGCGTGGTGCTGATCTACCGGACGGACATAAGTGGCGGTTACACACCTCCACGTTTCAGTGAGGATGTGAGGGTGGTACGAGCCGATTCGGAGGACGCCGCCCAGGACGTGGCCATAGCTCTGGGACGGGAGGACGAGGTCAGGTACGGCAACACCTTCGACGAAGAGGTGACGTGGCGGTTTCTCGGAATAGCCTCGCTGCAACTGCTCCAGATCGACGAGCCTGAAGCAGGAGCCACGCTGCTGTCACGATCATTCGACAGCCTGGACCGCTACCGGGACCTCTTCGAGGTCGATGACCTGCCGGAAGAACCTCAGAACCCTCTGTAAGGGTCCCTTGCACGGGGCAAGGCGGTCCATCGGTTGTCCGTCACCGGCGGGCAGGAGGCGTTTCAGCCCGGCCGGACCGGCGCGCATGAGAAGGGCGGCATCGAGGGCCACATCGGCCGATTCCGCGTCGATCAAGTGGTCCCTGTCCCCGAGGCCGACCCAGATCGACGAGCAGGGTGACGGACGGGTAGGCGATCATGGCCATGTCCACCGAGGCCGCGGCATGATGGCGGAATCCAGCCATGCCGACCCCGGCAGCCGAACCGACGGGCGTAGGACTGCGACGTCCACTCACGCTTGGTCAGATGGCATTTCGGCAGGCAACACATGGCCGGTTCAGGCATCAGGGATCACGGGTCGTCGGTTCGGCCCCGCCGCCGTGAAGCCCAGCAGCAGTTCGCCGATCGTCTCGGGCGCTTCCAGCATGGGCAGGTGCCCGACGCCGGGCAGCAGCGCGACCCGGGCGTTCGGCACCGCGTCGTATCGGTGCGCCGACGACGGCTCCCAACGGGGGTCGGCAGCACCGAAGATCACCTGCACGGGGACGCCGAGGGCGGCGAGCCGCTCGGGCACGCTGCATTCGGCGATGTAGGCGGTGTTCCGGCGCAGCACCGTCCTCATCACGCGGTAGGTGATGGCCCGTACATCGGCGACCACGTCGTCCGGGAGGTCCACGGGGCGAACGGCCGTCGCGCTGATCCCCTTGCGGATCATCGCATCCGAACGCCTCGGCCAGATGAGCGGGCCCAGCGGCGGGGTCAGCAGCACCCGAAGGATGAACGGCTGCCGGAGCAGCGCATCCGGACTCGGGCCACTACTGATCAACGCAAGCGAACCCACGAGGTCGGGACGTTGCTCGGCCAGCGCGGTGGCGACGTAGCCGCCGCTGGAGTGCCCGGCCACGGCGACGTGACGAAGCCCGAGGCCGTCCAGCAGCGCCGCCACCTGACCCGCCTGCGCGGGCACGTCATACGACGGCGCGGGCGGGGACTGGCCGCAACCCGGGAGGTCGACCGGATGACGTGATGGTGACCGGCCAGCGCCGGGACCACCGGACCCCAGAAACCGCTCGAGGCCCCCGACCCGTGGATGAGCAGGCAACTCCACCCGATGTTCCCGCGGCGGATGCGGGTGGGCGGGCTCGGGCAGTGGCCGGACCGCGAGCACGTCTTCGATACCGCGGTCGCGGAGATGATGACGGCACCGACCTTCGTCTTCCTACTGCCGGAGTAGATCTGCCAATGGTGGTGCCGGCTGGTGCAGTAGGTGTGCACCCTCCTCGGTACTCCACCACGTGGCTTTCGTGCCCAGCGGCTGGTTGGGGAACTTCGCTTTCCGGAGGTTCTGGCACTGACGCGTGGACACCCGGTTGTACGGGAAAGCCTCGCCCGCGGCGACCGTTGGACCGGCAGTCGTCCGCGGTTTCGGTGTGTTCTCCTGCTTCCCTTTACCCTCCTCACCTTTGGTTCTTTCGGTTGTGCCGGTCTGTTCGCGGGCCGGCATCTCGGACATGATGGCGTCGGCTGGCGCGTGCAGATCAGCGACATCCTGCGCGCTCAGCGGTCGCTGGTAGAGTGCCGTTCCTCCCGCAGCGATCGGGCAACGTGGTGAACCAGCGCGCGGGAGACGTCGAGCATGGCACGATGAGCAATTACGTGGAGCCTTTCGGCTGATGGGAATCCTGTGGTGGAACTCATCTACCGGAGGCTCCACGCCTGTCTCCGGCCTTCGGCGACTCCTCCCGAAATTCCGGTACGTGACTGCGGACGTCAGAAAATCCCCCCAGTCATCCGAATGATTTCCCTGAGATCACCTCACGCTGTTCGTCACAGATTCCCGGTGGCTCGAACGATGTTGTAGTAAGCGTCTGCTTCACGCCGGCATAAAACGCCGGCCGCGGACTGCCATCCGTCGAACTTGTCGCAGACGTCGTACATATCGCGCCTGAACTTCTTGTCGATCCTGTGGCGATTGTCTTCGGTGAAGCGGTTCTGCTTCTTGTAGTTGCGGTAGCCGAAGTCGTGCCGCTGGCACGAAGGCTTGAAGTTGAACCCGCTGGGCCGGTCGGGCGACTTGGAGCAGGCGTCACTGCTCCAGTCGATGCCCTGGCCGGCGTACGGCCGCTCAACGCGGAGCTTCTGGAATGCCGACATCGAGATCTCGTAGAGCCACATGTCGGTGAACTTCCGCTTCTGCTTCGCCGTCAGTTTGAGTGACGCGCTCGACTGCTGGTCCGGCGCCTGTAATGCGGCGGCGGACGTCGGGGCCGCCGTCCCGACACCTGTGACGGTGACCACCGTTACGACGATGGTCGCCAGTGAACCTCTCAACATGCCGTCGAATCCACCTTTCCATTCATTTCGATGAGCGGCATTGCCGTCTCGGGATGCCGGGAGTAGTGGCGCCGACGCAGTTCGCCGGTGCCGCCGGAGATCGCTGTGTGCCGTCGCTCCGGAGCGGTTCGCGCAGCTCTTGCCGGAAGCGGGGCGGTGCGATGTCAACCGCGTTGGGGAGTCTGGGCCGAGGCCGGCACCGGTTTTCCTGGGCAGGTGGTGGTGTGCTTGCCGGTCTCGAAGTAGTCGATGATCTTCGCGGCGCAACCGGGTACCTGGGCCGCGGAGCCGTGGACGTCGTCGTTGACGGTCGCCAGGGTTCCACCGATGACCGCGCGCATGGCAGGCGTCCATTCGTACGGTGTCTGGGTCTCGTAGCGATGGCCGGACAACACCAGCGAGCCGCTGACGGGCCGCACCGTCGGCGGCTTCGCCGGCAGCAGCCATCCCGCGCACATGTGCACGAAGGGGCTCGTCCGGCCGGTCACCGGATAGTCCTTGAGACGCTGCTGGTAGTCCTTCCAGTTCGACGCGAACGTGCTCGGGCTGGAATCCTCGTTGCAGTGGAACGCGCGGCCCGCTGTCTTGTCGGTCTGCGTTTCGTCCCCGGCGGGCGGGTCGCCGAACGCCTTCTTGACCGTCGGTGGCGCGACCGGGCCCTTGGCGCCGGTGAGTTCTTTGAGTACTTGGGCCATCATGGGCCATTGAGTGCTGGGACGACCTGCGGCCTGGGCGATGAGCGCCCCGTCCACGGTGAGGTCGACGTCCGTGAAGGTCAGCGGTTCGGCGTCGTACGAGGCGACCATGTCCTCCACCGCCGCAACCACCTGCCGCTTCGACGTGCCCAGCCCGTAGGTGTCGTCGCGCTCGGCCATCCATGCGGCCATCCGCTGGAAGTTGCGGTCGACGGCGTCTGTGTGGGTTGTCGTCCAGAAACCCTTCCAGATATCGGGCGGGGTGGAGCTGTCCAGCCACATCCGGTCGACATTGCCGGGAAACATGGTGCGCATGACCGCGCCGAGCCACGTGCCCCAGGAGACACCGAAGAAGCTGATTTTCCGATCGCCCAGCGCGGCGCGGATCCGGTCGATGTCACGGGCCACGTTCGGGGTGGTGAGCTGCCCGATGAATGCGAGGTCCTGCTGAGTGCACTGCTTGCTCCACGCGACCATGTCGGCGTAGGTTTTCTTGGCCTGTTCCTCGGTGATCGGCCCTGGCGAGGGCTTGCCCCGCGGGCCATCGGGGCAGGTGACCTTGGTGCTGCGGCCGACGCCGCGCGGGTCGATCCCGATCAGGTCGTAACGTTCGTCGAGTCCCGCCGCGCCCCTCATGACGAGGTTGAGAGGCATCAGGTAGCCGGAGCCGCCAGGCCCGCCCGGGTTGAGCGCCAAGCTGCCCAGGCGGTTCTTCTGGTCGGCGGCCTTCAACCTGGTCAGGGCTACGATGATCTGCTTTCCGCCTCGGTCTTCATAGTCCTGGGGTACGCCGATCGTCCCGCAGTCCATACGGCCGAGCAATTTCCTGACCGCGGCGAACTGATCCTCCTTGTAACCCATCTTGCGCAGATTCTCGTCGGAGAATTCCGGGCATTTCCCCCACGCGATGGCAGGAGTTCTGGCCCGGGAGTCGGCTGCGGCGGCGGGGGTGCCGACCGTCAGGGAACTCATCAGCAAAGCTCCTGAGATCAAGCAACCACTCGCGCGGACCGCTGTCGCACCATTCACTGATCGAGCCTTTCCTCGGAGAGAACGAGCTGGCCGGACAAGAGGGCCTCCCACGGTGTCGGTCGCCGGCGGTTTGCTTCTTTATCCACCAGAGGTTGTTTCGTGGCCGTTTCCGTGAAGGCTTTCGCCCTCTCATCCGGGGTGGCCTTGTGGCAGCAGAGTGAGCGCTTCGGCCAGGGCCCAATGCCATTAACTTTGATCATCTCTGCTGATCAGGCGGCGTTGTCGAGCTCGTGAACGCTGTTGTCCGTGGTGGGGAGGGCGTGGATGGCCGCGTCCGAGGGGGTTTCGGGTTCGGCAGGCTGTCGCTGGTCGAGACGCCACAGGGTGATCTTCGTGCGTGGGAGGGGCTTCTTGGCCTGGTCGCGTTGTTTGGGGAAGCGGCGTCCCGCTCGGCGTTGTTCGCGGCGGAATGAGCGTTGCCGCCGGGTTTCGGGTAACAGGTGGTGTGGGTCGGTGATCTCGTAGATGACGTCGTCGACCAGGTCAGACAGAGCTGAGGGGGGAAAGCGCCGCCTCGTCGGAGACGTGGCGGCGGACGGCCTGGACGGTACGGGCGAAGGAGATCCGGTCCGGGTCGATCCCCGTGGCCTGCGCGGCGGTCGCGATCAGATGCCGGATCGCCTGGTAGAGGCAGAGGAGGGCGTAGGCTCCTGACGGACCATGTCCGGGCTCTTGGAGCGCAGCACCACCTCTGGGCCACCGCGTAGCCGGGTCTCCACCTCACCGATCGCGGTCTCCAGCTTCCAGCGTTCGGCGTAGCGGTCGGGGAACTCCTCGATCGGGTACGCCTCCGGGTCGAGCAGGGTGGTGACCAGGCAGAACAGCTCGCCAGGCGCAGCGGTGCCGTTATCGGCTTCGGGCGAGACGGAGTACTCGATGACCCGTACCGGGATGCCGGGGATGCCGGGGATGCCGGCGGGAGCGGTCTTGTTGCGCCGCAGTTTCTTGGCCTGGCCGGGGTCAGCGATCCGGGACAGGTAGCCGCCGTCGGCAACACCTCGAGGATGGGCAGGTTCACGTCGGCCTTGACCCGGAAGATGGCGTGCGCGCCGGTGGCCACCACCGCCGCCAGATCCTCATGCGAGAGGAACCCCCGATCGCCGACTACCAGGTCACCGGTTTGAGCAACGCCCATAGCGTGCGGGCCATGGTTTGCTCGCCCTGAGTCAGCGGGCCGACCTGCAATCCTTGCAGCGCCCGGCTGCCCGTCTCCGCCAAGGCGACCGTCCGCACCTGCGGGTAGGCGCTTTCGCCCTTCACATTGGACGGCCGCCCGAACGCGGCGTCGTTACCCGGGCTGGCCTGCACGTTCATGGTGAACCCATCGATAGCCAGCTTGCGCAGTCCCCGCCAGTAGGCCCATGGCGCCTCCTGCGGTCCGCTCTGCGCCGGCACCATCGACATGCTCAGCAATTCCGCGAGCGGCTCCCACCCCAGCCGGACCCGCGCCTTACTGATCGCCGCGGGCGAGGGCTGCATCCGGCAGTCCCGGCTCCCTGCCTGCCTTTACCCGCTGCCCTGCTCTCGCCACGCGAAGATCATACCGCCCCATGATCATCTAAGTTAACGGCATTGAGCCTTGCGCCGTTCATGGCGGCGCCCACTCCGACAATCTCATCAAGACCGTTGACGGAAGCATCGTTCTCATCGACTTCGAACGCTTCGCATTCGGACCTCCAGAAACGGACCTTGCGGTCACCGCCTTGGAGCACGGCTTGGGCTGGGGTACGCGGGCTGAGTACGATCAGTTCGCCCGAGCGGTACGGGTTCGATGTTCTGGCCTGGGATGGTTATTCAGTGCTCAGAGACATCAATGAGCTGAAGATGACGACCTGGCTTATGCAGAACGTCAACGAAGACGCCGCCATAGCGCGGGAATTTCGTAATCGCATGTCTTCTCTGCGCAATCCAGATGCGCCCCGGCAGTGGCGTGCGTTCTAAGCATGTAAAGCTCGTGAATCCCCCCAGCGGAGCAGTGCGCCATCGGGCACATCTTGGCTGGCGAAGTGAAACGGCACGCCCAAGCTGCAGGCTATTTCACGACAGCCTCAACGGCTTCCGGCCGGGGAGGGGCCTCTCCATTGAACACCTGCAGGTCGCTCCCGCGACGAAACGCCGCGAGCGTCCGCTCGTCGAAGCGGTGATGATGCTGGCCCGGTCGTTGAACGATCTTAGATCGCGACCACCGGCTCGCCGTTCTCCTCAATCGGTCTCATTTTAGGCTCCTAATAAAAAGCAGGAGCAACAGGCCGGAGGACAAACGGAGAGCGAGATCCACGAGCGTGCGGCGGGTGTTTGGTATCCACGCCCTGTGGGGTGATTCCGGCAGGTAGATAACGGGGACCTGCTCGCCGACTGCGGGGTGCCAGCTGGGCTTTACGCCCATGTGGGCCAATGCGTGAACGAACGTGACCGTTTCGCCTCGCTGATCCTTGAACTTGATCCTTGGATAGGCGGCGAGCCGGAATCCATATTTGTCAGGTTCTCTAAAGATCGGGGGCGTTTCTATCACGACGGTGCCCACTGCGTGTATCCCTCGATCGCGGAGCTCCAGGCGAAGCCGGTCCTCCTCGCGCTTTGTAATGCCTTTCAGTTTGGCTACCTTGTAGTAGGCATAGCGCCAGGATCGGCCCTCGAGTGTTTTGTCGGTGTTGACCGGTTCGGTTTCGGTGAGCAGCCGCGCTTTTGTCGGATCTTCTGGCAGGTAGACGATCTCAACCTGGGTGCCCGCCGGTGCACCGAAGGCGCGTCTCCAAGGGGAGCTGACATCGGGGGTAAAGTGTCGCCGATTGCCTTGTTGATCCTGGAACCGGATCCAGGGGCCGGCGTCTGGAACATGCTCAATGACCGTTCCCATGGCGCGGATCCCACGACGTCGGAATAACCGGATGCGCCACAGTCTAACGAGCGCCGACAGCAGCAGCGCCACGCCAGTCAGCTGGAGTACAGAAAATATGGTTACCATATCTCTTCCCGAGACGCGTCCACAGCTTGAACTCTTCCGGTGTCCTCCACGGGAATGAGAAGGCCAGACTTACCTTGCAGGCGGCCTGCTTGTTGTCCGCCCCCTTGCCTTCGATTCTCGTAATACCACACTACCCTGTAACACGGGATCAATGGCGCCGGTGGACCGCAACAGCACGATGGCTGCAATCAACTCTCCACTACGCAGGTGTTAGTCGTTTCGATCACGAACTTCCGGGAACACCTTATGCCCGCCGCTCACCCCTTGCTCCCACACGTATCAGTCTGACCCGCGTTGATCACGGTGATGCTACATCCCTCTCTACCGCTCTCTAAGCGTTCTCTGGTGCGTATTTGCTGGCCACAGCGGCATTAAACTCCATCACCTGGACGTCGCTCGCGTAACTGGTACTACATCGGTAGATCTTTAAGTCGTTCGCCAGCGTGACTGCTGGTGTATCGGTGATGGTCTGCGAGTGACCTTGTGCCTCACCTACGATCT
>NZ_JBFAQB010000037.1:0-49736 GCF_040676995.1 Nonomuraea sp. NPDC049419 | reverse complement strand
CTCGCCGCCCGCGGGTTCGACCCGCTCGCCCCGCACCCCCCCCTTGTACACCCGGCCGTGCCCCGGCGCGGCCGGCCGGCCCCTTCGGGGCCCCGCACGGCCCTTGACGAGACCGGAGACACGCCTGTTGACCACAAGCCGTACGCGGCGCGCCCTCGCCGCGCTGGTCGCCTTGTCGGCCGCCGTCCTGGTGGGGCCGGCGGCCGTCCTGGTGGGGCCGTCGGCCCACGCCGACGTCACCTGGTCGGTCGTACCGGCGAACACCGGCGGCCCCGACGGCCGCACCGCCATCGACCTCGAACTCGCCGGCGGCCAGCAGGTGGTCGAGCACGTGGCGGTCATCAACCGCTCCACGGAGCCGGTCGTGTTCGGCATCGACGCGGGCGACGGCTACCTGACCTCGAAGGGCTACTTCGACATGCGGCCGTCTGGGGTCGAGCCGGTCGACGGCGGCTCCTGGATCACCGTCCCCGAGACGGTGACCGTCGCCGCCGGCGCCACCTCGGTCGTCCCGGTGACGGTGTCGGTCCCGACGAACGCGACCCCGGGCGACCACCCGGCCGGCGTGACCGCGTCCCTGGAGACGGTCTCCGGCCAGGTACGCGTCCAGAACCGGGTGGGCGTCCGCCTGAACATCCGCGTCACCGGCGACTACGTGGCCAAGCTGGCCGTGACCGACGTAAGAGCGGAGTACACAGGTTCCTGGAACCCCTTCACCGCGGGAACGGTCGAGGTGACCTACACCGTCGCCAACACCGGCAACGTCCGCGCGGTCACCGGCAACCAGGTCCTGACCTCCACCCTCTTCACCAAGAACACCTGGACCGACCCATCCACAGCCAGGGCCAGAGAACTGATGCCAGGCGGCCGCCGCACCTTCACCGCCCGCCTGCCCGGCACCTGGCCGCTGGGCCCGATCGGCACGACGATCGTGGCACTCCCCTCCCCCGCGACCGGCCCCCTCCCAGGCATCGCCACCCAGCAGGCGGCGGCCACCACGAGGGTGTGGGCGCTGCCCTGGCCACAACTGGCCCTGGCCGCCCTGCTCAGCCTCGCGGTCGTGGCCCTCCGCCTGAACGCCGCCCGCCGCCGCCGGCGCGACCTGGCCTGGCGGCAACGGGCGGCTGTCACGTCTAGTGAGCCAAGGCGTACAGACGGCGGTGCTCCTGGTAGCGCGTTGTCATGATCAGCTCGGCGGGGTCGCGCACGTTCCTGGCCTCCAGCAGGGAGGCCTCGGCCCGCAGCCGAGCCACGGAATCCTCCACCGCCGCGGTGATGCGGTAGTCGGCCGACCAGCGGGTGTCGCCCTCGTACGTGAGCTCGTCCTCCAGCTCGTCGGCCACCTTCCGCAACCGCGTGACGATCCTCCTGCGCTCGCTTCGGCGCTCCTCCCGCAGGAGCTCGAGCGTCGTGCCCAGAGCCTCGGCATCGAAGGTCTGCTGCTCCGACGCGGTGAGGCTCTCGCCGTGTCCGCCCCTGTCGCCCGCATCCACCGTGGCGAACGGCAGCAGGTTGCGGAAGGTGAGGTAGGAGGCGGCGGACTCGCCCGGTGTCGCGTCGGTGAGCGTGTCGAAGGCGGCCTGGAACATCGCCTTGAGCTGGCCGCCTTCCAGCTGGGCGAGCGGCAGGTACCTGTCGAGCGTCATCAGGTCGGATTTCAGGTCGGCCTCGAGCGCCTCTTCCAGCGCCTCCAGACCCTCGGGCTCGGTGCGTCTGCGCGCGAGCAGCTGCTTGACCGCCGTGCTCTGGATCACCCAGGCCGTGGTGTGGCAGCCCATGCCCGCCACTCCGGCGGGAGCGGGCGGACGGCCGTTGACGTCGGCGCCTCGGCCTGCGACGAACGTGACCACGAGCGGGTCACCGGTCTCGTCGACGACCCAGTCCTTGACGACCTTGTCGACGGCGGGCAGCTGCGGCAGCCGGTCGAGTGCCGTTTTCAGGTCGCTCAGCAGCTTGGCGCCCGCCTCGGTGTCGAGCCTGAGCTTCCTGCGCCGCTTCGCGATGTACGCCGTCAACGCGGCGATCGCGGCCTCGGACGGGGAGGGCGACAGGAAGCCCGACATGGACACGCTCAGGGGATAGGCGAGCGAGCACAGCCGCTGATGCTCGTGCAGCAGGTACGACATGATCGTGACGAAGCGGTCGGCGGAGTCGTCGGCCTTGGTCGTCTCGCCCTGCGTCTCCTCCTTGGCCAGCCTCAGATACTTGTTGACCTGCTGCTTGTAGTAGCCGAAGTCCTCCTGATCAGCGTGCCACAGGCCGCCGGCGATGTTCGAGATGGTCTGCGCGGCCTTGAACAGGTGCTGCTGCCCCTCCGCCGCGCGCAGCCGCTCGGTCATCTCCTTGGCCTGCTGGGCGATCCCGTCCACATCCAGCGAGAAGGAGGTGCGCCGGTCGAGGTGCTTCGTCAGCTGGACGCCCAGCTTCCCCAGCTTGCGGCTGTCCTCCTGCGGCTTCATCGCCGCCTCCGGGCTGAGCGCGTAGTCCAGGCCGGTCTCGCGCAGCGCGGCGTCGAAGGAGAACAGCCGCCACAGCGCCTCCTTGACCTCCTGCGCGTCGGGCTTCCACGGCTCCTCGAAATCCTCGGGCCGGAGGATGACCGTCCCGCCCCTGGTCATCGCCGGCTTGACCTCGTCGGTCTCCATCTTCGCGGACTGGGCCGCGTAATAGCGCTCGCACCGCAGGATGATCCTGCGGTAGTGCGCCTCGGCCGAACCGATGGAACGGTCCCTGAGGTTGCGTACCGTGGCGAACGGCGTGTAGTTGACGTAGGCCAGGTGATGGGCCAGCGCGGGCCCGAGCGCCGCGGCGATGTCCTGGGCCTTGCCGTTGACCAGGGCCTTCAGCGCCGCGTTGATGTGCGTGCGCGTACGGGCGTCGGAGTCCTCCAGTCGCGGCACGCGCTCCTCGACGTCGCTCAGCCACTCGAGCATCTTCCTCTGGGCGCTGGACGGGTCGGCCATCCACTTGGTGGCGTCGTGGTGGGCCTTCTCCAGCGCCGTGACGGCCTCGGCGATCGGCTTGCCGTGCAGCTCGGCCTTGAGCGCGTCCAGGTGAACCGTCCAGGCGATCGTGTGGTCCCCCATCCTGCTGCCGAACGGCGACGGCGTACGCGGGCTCGGGCTGATCTGCACCTTCCCGACGTTCCCCCCGTTCAGCAGCACTGCCGGTCGGAGGTGGACAGCGGGCAGCCCCTCGTGCTCGCGGGCCTTCAGGCCGGTGTCCTCTGCCTCCGAGACCGGGGTGTCGTTCCTGGATCGCTTCATTGCGTCCCTCCCCATGAGTGCGAGACTTCCCTTCTCCTCCCGCATGGGGCAGCACGCAAGATTTAACGTCGAAGTTCCTCAATACAGACACAGGATCGGCCCTTTACAACGTGGCCTTGTTGTCCGTGCGCAGTGAGAGTCACCTTCGACCGGCTGTCAGCGTCCGGTGCAGCCGCCGTGCCCGCAGGTCCTCGGCTAGTCGACGATGCGCACCGGCGACGACGGCGGCGCGAGCGCGAGGAGCGGCCCGGCGTGCCGCTCGGGCAGCGTCTCCATGCCTGACTGCGCCTCGCCCGCGCGCCACAGCTCGCTGCCGTCGCCGAGATAGGTCAGCTCGTAGGGGAACTCGCCCCGCTCTTCGATCGCGTCGGCGATCGCGTTGATCTGTGCCGCCGAGTAAGTCCGGTGGAAGTCCTCACCCGGCGACACCACATGTTGTTCCACACCCATGACGCCCGACCGTACCGGGCCCGGCTCAGGAGACGGTGATCGTGCCGTTCTGGTCGCGGGCGCACGTGACGCTCGCGCGCGGCCCCGCGGCGACGGCGCCGCTCAGGCACTGGCCGAGGACCGTGTGGCCGGCGGCGTTGGGGTGCCACGACTCCTGGCAGGTCTGGAAGTAGGTGACGCAGGTGTTCGCCGCCCGCTGGATGCGGATCTTGTCCCAGCCGGACAGGCTGGTGACGGGCGTACCGGTCGGCCCGTCCTGCACGCGGACCGGCGTCGCGAGCGCGCCGGATGGGCTGCCGGAGTTCTCGCAGAGGCGGGCCCCGTCGAAGGCGCGCTGGACGTCCAGGACCCGCACGTCGGCCGCCGGGCGTTCGGCCGCCAGCGTGGCGTGCGCGTTCTTGACCAGGGTGCCGAGGTTCTCGGAGAACACGTGCCCTGGCCCGAGGCTGGCGCGGTGGATCGGGCATCCGGCGGCGTAGCGCTCGGCGCCGAGTGCGCGGAACTTGTCGCGGGTGTCCTTGCGGCCGTCCTCCTCGTGGTATGGCGTGGCGAGTTCGGGCGGCAGCGGGTTGGTGTAGGTCTGCAGGATCACCTGGTGGACGCCGTCGGCGTCGACCTGGGCGAGGGTGTCGAGGATCTGCCGCAGAGCGGCGGTGGTCTCGGTGGTGGCGGCGGCGACCTCGGCGGCGGTGGCCAGGTCGGAGGCGGAGCAGGGCTGCTGCGGCACCTCGCCCTTCAGGTACGCCCAGAACTCCCACCAGCCGGTCCAGGCGTCGGCGATGAACCGGTTGGCGCATAACGTGGCGACGTCGCCGAAGGTGAACTGGCTGTTGTTGGAGCCGAGCCCGATGAGGACGACGTCGATGTCGTGCGTCTGGGCGACGGCGCGCAGCTGGTCGAGCTGGGCGGCGACGGTGCGGCCCTCGGGGCGGGCGCTGGCGGGTGCGGTGATGTCGGCGGGCTGGGCGCCGGAGCAGGCGAGGTTGAAGCGTTGCTGGATGCCCGGCAGCGACGCCTTGAACAGCGAGGCGTTCGCCGACCGGTGGCAGAAGTAGGCGTTGCTGTTGGCCGCCGACCAGCCGGGGAAACCCTGTGCGGTGCCGGAGGAGTCGGCGACGGGCTGGTAGTCCCCCGCGCCCTCGCCGCTGACGAAGCTGTCGCCGAGCGCGACGGCGGCGGTGGGGAGAGTCGCCTGCGCCGGTCCACTGTGCACGGCCTGGACGCCCGCCGCGCTCACGAAGAGCATGACGACCGTGGCGGCACGCTGGAGGAACCTCATGACCACCCATTTCCTACTGAATCAGTACGAAATTCGTGGGTTGATCACAACATGCCGCACCGGGCTCGTCAAGATCAGCCGTCGTCGAGCGCCGTGTAGTCGACCTTGCCGTTGGGCAGGCGCGGCAGGGCGTCCACCCGCTGGAACACCGCCGGCACGGCCACCACGGGCAGCCGGTCCAGCAGGTGGGCGCGCAACGCCCGGCGGTCGATCCGCTCCTGGTCCGTGACCAGGAAGCCCTTGAGCCGCGCCACGCCCCGCGTCACGCCGACCGCGGCCTCCCGTACGCCGGGGAAACCGGCCATGGCGTGCTCGATCTCCGCGCGTTCCACCCGGGCGCCGCTCAGCTTGAGCTGGTGGTCCGCGCGACCGTGGAACAGCAGCGCCCCGTCGCCGCGCAGGGAGACCAGGTCACCGGTACGGTAGGCGTCCCCGACACCCTCGGCCAGGCCGGGACCGGAGATCACCAGCTCGCCGACGCCGTCAGGGTTCGGCTCCGCGATGGACACCCGCGCGCCCGGGATGGGGTGGCCGATGGGCACCCGCGAAGAATGGGCGTCCTCGGGGACGCAGCGGTGGACCGTGCTCCAGACGGTGCACTCGGTGGGGCCGTACTCGTTGTAGAGGACCGCCCCGGGCAGCGCCGCGTAGTGCGCGCCGACCAGCGCGGGCGGGCAGGTCTCGCCGGCGACGATCACCGTGCCGAGCGATCCGAATGCGTCCGCCAGGCCGTTGCGGAGCGCGAGCCCGTACAGCGACGGCACCATGAGCAGGTGGGAGGGCCGGTGCTCGGCGGCGAAGCGCGCGGCGGCGGCCAGGTCGGAGGGGCGCTGGCTGGGGATGACCAGGGTGCCGCCGCTGGCCAGCGTCCAGTAGATGCCGGCGACAGAGCTGTCGAACGAGATGGACGAGCACAGCAGGAACCCGGTGACCGGCGACGGGTAGTAGGTCAGCCGGGCGGAGGTGGACCAGGCGAGGGCCGCCCGGGAGATCGTGACGGGCTTGGGCGGGCCCGCCGAGCCGCTGGTGTAGCAGGTGTAGGCGAGCCGGGCCGGGCCGGCGGGGACCGGGGCGCCTGCGAGCGTGGTCATGTCGATGCGGCAGGAAGGGCCGTTCAGCGGGACGATCATGTCCGGCTCGATGAGGGCGATCCGCGCCCCGCACGCCTGGGCGACGTCCTGCTGGCGCCCGACGGGGAAGGCGGCGTCGATGGCGACGTACCGGCCGCCGGCCCGCAGGACGGCGAGCATGCCGATCACCGCCCACCGCGACAGGTGGGCGTGGATCACCACGGGCTCGTCGGGTCGCAGGCCCGCCTCCAGCAGCGCCCGCGCGAGCCCGGCGCTGCGCCGGTCCAGCTCCCGGTAGGACAGCTCGCCTTCGCGGTCGGCGATCGCCGTGGCCGGGCTGGTCAGGTGCGTTTCGATGAGCTCAAGCATCGGCCAGCCGCTCCAGCACGCTCAGGAACCCGGCGATCTTCTCCTCCACCCACTCCTGGCCGAACATCTCGGCCTCGCAGGAGACGATGCCGACCACCTCCTCGTCCACCCGCATCGACCACAGCAGGTGCAGCGGCATCACGGGCGCGGGCTGCCGCTCCTCCGGCACGGGCGTCAGCAGCAGCGCCGGGTCGTCCGCGGTGGGCGCGAACGGCGACCTCGGGATGAGCTGGAACACCGGGAACGTGCGCTCCACGACCTCCGCCGGGTCGAAGATCAGCGCGGTGAGCTCCGGCGCCTCCGGCAGGACCCGCAGCAGCGGCACGTCGTGCCGGTAGGCCGCCCGGCACACCTCGTCGGCGCGGCGGCTCAGCTCGTCCAGGTCGCCGGGGTCGTCGGTGGTGATCCGCAGCCAGAGCAGGTTGAGCATGAAGCCGGCCGTGTACCACTCCGACGGCTTGCGCCCGGCGGTGATGATCGGCACGACGGCGTCGCGGCGTCCGGCCCAGACCGACGCGGTGAACGCCGTGAGCAGCAGCGTGAACGGCGTCGTCTTGCGCCGCCGCGCCACCCGGCCGAGCCGCCGCCACAGCTCGTCGGGCACGGTGAAGCGGCACGTCCGCTGCTCGCCGCGCCTGCCGGGCGTCGGCACGGGCAGGGCGAGGTCCGCCACGCCGTCCAGCCGGTCCTTCCAGTACGGCAGCGCGTCCGTGATCGTCTTCTCCCATGAGGGCGAGAAGTCGTCGGCGGCGACCTCGGCGTACCCCAGGACCTGCGAGCCGGGCGGCGGTCCGCCCCGCACGCGGGCGGTGTAGGCGTCGGCCAGGTCGCGCGTCAGCAGCGTCAGCGACCAGGCGTCGGAGACGAGGTGGTGGGTGACGATCACCAGCAGGCTGGTGCCGTCCGCGCACCGGCCGAGGTGCACCCACAGCAGCGGCGGCTCGTCCGGCGGGTACGCCGTGGTCGTCGCCATCGCGAGGAAGACGTCCTCGTCGTCCACGTCGTGCACCAGCAGCCGGCCCGGCACGCTGTCGTGCACGTGCGCTCTGATGCTCTGGCCGGCGTCGCGGACCACGGCCGTGCGCAGCGCGTCGTGCCGGGCCACGACGTCGTCCACGGCCGCGCGCAGCACGTCTTCGTCGATCTCGTGCGCGACGCGGTAGGCCGCGCGCACGATGAACGCCGGGTTGAGCACGCTGCCCGGCACGGCCAGCTCAAGCCCGAGCAGCAGCTGCTGGGCGTAGGTGAACGGGATCTCTGTCGTCATCTGCCTCTCCTGGGCACGCCCGTGATGATCAGCTTCTTGAAGCCGGTGAGGAAGGTCGATCGCACGCGGACCGGTTCCGCGGCGAGCGCGACGTCGGCGAAGGTCGCGAAGAGCGTCTGGAAGAACAGCCGCAGCGTGAGCCGGGCCAGGTGGGAGCCGATGCAGTAGTGGTGTCCGCTGCCGAAGGCGAGGTGCCGGTTCGGCGTACGGGCCGGGTCGAACGCGTCCGGGTCAGGGAAGATCTCGGGGTCCCTGTTGGCCGCGCCGATCCAGGCCACCACCGGCTCGCCCGCCGGGAGCTCCACGCCGGACAGGCGTACCGGGCGGGTGGTGTGCCGCATGAAGTGGCTGCCGGGCGACGCCCAGCGCAGCGCCTCCTCCACCCCGCTGCGCAGCAGATCGGGGCGTGCGGCCCAGGCGCGGTAGCCGCCGTCCCCGGCCAGCTCTGCGACGGTCGAGTTGACCACGTTCGGCACAGTCACGCTCGCGCCGAGCAGCAGGCTGTAGCAGTTGGAGACCACCGTGCCGGGGCCTTCCGGCAGCATCAGGCTGATGAGGTCGTCGCCGGGTTCGCGGGCGCGCTCGCGTACCAGGTGCAGGAAGTACGCGAACAGCTCGCGGTGCGCCCGCCGCAGCGTCGTGGCCGCGTCACCGGCGACCTGGTAGCCGGGGTCGTCCTCGGCGCTGGCCGCCATGACCAGCGTGAGCAGGCGCGGCCGGTCGGCGTGCGGCAGGTCGAGCAGCGGCCCGATCAGCGCGAGCGGTAGCCCGCGCACGGCCTCGGCCAGGTCGAACGGCCGCCCGTCCAGGCCGGGGGCGAGCAGCTCGGTGATCGCCGCGACGATGGCCGGCTCGTGGGCGGCGGCCGAGCGCATGCCCATGAGCTTCTGCAACGGGGCCCGCATCCGGTCGTGCGCGGGCGGGTCGGTGGCGGCGAGCTGCCGCCCGGCGGCCGGGTCGGGGCGGCCCAGCAGGTTGAGCAAGGTGCCGCGCTCGCTGGTGAAGCACGTGTGGTCGCGCAGGACGCGGTCCACGTCGGCGTACCGGGTGACCGACCAGAAACCCCGCTCGTGCCGGTGCACCGGGTCGTTCTCGCGCAGCCACCGCCAGGCCGCGTACTGGCCGCCCGCCTCGAACAGGCCGGGGTCGGACAGGTCACGCATGGCCGATCACGGCGGCCAGCTCGGCGATGGTCGGCGACAGGAACAGCGCCCAGGCGGGCACCTCGAAGCCGAACTCGCGGTCGATCGCGAACTGCACGTCGGCCGCCAGCAGGGAGTCGCCGCCCAGCTCGAAGAAGTCGTCCTCGACGCCGACGGGCGCGACGCCCAGCTTGTCCTCCCACAGGGCGGCCAGCCGGCGTTCCGTGTCGGTGCGCGGGGGTTCGTACGGCGAGTCGAGCTCGAGGTCGTCCCGTGAGGTGACAGTGGTCATGCCGGCTCCGTGATCAGGTTCCGTGGTCAGGTGAACGCGCAGGTCCCGGCCAGTGTGTCCGCGCCGGTGTCGAGTCCGCGTTGAGGATTCGTTGATCCCGGCGTGATGCCTTCACCGCGGGCCTGCCTCACCGAGCGGGCCGGCAAGTAAGATCGCGCAAGTCTGTGATCACCCGCGCGAAAGGCCCCCCCTTTGTCTCTGCGTAGCAAGCTGTCCGCCGTCCTGGCGGCGTGCGTCCTGACCATCCCGCTGTCGGCGGTGGCGGCGCAGCCCGCCCTCGCCACCGGCGGCAGCTGCGGATCCGGGTACAACTTCCTGTCGTCGTACCCCATGCGTTACGGCGACGCCGTCGGCGGCAGCCTGGACCTCTACTACAACCCCTCGAACGGCTACAACTGCGCCATCGCCCGGGCCAAGGCCGCGTGGGACGGCGTAGCGCACCACATCAAGGTCATGCTGAGCGACGGCGGCTCCCGCATCGTCAGGGACCCGGCGCTCAACAGCAGCGCCAACTACCGCTACTACGCGGGCCCGGTCAAGCTGTACCTGAAGGACAGGTGCGTCTACGCCGACGGGCAACTGACCTACAACGGCGACTGGTACCGCACGGGCGATGCCGCGTTCGGAGTCCACTGCGGCTGACGAAAGCCGCCGGTCACCGGCACCGGGGCGGCGGCGTGCTCGCCTGCTGCCCCGGCCATCATGGGAAAGGCCGCAGGGCTCGCGCCGAGCCCCGCGGCCTTTCGTCATCTCCATCGGCCGTCATCAGCCCGCGCCGGTACGCACGGACGAGGCGCCGCCGATCTTGTCGATCGTCTTGATCGCGCGGGCGCTGAGCCTGAGCCGGACGAACCGGTCCTCTGCCGCCAGCCGGTAGCGGCGCTGCTGGATGCCGGGGTCGGGACGCACCTCGTTTCTCGCCACAGCAGTTCCTTTCGGCGTGCGGTACTGTGCCAGCATAACGATAATGATTTTCATTCCGCCACTGGGAGGCATGGTGTCAACCCCCGTCGTCCTCGTCGCCGGCCTGCATGACACGGCCCGCACCGCCGCCGTCGACGAGCTGCTGGCCCGGCATCCGGGCTCCGTCGCCGTCCACCACGATCTGGGCGGCGTCGTCAACGGCCGCGTACGACGCACCGTCCGCGACGGCGTCCGCGTGCTGGACACGACCGACGTGCGCCTCGCCCACGGCTGCGTCACCTGCACCGTCCGCGAGGACCTGCTCCCCCAGCTCGTCCTGCTGGCGCCCGGCGCGTCCCTGCTGATCGTCGATCTGTGGGACACGGTCGAGCCGCGCTCGGTCGCCGAGGCCGTCGACTGCGACGAGGCCCGCGAGCTCCTGCGGCTCACCGCCGTGCTCACCGCCCTCGACGCCACGGCCCTGCCCGACGACATCACCCGCGGCGAGCCCCTCGGTACGCTCGGCAGATCCGCGGCCGCGGGCGACCAGCGCTATCTGGCCGAGGTCCTGGCCCGGCAGCTCGAATACGCCACGGGCCTGGTGCTGCACGGCGGGGACGACGACGACCGCGACCTGTCGCGGCGGGTGCTCGCCCACCTCGCCCCGGTCACCCCCGTGCACGCCGTGGCGGCTCTGCCTGCGGTCACCGGCCCCGCCCTGTGCACGTCCGAGCTGGCCGAACGCGTGGACCCCCGCACCGCGAGCCTGCCCGCCGACGCCACGACCGAGGAGATCGTCACCACGGTCTGGCGCAGCCGCCGCCCGCTGCATCCCGGCCGCTTCTTCGAGGCCGTGGACGAGCTGGTCACCGCGTCCGTACGCTCGCGCGGCCGCTTCTGGCTGGCCACCCGCCCCGGACAGCTGCTCGCGTGGGACGCGGTCGCCGGCGTCGTCTCGGTCGAGGACGCCGGCCCCTGGCTGGCCGCGCTGCCCGAGGCCGCGTGGGACCTCCTCTCCCCCGCCCGCCGGGTGGCGGCCGCCCTCGACTGGCATCCCGAGCACGGCGACCGCGTCCAGCACCTGGTCTTCACCGGCCCCGACCTCGACGCCGGGCGCCTGCACCGCCTGCTCGACTCATGCCTGCTGGCCGAAGGCGAGCTCCCCGGCCACGACGACCCCTTCACCGCCATCCTCGACCTCAAGGAGATCGCATGAAGCCCCGCCGCGCCCCGCGCAAGAAGCCCGACCCGCTGCTCGGCGTGGACCGCATCGACTACAAGGACACCGCTCTGCTGCGCACGTTCATCTCCGACCGGGGCAAGATCCGCAGCCGTCGCGTCACCGGCGTCACCGTCCAGCAGCAGCGCCGGATCGCCCAGGCCGTCAAGACCGCCCGCGAGATGGCCCTGCTCCCCTACGCCGCCCGCGCTGAGCACCTGTCCTGACGGCTATGCGGGGCGGCGCCCCCAGGCGGAGATCAGCGGGGCGAGGGTGAGGTCGAGCTCGCCGGCGTCCACGGCGGCCAGGTGGGCGTCGATCTCGCCCTCCTCGGCCAGCCCCGCTTCCAGCAGGTCGGCGCGGAGCATGCGGACCGTCGCGCTCTCCAGGCGGGCGCAGGCCGTCCCGCCGACCGGGAAGAACGCGGAGGCCGCGACGTCGGCCAGGCCGGCCGCGCGCAGGGCGTTCGGCAGCGTACGGCCGAAGCGCAGGTCGGTGCCGCGGCGGGCCATCAGCTCGCGGACGGCGCGCCGCATCCGGTTGGCGCGCCGCTGGGCGGAGCCGGTCTCATCCAGGCAGGCCAGCGGCTGCAGCTCGGTGTCGGCGTCCTCGACCAGCAGGAAGCCGCCGGGCCGCAGCGCCGCCACCATCGTCTCCAGCGCGCGGGCCCGGTCCGACACGTGGACGAGCACGAGCCGGGCGTGCACCACGTCGAACGTGCCCGGCGGCGGGTCCGTGGCGACGTCGTGCTGGAGCACCTCGTAGCCGGCGCCCTGGGCGAGCCAGGATGTGTTGATGTCGGTGGCGAGGACGTGACCGGCCGGTCCTACGGCCGTGGCGAGCGCCTCGGGGATGCCGGGGCCTCCGGCGCCCACCTCCCAGCAGCGCGCGCCCTCCCGCACGCCGAGCCGGTCGGCGTGCCCGAGCGTGACGCCGTCGAACAGCTCGGAGATCCAGGTGAACCGCTCGCCCGCCTCCGTCCGGGCGTTGTCGAGGAGGTAGCGATGAGGCTTCGATGCGTTCATGCTCCCCATCCTCGCGGCACTCGCCTATAGTCATGTTTATGACTACTCAAATCCATGAGCACTACTGATGGCTCTCCGGCATGCGGTGCTGGCGGCGCTGCTCGACGGCGAGTACAGCGGCTACCAGCTCACCAAGATCTTCGACATCGGCGTCTCCAACTTCTGGTACGCCGCCCCCCAGCAGCTCTACGCCGAGCTGACCAAGCTGGAGGCCGACGGCCTGGTCACCGGCCGGGAGGTTGTCCAGCGGGGCCGCCCCAACAAGCGCGTGTTCAAGGTGACCCAGGCCGGGCTGGCCGAGCTGGCCGCGTTCGCCGAGGCCCCGGCCAGGCCGCTGGTGCTGCGTGACGACCTGGCCGTCAAGGTGCACGCCGTCGACCTGCTCGACGCCGGGCCGGTGATCGAGCAGCTGCACGAGCGGGCGCGGCAGGAAGAGGCCAAGCTGGAGATCTTCGAACGGATCCTCGCCGGCCTGCGCGGCGACCTGGACGAGGCGACGTTCCTGCGCGAGGGCGACCCCGTGGGCCCGTACCTGTCCTGCCAGGCCGGCTGCCGGCTGGCCCGCGAGACGCGCGACTGGTGCCTGCGTACCGCGCGGACGCTGGAGGCGCGCGCCCGCGCGCACATCGGGAAGGAGACCTCATGACCGCCTACGCGCGTTACGTCGCGCTCGGAGACAGCCAGACCGAGGGGCTCGGCGACGGCGACGACGTCAACGGCCACCGCGGTTGGGCCGACCGCCTGGCCGAGCACCTGGCCCGCGTCAGCCCCGAGCTTCGTTACGCCAACCTGGCCGTGCGCGGCCGGGTGGCGGCGCAGATCCGCGACGAGCAGCTGGGCGCCGCGCTGGCGCTGCGGCCCGACCTGGTCACGGTCATGGCGGGGATGAACGACATCATCCGCCCCGGCTTCGACGCCGCCGCGGTGGCGGGCGCGGTGGAGGAGATGTTCGCCGCGCTCACCGGGGCGGGGGCGCACGTGGTCAGCGTGACGTTCCCCGACATCGGCAAGATCGCCCCCATGGCCCGGCCGCTGGTGCCCAGGGTGCTCGACCTCAACGACCACATCCGGTCCGCCGCCGCCCGCCACGGAGTCACACTGGTGGACACCTACGGGCTGGAGTTCGCCACGGACGCGCGGATGTGGAGCGTGGACCGGTTGCACGCGAGCCCGGTCGGGCACGCCCGCATCGCCGCCGCCATGGCGCACGCGCTGGGGCTGGCCGGCAGCGACGACTCGTGGATGCTGCCCTTCCCGCCGCTGCCTCCTGCGGCGAGGTGGCGAGTGGCGGCGGACGAGGTGCGCTGGTTCGCGACCTTCGCGGGCCCCTGGATGGCCCGCCGCCTGCGCGGCCGCTCCTCAGGCGACGGCCGCACGGCCAAACGCCCGGACCTCACCCCGTGGGCGCAGCCGATCTCCGGAAGGCCGGCGCGCTGATCGAGCTGGGATCGGTTCGTTCGCTCCTGCGACCTGGCGGCGGTTCAGGGGCGCCGAGCCGCGGCCAGCGCGGCGCGGATCTGCCCGGCGTTCGCCGGGCCGCCGGGGTCGTCCGCGGTCATCTCCTGCTGGTTCTTGAAGTACACCCCCACGTACGCCGGGGTGTCGCGCTGGAAGCGCCAGCTTTCCGCGAGGGTTCCCGCGTCGTAGGTGTCGTAGCCGAGCAGGTCGATCAGCTCGCTCGCGGCGGCCTTCGCCTCGGCCGAGTCGCCGGCGATGGGCAGGACCGTACGGCCGGGCGCGCCCGGCGGGCGGGCCAGGGACAGCAGGTGGTTGACCCAGATGTTGTTGAACGCCTTGACGACCTTGCTCTCGGGCAGGTGCCGCTGGAGCAGCTCGCTGGTCGTGACCTGCTCGGCGTCCAGCTCCGGGATCGACCCGTCGCGCTCGGGATAGTAGTTGGTCGTGTCGAGGACGACCTTGCCCGCCAGCGGCGCCACCGGGACCTGGTGATGGTGCTTGAGCGGGATGGAGACCACGACCCAGTCGCCGGCGGCGCCGGCTTCGGCGGGAGTGGCGGCACGGGCCAGGGGGCCCAGCTCTTTGACCAGGCCGGCCAGGGTGTCCGGGCCGCGGGAGTTGCTGAGGACGACGTTCAGGCCGGCGTTGACGGCGAACCTGGCGATGGCGCCGCCGATGTTCCCGCTGCCGATGATTCCCAGGGTGCGCTGGTTCGACATGTGAGGACCTCCTAGAATCGGGATGGGCATCCCGCTTATTGCCGAACTATACGGGATGGCCATCCCGGTTGTCGACGGAGAGGTGCGGATCATGGCGGACGAGCGCTTGCGGGCCGACGCGCGGCGTAACAGGGCACGCGTGCTGGAGGTGGCGGCCGAGGTGTTCGCCACCGAGGGGTTCTCCGTACCGGTGGCCGAGATCGCACGGCGTGCCGGGGTGGGCACGGGCACGGTGAGCCGACATTTCCCGACAAAGGAGGATCTGGTGGCGGCGATCGTGGGCAGCCGGCTGGCCGAGCTCACCGTCAAGGCCGACGAGCTGGCCCGCCGCGAGAATCCCGGCACCGCCTTCTTCGCCCTTTTCACCGCCTTCGTACGAGCGGGCGCGGAGGACTGCGGCCTGGCCGAGGTGGCCGGGGACGATCGCCGGCTGGACGAGCTGGGCGAGCGCGCGGGCGCCGACCTGTGCGGCCGGCTGCAGGAGTTGCTCGCCGCCGCCCAGAAAGCCGGCGCCGTACGCCCCGACGTCTCTTACGCGGACGTCAGGGCGTTGATGTCGGCGTGCATGACGAGGAAGGACGGGCTGGAGCCGATCCTCGGCGTCGTCACCACCGGATTGAGCACGAACTGACGGCTCACCGGCCCTCGCGCGCCGCCCACGAGGCGACCGCGTGCACGGCCTGGATCAGGGAGCGGCCGCTGTCGGTGAGGTGGTAGAGCACCTGCACGGGCATCGAGGGCACCACCTCGCGGCGCATCAGCCCGTGCTCCTCCAGCTCCCGGAGCCGCAGCGTCAGCATGCGGTCGGAGATGCCGCCGACCATGCGCCGGTAGTCGCCGAAGCGGCGTGCGCCCCTCGCTCCGGCGAGCATGATCGCCGACGTCCACCGGCGGCTCATGAACACCATCATGTCGCTCGCGCCCTCGCACCGCGCGGCGTCGATCACGGGCACCTTCACTTCTGTAGAACTAGTCACTCCAGAAAATAAAGCAGCTAACCGGCGCTTTGGCAAGACACATCCGGTGCACCGAGGCTGGACGTCATGACAGACACCGACCTCTTCCGCCCGCTCAAGGTGGGCGTGACCACGATCGCCAACCGTCTCGCCATGGCGCCGATGACCCGCAGCCGCGCCACCGCCGACGGCCTGGCCACGGACGCCATGGCCGCGTACTACCGGCAGCGCGCCGGCGCCGGACTGATCGTCACCGAGGCGACGCAGACCAGCCTGCGGGCGCAGTCGTACCCGACCACTCCAGGTATCCACAGTGCGGAGCAGGCCGAGAGCTGGCGCCGGGTCACCGAGGCCGTCCACGACGAGGGCGGGGCCATCTACCTGCAGCTCTTCCACGGCGGACGGACCGGAGACCCGAGCATGCGGGGCGGGCTGGACGCGCACGCGCCCTCGGCGGTCGCCGCGCCCGGCCAGACGTACACGCCGGACGGCCTGGTGGACAACCCGGTGCCCCAGGCCATGACCGGCGACGACATCCGCGCCACCCTGCGCGAGTTCGCCGACGCCGCGCGGCTGGCGATCAGCGCCGGGTTCGACGGCGTCCAGCTGCACGGCGCGAACGGCTACCTGCCGCAGCAGTTCCTGTGCCGGCAGGCCAACGTGCGCACCGACGAGTGGGGCGGCGACACGCGGGGGCGGATCCGGTTCACGGTGGAGGCGATGCGGGCCATCGCCGAGGCCGTCGGAGCGGAGCGCGCCTCGCTGCGCATCTCGCCCGCGACCACCGTCCAGGGCATCGACGAGGCGGACACCGAGCAGCTGTACTCCGCCATGCTCGCCGAGCTCGCCGGCGACGGGTACGCGTTCCTGGACGTCATCGAGCAGCCGGGCCGGAGGGAGCTGACGGCGCTGCTGCGCGAGCTGTGGCCGGGCGTGTTCGTGCTCAACCCGCACCGGGACGCCGAGCCGCTGCCGCCGCACGAGGCGGTCGCGGACGGCCTGTCCTCGGGTGCCGACGTCGTCGCGCTCGGCGCGGCCTGGCTCGCCAACCCCGATCTGCTGCGACGGATCGCCCGGGGCGGCCCGTACAACGAGCCCGACGGCAGCACGTACTACGGCGGGGACGAGCGCGGCTACCTCGACTATCCGCCGCTGGAGGGCTGATGGCCGCGTGAAGCAGGCCCCGCGCGCTGCTCGCCACGACGCAGGCGTGACTGTGGCTCTTCCCGGTTCCGTCGTCATGCTTCTGCCGGACGGTGCGGCGCGGCGCGGCGGGCCAGTTCCACCGCGTCGGCGAGGGCCGTTCCGGCCAGGGTGATGGCGCGGGCGCCGGGGTTCGCGGCGCCCGCGAGCCGCGCGACCACGTTCCCGGGCGGAGCCTGGACGAACAGCGTCGTGCCGAGCTCGCCGAGCAGGGCGACGACGTCCCGCCAGCGCAGTGTGGCGGCGACGCCGCGGGCCAGGTCGTCGAGGACGGCGTCCGCGTCCTGGAGTGCGCGGCCGGTACGGCCGCCGAGGTAGGGGACGGTGAGGGGGCGCCTGGGCACCGTGCCGAGGTGGCCGGCCATGGCGTCGGCGACGCCGGCGAGCAGCGGGCAGTGCGAGGGGACGGCGATGGGCAGCCGGTGCACGCGCCGCGCGCCGGCCTGCTCCGCCGCCGCTTCGAGGCGGTTCAGCGCGCGGACGCTGCCGGCGGCCACGACCTGCTGGTCGGCGTCGATGACGGCCAGGTAAGCCGGGTCGTCATCGATCGTGATCGACTCGATCAGGGCGCGGGCCCTGGGCACGCCGAGCCCGAGCACGGCGGCCATGCCGTACCCGGACGGGTAGGCGTCGCGCATGAGCTCGGCGCGGTGGCGCACGGCCGCGAGGGCTTCGGCGAAGGTCAGGACCCCGGCGGTGACGGCGGCCGGGAACGCGCCGGCGGAGTGGCCGGCCACGGCGTCGGGCGCCGCGCCTTCGGCGGCGAGCGCCCTGGTGGCGGCCACTCCGGCGACGCAGAGCGCGATCTGCGTGGTGACGGTCGAGGCCAGTGCCCGCGCGTCGTCCTGCCTGGACGAGCCGGGCAGGATGTCTTCGGCTTCCGCGAGGGTCGCGGCGACGGCCGGGTGGCCGGGCAGGTCGTGCAGCATCCCAGGCCGCTGGGTGCCCTGGCCGGGGTAGAGGAAGGCGACCGTCATGGGCGTGCCCAGGGGTCGTCGACCAGCTCGGGGCCGTGCGCGGTGCGGGCCAGGACCGGTCCGCCGGTACGGGCCCACTCGGCCAGAGCGACCCCGCCGCGCGGGGTCTCCAGCTGGCAGTCCACCCTGCTGGGAAGGGCGGCGAAGGCGATCACCAGCCGTGCGGCCGTGGCCGGGGGCAGCCGGTGTGGTGTGCGTACGAGCAGGTCGAGGTCGCTCGCGGGATGGGTGACCTGCTGTCCGGTGGCCAGCTCGAAGCCCACGCTGCCGACCGGGCCCCAGACGGCCTCGCACCCCAGCTCCTCGGCCAGCCGCAGACCGACGGCGGACAGGGTGTCCCAGAGAGCGGCAGGCAGCGCAGCGGAAGCGGGCACGGACATGGCAGCGCGTCGAGCGATGGGCAGGGCGGTGGGCGGGTCGGGTTCGTGCGGGGGCCGGTGGGTCAGCTCCTCCGGGCGCACGCGGCCGATCACCTCCCCTCGCGGCACGAAGGCGGCGTGGCGCTGCGACCGCTGGGGCCCGCGTACGCCGATGGGGATCAGCCCGGGCGGGTGCGGCGCCCGCCGCACGACGGCCCAGCCGCAGGCCGACAGCGACGCGGCGGCCCAGCCGGGCAGTCCGGCGCCGGCCGGTGCGCCGTCCGCGAGCCGCAGCAGGTCGTGCGGGCGCGCCGTCATCCCCATTGCCTCGCCAGTTCCTCGTGGATGCGGCGGGAGGCCGCCCTGGTCTTCATGGCGCCCGGCGCGTCGAGGCGGTTGCTCAGGTCGCGGGGGCCCTGGCGGGCGCGTACGACGGCGGCGGCCAGCGCGTGGCGCACCTTCGTGGCGTCCCCCTCTGCCGGTTCGCCGGCGTTCTCCACGCGCAGGAGCTCGTCGCACAGGCCGAGCCTCGCCCAGTCGCCGACGTCGTACGACAGCGGCGGGAACCGCCTGGCCAGTTCGTCGAGCTCGGCCACCGTACGGCGGGTCACTCTGGCCGCCGCCTGCTTGTGCATGGCGTGGATCACCACGCCGGGATCGTCGAGCGCCAGGATCTGGTTCGCCTGCAGGCCGTGCGCGAGCAGCCCGCCGGACAGGGCGTTTCCGACGATGAGCGAGATGACGGGATGCCCGGCCGTCCGGGCGGTGGCGTAGGCGTCCACGGCGGCGGCCAGCGCGTGGTGGATGCCGAGCAGTTCCTCGACGCGGCCGTAGGCCTGGCTGGGCAGGTCGACCACGGCGACGATCGGGCGGCGGCGGCCGTCGGGCAGGTGCTCGTCCGCGGCGATCACGCCGGTCACCGCCTCGGCGATGGCGAGCCCTTCCCGCAGCCCGACCTCGCCCTCGCGAGCTCGGTGGTAGGGGCTTTCCGGGTCGGGCACGACGGTGACGAGGCGGGCGGTGTCGTCGCCCAGCGTGCAGTCGGCCGTGATCACGGACGGCACGACGTCGTTCACGGCCCCGTCCGCGAGCGCGTGCGTCCAGTTCCGCCCGCGGCTCATGACGGGTCTCCCTTCGGCGGCGCGGATCTCCCCCAGACGTCCGCGAGCGCGGACGGCGCGGGCGGATGCTCAGGGTCGACGGCTTCCAGTCGGGCCCGCAGCTCGCCGACCCGCCGCGAGCGGTGCTGCGCTGGCACGCCCAGCCGCACGGCCTCGACCACCGCGGTACGCAGCGCGGCGACGTCGTCGAGGACCAGCGCGTCGGCCAAGCCGGTCCTGACGCGCTGCGTTCCGCCGTCGATCGACCAGATCAGCGGGTGGTCGGAGGCGTCGAACTCGGCGATCCCGGCCTCGGACTCGATCACCTCGGGACCGTCGAGCCCGAGCCGGCCTTCGGCGGTCGTGATCAGCTTCGTGCACAGGCCGGCGGCGATGCTCATGCCGCCGAAGCAGCCCAGCGCCCCGGCGATGACGCCGACGACGGGCTGGAGGGCGCGCAGCTCCAGTACGGCCGCGCACACCTCGGCGACCGTGGCCAGGCCCAGGTTGGCCTCCTGCAGGCGGACGCCGCCGGTCTCCAGCAGCAGCACCGCGGCGGTCGGAGTGCCGTCGCGGCTGTCGCGTGCCGCCAGGGACAGCGCGGCGGTGATCTTCGCGCCGGAGACCTCGCCGATGCCGCCGCCCTGGAAGGCCTGTTCGATGCCGACCACGACCGCGTGCCGCCCGTCCAGGCCGCCCTTGACAACGACCACGCCGTCGTCGGACTGCGGGACGACGCCCTGCGGCTCCAGCCATGGCGACTCGATGCGGTCGAAGGGGCCGCACAGTTCGCGGGCCGTGCCCTCGTCCAGCAGGGCTTCGGCCCGTTCCCGGGCGTTCAGCTCGATGAAGCTGGTGCGGTCGAGCAACGACTCCCACCCGGTGTCCGTCATGCGTTGCCCTCCTCGATGGCCTGCCGCAGGCGCAGGGTCACCACGCCCGGTGTCGCGCCGAAGTCGTTGAGCTCGAAGGCGGCGGCTATGCGGTGCCGGGCGAAGAACCGCTCCAGCACGGTCCGCCACACCGTGTCGAACCCCTCGACGCTGGTCCGCACCCGCACGCGGGCGGTGCCGTTCGCCGGGGTCATCAGGACCTCCAGGTCCCCCGAGCCCACGACCCCGACGTGGCTGGGCCGGGCGGCCGGACGGTCGGCGGGGAACTCGTACCTCAGCGTCTGCATGCGAGCACCTCCTGCTCACGGCGTTCCGGCCAGGGCACCATGTCGAGGAAGAGCGCGGCGGCCAGCAGGTCGCCGCTCCCGCCGGGTGACAGGCGCCGCTCGCGGAGCGCGTCGTCCAGTTCCATGAGCGCGGCACGGCCGGAGGCGGTGCCCGCGCCTCCCTCGGCCAGGACCCGCCGGGCGCCGAGCCGTACGGCGCGCAGGCCGTCGGGGCCGCCGCGGTGCAGGACGCAGGTGTCGTCGAGCAGGCTCATCACCGCCAGCAACGCGTCGAGCCGGGCCGTCTCCTCGCCGAGACCGGCCGCCCTGCCGTCTCGCAGGCGCGGCAGCGCGACCTCCGTGACGTGCGGAAAGGCGTTCTCCGCCTCCCCGCGGGCGCCGCCCGCCCCATACCGCCGCCGGGCCCGCTCGCCGTGGGACGGCTCCCCCTCCGGGACCCGCCGGTCGGGCAGGCCGGCCAGCCGGGCGGCGGCGCGGGCGGCCGCGCGTTCGCCGGCCGCGCCACCGGCGACGGCGGCGACCAGCAGCCCGAGTGCCCACAGGGCTCCGCGATGGGTGTTGATCCCGCCGGTGGCCCGCACCATGGCCTGCTCGCCCCGGCGGCCGAGCACGCCCAGCTCCTCCCGGAGCGCGACGCCGGCGGGAGTCCGCCCGGCGGCCTGCGCGATCTGTGCGAACGTGGGGTGCAGCGCTTGCGCGGAGGCCAGCATGAGCGGCAGGTCCATGTCGTCGTGGCCGCCGCCGCCGCGGCGGTCGACCAGCCCGGGTTTGGGGCTGAGCCGGGCCTCGGCGCCCAGCGACCGGACCGCCGCGTCGGCGAGCAGGGCCGCGGACGGCCTGGCGGGCTCGATCATGGTCATCGGCGGATCACCAGGTCCTGAACCGGGCGGGCGGGTCGTAGAGCCCGCCGGACCAGGCCACGAGATCCTCGATGCTGCGGGCCGCCAGCAGGGACCGTTTGGCCTTGCGGACGTCCACCTTGAGGTCCGCCGGCAGCGCGACCAGCCCGTCCCTGCGCAGCTCCTCGACGCGCCGCTCGTCGATCTCCCGGCCGATCGACGTGGCGCCCGCGACCGCGGCCACCGCCTCGCGCCGTTCGGCCGGCCCGGACGCCTTGTAGAGGTAGGCGACGCCCTCCTCGGTCACCACGTGGCTGACGTCGTCCCCGTAGATCATGATCGGCGGGACGGGCATGGACGCGTCCTTGCCCACCGGGACCGCGTCGAGCGTCTCCACGAACGCCGGATCGCCGCCCGAGCGGAAGGTCTGCGTGATCTGCGCGACGAGTTTGCGTCCCCGCAGCGCCGGGGCCTGCCCCGTCAGCAGGCTCAGCCAGGCGGGAGAGGCGTGCCTGCGACCGTGCGGGTCGTGTCCCATGTTGGGCGCTCCGCCGAAACCGCTCAGCCGGCCCTCCGTGACCGTCGAGGAGTTCGCGCTGCCGTCGATCTGCAGCGACGACCCGATGAACAGGTCCACCGCGTACTGGCCGGCGAGCTGGCACAGCACCCGGTTCGAGCGCAGCGAGCCGTCACGACCGGTGAAGAACACGTCAGGGCGGGCGGCGACATAGCGTTCCGTGCCCGGCTCCCCGCCGAAGCAGTGCACCGACTCGACCCAGCCGCTCTCGATGGCGGGAATGAGGGTCGGATGGGGGTTGAGCGCCCAGTGCCGGCAGATCTTCCCGCGCAGCCCCAGCTCTTCGCCGTAGGTGGGCAGGAGGAGCTCGATCGCCGCGGTGTCGTAGCCGATCCCGTGGTTCAGGGTGGTCACCCCGTGCCGCTCGTAGATGCCGCGCAGCGTCATCATCGCCATCAGGATCTCCACCTGGCCGATGTGGCGAGGGTCACGGGTGAACAGCGGCTCCAGCGCGAACGGCCGCGGGCTGCGCACGATCAGGTCCACCCAGTCGCCGGGGATGTCCACCCGCGGCACCTCGTCCACGATCTCGTTGACCTGGACGACGGTCACGCCGTCGGAGAAGGCCACCGCCTCGGCGATGGTCGGGGTGTCCTCGGTGCCGGGGCCGGTGAAGAGGTTCCCGTCGCGGTCGGCCTGCTCGGCGCAGAGCAGCGCGACGTTCGGAGTGAGGTCGATGAACATCCGCGCGTACAGCTCGACGTAGGTGTGGATCGCCCCGACCTCGACCTTGCCGTCGGCCAGCAGCTGCGCCATGCGCACGCTCTGCGGACCGGCGTAGGCGAAGTCGAGACGGCGGGCCACCCCGCGCTCGAAGACGTCGAGGTGCTCCCGGAGGCTGATCGAGGAGATCAGCAGGTGCAGGTCGTGCACCACTTCCGGATCGCACCCGGCGAGCGCCTCGGCCAGGAAGTCCGCCTGCTTCTGGTTGTCGCCTTCCAGCGCCACTCGGTCCCCGGGGCGCAGCAACGCCTCCAGGGCCGCACGCATCCGCCCGGCGTCCAGCACCCTGCCGGTGACGAAGGGACGGACCTTCTCCAAGCGGTCCCGTTTGGCGGTCCGCCGCCGTGTCCAGTCCTGAGGGGCCACCTTGCTGCGTACCATCACTCGCCCCCATCCAGCGTTGACCCGGATGAGCTGCACGCAAAGAGTCCGCGACTAACCAAAGGCGCGATAAAACCTCGTCCCTCACTGATCGCCGGACAGCAGCTCGGGACGGGTCCTTCCCGTGCAGGTCCGAGCCGCCGCGTCCGGGGAGGAGGCCGCGTCCGGACGGGCCGGTGCGGATCTCCTCGGCCAGGGTGTCACTTCTCGGCCGTGCCGAGCCTCCTGCCGACGGACTCCTGATGGATCTCCGCGAAGGTGCGCGAGTCCTTGATCAGGTCGTCGGCGAAGGCGGCGACGTCCTCGCCGATGAGTTCCAGGACGCCCTTGCCGTCCGCGACGCCCCCCTCGAAGAAGTCGAGGAGGTCTGCGAGCAGCGACCCGTTGAGCAGGTCGATCGGTCCGACCTTGAAGTAGTACTTCTGAATCTCCTTGTAGACGATCTCGTAGTCGGGAGGGAGCGCCTTGACCCGTGCCATGTGCGCCCGCCACTGCTTCTTGCCCTCGATGATGTCCCGCACGCCCACGTCAGCCTCCCAGCCGGCCCAGTTTCCTGGCGACGTTCCTGTTCAGCTGCTCCCGCCACCGGTCGCGGAAGTTTCCAGCCCCTTCTTCGCCCGCCAGCGCCGCGCAGAAGCCGGCGATGTCGTCACCCAGTACGTCGTGAATGCTCTGCCCGTCGGCCGCCGTCTCCTCCAGCAGGCCCAGGGCGCCGTCGAGAATCGGCATCAGGTTGCGGCCGGTGAAGTCCCCGTAGAGGAACAGGTGGCCCTTCATCTGTTCCCATGCCGCCCGGTGATCGGCCGGCAGGACCGCCGCCCTGGCTTCGAACGCCTTCCATTCTCTGGTGAGATCGCTGCCCGTGATGGTCTCCCAGAAGCTCATCTTCCGCCCTCCTTGAGCTTGTCGATACGCGTGGTGACGTACTCCCACTTCGCCCAGAACGTCGCCAGCTCCTCGCGGCCCGCGTCGTTGAGCGCGTAGAACTTCCGCGGCGGACCCTGCTCGGACGGTCGCTTCGTCACCTGAACGAGACCCTTCTTCTCCAGGCGCAGCACGATGGTGTAGACCGTCCCCTCGACGACCTCTGCGAAGCCGAGCTCGTTCAGCCGGCGCGTGATGGCGTACCCGTAGGTCTCCTCACTGCCGATGATGTCGAGCACGCAGCCTTCGAGCGTGCCCTTCAGCATCTCTGTCAGGTCGTCCATCGAGGAAGGCCCTCCTCGGTACTCTGTAGCGCCGAGTACCACTATAAAGTATCACAAAGTAGTGGTCCAACCTTATCCGGATCCCCCGCCCGGCTGTGTCATGGGCTTCGGTGGTCACTCCGGCGTAGTCCGCGAGCTGCCCGATCGTGAGCACCTGGTCTGGCAGAAGGGCGAGGAGCTGCGCCGACATGTGGTTGAGCTCGGCGATGCGCATGAGAGAGGCAGCCGGTGCCGGAGATGTCAGCTGTGACGGGCCATCTTGCAGGCTGAGATCAGCAAGACGACGGCCAAGATGGGGATGAGCACCAGGTCCGGGATGACACCCAGCAGCAAGCCACCGAGCAGAGCGCTGGCGATGGAGCCGACGACCATGACGGCGACGAAGCGCAGATTGGCGCCCAGGACGGCGACCCCGCCGTCGCGGCTGTAGCGGGTGAAAGCGACCAGCATGGTCGGCAGCGAGACCAGGAGCGAGAGGCTTCCGGCGGTCCTGATGTCGACGGAGTAGAGCACAACGATGGTGGGGATCAGCAGTTCGCCGCCGGCCACTCCCATGATGGCCGCCACCACGCCGATGCCGAACCCGGCCGCGACCCCGGCGATGGCCTGCGCCGGGTCGGGCAGGGCCGGCGAGCCCAAGGCGGTGGTGTGGGTGAGGACCAGGGCGGCGGCCATGACCACCATCAGCGCCGCGAGCACCCTGTAGAGGGTGGCGGTGCGCATCCGGACCGCCCAGGAGGCGCCTGCCCAGGCCCCGAGCAGGCTTCCGGCCAGCAGGTTGGCCGCGACGCTCCAGTGCGCGGCCAGCTCGGCGAAGGAGGCGACGGCCAGACGTGCGGGCAGCGCGGTGACCACCACGATCAGGCTCATCGCCTTGTTCAAGATGACCGCCGCCAGAGCGGCGAACCCGAACAGGCCGATCAGCAGCGGGAGCCGGAACTCGGCGCCGCCCAGGCCGATCATGCCGCCCAACACGCCGACCGCCGCGCCGGCGACGAATGCTAGCGGCAGCGAGCGTGTCACAGTCACGCGCGCGAGGACGGCAGCGCCTTCTTGGGTCACGCTGATCAGCTTAGGTTGGGGGTGAACCGGTGTGGTCCTGGCCAGGCGCTGAACGCAGCCCCACCGCCGCGTCGGCGCATTCGGGATTGGTGATGTCGGCCGTGACCGCGACCGCTTGGCCACCCCGCTTCGCGATGTCGTTCCCGATCTGGAACAGGCGGTCGCGGCGGCCGGCGATCAGGGCGACCGCCGCGCCCTCGCGAGCCAGACGGCGCGCGGTGGCGGGCCGATGCCGCCTGCTGGGCCCGTGACGAACGCCATGGCTCCATCCAGCGGCTTCATGACTGCTCCATTCCGAGGACGACGCGGAAGCGGGCGTCGCCGTTGAGCATGCGCTGGTACGCCTTGGGCGCCTCGCTCAGCGGGAACACTTCGTTGCGGGAGCGGATGCCGAGGGCGAGGGCGAAGCGCAGGTTGTCCTCGTTCTCGATCGCGGTGCCGGTCAGGCTGCCCCGCACCGTCCGGCCGCCGAAGATGAGGTCGCTCGTCGTCACCTGGATCGGGTCGGGGGCGGCTCCGACGACGACCAACTGGCCTCGTGGGCCGAGTCCCTGGACCAGCGGCGACATCGATGCCCCGGAGGCGGCGGTGGCGATGATGACCGCTGCCCCGCCGAGTCGTCGCAGGGCGGCTCCGGGGTGTACATGGTGAGGCCCGCGCACAGCAGAGGTGCGTCGGCGAGTGGGTCGAGGCCGGGCGGGATCCGCACCAGGCCGGTCGCCCGCGCGTAGGTCACTTCGGCGTAGCCGCCGTCCACGGCGGTGCCGGTCTGCGGCTGGCCGGAACAGTTGACGTAGTCGCCGCGCCGGCACGACTCGCACGTGTTGTCCTGCCCGCCGAGGAATCCGACGCCGACACGGTCGCCGACCTGCCAGGCCGGGCCGGCGCCCTCGCCGATGGCCTCGATCACGCCGATGATCTCGTGACCGGGCACGATCGGCGCCGACGGGTCCGGCCGCAGCCCTTCCACGGCGAGGACGTCGGTGTGGCAGATGCCGCAGGCTTCGACCCGGATCCGCACCTGTCCGGGCTGTGGGGGACGCCGCACGCGTTCGACCAGCTCGAACCGCTGCCGGCCGGTGACGGTGAAGGCCCGGTAGGTGGAGGCGTGGTGGGCGGGGTTGTTCATATCGGGAGATCGCTTCCGGTTCGTTCGCGTACCAGGTAGTCGGCGTACCAGTCGGGCCAGTCGGGGTCCTCGGCGCCGGTGCGGGCCTCGTGCTCGCCGTGTGCGGCTGCGGCGCGGCGTAGCGCCGCGGCGAGGTCCGAGGCTGAGGCGAAGGTGGTGACGGAGGGGTCCAGTCGCCCGGGGAGCCGGGTGGTGACCTCCTGCAGCACCCAGCCGTTGCCGTCGGGGTCGTTGAACGACAGGAAGGAACCGTAGCTGCGGCGCTGCGGGTCCGGGCCGGGGATGCGGGCGTCGGTGCCGGCGTGGTGGAAGATGCCGCCGGCGTCGTGGAAGACCTCGCTGGGGTTCGCGCCGAGGCGTTCGAGCTCGTCATGGGCGGCGGCGATGTCGTCGACGATCAGGTGCAGGCCCTGTGCCGAGCCCGGGGTCTGGGACGTGACCGAGGTGCCGAAGATGACCGAGGCGGATGAGCCGGGCGGGGTCACCTGCACCACCCGGAAGTCCTCGCCGGTGGCGAGGTCGGCGTCCAGCCGCCATCCCAGCCCTGTGTAGAAGCTCTTGGCCAGGTCGACGTCCGTGACCGGCACGACGATCACTTCGAGTCTCATGTCCATGCGCGTCTCCTGTTCTTGGTTCTCAGTCGAGGTGGGAGACCTGGTAGTGGGTGATCTGCCAGCCCTCTTCTGTTCCTTTCACGAGCACGCTGAGCCACACGTGGAGGGTGGGCCGGTCGGTGAAGGTGAAGTCGACGGCGAGGTAGCCGAGGATGAGGTCGTCGGCGACGGTCCGGGTCTCGACGATGCGATAGTGGGCGGCCAGGCCGGGCGGCTGGGAGTCGTAGTAGGCGGCGATGGCGGGCCGGCCGACGCTGTAGGGGCGCAGCCCCTGGAAGATCGCGTCTTCGGTGAACAGGTCGGCGATCTGCTGCGGCCGGTGTGCGTCGATGCCGGCTTTCCACCGGTCCAGGATGTCCTGGAGCGCTGCCTCGGTGCCGGTGTTCATGATCGGTGTCCGGCGCTCATGCCGCCGTCGACGTGCAGGATTTCGCCGGTGATGAAGGGCGCGTTCTCCAGGAACAGGACGGCGTCGGTGATGTCGCTCAGCTCGCCCATCCGGCCGATGGGGTGCAGCTCGGCCAGCGTCTCGTGGTTCTCCTGCGGGTGCATCGGGGTCTTGATGGTGCCGGGTGAGACGGCGTTGATCCGGATGCCGCGGGTGGCGTATTCGACGGCCAGGGACTTGGTGGCCGATTGCAGGCCGCCCTTGGTCAGCGAGGCCAGCACGGATGGGACGCGCGTGTCGGCGTTGTCGACCAGGCTGGTGGTGATCGTGACGATGTGGCCGCCGCCTTGCTCCAGCATCTGGGCGATGGCCAGTTGGGTGATGTGGAAGAAGCCGTCGAGGTTCACTCCGCGTGCGGCGGTGTAGTCGTCGAGCGTGTAGTCGGTGAACGGCTTGGCGATGAAGATTCCCGCGTTGTTGATGAGGCTGTCCAGGCGGCCGAACCGCTCCACGGCCGCGGTGACCGCGCGTTCGGCGGTGGCCCGGTCGGCCACATCGCCCTGGACGGTCACGATGTGGGGATCGGTGGAGGGGGCGATGGTGCGGGAGACCGCGACGACCGCGTAACCCAGCTTGCGGTAGCCCTCCACCACTCCGGCACCGATGCCCTGCGACGCACCCGTCACCACAGCGACCCTCTGCTGCTGCATGCTCATGATGAACCCTTCTCCTACGGCCGATCATCGGAGATAGACGATCGGTCGTCTATTCGTGTACCGACGTAGGCTGCTAACGCAGGGAAGACCAAGCCTCATGCCCGTGGAGCCAGGACCGGCGTCCTCTCAGCTGAGAGGTTCAGGCTCCTACAGGGGTCAGGCCAGTCAGCGCCGGTGCGGGTCGTCCTCGGGCAGCCAGGCGCCAGGGTCGTGAATGCCGAAGTGGCCGTCGGCGCGCAGGGCCTCCACGACGTCGAGCACCGAGGTGCGATCCTCTCCTCGCCGCCACACCAGCGACCACGTCCAGTAGACCTCCGGCGCGACGATCTGCCGCCGCACCAGATCCGGCGGCAGCGGCGCGGTCTGGCCCTTGGGCGAGTTGATCACCGGGTGGCGGCAGCGGCGTACGTGGTCGAAGAAGGCCGGACCGGTGATCCCGCCGTCGGAGATGCGTACGGCGCGCGCTCCGGTCCGGGCGGCCAGTTCCGCGGCGTAGACGTTCCACGACGACCAGGAGGTGGCGTCGTCATCGAGCAGGATCGCGGTCTCCCGGGCGGAGACGTCGCCGGTGTCGTGACCGGTGGCCACCGCATACAGCCGATCGGCGCCGATGAGTTGCGCACGCAGCCCGCGTTCCGCCAGGTCGGCGGCGCGCACCCAGCAAACCGCCAGATCAAGACCACCGTCGGCGACACGGGCCGCCTGCGTGTGGGACGGCGCCACCCACGCGTCGAGGTGCACCTGCGCCACCGCCGCGGTGCGGGCGCCCAGGTCCGGCGGCAGCCAGTTCACGTAGCCGAGCCGGACCGGCTCGGAGCCGGACAGCCGCCGGGCCCGGTGACGCAGCTCGTCGGCACGCTCCAGCAGAGCCCGCGCGTCCGCGAGCAGCGTGGCCCCGGCCGGGGTGAGTGACACCGAACGACGATCCCGGTCGAACAGGCGCACACCCAGATCTCGTTCCAGCGCCTTGATCTGCTGGGACAGCGAAGGCCCGGCGATCAGCAGCCGCCCGGCGGCGCGGCCGAAATTCAGCTCCTCGGCGACCGCGACGAAGTATCGCAGCTGACGCAGCTCCACTCCGTCATGCTACTGGGCCAGCTGGGAGGCTGCGCCTACCAGCGAACGCGCGTCAGAGCCCGACGGCCGCCTCGCCGGGCGCGCCGGCGCCGAGCAGCGCCAGGCAGCCGGCCCACAGGGCGCCCATCCGCTGCGGGTCGTTGTACAGCTTGGCGAACATGACCTGTCCCTCCAGCTGCGCCACCACCGACCGTGCGGCCTGCCGGGCATCGGACACACCGGCCTCCCCCCGCGCGACGGCCTCGGCGATGACCGCCTCGATCATCTCGACCTGCACGGCGAAGATCTCCTGGAGCCGTACGCGGATGGCCTCTGTCTGGTTGCTCAGCTCCAGCGTCAGGTTGCCGAACAGGCACCCGGCGACGCTGCCGCAGCTGCGCTGCCCGGTACGCATGGTGGCCTCCGTCGCCTCGAACAGCTGCCGCAACCGCTGCAACGGCGGCGCCTGACCGCTCAGGATCCGCTTCCAGTCGCGTTCCTGGGCGGCCCAGTGCTCGTCGATGACCGCCAGGGCGAGGGCCTCCTTGGACGCGAAGAAGTAGTAGAAGCTGCCCTTGGGCACGCCGGCCGCCTTGCAGATCTCCGCTACGCCCAGGGCGGAGTAGCCGCGCAGTTCGATGAGCGTGCGCGCGGCGTCGAGGATCTTCTCCCTGGCATCGCTGGTCCGTCCCATGTCACCAGCGTACGACCCGACGGCTCCCGAATACCTGACCGGTCGGCTAGCAGGTGGCGCATGAGTGTCTCACGCCATGGGCAGGCGCAGGACGATGCGCGCGCCCTGAGCGCTGTCCTCTATGCCCAGAGAGCCGCCGTGCTGCTCAGCGATCTGCCGTGCTATGGGCAGGCCGAGACCGGTTCCCCCGGCGAGCCTGCCACGGGCGCTGTCCAGCCGGGCGAAGCGCTGGAAGACGAGTTCGCGCTTGTCCGCATCGATGCCGGGTCCGTCGTCGATCACCTCCAGGATCGCGACCCCGCGCGGGAATCGCTGCAGGTCGCGCTTGGAGCTGGGGGCCTGCCGTACCTGGATGGTGATGGCGCGGTCGGCGTGCCGCTCGGCGTTGTCGAGCAGGTTCGACAACAGCCGCGCCAGCCGCTGCCGGTTGCCCATGACCATGACCATGACAGAGGGTTCGAGGATGATCTCGACGCTCTTGTCGGTTTCCGCGCGCCGTTCGTGTTCCGTGGTCACGAGTTGGGCGAGGTCGATCTGCTGGGGTTCGCGCTGAACGTCTTCCTGGTGCTGCCGGGCCAGGGTCAGCAGATCTGCCACGATGCGCTCAAGCCGGTCAACGCTGGGCAAGATGGCGTTGCCCACGTTGCTGACGCTGGTGTCCTCGGGCGCGTACAGCGCGTCCTCGACCTCGGCGCGAATCGCGGCGATAGGGGTGCGCAACTCGTGAGAGGCGTCGGTGGTGAAGGTGCGCTGCTGCTCCATCGCGGCCTGGAGACGAGCGAGCGTCTGGTTGACGCTGCCGGCCAGGTCACAGATCTCGTCCTGGCTCTGCGGCATGGCGACACGTCGCTCGGGACAGGTCTCCGTGATCTTGTCGAGCTCCGCCCTGACGGCGCTGACCGGCCTGAGCGACGCGATGACGATCCCCCGTCCGAGCCCGATGATGGCCAGCGCCAGCAACGCCGCTCCCCCGACCACCGTTGCGGCCAGCCACGGCTCGACGTACCAGGGAACCGACGGCCGGGATGTATAGATCGCCCAATTCTGCCCGTCTCGGTAGGCCGGCTGCGCCACCACCTGCTGGCACCGGCCGGGAGGAAATACGCCGCCGCAGACTTCGCCGATGGCGATCTCCATGCGCTCGGGGATGAAGGCTGCCATGACCGGCTTGCCCGCGAGCGTCGGCGTCGACGTGGCGACCGAACCCGTGGGGGTGACCACCTGGACGTTACGGCCCTCATGCTCGACCAGCGGTTCGGACCATCCGTCGTTCTCGACCTTGTACGCCATCTTGCCGCCGGCTGCGGCCAGTTCCGCCACGAGATGCTCGGTGGCGTACCGATGGATGGCGATCATCACCGTGACGGCCAGAAGCGCGCACAACAACGCCGCCGCGGTCGCCGTGAACAAGGTGACGCGCGTGGTGATCGAGAAGTGGTTCCAGGCGCTCATGATCGTCCCCCTATCAGATAAACACACCCGCCAGGAGGGCCCCGGACCCGACAAGCATCCATTCGGTATGCGGCGTCCAAAGGTATCCCTGATGACGGACCACGGGTGGCCCGAAACACCCGTACCCCTGACGGTGACGTGCGCCGACACCGGCGATCCCGGCTGATGCTCGTCGGTTCACTCCATGTGACCTCGGTTCACTTGAAGTTACCGACGGCCGGCGTGTACTCAGTAGTCGGTCGCTGAGACCGACGGCGAGCCCTGCTCCAAGCCGTCGCGCGCCGCCGTCATCGGCGCGCATGACGAGCAGACCCACCCTCGCGGCGAAGACGTGCACCGGTCACGCCTGTTGCCATGACTGTCGAAAGGATGAAACCCATGATGTCTTCCTCCAGCCTCCGCTCCGACCGGCGTCCCCGGCTGAGGACGGCGGCGTTGGCGGGACTTGTGGCCGTGGGCGCGCTCGGTGCGCTCGCGCTGAGCGGGCCCGCCGCCGGTGCGAGCGCACCGGCGGGTGCGAAGCCGACCGTCGTGCTGGAGCATGGCGCGTTCGCCGAGACCTCCAGCTGGAACCGTGTGATCGAGCGCTTGCGCAAGGACGGTTACCGGGTGATCGCCGCTGCCAACCCGCTGCGCGGGCCCGCCGCCGACGCGGCGGCACTGCGCAGCCTCCTGGACCATGTGGACGGCCCGGTGGTCCTCGTGGGTCACTCCTACGGAGGATCGGTCATCAGCACCGCGGCCGCGGGTGACACAAAGGTCAAGGCGCTGGTGTACGTCGCCGCGTTCCTGCCGGACGTCGGGGAGTCCGCACTGGAGCTGACCGGCAAGTTCCCCGGCAGCACCCTGCCCGACACGCTCGACCCCGTCCCGTACCGGCTGCCGGACGGCACCACCGGCACCGACCTCTACATCAAGGCCGGCAAGTACCACCACCAGTTCGCGGCGGACGTACCCGCGAGCGCCGCCGCCCTGATGGCCGCCACGCAACGGCCCATCGCTCAGGCAGCGCTGGAGGAGAGGGCCGCCGTCGCGGCCTGGAAGGCCATTCCGAGCTGGGCGGTGATCGCGACCGAGGACCTCAACATCCCGCCCGCGGCGCAGCGCTTCATGGCCAAGCGCGCGCATTCACGCATCACCGAGGTGCGCGCCTCGCACTCGGTCGCCGTCTCCCACCCCGACGTCGTAGCCCGCGTCATCGAACAGGCCGCCCTCCGTTCGCGATCCTGAGCCGCCACCGGCAGGCTTCAACTCCTCGCCGTCTGCACGATCGCGTGCTTCGCCGCTCCTGCCGCGGCCGCCCTGATCCCCACCAGCCGCTCCTTCTCCCGCCGTTCACGAGATCCCCGGCCGACGTGATGCTCCCACCGGGCACGCGCATGGACGAATCACCGCTGCATGCGCCTGGCACCGCCAGATTCCGTCGCCTATGTCGGCTTTCTGTAGAATCCCCCGGCGGGCGATCGAGCCGAGGCACGGCAAGGGGCGGCCGGACGGGAGTTGCGATGGAGAGCATCACGAAGAACCGGCAGCCGCTCGAGACGCTCCAGGCGATGATCGAGCGAGCCTATGGGAGCACCCAGGTGCCCGGCGGCGACGACTTCGCCGAGGAGATCACGCACGGCTGGTTCAACGTGATCTACCGGATCCGGCTCCGGGACGGGCGCCAGGTCGTGCTGAAGATCGCCCCTCCCGGTCATGTGGCGGTGCTGACCCGCGAGCAGGACATGATGCGCACCGAGCTCGCCGCGATGGCCCTGGTGCGCCGGCCCACCGCGGTTCCGGTGCCGCGGGTCGATCACGCGGATCTGTCGCGGGAGCTCATCGACGCCGGCTACTTCTTCATGGACTACGTCGACGCCGACAACTTCGGCCGTGCGCAGCTGGACCCGCTGGTGGCGCGGTTCGGCCGCACCCGGTGACAGGCTGATGGGCCGGCGCGGCCCGGCAGTGCGTGATCACGCGCAGTCGCTGGGCAGCCGCCCGATCGGGCCGCTGCTGTGGTGGACCTGCTCCCAGACGACGCTCTCGGTGGGCGTCTACGGCATCTACGCGCTCACCAACGCCTGGTTCGTCGCCCGAGGCGTCGGCGAGACGGCCCTGGCGGCGGTCAACCTCGTCGCGCCGATCCTCCTGATCCTGGGCGCGGTCTCGACGACCGTCGGCGTCGGCGGCGCGTCGGTGGTCTCGCGCAGCCTCGGCGCCGGCCGGCCCGATCAGGCCGCACGCGCCGCGGGGAACGCGTTCGTCGTGTTCTGGCTCGTGGCGTCGTCCGTCACCGTGGCAGGTCTGCTCGCGCTCGACCCGCTGCTGGCCGTACTGGGCGGATCCGGCCCGACGTCGGCGTACGCGCGGCCCTACGCGGCAGTGATCATCGCAGGGTCGATCTTCTCGACCGGGTTCTCGGCTCTGGTGCGCGCGGAAGGACGGCTGCGCTTCTCCACGATGTTGTGGGTGCTGCCGGTGCTGGCGCAGATCGTTCTGGATCCGCTGCTGATCTTCGTCTGCGGCCTGGGGGTCACCGGCGCGGCTCTGGGCACGGTCGGCGGCCAGGCGGTGTCGGCCGGCATGGCGCTGTGGTTCTTCTTCGTCCAGCGCGAGCGTCCGTACCGGATCCGGCCGGCCGATCTGCGCCCGCACCCGGCGACGATCGCGGCGGTGCTCGCGGTGGGCGCCCCCTCCTTCCTCGCCGGCTTCGGCGCCACGCTGCTGGCGGCGCTGATCAACACGACTCTGGCCGCGACCGGCGCGGTCGCGCTTACCGCGTACGCGGTGTGCGCGCGGGTGCAGACCTTCGTGTTCACCCCGCAGATCGGCATCACCCAGGGGATCCAGCCGATCGTCGGCTTCAACGCCGGCCGGGGCCTGACCGGCCGCGTCCAGCGCACCCTCACGCTGGCCCTGCGAGCCACCGTCCTGTACGGAGCGACCACCGCGGCACTCGCCGCCCTGCTCGCGCGGCCGCTCACAGGGCTGTTCGTCAGCGATCCGGCGACCACGGCCGTCACGGTCGATGCGATGCGGGTCATCGCGATCGCGTTCGTCTTCGCCGGTGTCCCGCCTCTCATCTCCGCCTACTTCCAGTCCCTCGGCAGAGCCGCGCCGTCGTACCTGATCTCGATCGGCACGCTCGTGATCATCAAGGCGCCGCTCGTCCTGGCGCTCGGGACGCGCGGCCCGTCAGGACTCTGGCTCAGCCTGCCGATCGGTGAGGCGATCTCGGCCCTGGCCGCCGCCGGCCTGCTGTGGAGGTTCGGCCGGCCCAGGACGCGGCCGGCGTCGGGAGCCCGGCCGGGGCAACCGCCGTGGTGCCGGATCTCCGCCCGAGCACGCGCCCGCTGACCTGCGATCCTGGGCCGTCGCGGCACCCAGTGGTGCGGAGCGGAGCAAGTGACATCGAACCTAAGCCGCCGTGCCCCCGTATCCCGTGATGACGATCGGCCGCAACCCTTCCGTTCTGGTGCCTGATGCGTGCGCAGGCCGGGCCGCAGCTACAGAGGGGAGAGAGGGATTGTGATGAGAGTTCGACATAGGTCCCGGATCCGCCGCCGAACCGCGGGCATGCTCACGGCCTTGGCCGTCGTGGGCGGCAGTCTGGCGGTCGGCGCCACGGGCGCGGCGGCGAACGCGACATCCGGCGCGGCCTTCGCGCCGGCCGTCTCCTGCCCCGCCGTGGCCGACAGGGTGGGTGACGTTCCCGCTCGGGCCCAGGCGGAGGTGCAGCGCAACCTGCAGCAGCTGGAGACCCAGATCGCCGAGGCGAACCGGCGGCTGGCGTCCTCTCAGGGACAGGGCGGGCCCAACTTCGTACGGAACGCGATTCTCAGCCCGCTGAAGGACAAACGAACGGCCGCGCTGCAGCGGATCGAGATCGCCTTCCGGCGCGCCGGCGCCCAGGCCCCGAACGGCCTGGACGCTCTGGCCACCTGCTCCGTGCGGGACGACGGCACCGGCAATGGCAACGACGACGGCAACGGCACCGGAAACGACAACGGCCAGCAGGACGACGGCCAGCAGGACGACGGCCAGGACAACGGCGGCGAGACCGGCGCTACCGGTGGGATCACCTGTCCCTCCGTGGCGGACCGGCTGGGTCAGATTCCCGCCCGTGCCCGGGCGGAGGTGCAGCGCAACCTGCGCCAGCTGGAGACCCAGATCGCCGAGGCGAACCGGCGGCTGGAGCGCGCGGCAGGACAAGGCGGCCCCAACTTCGTCCGCAACGCCATCCTCGGACCGCTGAAGGGCAAGCGGACGGCCACCCTTCAGCGCATCGCGCTCGCCTTCCAGCGAGCCGGTGCCCGTGCGCCGGCCGATCTGCGCACCCTGGCGACCTGCGAGGTGGGCAACCCGGGAAATGGCGGCAACAACGGAAACGACGGTAACAACGGAAACGACGGAAACGACGGAAACGACGGAGGTGATGGCGACAACAACGGCGGGCAGGCCAGAGGGCCCGTTGCCGAGGACTTCGTCGACATCCGTTCGGTACGCCCCAACGTGAGAACCCCCCGCACCCAGCGAAACGGCTCCCGAGGCACCTTCAGCGTCGACTGCGGCCGTAACGAGGGGCGGATCTTCAACTCCGACAACGTCATCGTGGCACCGGGCGTGTCCAACGGCGCCCAGCACACCCACGACTACGTGGGCAACGAGTCCACCAACAACCAGTCCACCAACGAGAGCCTGCTCGCCGCCGGCACCACCTGCCGCAACGGCGACAAGTCCACGCACTACTGGCCTGTGCTGAGGGCCCTGGGCCAGGAGGAGTTCGACGCCGACCAGCGCGGCGGCGGTCTCGACCTGAACGTCGGCAAGATCCTCACCCCGGTCCAGGTGCAGATCACGTTCAAGGGCAACCCGGCCGCGAAGGTGGTGCCGGCGCCGCAGTTCCTGCGCATCATCACCGGCAACGCCCGGGTCAACGGAGCCGAGCACAACGCCGGATGGACCTGCACCGGGTTCGAGAACCGCCAGCTGACCGACAAGTACCCGCTCTGCCCGCGCGGCAGCAGGCTCGTCCGGGTCTTCGACTTCCAGAGCTGCTGGGACGGCCAGAACATCGACAGCGCCAACCACCGTACCCACGTCACCTTCCCCGAGGCGGACGGGAGCTGCCCGCAGGGCTTCCAGCCGATCCCGGCGCTGGAGCACCGGCTCGTCTACAACGTGCCGCGCGGCCCCAACTTCGCCGTCGACGGCTTCCCGGAAGAGCTGCACAAACCGATCACCGACCACAGCGACTTCATCAACCTGATGAACGAGCAGCAGATGCAGCGAGTCGTCACCTGCATCAACAGCGGCAGGCGCTGCCGCTGATCCTCGCCGGCAGCGACCGGCGGCCAGGAGCGGGGCGCGGTGTGGCCAGGCGAGCGGCCACACCGGCCTCGTCGCTCCGCGTAGGACCGCGATCAGCGCGAGAAAGGTCAAGAGCATGATGGACGTCCCCCGCCCGCGAGACGTGCGAGATGCCGCGCCGGCGGACACGGTGCGGGCGACCGGCATCGCCAGGAGGCCTCGCCGTGCCGGCACCGTCCTGTCCCTGGCCGTTGCCTCGGCGCTCATGCTCGCCGGGTGCGGCGGTCAAGCCGAGACGGGCAAAGGTACCGGGCCGGCACCCGGGAAGGAGGTGTCACGCACGTACACCATCGAGCAACTGGCCGCCGCGGTCGGCTGCACCGCCACGATCACCCTCAAGGCCATGGACTACCGGCAGGGCGAATGCACCAGCGACGGAATCCCGTACGTGTTCCTCGACTTCGCCACGGCCACGGGCCAGCGCGAGTGGCTCGACTACGCCGAGATGTACGGCGGCCTCTACCTCAGAGGTGATCGATGGGTGCTGTCGGCCAAGTCCAAGTCCTTCATGCGGGAGCTGAGCGGAAAGCTCGGAGGCACGGTCGAGGAGAACGGCGGCCACAGCGGCCACAGCGGCCACGGCGCCTCCGCCTCGCCGTCCAGCACTCACTGATCCGGCCGCCTGGGCCCGCGACAACGCCTGATGAGAGCGAGCCCGCCCTGCCGACCAGGCCGGGCCGGTTCGCGTGATGGACGTGGACGTGCCGTCCAGGGTTAGCGTGGGGGCGAGGGTCCCGCCGAAGCCGGCGTCCGGCTGGGAGCGGGTCTGGGATGCCGCCGCCTCGCGTGCCGCGCGGCCTGCGGTGACCTCGATGAAGGTGCCCGCGGCCCGGGGGGAGCGCGCCTCCCCCCGGCACGCCCGGCCACCGCGACGGGGTCGAGCTCACCCGCCGCGGCCCGCTCGCCGATGGCGACTCCGTCGTCGGTCGAGGTGGCCCTGATCGGGGCCTGTGACGTCAACGTGGACCATCCTCGGTTCGGGCTGTGCGGCTCACGGCTTCAGCAAAACAGCAGGGCGCCTGGTGATGGAATGGAGGAAGTCACAAGGAGTCACGGCGTCATCGGGCTGGTGACGGGCATCGCCAGGGCCGTCGTCCCGGCGGAGTGCAAGTGGCGGAGCCGGACGGCACCAGTCTCCTGGCGATGATCTCGGGCACGGCAGGCGCGCGGCCGGCCCGGCTGCCGTGCTCCTGATCAGGTGATGCGGCGATCCCTGCTGAAGAAGTCTTGGCGACTTCCGCAAGATTCCCTATGGGGGTGTCCGGCCCCTCTCACGCACTGGTCCGGTTGGTCATCGTGGCGATCGTGGCGGTCAGCCCTTCGCCATCACGCCCCTGTGCGAGGAGCGCTTCGATTCTGGCCGCCACCACCGGCAGTCCGCCGTCGCCGAGCGTTTGGCCGCCGCGCAGTTTGATGAGGTGGCGGATGACGGTGAGGTGCTCGGCGAGGGTGGCGGGCCCTGCCGGATAGGTGGCCTGCAGCAGTTCCGAGGCCGTGCCAGGAGCCTCCGTGACCACGTGCCCGAGCTGTTTGACCGCGGTGTCGACGAACTCTGTGACGTCGATGCCCGTTTCCCGCACGGTGTCGAGGGCTCGCAACAAGCCGAGTTGGGCGTCGTACCAGAGACCGAACAGGGTGAGATCCCAGATCGCGGCCGCTTGTGGTGCATCTCCGACGAAGCGCGGCGTGCTCAGCAGCCCGAGGACCGCGCGGTGTCGCTGGAACGCCGACCGAGAGCCGCTGTACAGGATGGTCGCCGCGTCGGTGCCGATCATCTCGGGTGAGGTCTGGATGCCCGCATCAAGATAGGACGCCCCCAAATCAGCCACCCGCTGGGCGGCATGGTGCGCGTCGTCGGCGGTGCCGGTGCACATCGCGATGATCGTTCGCCCGGACAGGTCTCCGTCCAGTTCGGCAAGGCACTGCTGGACGGCGACGTAGTCGGTAAGGGTGAGCAGGACCAGCGTGGCGGAGGATGCCGCTTCCTTGACCGATCCCGCTGGCAGTGCCCCGGCCTTGACCAACGCGGCGGTGCGGCCGGCGGTACGGTTCCACACCACCACGTCATGGTCGTCCGCGAGCAGACGACGTGCTACGGCAGCGCCAATGGCGCCTGCGCCGATCACGGCAATCCGGTGCTCAGAAGCCTTGATTTTCGTCACGTGGCGATCCTGCAATCTCAACCTCACTTGAGGTCAAGACGCCGGTTGCACCCCTACCCGCTTTGCCCCATGCCGCAGCGCGCCCTACGTGTTTCGGGGCCTGTGTCGTCAGGCGGGTGGCCAGTTCCGCAAGGCTGCATCGGCCACCTGCTGGAGGTCCTCGCATGCCGCGCCGCCGGCTGCCTGTACGGCAATGCCGTTCGCGATCGTCATGACATAGCGGGCGATTTTCTCCGGGTCTGCGCTGTCGGGCAGGTCGCCCGTCTGGACGGCCTGCCGGAACCTGTCCCGGAGCAGTGTCTGGCCGTGGGCGCGCCACTCGGTCAGGATGTCGCGGGCGGTCCGTCCGGCCCCGCCGGCGGCCAGTGCGCCTTGGACGCCCATGCAGCCGGCGGGGAGTCCTGGCATGGTGCCGGAGCGGGCGGCGCCGGCGAGGAAGGCCGCGGCGACCTCTCGAGCGGTGGGTTGCCGCAGCGCCTCGGCGACGTAGGCGCCGGGGCCTTCCGCATAGCGCCGCAACGCCTTGCGGAAGAGGTCCTCCTTGTTGCCGTAGGCCGCGTACAGGCTCTTACGGGAGATGCCCATGGCCTCGGTCAGGTCGGTGAGGCTGGCACCTTCGTAGCCCTGCGCCCAGAAGACCGTCATCGCCTTCTCGAGCGCCGCCTCGGCGTCGAATGCCCGGGGACGGCCGATCTGTGACGCGTGCACCTTCCGATCCTACCGTTTTGACACCGTCCGGTGCCGAACTGGTACCGTCCTATTATGCACCGATCGGTGCGGAAATTTCTGCAGCTCACCGCTCCTTGCGGCACAAGAGAAGAGGATCGCCATGTCCGAGAGTGATCTGCGTGACTGGTACATGCGCTACGCCGAGGCGCTCAACGCCCACGAGTTCGACCGCATGGACGAGTTCATCAACGACCAGGTACTGCTCGGCGGTCAGCCCGGCACCCGCGAGGACGTCGTCACGGTCCTGAAGGGGATCGCCGACGCCGTCCCGGACATCCACTGGGACGTCGATGAACTGCTGATCGACCGGGACGGCATCGCCGTCCGCGCCATCAACACCGGCACCCCGGTGAAGGAATGGCTCGGCGTCCCGCCCACCGGCGCCTCGTTCGAGATCGTCGAGTACGCCATCTACAAGGTCCAGGACGGCCGGTTCGCCCAGATGACGAACCTGCACGACTCCGCCGAGATGCTCCGGCAACTGACCGCATGACCAACGAGAGGCTCTGATCGGCCGCCAGCCGTTGTGAGCCGTCCAGTCCCGCTGGTTGTCCACCAGTTCCCCGCAGAAGCGCGCACACCGCCGACCAACCCTTCGGGCAGGTTCCGGGCTTCTTCCTGCGCTCGGTCACCCGTCGTGGACCATGACGCCGGTGGCAGCGCGACGCTCATCGGTCAGCCCTTCAGGGAGCCCTGGAGCAGGGCCTTGACGAAGTGACGCTGGAAGACGAGGAAGATCACGAGCGTGGGCGTCAGGATCAGCAGCGATCCCGCGCACAGCAGCGGGATGTCGGTGCCCCACTGCCCCTGGAAGGCGCCGAGCGCGCCGGACATCGTGCGCTTGGCCGGGTCGTCGACCAGGACGATGGCCAGCAGGAACTGGTTCCAGGTCCACAGGAACAGCAGGATGGCCAGGGACGAGATCGCCGGCATGGCCAGGGGCACGTGGATGCGCCGGAACAACTGCCACACGTTGGCGCCGTCCATGCGGGCGCTTTCCGACAGCTCCCCCGGCATGTTGACGAAGTGCGCCCGCATCCAGAAGACGGAGAACGGCATGAACAGGCCGATGAGCGGCAGGATGATGGCCCAGCGGGTGTTCAGCAGTCCCATGTCGCGGATCTGGTAGTACAGCGGCGTGATGATGCCCTCGAAGGGGAGGGTCAGGCCGAGCACGAACAGCAGGAAGACGATGCGTCCGCCGATCACGCGCAGGTGACCGATGGCGAAGCCGGCCATGGTGCCCAGCAGGATCGAGATCGGCACCACGCCCAGCACGATGAGGACGCTCGACTTCAGCAGCTCGGCCATGTTCGCTGCCTCGAAGGCCCGCAGGAAGTTGCTCCACTGCGGGTCCTGCGGCCACGCCAGCCCGGCCGGATAGGTGCCCGAGGGGTGCAGGGCGGTGACGAACAGGCTGAGGAACGGCAGGAGCGTGACCGCCATCATGGCGATGAGCAGCAGCCGGCCGGTCCAGGCCTCCCGGCCCGCGATGATCATCGGTTGTCGTCCTTTGTGAACCACTGGATGGGAAGGGCGCAGGCGATCACGAGAAGCATGAGCACGACGGCCAGGGCCGAGGCGGTGCCCACCTCGCGTTCGGTGAAGGCGAGGTAGAAGATCTGCAGGCCCGGCACCATGGTCGTGTTGCCGGGACCGCCCTGAGTCGCGATGTAGACGATGTCGAAGCTGGCCAGGGCGGCGATCACGGTCACGGTGACGCAGACCGCGATCTCCTGTCGCAGGCTGGGCACCGTGATGGAGACGAACTCCCGCCACGCCCCGGCTCCGTCGAGGCGCGCGGCCTCGTACAGCGCCGGGTCGATCTTGCTCATGCCGGCCAGGAGCAGCAGCGTGCAGAGGCCGAGCAGCACCCACGCGCCGATCATGCCGACCGCCGGCAGGGCGGTGGCGAAGTCGCCCAGCCAGGCCCTGGTCACCCCGCCGAGGCCGACGAGCGAGAGCAGCTGGTTGACCACTCCGGTGGAGGCCAGCAGCCAGCTCCACGCGATGCCCGCGGCCACCAGCGGGATGACCTGTGGCAGGAACAGCACGGTCCGCGCCACGAGGGCGAGCCTGCTCGCGGCGATCCGGCGGATCGTGGCGGCGATCGCGAGGCCCAGCACGACCGGGATCACGCTGAAGAACACGATCAGCTGGAAGGCGTTGATCAGCGAGTCGAGCAGGTCGGGGTCGGTGAAGACCGTGCCGTAGTTCGCCAGCCCCACCCAGGTGGAGGCGCCGATGCCGTTCCACTCGTACAGCGAGTACTGGACGGTCAGGGCGATCGGGCGCAGGACGAACACCGCGTAGAAGGCGAGCGCCGGGACGACGAACAGCCAGCCGGCCACGCCGCGGGCGCCGCGCGGCCGGCGCGCGGGCCGGGCCATCAATGTGATCAGTTCCCTTCGAGCTGGCCGGCGTAGTCGGCCTGGACCGTCTTCAGCAGGTCCTGCGGCGTCTGCTGGCCGGCCACCAGCTTCTGCAGGTTCGGCGTCCAGCTCTTGGCGTAGATGGCGCCGGTGGCGTTGGCGATGAAGTCCATCGCGCCGTCGTCCTCGGCGATGTCCGCCCCGGCCGCCAGGGTCGCGGCGGTGACCTTGTCCTCGCTGACGGCCGGCATGTACGCGTCGGCGGGCCCCATCGGGCGCGACCCCCCGACCTCGACGCCGATGTCGCGGGCGCGCTTGTCGGTGGCCACCCAGTTGAGGAAGAAGGCGGCGCAGTCGGCGTTCTTCGCGCCGGCGGCGATGCCGAAGGTGAGCGGGGCCGACATGGCGGCGCGCTTGCCGCCCTCCTCGGCCGGCGGCATCAGGGTGAAGCCGACGTCGCCCGCCATCTGCTTGTCGAGGTTGCCCGACTCCCAGTCGCCGTTGAACATGAACAGGCCCTGGCCGTCGATGAAGCGGCTCATCATGGTCGCGTAGTCGACCGCGTTGACGTCCTTCTGGAAGTAGCCGGCCTTGATCCAGCGCTCCAGGTGCTGGACGGCCTGGAGGTTGGACGGGGTGTCGATCGTGGCGCCCGGCTTCTGATAGATCCAGTCGTTGATCGGCGCCGCGGGGCCGTAGGAGGCCATGAGGTTCTGCAGCGGGAAGGCCAGGCCGCCGGTGGCGCCGCCGTTGAACTGCACGATGGGCGTGATGCCGGCGTCCTTGGCCTTCTTCAGCGCCTGGTCGAGCTCCGCCAGGGTGGCGGGCGGCGTGGACATGCCGATCTGGGCGGCGAGCTTCTTGTTGTAGAAGAGCCCGGTCATGCTCATGTTGAGCCCGAGTGCGTACAGCGAGCCCTCGCCGCGCGGTCGCCCGCCGGGTCCGAGGCGCAGTTGTTCGAGCTGCGAGGCCGGCCAGGTGTCCCAGCCGAACGCGGTGGCGTAGCCGTCGAGGTTCTTCAGCAGGTCGTCCTTGACCAGCTCGGAGACCTGGGGCAGGCGCATCAGGTCGGGCGGGTTGTCCGCGAGCACCCGGGGCGCGTTCTGCGTGATGACCGCGAACTGGTCCTCGCGGATGTTCCACGTGACGTTCGGATGTTGCTTGGTGAACTCCGTGGTCAGCGCCTTCGGCAGCGGGAAACCCGTCTCGAAGTAGGCGTTCAGCGTGATCGGCGCGGTGCCGCAGGTGGGCGCGGCGGACTGCGGCGCCGCGCTGGTGGCCGCGGGCCGCGGGCTGTCGCTGCCGGGGGCCGCGCAGGCGGCGGCGAGCGTCCCCATGGCGATCACCAGCGCGGCGCCGGCCCTGCCGGGGCGAACTCGACGAGCCATGTGCATCTCCTTGGCCGCTGGGGACGACGGCACCCCGGCCGGCCTCCGGAGTCCGTTGCTAAATCGGGTTAGCGCCCGATAGTCTCACCACGCGCGTCGTAGCATGTCAACCCCTCGTCACACACTCTTGACGATCGGAGATCTGGGTGAGCCCACGACGGGTCACGCTGGCCGATGTGGCCAAGGCTGCGGGCGTCTCCCGCACGACCGCCTCGCTCGTGCTGTCCGGCCGCGGCCGCGAGCTGCGGATCTCCCAGGACGTCGAGCAGCGCGTGCTGCGCGCCGCCGAGGAGTTGCAGTACCGGCCCAACATCGTCTCCGTGGGCCTGCGCACGGGCATCAGCAGGACGATCGGTTTCGTCTCCGACACCGTCGCCACCTCACGGCTGGCGGGCGACATGATCAAAGGAGCCCTCGAGGCCGCCCGCGAGCGCGGCTTCATGCTGTTCATCGGCGAGACCGAGGGCGACGCCGAGCTCGAACGCCTCCTGCTGCAGGCCATGCAGGACCGCCAGGTCGACGGGCTCGTCCTGGCCTCGATGTTCACGCGCACCATCACGGTGCCGAAGGCCGTCACCGCCGCGCCCACCCCCCTGCCCGCCGTCCTGCTCAACGCGCTGCCCGACCGGCCCACTCCCCTGCCCGCCGTCCTGCCCGACGAGATCGAGGCCGGCCGCCACGCCGCCCGCGTCCTGCTGGACGCCGGTCACCGCGACGGCGTCTACCTGATCGGCGCCGGCCCCGGCCCGGGCGACGTCCCCCAGCAGAGCGTCGCGGCGGCGGAGCGGCTGGCCGGCATCCACGAGGCGCTCGGCGAGGCCGGGGTCAAGGTGGCGGGCGCGCGTACCTGCCCCGACTGGCTGCCGGAGTACGGGCTCGCCGCGACGCGCGACCTGCTGCGGACGGTCCGGCCGCGCGCCCTGATCTGCTTCAACGACCGGATCGCGATGGGCGCCTACCAGGCGCTCGACGACTTCGGGCTCAAGGTGCCCGCTGACGTCTCCGTCGTCTCCTTCGACGACCATCCCATCGCCTCCTGGGTGCGGCCCCAGCTGACGACCGTGGCGCTGCCCCACTACGAGCTGGGCCGCAAGGCGGTGGACGTGCTGTTCGCCGAGATCGAGCGCGACCGCGCGGACGCCGGGCGGCCGGGCCGGGTGCATCGGGTGCCGATGCCCGTCCGCGCGCGCGAGTCCGTCGCCCGGCCGCCCGCCGCAGAGCCCCTCGGCTGATCAGGGGCGGGGCAGCACGCCGAGGAGTGTCGCGGTGAGGGCCATGTTCAGGGCGTCGCGCAGCTGCGGGTGGAAGCGGGCCAGGTCGGGCTCGGCCTGGTAGGCGGCCTGCAGGCTGGGCGGGGGCGTGTCGTACGGCGACAGCGCGCCCGCCAGCACCATGGCCTGCAGGCTGAACAGGGTCGCGTTCGCGCCCAGCTCCGGCAGGTGTCTCCGGGCGAGGGCGGTCAAGGTCTCCAGGCGCTGCAGGGAGGCGCGCTTGTAGCGGGTGACGACCTCGACGGAGACGTTGCGTTCCAGGACGCTGCCCTGCGCGCCGAACAGGTCGCACAGCACCGTGCGGCTCGCGAGCGAGCGGCTGAGGATGCCGGCCACCGCCGTCGCCCGCTCGGGCATGGGCAGGTCGTCGCCGACCCCGGCGGCCAGCTCGCCCTCCAGCTCCACCAGCCATTCCCGCAGGAAACGGTCGAGGAGTTCGAGCAGCACGGCCTCGCGGGACTCGAAGTAGCGCAGCACGTTGGGCTTGGCCAGGCCCGCGCGGCGGCTCAGCTCGTTGAGGGTGACGTCGGCGACGGGCATCTCGTCGAGCATCGCCGACGCCGCGTCGAGGATCGCCCGCCGGCGGATCTCCCGCTGCTCTTCCGTCCGGGCCCGCTGGAAACTCACGTTCGCCAGCCTAACTTAAGTACCGTTGGTACGTTGACACCGTACCAACGGTACTTTACCGTCATGTGCGGAAGATACCTTCGGTACGTTAGATGGGAGCCCGGCATGGGCGCGAAATGGACGACGGCTGACATCCCCGACCAGCACGGGCGCGTCGCCGTGGTGACCGGAGCCAACACCGGACTGGGCTACGAGACCGCCAAGGCACTGGCCGAGCGCGGGGCTTCGGTGGTCCTCGCCGTACGCGACACCGCCAAGGGCGCGCAGGCGGCGGCTCGTATGCGCGGAGACGTGACCGTCCAGGAGCTGGACCTGACCTCGCTCGACTCCGTACGCACCGCCGCCGCCGCGCTGAGGTCCCGGCTCGGCCACATCGACCTGCTGATCAACAACGCGGGCGTCATGTACACCCCTCGCCGGACCACCCGCGACGGCTTCGAGCTGCAGTTCGGCACGAACCACCTCGGCCACTTCGCGCTCACCGGGCTGCTGCTCGACCTGATGCTGCCGGTGCCCGGCTCCCGCGTGGTGACGGTCAGCAGCACCGGTCACCGCATCAGGGCCGCGATCCACTTCGACGACCTGCAGTGGGAGCGCTCGTACAGCAGGGTCGGGGCCTACGGCCAGTCCAAGCTGGCCAACCTGCTGTTCACGTACGAGCTGCAGCGCCGGCTCGCCCCGCACGGCACCACCGTCGCGGTGGCCGCGCACCCCGGCGCGTCCAGCACCGAACTCGCCCGCAACACTCCCGCACTTCTCCGGCCCGTGATCGACGGGCTCGCACCGCTGGTCCTCCAGAGCCCCGCGATGGGCGCCCTGCCGACCCTGCGCGCCGCCACCGACCCCGCCGTGCTCGGCGGCCAGTACTACGGCCCCGGCGGACGCAACCAGATCATGGGCCACCCCCGCCTCGTCACCTCCAGCCCGCAGTCCTACGACATGCCGCTCCAGCAGCGGCTGTGGGCCGTCTCCGAGGATCTCACCGGAGTGACGTTCGGTTCGGAGAACCTCAGTGATTCTCTTGCCTGATTCGCTGGCATCTGCCCGGCCGGAGCCTGGTCTTACATCGCCTCCACAGGCGTTCAGCGTCTCCGGGGAACTGCCCGGCGACGTGGAACCAGGCCGCTTCCTGCTCGAGCGTCATCGCATTGAGCAGGTTGCGGGCCGCATTGACGTCCCGGTCGTGCTCGCGACCGCACCCGCACGTCCACACCCGGTCCGCCAAGGTCACAGCCTGCGGTGTGACGACACGCCCCGCCTGCCGCTCGAGGTCCGCCTTCTGGCCGGCGCTCGAGACCCGGCAGCACGCCACGGCCCGCCCGCCCCTGCCGGCGGGCTGCTCGAGCACCAGGTATCGGCCGGTCGCGGTCTTGACGACCCCGACCGGCATCGTCCCGTCCCGAGCCCACTTCCAGGCGGTCCGGTAACGGACGCCGTTCCGCCGGGCCCATTCGGAGAGCCTCACACGCTGATCATCACAGACGAGAACAGAGGAACACTGATGATTGCGCTATCAGCTGGCCGCCCCATGCTCATCGGCTCCCCCGCCACCGCCTCCCCCTCGCGCAGCCGCAGAAAACAACTGCTCTGGGCCGGGTCAAGCCTTGGTCCCGGGCGGGCTGGGAAGCTCCGACACCGGGTACGAGAGCGGTCGGGCCCCCGATCGCAAGCAGACACGATCATTCAGGGGCTGGCGCGATGGACGTGCGGGAGCTCACCAACCTGCCGACACCGGACTTCACCTACGATCCGAGCGTGCCCGGGGCGTGCGTCACCGGGGTGCGGCCGTATCGCAAGGGAACCTTCCGGCTGAACTCCGAGCAGGTGTCCGGCCGGTTCGTCGTGCACAACTACGGCCACGGCGGCGCGGGCATCTCGTTGAGCTGGGGTTGTGCGGCCAAGGTGAAGGACATTGTCCGCCGGTTCCTTGCCGGCTCGCCCCAGACGGAGGTCGCGGTGCTCGGCGCAGGCGTCATGGGCCTGACCGCCGCCACGATGCTGCTCGACCTGGGGCTCAAGGTCACGATCTACGCGGATCGCAAGCCGGTGAAGACCACGTCGTTCAAGGCAGGCGGCCAGTGGGCCGTCTCCGTCGTCGAGACCGCCATGAACCAGCAGGACCTGAAGGCGATCATCAAGACGTCCTACACGACCTTCAAGGACAGCATCGGCAAGGGCTTCGGCGTCTCGGAGCGGCCCAACTACTGCCCCAAGCCGGCTGAGGGCCTGGACATGGTGCTGGAGCTCCTGCCCGGCCTGCTGCCGGCCCGCCAGAGACTGAGCCGCCTGCCGTTCCAGAATCACACCCAGCCGGGATTCCTGTATCAGACGCTGCTGGTCGAGCCGCCCATCTTTCTCCCGCGGCTGGAGTGCGACCTGAGGGCGCGCGACGTCACGTTCGTGGACAAGACGTTCACCAGCAAGGCCGACATCTTCGCGACGGCGCCACAGAAGATCATCGTCAACTGCACCGGGATGGGCGCGAAGAAGCTGTGGAACGACACGAAGATGGTCGGGGTCAGAGGCTACCTCGCGATGTTGCCGGCGCAGCCGGCCCTGGAATACCTCTACAGCCGTAACGGCTACATGTTCCCGCGCTCCGACCACGTCGTCATGGGCGGCACGCCCGACTGGGACGAGGAGGACGAGGACCTCAACCCGGCCGAGTGCAAGGAGCTGGTGAACATCATCGCCGCCGCATTCGGTCGAGCGGCGCCCGTGCCGATGCCCATGAACCACATCGACCACCCCTGCAACAGGCGGCTGGTCGACCCCAGGCTCTCTGTCTCCGACTGACCGATCCCCGCCCCGGCGGGCCTGCACTGGAGCGCCATCGTGGCTTTCACCGTCGCCGACTACGTGCTCAAGAGGCTGACCCAGCAGCGCGTCGACACGCTGTTCGGCGTGCCCGCCGCCTACGGCGCGGGCCTGTTCGACGCGGCCGGCCGCAACGGCGTCACGTCGATCGTCACCGCGAGCGACCTCGAGGCCGGGTACGCGGCCGACGGCTACGCCCGGGCCAAGGGGCTCGGCGCGGTCGCGGTCGCCAACGGCGTCGGCACGCTCAGCATGGTCAACGCCATCGCCGGCGCCTTCGTCGAGCGCAGCCCGGTCGTCGTCGTCAACGGCGGCCCCAACGCGACGAACCTCGCCAACCTCAAGGACTTCGACGTCCTGTTCTCGCACTCGACCGGGCAGCCCGACCACGACCTGAGCACGTACCGGATGGTCACCGCGAGCGCGGCGCGTGCCGGGACGGCCGCCGCGGTGCCGGGCGTGGTCGACGCCGCGATCGCCACCGCCGTCAAGCGCAAGCGGCCGGTCTACATCGAGATCAACAGGGACATCTGGACGGCGTCCTGCCCGGCCCCGTCCGGGTCCCTGCCGGTCACCGAGCCGCCGGCGGGCACCGAGGAGCAGCTCGCCGGCACGATCGCCGGCCTGGTGCGCGCCGCGACGAAGCCGCTGATCCTGGTCGGCATCGAGGTCCAGCGCTACGGGCTCGCCGACAAGGTCGCCGACCTGATCGCCAAGCTCGGTGTGCGCTGGTCGGTCCAGTTGCCGGCCAAGGGAGTGCTGCCCGAGCAGGGCGCCGGCTGGGTCGGCGTCTACGCCCCGCCGCACTCGCAGCCCGCCGTGAACGCCGTCGCGCAGGCCGACCTGCTCGTGATGCTCGGCTGCGTGTTCCCGAGCAGCTACGCCACGCTGATTCGTACCGGCACGAACCGCATCATCACCGCCTACGACGGCAAGGTGAAGATCAAGAACGGCGCCAAGCAGAACGCGCAGCTCGGCGCCCTGGTCACCGCACTCGCCGCCGAGGCCGCTACGGCGGCGCCGCGACCGGTGCCGGCCGGCGTCGACCCGGTCACGCCCGCGTCCGCGAGCCCCCTGACCTATCGCCGCGTGTTCGAGCGCATCGGCGCCGCGCTGGACCCGTCCTGGCTGGTGATCCCCGACACCTTCCTCGGCATCCACTCGGCCGCCCACCTGCCGATCAAGGGCCGGGACGGCTTCCTGAGCGGGGCCGTGTGGGCCTCGATCGGGCACTCGGTCGCGGCGGCGGTCGGGGCGTCGTTCGGCTCGGCCCGCCGCCCGCTGGTCATCTGCGGCGACGGCGGCTTCCACATGACCGCCCAGGCGCTGTCCACCATGGTCCGCTACGAACGCAACCCGGTCGTGGTCGTGATCGACAACGGCATCTACGCCTTCGAGCAGTTCCTGCTCGACGCCGACTACTTCAGCGACCCCGCCACCCGGCCGAAGCCGTACGTCGTCCTCAACCGCTGGGACTTCGTCAAGTTCGCCAACGGCCTCGGCGTCCAGACCGCCCAGGCCGTCACCACCGCGGCGGCCCTCGACGAGGCGCTCGCCACAGCGAAGGCGTCCAACGCGCCTGCCCTGATCGTCGCGAAGATCGACTCACGCGACCTGCCCGCGGAACTCGACTGACACCGATCGCCTCCAGCCGCGGCCCGTCAGCTGGACGCGACGGAAAGAGTCCAGGGTGCTGGTGATGGGCTGGACGGGGAGCATCCTGCTGTCGCAGGATCTTCGTCACATGGGAAATGAAGGCGATGACCGCGCCCAGCGAGACCAGGCCGAGCCCGAATCCTGCCAGCAGGGCGAGATCCGGCAGCGGGCGGTCCTTGTTCGGAACGCAGCTAGTGCTGTGACCGGAAACGATCACCGGGTTGGCGTGTAAGACAGTCCTGCCGGTTGGATGATGCTGATCACGCGCGATCGGCATTCAGGAGGC
>NZ_JBFAQB010000036.1:0-50259 GCF_040676995.1 Nonomuraea sp. NPDC049419 | reverse complement strand
GGTGCGGGGGGGTTCGCATGACGGGAGCTCTCCTACCGGATTCGGGTGGGTTTTTCCGGGCGACCACTCGCCGTTGAGCGGTTCGGGATCACCGGTGACCGGGCCGGGCGCGCGGGTGGCGGGCGCCCGGCCCGGCCGGCTCATGCGCCGGGCCAGCTCGCGTCGGGGAACTCGCCCGACGGGCCGCCCGACATGACCACCCGGTCCTGTTCACTCAGCCCCGAGGTGACCTGCACGTACTGGTCGCCGCGTACGCCCGTGCGGACGACCTTCGCCGAGTCCCTGCCGCCGGCGCGCACGGTGACGACCTGCGTCCCGTCGGGACGGCTGCGCACCGCGGACGCCGGCACATAGAGGGCGTCCCTGGCCTCGTCCGTGGTGATCGTCACCGACGCGGTCTGCCCGAGCATGAGCCGGGCGGGCGGCTTGTCGAAGGCCAGCGTCACCCCGTACCTGACCAGCCGGTCCGACACGGTGGCGGTCGGCGCGATGGCCGTGACCGTGCCCGTGTACCGCTCGCCCGCGCGGGTCGCCAGCGTGATCGCGGCGTGCTGGCCGACCTTCAGCCGGTTCACGTCGGACTCGGTGACCATGGCCTGGACCTGCAGCTCGTCCAGGTCGCCCAGGGTGATGAAGGTGCCGGTGCCCGCCTTGTCGCCGCTCGCGCCGGCGACCGACAGCACCGTGCCCGCCACCGGGGCGACGATCCTGGTCGCCCGTACGGCGTCCGCGGCCTGCTCGACGGCGGCCTCGGCGCGGTCCACGTTCACGGCGGCCTGCTCGGCGCTGAGCCCGCCCTTGCCCGTCGAGCCCTTGGTGCCGCCCGTCCTGGCCTGCCGGGTCCCGGTCCTGGCGCACTCGCCCGGCCTGGACGTCTTGGGCTGCCTCGCTACCGTCGGCCTCGCGGTGGTGGCGGGCTTCCTTGACGGCTTCGGGGAAGCGGTCGGCGAAGGCTCCGGGGTGTCGTCCACACCGACCATCCCCGGGGTGTCGTCACCAGGAAGGCCCCGCAAGCCGCCGCCGGACGGGTCAGGCGTGGGCACGGCGGGCGGGGGAGCAGCGGGGACGGTCGCGGTCACGGTCGCGGTGACCGTGGCCGTCACCGTGGCCGTCACCGTCGCGGTGGCCGTCGTGGTGGCCGTCGCGGTGACGGTGACGGTCGGCCGCGGCTCCGGGAGATCGGTCGGCTCAGGGGCGGGCGTGCGGGTCGGATGCGGGGTGAACGGCGCTTCGGGGCCGAGGACGGCACCGGCGGCGGGCACGCAGCCTGTCCCCGCGGTCCCGCCGCCGGTGGCTTCAGGGGCGGCCTCGGCGGCCGCGGTGGTCGCCGGGGCGCCGGTGGCTGATGAGGCTTGGTCCAGGGCCTCTTGGGCGGCGGCCAGGTCGGCCCTGGCCGCCTCGTACGCCTCCCGCGCCGCCCGCCCGTCGATCCTGGCCAGCACCTGGCCCTCGCGCACCCTGGCCCCGGCCTTGACGTACACCTTCGTCACCGTCCCAGCCGAGCCGAACGCCAGGTCGCGGCGGGAGCCGTCCACGGTGTTGCCCGCCGCGCTGACCGAGGCCGTGACCTGCCCGCGCTGCGCGGCGGCCAGCCGTACCTGGGCGGCCGGCCGGGGATCGTCGCGCGGCGCCAGCGCGAGGCCGGACCCGGCCACGAGCACGGCGAGCGCGAGCCCGCCCAGCACGAATCTCGGTCTCATGAGGGGACATCCTGGCCGAGCAGGTTGGCGGCAGCCTGCGCGCACCCTCAGAGTTTCCTGGACGCCGGATGGGCGCCGCCGCCGTCCAGCGAACGTTCAGCTTGCTCGCGGCTGCGTCGCAGCCTGGTGTGCGAGGGTCACCGCTCGTGAAGGTGTCGATCAGGCGCAGGGCGCTGTTGACCAACGGGGTGCTGACGGTGCTCCTGCTGGGCGGTGCCGGCCTCGTGTACGCGCAGCTCGGCACGGACCAGGCGGCGGGCGAGACGGCGGTGCGCACGGTGACAGCGGGACGCGGCTCGGTGACCGCGTCGGTGTCGGCGTCGGGCGCGGTGGAGAGCTCGCGGTCGCGCGCGCTGTCGTTCGGTACGAACGGGACCGTCGAGAAGATCTACGTCAAGGCCGGGGACAAGGTCGCCAAGGGCGACATCCTGGCCAGGCTGGACGACGCGGCGGCCCAGGAGAGCCTGACGGCGGCGAAGGCCGCGTACGACAGCGCCGTGTCGGACGGAACGGGCACGGCGCAGCTCTACGCCGCTTACATCAAGGCCCGCAACGCCTACCGCGAGGCCCAGCGCACGGTGGCGGCCACGGTCCTCAAGGCCCCGTTCAAGGGCACGATCACCGCGGTGAACGGCTCGGTGGGCGGCACGAGCACCGGCACCGGCACCGGCACCGGCACTGGCACCGGCAAGACACAGAACGGACAAGGGGCGGGCGCGAGCGTCGGCTTCATCGAGCTGGCCGACACCACGAAGCTCCAGCTCGTCGGCACCTTCACCGAGTCGGACGCGGGCCGGCTGAAGGAGGGCAGGCAGGCGGCGATCACGTTCGACGCGCTGCCCGGCGTGACCGCGACCGGCAAGGTGACGCAGATCGAGCCGGTCGCCGCCACCAGCGACAACGTCGTGCGCTACCCGGTGACGATCACGTTCACGAAAGTGCCGGACCAGGTCAGGCTGGGACAGACCGCCACGGTCGAGGTCGTCACCGGCCGGGCGGAGAACGTGGTCACCGTCCCCTCCACGGCGATCTCCACGAGCGGCGGCCGGACCACGGTCACCGTGCTGCGGGACGGCCGCCGGGTCAGGACCCCGGTCGAGGTCGGCGTCCAGGGCGCCGCGCTCACCGAGATCACCTCCGGCGTGTCCGAGGGGGACGAGATCGTGCCGCCGTCCACCCCGGCCACCGGCCAGGGGACCGGCGGCGGCCAGCGCTTCGGCGGCGGCTTCCCGGGCGGGGGCCGGCGGTGACAGCGGAGGGAAGGGCTGAGGGGACGGTCCCGGTCCTGCGGGTGCGGAACCTGGTCAAGGAGTACGGCGCGGGCGAGGCGAGGGTGCGCGCGCTGCGCGGCATCAGCCTGGACGTCGAGCGCGGCGACTACGTGGCCATCATGGGCGCGTCGGGCTCCGGCAAGTCCACGCTGATGAACATCCTCGGCTGCCTCGACGTCCCGACCTCGGGCACGTACCTGATCGACGGCGCCGACGTCGGCCACCTCGACGAGCACCGGCTCGCGCTGCTGCGCAACCGCCGCGTCGGCTTCGTCTTCCAGTCGTTCAACCTGATCCCGCGCATGAGCGCCCTCGCCAACGTGGAGCTGCCCCTCGTCTACGGCGGCGTGCGCCCGGCGGAGCGGCGCGCCCGCGCGCTGGCCGCGCTGGAGCAGGTCGGCCTGACCGACCGGGTGCACCACCAGCCGAACCAGCTCTCCGGCGGCCAGCAGCAGCGGGTCGCCGTGGCCAGAGCCCTGGTGACCGCGCCCGCGCTGCTGCTGGCGGACGAGCCGACCGGCAACCTCGACACCGCCTCGACCCGCGACGTCCTGGAGATCCTCGACCGGCTCAGCGCGTTGGGCCGCACGATCGTGCTCATCACCCACGAGGACGACGTGGCCGAGCACGCCAAGCGGGTGATCCGGCTGGTGGACGGCGAGATGGTGGACGACCGCCGTCAGGCTCCGGTGGACGGCCCGCCGCCCCGCCTGCTGGAGGCCGCCCCGTGAACCAGGTCGAGATCCTCCGCTTCGCCCTGCGCGGCCTGCTGGCCAACAAGATGCGCAGCGCGCTCACCACGCTCGGCATCCTCATCGGGGTGGCCGCCGTGATCATGCTGGTCGCCGTCGGCGAGGGCTCGTCACGCAGCATCCAGCAGAACATCCAGCGGCTCGGCGCGAACACGCTGACCATCTCGCCGTCCTTCTCCGGCGGCGGCGGTGGCGCCCAGCGTGGCCCTGGCAGGGGCGGCAACACCGGGCCGCGCACGCAGGCCAGGCAGCTCAGCCTGGCCGACGCCAAGGCGCTGGCGGACGCGACGCCGGCCCCGTCCGTGCGCAGCGTCTCGCCGGTGGTGACGATCTCGGCGGCCCCCGCCTCGTACGGCGCCGCCGCCCACCCGATCGCCCAGCTCGTCGGCACCTACCCGAGCTACTTCGAGGCCGTCAACAAGCCGGTCGCGAAGGGCGCCTACTTCTACAACGACGACGTACTGGCCGCCAGGAAGGTCATGGTGATCGGCCAGACCGTGGCGGACGAGCTGTTCGGCGCCGTCGACCCGATCGGCAGACAGGTGAGCGTGTCCGGGGTGCCGTTCACGGTGGTCGGGGTGCTCAAGGCGGCCGGGTCGAGCGGCGCGCAGGACGCCGACGACGTGGCCGTGGCGCCGCTGCCCGCCGTGCAGCAGAGCCTGAGCGGGTTCGGCTCGCTGGACCAGATCGTCGTGCAGGCGACGGGAGCGGGCACCACCTCGACGGCGCAGGCCGAGGTCACCGCTATCCTCAACCAACGACACGGCATCACGAACACCACCAACCCCGACTACCGCATCCTCAACCAGGCGACATTGCAGGAGACCGTCAGCGAGGCCACCGGCACCTTCACCGTGCTGCTCGCCGCGGTCGCCGCGATCTCGCTGCTCGTGGGCGGCATCGGCATCACCAACATCATGCTGGTGACGGTCACCGAGCGCACCCGCGAGATCGGCATCCGCAAGGCGCTGGGCGCGCCCAGGAGCGCCATCCTGGGCCAGTTCCTGATGGAGGCCACGCTGCTCAGCCTGGTCGGCGGCCTGTCGGGGGTGCTGGTGGCGTTCGCGGGGACCAGGTTCAGCATCGCCGGCATCGAGCCGGTCCTCGTGCCGTCGTCGGTCGCGCTGGCGCTGGGCGTCTCGGTGGGGATCGGGCTGTTCTTCGGCGGCTACCCGGCCAACCGGGCGGCCAAGCTCAGGCCGATCGAGGCCCTGCGCCACGAGTAAGGAGAGGGACATTGGACAAGCTGGACTCCTCGCCGTTCCCCGGCGACCTGCGGGAGGAGCTCGCCGTCCGGCCGGCGAGGGGCCTGTCGAAGGTCACGCTCGCGCTGGGCGCCGGGGTCGTGCTGGTGGCCGGGATCCTCGTCGGCATCCAGGCGCACAGCGCGTTCGGCTCGTCGGGCGGCTCGTCGGACCGGCCGCTGGACCGGCCGCTGGGCCGGTCGCTGGGCCGGTCGCTGGGCACGCCCCAGGCGGGCCCGTCACGACAGGCCGCGCCCGGCGAGCGGCCGGGCGGCATGGGCCGGGAGGGCCGCCGGCCGGGCGGCGCCGGCGGCGGCACGACCGGCACGGTCGAGAAGGTCGAGGACGGCACCGTGCACCTGAAGACCGTGACCGGCGAGAGCGTCACCGTCGCCACCACCGGCGAGACCACCGTGCAGATCTCCAAGCCGGGCAAGGTCGCCGACCTGAAGCCGGGCGCCACGGTCGTGGTGCGCGGCACGCCGGGCGAGGACGGCACGGTGACCGCCACCTCCATCACGCAGGGCGGCCCCGCCGCCCGGGGAGGCGGCCCGCGATGAGCGAACCAGAGGCCAGGCTGCTGGTGGTCGACGACGAGCCCAACATCAGGGAGTTGTTCTCGGCCAGCCTGCGCATGGCCGGGTTCGAGGTGCTGACGGCGGCCGACGGCAAGGAGGCGCTGCGGGTGGCCGAGGAGAGCACGCCTGACCTGGTGATGCTCGACGTGATGCTGCCCGATCTGGACGGCCTGGCGGTCGCGGGAAGGCTGCGGTCCCGCGGCCGCCGGGTTCCAGTGCTGTTCGTGACCGCCAAGGACACGCCCGAGGACCGCCTGGCCGGGCTGGGGCTCGGCGAGGACTACGTGACCAAGCCGTTCAGCCTGGAGGAGGTCATCGCGCGCATCAGGGCCGTGCTGCGCAGGACCCGCCGCGGCGCCCCGCCGCCGAACCGGTTCAGGGTCGCCGACGTTGAGCTGGACGACGAGACGCACGAGGTCTGGCGCGACGGCGTCCTCGTCCGGCTCTCGCCCACCGAGTTCCGCCTGCTGCGCTACTTCATGCTCAACGTCGGCCGGGTGCTGTCGAAGAAGCAGATCCTCGACCACGTCTGGAACGGCGACTGGCGCACCGACGTCGGGCTCGTCGAGTCGTACGTCTCCTACCTCCGCCGCAAGATCGACACCGGCGAGCAGAAATACCTGCACACCCTGCGCGGCGTCGGCTACATCCTGCGCCCGCCCCGCATATGAGGAAGATGCGCAAACACCTGTCCAGGGCGCCGCTCTGGCTGCGGCTCGTGTCGGCAACCCTGCTGCTGGTCACCCTCGCGATCACGCTCACCGGCCTGTTCGCCGTGCGGCTGCTGCGCAACTACCTCGTCGAACGCGTCGACCGCCAGCTCCACGTGGCCGCCGTGCCGCGCGAGACGCTGCCGCCGGTCGAGCCGCGCCCCGACGGGCGGCCGCAGCGCTTCTTCGGCCTGTTCCACGGCGTCGTCCTGGACCCGGGCGGCGAGCTGGTGCGCACCTTCAGCGAGTCCACCGAGGAGTACACGCCCGCCCTGCCCCGCCTGACCGGCCCCGAGGTGCGCGTCCGCGACGGGCGCCCCTTCACCGTCGAGTCGACCGTCGCGGGCGGCCCGAACTGGCGGGTCATCGCCGTGCCCACCCGCGCGGGCCAGACCAGGATGATGGCCATCAGCCTCGGCGAGGTGGACGCCACCGTCTCCCAGCTCGCCCTCATCGTGGCGGTGGGCGGCGGCGGCACGCTGGCCGTGCTCGGGCTCCTCTGCTATGGGCTGGTACGCAGGAGCCTGCGCCCGCTGGGCGAGATCGCGCGTACCGCGAACGACATCGCCGGCGGCGACCTGTCGCGCCGCGTGCCGCTCTGGGCCGGCACCACCGAGGTCGGCAAGCTCGGCCGCTCGCTCAACACCATGCTCGCCCGCATCGAGAGCGCGGTGCGCGAGCGCGAGGAGGCCGCCGAGTCGGCCCGCGCGTCCGCCACCGCCGCCCGCCGCTCGGAGGAGCTGATGCGCCGGTTCATGGCCGACGCCTCCCACGAGCTGCGCACGCCGCTCACCTCGATCAGGGGGTTCGCCGAGCTGTACCGGCTGGGGGAGACCAAGGACCTGGACGAGGCCGTACGGCTGCTCGGCCGCATCGAGGGCCAGGCCGCCAGGATGGGGCTGCTGGTGGAGGACATGCTGCTGCTGGCCAGGCTCGACCAGCGGCGCGAGCTGGCGATGCGGCCCGTGGACCTGCTGAGCCTGTGCGCCACCGCCGTCATCGACGCCCAGACCCTCGCCCCCGACCGGCGGATCGAGCTGGTACGCCTGTTCGGCGGCGACGGCGAGGTCGTCGTCACCGGCGACGAGACCCGGCTCGGGCAGGTGCTCAACAACCTCGTCACCAACGCGCTCACCCACACCCCGCCGGGCACCCCGTTCCAGGTGCGGGTGGGGGCCGACGGCGACCACGCCGTGGTGGAGGTGGCCGATGAGGGGCCGGGGTTCGCGCCCGAGGTGGCGGAGCGCGTGTTCGAACGCTTCTACCGGGCCGATCCGGCGCGCAGCGCGGGCGGGTCGGGGCTGGGGTTGTCGATCGCGGCGACGCTGGTGGAGGCGCACGGCGGGATCGTCATGGCCGAAGCGGAGCCGGGCAAGGGCGCGTTGTTCCGCGTCCTGCTGCCCCTCGACGCCCGCCCGCGCACCGGCGACGCCCGCCCCTGACCCCCTCCGGCTCTCGCCTGCCCCCAGGTCAGCCGAAGGCGTAGCCGTACAGGCCGGTGCCCTCGGCGAGGCGGCGGAGCTTGCCGAGCCTGACCCGGTCCGGGCCGCGCCGGCCCGGTGCGTACATGACCAGGCCCTGGTCGGGGGAGGCGATCACGAGCCCGTACACGGGACGGCGCTTCGCCGACAACGACCGGTACCGCTCCCATCCGGGCAGCGCCGACACCGACGCGCCGAAGTCCTGCCCCTTGCCCTTCACCAGCAGGTTCCCCTCGCGCGTCAGCCCGCCCGACCGGCGCCCGGCCAGCACCTGCACGGCCTTCTCTCCCGGCACGCCGATGGCCAGTTCGTCCACGCCGTCGCCGTTGAGGTCCGCGGCGGCGAGCGCCGTCCCGAACCGGTCGTAGTAGCGGGGGCGGCCGTCGAGGCTGTTCTGCGACCACGCCTCGGTCCTGTCCGTACGCAGCCCGCCGCCCGACCCGTAGAGCACGTCCACGACGCCGTCCCCGTAGTCCATGGCCCGCTGGTTCTCGGTGAGGCCCTCACCGGGCACGCCGACGGCGAGGTCGGCCCTGCCGTCGCCGTTGAAGTCGCCGGTGGCCAGGGCGGCGCCGAACCCGTCCCACTTCTCCTCGGCCCCATGGATGCCGGGCGTGGCCTGGGTGAGCAGGCGCGCCCGCCGCGCCCGTACGTCGACGACGGTGACCGAGCCCTGCCCGTCCTGCCGCACGCTGTCGGCGGGCGCCCCCACGACCAGCTCGTCCTTGCCGTCGCCGTCGAAGTCGCCGGTGGCCAGGGCGGCGCCCCACTGGTCGGTGACGGAGGCGCGCTGCCGTACCCAGGAGGTCTTCTGGCTGATCGCGACCGGCTTGCGGCCCTTGAGCCCGTACACCGTGACCTGGCCGCCCGAGCGGTGGCTGGGCGCGCCCACGACCAGCTCGTCCCTGCCGTCGCCGTCGAGGTCGCCGGCCGCCAGCGCCGCGCCGAACCGGTCGCTGGACGGCTTGGCCAGTGCCAGCTCCCGCCCCGGTACGAGCCCCCGAGGCGAGCCGTCGTACACCTGCACGACCCCGTTGCCGTCGCCGCCCGGCACCCGCTCGCCGGTGAACTCCTCCGACACCCCCACCGCCAGGTCGGCGCAGCGGTCCCCGTTGAAGTCGCCGACGGCCAGCGCCGACCCGAACGCGTCGCCCGGCTCCGCGCCGTCCTGGGTCAGCTCGGCGCGCTCACCCGACCCGTACATGACGGTCACGGAACCGGCCCTGTCGTGGGCGTAGGGGGCGGCCACGGCGAGGTCGGGGCGGCCGTCGGCGTCGAAGTCCAGCGGGTGCCCGCCGCACGCGCGGGCGGCGGCGGGAGCCGTACCTGTGGCGAGGGGAAGGACCAGGAGAGCGGCGAGCAGCGCGTTCATACCGCCAGTAAGACCAGACGGCGCGAATTGGGGCTTAACACCGCGAGAACGCGCCAGAAGGGCAGGATGCACATCCGTGTCCGGATCGCGCGGGCCCGTGACGGCAGGGGGTTCCGGTACGGCCGTCGATGGCCGGAGCGCCGTGGGACCGTGCCAGGATAGGATGGTGGACATCGACCTCGCTGATCTGGATTTCTGGCGCAAGCCGCTGAAAGAGCGGAATGAGGCTTTCGCCCGGCTCCGGCAACGGGAACACCCGGTGTTCTTCCCCGAGAAGAAGGTGCCGTTCCTGCGCTCCGGCAAGGGCTTCTACGCCCTCGTCCGCCACGCCGACGTCGTCGAGGCCAGCCGCAACGCGAAGGTCTTCTCCAGCGAGCCGGCCGTCACCAACCCCGAGCCGCCCGGCTGGGTCAAGCAGGTGTTCGGCGAGTCGATGGTCAACATGGACGACCCGCGCCACGCCCGCCTGCGCCGCATCGTGACCCGTTCGTTCAGCCCGAAGATGCTGGCCGGCCTGCAGAGCGACATCGAGGCCGCGTGCGCCCGCATCGTCGACGACGTCGTGAAGGACGGCCCGCGCGACTTCGTCTCCCAGGTGGCCGCCCGGCTGCCCATCCACGTCATCTGCGACATGCTCGACATCCCGCAGGAGCTGCGCGAGCAGGTGCACCGCCACGTCGACATCTCCACCGCCTACACCGGGGTGCGCCCCAGCCTGGCCCGTACCGTCCAGATGGCCGGCCAGAACATGATGGCGCTGTTCGCCCTCCAGCGCATGGTCATCAAGCTCGGCCACGAGCGCGCCGCCGCCCCCAAGGGCGACCTGGTGTCCCTGCTGGTCAACGCCAACCCCGACGGGGAGAAGCTCACCGACAAGGAGCTCGGCTCGTTCTTCTCGCTGCTGCTGGTGGCCGGCAACGAGACCGCGCGCAACACGATGGCCCACGGCATCAGGCTGCTCACCGAGCACCCCGCGCAGCGCGAGCTGCTCATGAGCGACTTCGACAGCCACGTCAACGGCGCCATCGAGGAGATGGTCCGCTACGTCTCGCCCATCATGCAGTTCCGCCGCACGGTCACCCAGGACTACTCGCTGCGCGGCCTGGAGCTGAAGAAGGGCGACAAGGTCGTGCTCTTCTACGGCTCCGCCAACCGCGACGAGACGGTCTTCCCCGACCCCGACACGTTCGACATCACCCGCGACACCAAGCCCCACGTCGGCTTCGGCGGCCCAGGCCCGCACTTCTGCCTGGGCGCCAACCTCGCGCGGCAGGAGATGCGGACGATGTTCCGCGAGCTGCTCACCCGGCTGCCGGGCATCCGCACGGTGGGTGAGCCCGAGCTGCTGTTGTCGAACTTCGACAACAGCGTCCGCAGCCAGCGCTTCACCTTCTAGCGCGGGGGGTCAGTCGGCGGCCAGCACGTTCGACCTGATCGTCACCCACGTGAGCACCGCCGCGACGACCATCATCGCCCCCGAGATCAGCATCGCCGTCCTGAACCCCGCGTCGAACACCGGCGGGTTCTGGAAGGCGTCGCCCACCAGCCCCACCAGCGGCGGCACCGCGGCCACCGCCAGCAGCCCGCCGGTACGCGCGACCGCGTTGTTGACACCGCTGGCCATGCCCGCGTGCCGCTCGTCGGCCGAGGCCAGCACGGTCGCGGTCAGCGGCGCGACCGTCGCCGACAGGCCCAGCCCGAACAAGGTGACCGCGGGCAGCACCTGGAAGGCGTAGGAGGCGCCGAACCCGATCGTGCTCATCGCCAGGAAGCCGCCGCCCGCCGCGAGCAGCCCGATCGTCATGGGGCGGCGCGGGCCGTACCGTTTGGCGAGCTCGCCGGCCCTGGCCGACAGCAGCATCATCAGGATCGTCGCCGGCAGCATCGCCATCCCGGCCGCGATGGGCGAGAACCCGGACACCACCTGGAGCTGCACCACCAGCAGGAAGAACACCACGCTCATGGCGGCGTACATGACGAGCGTCACGATGTTCACCGCCGTGAACACCCGGTCGCGGAAGATGCCCACCGGCACCAGCGCGGCCGGCGACCTGCGCACCTCGACGACCACGAACGCCGCCGCCAGCACCAGCCCTGCCACGAGCGGCACCGCCGCGCCCTTCTGGATCAGCCCGTACGTGATGCCGGCCAGCGCCAGCGCCGCCAGCACGGAACCGAGCACGTCGAACCGCCCTGCCGCCTCCTCGTCCCGGCTCTCCGGCACGTGCCGCAGCGTGACGATCACGATGAGCACCGCGAACGGCAGGTTGATGAGGAACGCCCACCGCCAGCCGGCCGCCTGCACCACCCAGCCGCCGAGCAGCGGCCCGACCGCGCTCGCCACGCCGCCCAGCCCGGACCACACGCCCACCGCGCGCGGCCGGTCGTGGCGCACGAAGCTGGCCTGGATGATCGCCAGCGACCCCGGCGTCAGCAGCGCCCCGCCGACACCCTGCAGGGCGCGCGCCGCGATGAGGGCCTCGATGTTCGGCGACAGGCCGCACAGCGCCGAGGCGATCGCGAACCAGACGACGCCGACCAGGAAGATCCGCCGTCGGCCGTACCGGTCACCGAGCGACCCGCCCAGGAGGATGAGCCCGGCCAGCGTCAGCGTGTACGCGTTGACCGTCCACTGCAGCCCGTCCATCTGCGCGCCGAGCTCGCGGCCGAGGAACGGCAACGCCACGTTCACCACCGTGCCGTCGAGCAGCGCCAGCCCCGACCCGAGCACCGTGGCCCCGAGAATCCACCGCCCCCGCGCCGACTTGACGGCGACCTGCCCGTTGACCTGCCCGTTGACCTGCCCGGCCGAATCACTCATGCGACCATGATCTCGCTGTCACCGAGGGGCCAAAGCCCTCAGGACGAACTCGGAGACCAGCTCCCCGGCCGCCTCCACCGTCACCTCACCACTGATCAGCGGCACCCGCTCAGCCCCGATGACCGCGAGCACCATCCGGGCGGTGGCCGCGACGTCGAGCACCCGGAACTCACCGGCCTCGACCCCGCTCTCCAGGATGTCCACCAGCACCCGCTGCATTGGCGCGACATGCTCGGCCAGCCGCTGGTAGGCATCGGGCCCCAGAGCCGCACTGAGATCAGCGGCTCCAGGATGCGGATGAGCAACGAGCCCGGCCAGCTGCAGCCGCACGAACCCCCGCAACCGCTCGGACGGCGACGCCCCGACCGGCAGCTCCCGCTCGTAACTCTCGATGAAGTAGTGCGTCACCCGCTCGGTGAAGGCCAGCAGCAGCGCCGCCTTGTCGGGAAAATAGTTGTACAGAACAGTCCGGGTGATCCCGGCCTCGTTGGCGACGTCGGTCATGGAGATCGCATCGATGCCCTGCACCCGCGACAGCCGCGACACGGCCTGCAGGATGCGGTCGCGCGTCTGAGCACGATGCTCACCGATGGTGGCGGCCTTGATCCGGGGCATACCCCCATCGTAGGCCGCCCCAAGCCCCCGCTCCCGCCCAACGCGGCCACCCATGACACGCGGAAACGACATAATGGATGAATCATTCATGCCTTTGACCGAATGATTCGTTCATGCGTTCATGGCGGGATCCGTACGCCTGACCGGGGTCAGGCGGCGGTTTTGACGAGGTGGCGGAGGTCGCTCAGGACTTCGGTGTTGAGCTGGTACGCCAGGCGGACCTCGGCGATCATGCGCTGCTGCTCGCGGTCGTCCAGATCCTGGCCGAGGGCGTCGAGGCGGGAGCGGTACTCCGTCTTGAAACGGGGGAGGCTGCCCAGGTCGTCGAAGATGTAGAAGTCGACGCCCCCGCCCTTGGCGTAGCCGTAGATCTTCTGCAGCTCCATGCGGATGAACTGGCCGCCGGACAGGTCGCCGAGGTAGCGGGTGTAGTGGTGGGCGACGTAGCCGCCCGGCCAGTCGGCGACCTGGTGGATGCGGGCCACGAGGGTGCGGGTGGCCTTCGACGGGGTGATGCGCTCGCGCCAGCCGGGGCCGTAGATGGTGGCGAGGTCGCGTTCGAGCGCCTGCTCGCGGTACAGCTCGGGGAAGACGAAGCGGCCCGCCACCGGGTGGCCGGCCAGCTCGCGGGAGACGCCGTCGAGCGCGGCGTACGCGAAGTAGTGCTGGGCCACCATCTCGCCGTAGTCGTGCTCGGTCAGGCGGCCGGCCATCAGCGCGGAGAGGTAGCCGTCGGACTCGGCGGACTCGTGGTCGGCCCACGTGGCGTTCCGCAGGGTTTCTGAGAAGGACGAGGTCACGGCCCACCTCTGCTCGTGCTGGTATTTCATGACGAAGTGTCACAAACGACGGCGGGCGGCGTCAAGCCGATGGCGACAGTGTGTCAGCAAAGCTTGCTCCCCTTCTCAGGTACCCCGGGAAAGGCCACGTCAAGACGGGCGTTCCGGGTAATGGCAGGCCGCGTAGTGCCCGGAGACGTCCTCCAGCACCGGCTCCACCTCCGCGCACCGGTCGGTGGCCTTCCAGCAGCGGGTGTGGAAGCGGCAGCCCGGGGGCGGCGCCACCGGGCTCGGCGGGTCGCCGGCCAGCATGATGCGGGAGCGGCCGCGCAGCGCCGGCTTCGGCACGGGCGCCGCCGACAGCAGCGCCATCGTGTACGGATGCGCCGGCGCCGAGTAGACGTCGGCCGCCGCGCCCAGCTCCGCCACCCGGCCCAGATACATCACGCCCACCCGGTGCGAGACGTGCCGGACCACGGCCAGGTCGTGCGCGATGAACACCAGGGCCACCCCGAGCGTACGCTGCAGCTCGGCGAAGAGGTTGACCACCTGCGCCTGCACCGACATGTCGAGCGCCGACACCGGCTCGTCGCAGACGATCACGTCGGGCTCGGTGGCCAGGGCGCGGGCGATGCCGATGCGCTGCCGCTGGCCGCCGGAGAACTCGTAAGGAAAGCGGCTCATCCGGTCGGGCGACAGGCCGACCAGGGTCAGCAGCTCGGCGACGCGGTCGCGCATGGCGCGGGAGTTCGGCGCGAGGCGGTGCACCCGCAGCGGCTCGGCCACGATGTCGTGCACGGTCATGCGCGGGTTGAGCGAGGTCAGCGGGTCCTGGAAGACCATCTGGACGCGGCGCCTGATGTCGCGCGGCACGCCGCCCCTGGTGAAGAACGGCCGGCCGCGGAAGGTGACCTCGCCCTGGTCGGGGCGTTCCAGGCCGACGAGCATCCGGGCCAGGGTGGACTTCCCGCAGCCGGACTCGCCGACGATGCCCAGCGTCTCGCCGGGGTGGAGGTCGAGGTCCACGCCGGCCACCGCGCGTACGGCGCCGCCCCTGGACAGCAGGCCGCCGCGGTACGTCTTGTGCAGGTTCGTGGCCCGCAGCACCGGCTCGCCCCGCTGTTCGAGGGGCTTGGGGGCGGCGTCAGGTGAGAGCGCCATCGAGCATCTCCTCCGCGTGGTGGCAGGCGACGGAACGGTCAGAGCCGGGCAGGACGGTCAGCGGCGGCCGGGTCGTGCCGCACACCTCGCTCGCCCGCGCGCACCGCGGCGCGAACGAGCAGCCCGGCGGCACCTCGGCGGGGCTGGGCGGCGCGCCGGGAATGGCGCGCAGCTCCGAGGCCGGGCTGTCCAGGTCGGGGATGGCGGCGAGCAGCGCCTCCGTGTACGGGTGCGCGGGCCGGTCGTACAGCTCGCCGACCTCGCCGCGTTCCACGATGCGCCCGGCGTACATGACCGCGATCCGGTCGCTGACCTCGGCCGCGACGCCGAGGTCGTGCGTGATGAGCAGGACCGCGGTGCCGAGCTCGCGCCGCAGCCGGTCGATGAGCTCCAGGATCTGCGCCTGGACGGTCACGTCGAGCGCGGTCGTCGGCTCGTCGGCGATGATCAGGTCCGGTTCGAGCGCCACCGCCATGGCGACGAGGATGCGCTGCCGCATGCCGCCGGAGAACTGGTGCGGGTAGTCGTCGATGCGCTTGGCGGCGGCGGGGATGCCGACCAGGTCGAGCATCTCGATCGAGCGGGCCCGTGCCTCCTTGCGTGACAGGCGGCGGTGCACGCGGTACAGCTCGCCGATCTGGTCGCCGATGCTGAGCACGGGGTTGAGTGCGGACAGCGCGTCCTGGAAGACCAGCGTCATCTCGCTGCCGCGCAGGGCTCTGAGCTGCTCGGCGTTCATGGCGAGCAGGTCGCGTCCGCCGAGCCTGGCCGTCTCGAAGCGTACGTGGGCGTTCGGCTGGTCGAGCAGCCCCATGACGGCTTTGGCGGTGACGGATTTGCCCGAGCCCGACTCGCCGAGCAGCGCGAGCGTCTGGCCGCGCTCGATGGTCAGGTCCACCCCGCGGACCGCCGGGATCTCGCGTCCCTGGGCGGTGAAGGTGACGTGGAGGCCGCGGATCTCCAGGGCCGGTGGTTCGCTCACCGCACCCCCTTCTCGATTGTGACGAATGCTGGCGCTGACTGGACTTCTGTTGCCGAAAAACAACTCGGATATTGTCTTTAGCGCCTGATCCTGGCAAACTTCCGGCAATCGGACAAGAGGGGATACCAGATGCTGGAAGCTGCGAAGAGCTACAAGGGCTACCGTTCGTACGAATACTTGGAGGAGGGCGTCGACTACCGGCACTTCGACCTGGCGCCTGAGATCGGCCGCGTCCCCGCGTACCAGGGCCCCGAGCTCACCACCGAGCAGACCGAGCGCGTCCGCCGCCTGCTCACCGACAGCCTGGTCGTCTCCCTGCACGACCACCCGTCGATCTTCCCCGACGACATCAGCCAGACCGTCGACTACAACAGGACCGCCCGCCACCGCACCGGCTACGAGGGCCTGGCCCGCTCCGGCATGACGGTCGTCTTCGACAACCTCATGGACGGCACCTGCTGCGTCACCAGCCAGGCCGGCTGGAAGTGGAACGACGTGATCGCCGACATCGGCATGCGCCTGTCGGACATCGCCCACCAGGACTACCTCATCAAGGTCGAGCGCCTGGCCGACGTGCACGAGGCGCACAGCAGCGGCCGCATGGGCCTCGTGCTCGCCCTGGAGGCGGCCACGATGATCGAGAACGAGGTCGACAGGATCGACATGCTGTACGGCTTCGGCGTACGGCAGATGGGCATCGCCTACAGCGAGGCCAACACGCTCGGCAGCGGCCTGAAGGAGCGCGGCGACGGCGGCCTGACCCTGTTCGGCGAGAGAGCCGTACGCCGCATGAACAAGCTCGGCATCGCCATCGACGTCTCCCACTCCGGCGACCAGACCTCGCTCGACACGATCAAGCACTCCACCAAGCCGATCCTCATCACCCACGCCGGCGCCCGCTCGGTCTGGCCCACGAACCGCATGAAGCCGGACTCCGTCATCAAGGCGGCGGCCGAGCGCGGCGGCGTCATCGGCCTGGAGGCGGCCCCGCACACCACGCTGTCGCCCGACCACCCCAGGCACACCCTGGAGTCGGTCATGGACCACTTCACGTACTGTGTGGACCTGGTCGGCATCGACCACGTGGCCTTCGGCCCCGACACGTTGTTCGGCGACCACGTCGGGCTGCACGAGACGTTCGCCGACCACCTGTCGATCAGGGAGGCGCACGCCGGGATCGACTACGACAAGGTCGCGTACGTGGACGGCCTGGAGAACCCGGCCGAATGCTTCTGGAACATCATCTCCTGGCTCGTCGCCCACGGATACTCCGACGACGAGATCACCAAGGTCGTCGGCGGCAACGTCATGCGGGTGCTGGAAGAGGTCTGGATCTGATGAGACGTGTCACCCTCGCCGCGGCGCTGGCCGCCGCACTTACCGCCATCTCCGCCTGCGCCCCGAGCGTCCCCGGCCAGTCGGGCTCCTCGTCGTCCGCCGAGCAGGACGCCCCGGCCTCGGCCGACCGGCTGACCATCGGCACGACCGCCGACGTCGTCAACTACAACCCGCTGGTCGGCAACAGCCGTACGGACTCCTGGGTCACCAGCCTCATGTACCCGCACCTCATGCAGATGGACGAGGCCGGCAAGCGCACGCCGTACCTGGCGACCGAGTGGTCGTACGCGGAGGACGGCAAGAGCGCCACCGTCAAGCTGCGCGACGACATGAAGTGGTCCGACGGCAAGCCGGTCAGCGCCGACGACGTGGTGTTCGCGGTGACCGCGGTGCAGAAGGAGAAGTTCGGCGTCGTCGCGGGGCTCATCACCGCCCTCGACGAGGCCGAGGCCGTCTCGCCCACCGAGGTGCGCTTCAAGCTGAGCCGCCCCGACGGGACGTTCCTCGACAACGTCGGCTTCTGGCTGCCGATCGTGCCCAAGCACGTGTTCGAGAAGGCGCCGAGCGTGCAGAAGTTCGCCAACGACAAGGACTGGGTGAGCGCGGGGCCGTACAAGCTGACCAAGGTCGAGCGCGGCCAGCGCTACATCATGGACCGCGTCGACGACTTCGGACCCGGCCAGCCGACCGTCAAGCAGGTCGTCTTCCGCGTCTTCCCCGACGTCAACACCGAGGTGCTGGCGCTGCGCAACGGCGAGATCGACATGATCGGCAACGTGCTGCCGCCCGCCACCGCGGCCGAGCTGAAGAACGACGCCAAGGTCAAGCTGCAGGAGATCCCGTCGCTCGGCTGGGCCCACCTGCAGTACAACACCAAGCGCAAGCCGCTGGACGACGTCCGCGTGCGGCAGGCGCTGGCCCACGCCGTGGACTACGAGGCCATCAGGAACATCGCGCTCAAGGGCTTCGCCAAGTCCTCCAACTCCAGCGTCCTGACCCCGACGCTGCCCGACTACGCCGACCCGAGCTCGAAGGAGTACGCCTTCGACCCCGAGCAGTCCAAGAAGCTGCTGGCCCAGGCCGGGCAGACGAACCTGAAGCTCGGCATGATCTACGACCAGGCCGACCCGAACATCGCCCGCTGGGCGCCCATGGTGCGCGACGCGGCGAAGAAGGCCGGGATCACGATCGAGCTGCAGGGCCTGGAGCGCAACACCTACCTCGACAAGACGACCAAGCGGGACTTCGACATCTACGCCGGGTCGTGGGCGGTCATGGACAACCCGCCCGCCAACCTGGGGCTGGCCTTCAAGAGCGGCGGGTTCATCAACTACGCCCAGGTCGAGGACCCCAAGCTGGACGACCTCATCGACAAGGCGCAGCGCGCGCTGACCGTCGAGGAGGCCAGGACCCCGATCCAGGAGGCCGCCCGCATCATCCACGACCAGGTCTACGACAACGTCCTGTACGTGGAGACGTTCAACATCGCGTACTCCGCGAAGTGGACCGGCTTCAAGCCGATGCCGAGCGAGCTGCTGTCCATCCTCAACCCGCTCTCCCTCGCCTCGGCGAAGCCGGCCGGATGATCGCATGAGGTTCATCGGCCTCCGGCTGGCCCGCGGCCTGCTCACCCTGTGGTTCGCGGTCACGGTGACGTTCTTCCTGGTCCGCCTGCTGCCGGGCGACCCGGTGCTGGCCGTGGCCGACCCGAACATGACCGAGGAGCTGCGCCAGAAGCTGCTCGCGGACTTCGGCCTGGACAAACCCCTCGCCGCACAGTACGTCGACTACCTCGGCCAGCTCCTGCACGGCAACCTCGGCATGTCGTTCCGCCAGTCGGTCCCCGTGACGACCGTGCTGATGGAACGGCTGCCGTGGACGCTGATCCTCACCATCTCGGCCATGGCGGTGACGATCGTGCTGGGCATCCCGCTCGGCGTGCTCGCCGCCACCAGGGCCAAGGGCTGGCTCGACCGCGTCATCCAGCTCACCGGCGTCACCGCGCAGTCGCTGTTCGTGCCCAGCGTCGGCATCTTCCTCATGTACGTGCTGGGCGTCTGGCTCGGCTGGTTCCCCATCGGCGGCGCGGTGGACCTCGACGCCACCGGCATCGGCGCCACCGTCAGCATGGTGCACCACCTGGTGCTGCCCTGCCTGTCGCTGGTGCTCATCCAGCTCGGCGGCTACGTGCTGACCATGCGGACCACGCTCATCGACGCGCTCGGCGAGGACTACGTCTCGCTGGCCAAGGCCAAGGGCGTACGGCCCGGCAAGGTCGTGTGGAAGCACGCGCTGCGCAACGCGCTGCTGCCCACCACGACCATCGCCGGCCTGCAGCTCGGCACCCTGGTCGGCGGCGCGGTGCTGACCGAGACCATCTACGCCTACCCGGGCATCGGCCGCGCCATCTACGAGGCGGTCGGCCAGCTCGACTTCCCCGTGCTGCAGGGCGCGTTCGTGCTGCTGGCGGCCGCCGTCGTGGTGGCCAACCTGATCACGGACGTGGCCTACGGCATCCTCGACCCGAGAGTGCGCACCTCATGACCGCCATCGCAGCGGAGCTCACCCCCCGCGCGCGGACCTGGAGTTCCTTCCGCCGCAACCCGCTCGGCATGGCCAGCGCCGTCGTGCTGCTCCTCATGCTCCTGGTCGCGATCTTCGCGCCGCTCATCGCGCCCTTCCCCGAAGGGTACGGCGCCGACACCTCCCAGCCACCGTCCGCGGCCCACTGGTTCGGCACCGACGACATCGGCCAGGACGTGTTCGCCCAGGTCGTCTGGGGTACGCGGGTCAGCATGGCGGTCGGGGTCAGCGCCTCGGTCCTCGCCATCGTCATCGGCCTGCTCATCGGCGTCAGCGCCGCGTACTTCCGCCGCCTGGACACCCCGCTCGGCGTCCTGGTCGACCTGTCGCTGTCGCTGCCCGTGCTGCCGCTGATGATCCTGGTCGCGGCGCTGGCCGGGCCCAGCGTGCGCACGCTGGCCGTGGTGATCGCGCTGTTCAGCTGGCCCGAGGTGGCCCGCGTGGTGCGCTCGCAGGCGCTGGCGATCGTGCCCATGCCGTTCGTGTCGGCGGCCAAGGTCGTCGGCGGCTCGTCGCTGTGGATCGTGCGCAAACACCTGCTGCCCGGCGTCGTCCCCGTCGTCGGCGTGTCCGTCGTGCTCACCACCTCCCGCGCCGTGCTGTCGGAGGCCGGGCTGTCCTTCCTGGGCCTGGGCGACCCCAACAGCTGGTCGTGGGGCACGATCCTGCACAAGGCGCAGCAGTCGGGCGCGCTCGCCTCCGCCTGGTGGACCACGCTGTTCCCGTCGCTGGCGATCCTGCTGCTGGTCCTGTCCACGACGCTGCTGTCCGTGGCCTACAACGACGCCCGCAACCACAGGAGCGACACATGACCTTCTCCCAGAAGCTGCCCGCCTCCTTCTACGCGGGCGCCCTCGACCGGGTACGCGCCCGCATGGCCGCGGACGGGCTGTCGGCGCTCCTGCTCGACGATCCGCTCGACGTCGCCTACCTCACCGGGTTCCACCACTTCCCGAACGAGCGGCCGGTCGCCTGCTGGCTGCCGCTCGACGGCGACCCGGTGCTGCTGGTGCCCGACCTCGAACGCGAGTACGCCGCCGACCAGGACGCCAGGGCCGAGATCCGCGCCTACCCCGAGTTCCCCGGCGTGCGCTCGCCGTTCGCGGTGCTCGCCGCGCACGTACCGGCCCCCGCCACGGCCGCCTACGCGCCCTCCACCTCCATCGGCCGTACGGCGGCGCTCGCGGCGGCGTTCCCCGGGACCCGGTGGAGCGTCTCCGACGCCGTCGGCCAGGTGCGGCTGCGCAAGCTCCCCGAGGAGATCGCGCTGCACGAGGAGGCCGCCCGCATCGCCGACCGGATGATCGAGGCCGGCGTCGAGCTGGTCAGGCAGGCCGTCGAGGACGGCGGCGAACTGCCCACCGAGACCGAGCTGGCCGGGCACGTCATCGCCTACGGCTCCCGCCTCATGTACGCCTCCCACGAGGACGTCGTGGTCGTCCCCATGCTGACCGGCGGCCTCGTCTACGGCGGCCCCAACTCCGCCCAGCCCCACCGCCTGCCCGGCGGCGACCGGCTCAAGGCGGGGGAGACGTTCATGCTCTCCCTCGGCTGCGCCGTCGGCGGCCGGTTCGTCGAGAGCGAGCGCACGTTCGTCATCGGCGAGCCCACCCCCGAGCAGGCCCGCTACTACGAGGCCGTACGCGAGGCGCAGGAGATCGGCACCGAGGCGCTCGTCCCCGGCGCCACCTGCGAGGAGGTCAACCGCCGCTGCCTGGCCGTCATCGAGGAGGCCGGCTACGGCGAGCACCTGCGCCACCGCCAGGGGCACGGCATCGGGCTCGGCTTCCACGAGCCGCCGTGGCTGTCCGACGGCGACGCCACCGAACTCGCCCCCGGCATGATCCTGTCCAGCGAGCCCGGCGTCTACGTGCCGGGCCACGCCGGCTACCGCATCTCCGACACCGTGCTCGTCACCGCGTCGGGGCCACGCCGGCTCACCGCGTACCCCCGAGAGCTCACCGACATCGTCATCTGACGGTCATCCGAGAGGACCCCTGTGCACGTCGACATCAACGGCAACCGCCTCAACGTCGAAATACTCGGCGACGGCGAGAACGTCGTCATCGCCCACCACGGCGCCCCAGGCCTCGGCTCGCTCGCCGAGCCCAAGGCCGGCTTCGGCCGCCTCGCCGACGCCTACCGGGTGGTCGTCTTCGACGCCAGAGGCTCCGGCGCGAGCGGCCTGACCGGGCCGTTCACCCACGAGCAGTGGGTGGCCGACGTCGAGGCGCTGCGCGAGTGGATCGGCGCCGAGCAGGTCGTCATCGCCGGCGGCTCGTACGGCGGCTTCATCGCCATGGAGTACGCCGCCCGCCACCCCGACCGCGTCTCCGCCGTCGTGCTGCGCGACACCTCGGCCGACAACGGCAACCAGGACCTCGCCATCCGCAACGCCGCCGCCTCCTCCCGCGTGGCGATCGACCGCGACAAGCTCGACCGCATCATGGCGGGCACCGTGCGCGACGACGACGACCTGCGCGACTGCTGGCGGGAGATCCTCCCCCTGTACGACCACGACTACGACCCCGCCAAGGTCGAGCAGCGCGTGGCCGCCACCCCGTACCACTACGAGACGCACAACTACGCCTTCGCTTACAACCAGCCGAACTACGACATCAAGCACCTGCTGCCCGGTATCACCGCGCCGACCCTCATCACCGTCGGCCGGCACGACTGGATCACGCCGCCCGAGTGCAGCGAGACCATCGCCCGCCTCATCCCCGGCTCCGAGCTGCGGATCTTCGAGAAGTCCGGCCACTCGCCGCAGGTCGAGGAGGCCGAGCTGTGGGAGGCCACCGTCCGCGACTTCCTCGCCCGGGCCCTGACCGGTGGCTCAGGACAGGTGCGAGAACGGCCCTGATCGCGCGATGATGCCCCCGATGGAAGATCTCGACGACCTCGACCGCAAGATCCTCGCCGCGCTCCACGTGAACGGCCGGGCGAGCTGGACCGACATCGCCCAGCTCATCGGCACCTCCACCACGACGGTGGCGCGGCGGGCCCAGCACCTGTTCGGCGCCGGCCTGGCCCGGGTCGCGGTGCTGCCGCACCTGGAGCACGAAGGGCCGGTCCACGTGTTCCTCGTCCGGCTGACCTGCGCGCCCGGCAGCCAGCTCAGGGTGGCGGGGCTGCTCGCCGCCAACCCCGACATCCGGTACGTCACCATCGTCACCGGGGGCTACGACATCGTGTTCGAGCTGGTCGCGCCCAAGCACCGCGACCTCTACTCGATGCTGGTCGACTTCGTCCAGACCATCCCGGGGGCGCAGCAGAGCAACGCCGACCTGGTGCTGCACACGTACAAGGTGAGCTACGACTGGAGCGCGCCCCTGCTCGGGCCCCAGGCGGCCGCGTTCGCCACGCCCAGGCCGCTCCACACCTGCGAGCGCGGGCACCTCGACGACGTCGACCGCGAGGTGCTGGCCGCGCTGCGCGACGACGGCCGGGCCGGTTTCCAGTCCGTCGGCCGCCGCGTCGGCATCAGCGAGAGCACCGCAAGGCGGCGCCTGGAGGCCATGCTCGACCGGGGGTGCGCCAGCGTCACCGCGTTCATCCCGGCCGCCGCGCTCGGCTACGAGGCCGAGATCCTGTTCTGGCTGTCGGTCGAGCCGAGCATGCAGGACAGCGTGGCCGAGCGGCTGTCCGGCGAGCGCGGCGTCCGCATGATCGCGTCCGTGCTGGGGCAGGCCTCGCTCATCTGCGAGGTCATCGTCCCCACCACCGCCGACCTCCACCACTTCACCTCCCGCACCCTGGCCTCCGTACCGGGCATCCAGTCGTGGACGGCCGGGGTGCAGGTGCTGACGGTCAAGCGCGGCTTCCTCATGGTCCCGTGGGCCGAGAACCGCATCGCCGCCGCCCTGGTGAACTGACCCGCGTGGGGGCGCTCCGGCTCCTCCCGGCGGTCAGCGGGTATAGCGGTGTTTGGCACCTGGAGGGAAGTACTCCGGGTCGCCGGCCTCCCGCAACCGGACGAACGGGCGCTGCCGGTCAGCCGGCACGTAGGCGGCGAACTCGCTGTTCAGCCGGAGCAGCTGACCCAGGATCGCCTCGCCCGCCGCGTCGGCGAACTCGTCCGACGGCCGCTCGCCCGGCATCAGCTCCACCGTGACCGTCAGGAACCGGTCGCGCCGCTCGTCCTCGCCCACCTCCACCACGAACTTGCCGGTCACCGCCCCGCTCACCTCCGGCTGCTCCAGACCGACCGCGACGTTCTCCGGGTAGACGTTCGCGCCGTAGAAGGAGACCGTGAAGTGGCTGCGGCCGAACACGTACGCGAACGGCCGCTCCGGGCCGCTCACCGACGGCGTGAACCCACGCTCCCCGACGAACGACAGGAGCCTGTCGTACGGCAGCACGCCACCCTCATCCGCGATGTGATACCGGATCAGCGGCACACCGTTGTCCCCCGAGAACAGCAGCGTCCCCTCGTGCTCCTCGAAGTACCGCACCCCGGGGTCGTACTGGACGAGGGTCGGCAACCGCGACTCGCCGAACAACTCCCGCGCCGTCTCCGGCCTGGCCGCCAGGAACCGCCGGATTTCCGCCGACAGCGGCGTCTCGTTGCCCAGGACGCCCGCGTCGGCGGTGCCGTACAGGGAGGCGATGCCCCGCAACGGGTCGGCGATGCCCGCCCGCTCGGCCACCAGCGCCCGCCACTCCTCGCTGAACACCTCGCCCGCCGTCACCAGCTTGAGGTCCCACGCGTGCCACGGCAGGTCCTCGGTGTCGATCACGTTCTTGAGAAACGGCGGGTAACCCAGCAGCACGACCTGGTCGAAGTGCGGGGCCAGCTCGGGCAGCACCCGCCGGATCTCCCGCCGGTCGGTCCCCGGCGCCACCACCGTGACCGGATAGCCGCGCTCGGCCAGATGCCGGCAGCAGCTCACCGTGAACAGCCCGCCCACCCAGGTGCCGAGAGCGAAGCACACGACCGCCAGCGTCCGCCGCTCCCGCGCACCGAACGCGTCGAACACCTCCGCGAACCGATCCGCGATCACCCGCTCATCCGCCACCGACCGCGGCCAGAACGACGGCTCCCCGGTGGACCCCGACGACACCGCGATCATGTCCCCGATCACCCCGCCCCTGCACAGATCGGGGAGTGGATACCGACGGGTATAACCATCCTTGGTCGTCATCGGCAACGCCGCGAACGCGGTCGGCGTCGTCACCTTCGCCGGATCGACGTGATGCTCGGCAAGAAACGCGCCGTAGGCAGGCACGGTGGCCGCCACCTGATGAAAAAGCTCAACAGGATCCACCCGCCGACTGTACGACCTGACCCCGCCCTGGAAAACACCCGACCCGCCCTGGCAACCACTCGACCCGGCCTGGTGACCGCCCGACCCGGCCTGGTGACCGCCCGACCCCGCCTGCTCTCCCAGAGCTCCCACCCGGATCCCCTCGGCAGCGGCCACGGTGTTCGCCTCTCGGGGTCGGCTCAGGCCGGTGTCAGCGCCTGGAGGTCGCGCGGTTCTGCCGTCCGTCCCAGGAGTTACTCGCCGGGGCGGACCAGGCCGCTCTCGTAGGCGAAGACGATGGCCTGGGCGCGGTCGCGCAGGCCGAGTTTCATCAGGACGCGGCCCACGTGCGTCTTGACCGTCTGTTCGGCCACGAACAGCTTCTCCGCGATCTCCTGGTTGGACAGCGCCTGGGCGACCAGCAGGAGCACCTCGGTCTCCCGTTCGGTCAGCTCGTCGAGCCGCCGGCCCGGCACCGGGCGAGGGGAGCCGAGCCGGGCGAACTCGGTGATGAGCCGCTTGGTGATGGCCGGCGCGATGAGCGCCTCACCGGCGGCGACCACGCGGACGGCCTCCGCGAGCTGAGCCGCCGACGCGTCCTTGAGCAGGAACCCGCTCGCCCCCGCCCGCAGCGCCTCGTAGACGTAGTCGTCGAGGTCGAACGTGGTCAGGATGAGCACCTTGGTCGCGCCGCCCCGGGCCATCAGCTCCCTGGTGGCCTCCAGGCCGTTCATGTGCGGCATGCGGACGTCCATCAGCACCACGTCGGGCTTGAGCTCGGCGGCCCGCTCGACGGCCTCGCGCCCGTCGGCCGCCTCGCCCACCACCTCGATGTCCGGCTGGCCGCTCAGGAACACCGTGAACCCGGTGCGCACCATGCCCTGGTCGTCCGCGATCAGCACCCTGATCACGCGCTCTCCCTCCCCGCGATCGGTAACGTGGCCCGCACCTCGAACCCGCCACCGGGCACCGGACCCGCCTCCAGCGTCCCACCCAGCAACGCCGCCCGCTCCCGCATCCCGACGAGCCCCTGCCCACCCCCGCTCGCAGCCACCCGCGCAACCTCACCGCCCCGACCGTCCCCGCTGTTCCTCTGGCCCGCTGCGCTCGTGTGGTCCAGGCCGGCGGTGTCGCCCAGGCCACCCGCGCCGCCCGGTTCGCCGCCGCCGAGTGTGTCGTCCAGGGCGCCCGTTCTGCCCGATGCGCCCGTGGCGGGGCCGCCTTCACTTCCGGGCTCGCGGTCCCCGCCATCCCCGCCATCCACTTCGTCCTCCGTGGCCGGCGATGTGGGGCGCGGTGGCTTGTGGGTCGCGTTGCGGCGGGTTGGGCTGGGGCCGTTCGCGATGGTGAGGTGGAGTGCGTCCGGGTCTGTGGTGATGTCCAGTGCGACGGCGGCGCCTGGGGCGTGGCGCATGACGTTCGACAGCGATTCCTGCACGATCCGGTACGCCGACAGCTCCACCGCCGACGGCAGCCCACCGAGCTCCCCGCTCCGCCTGACCAGCACCGCCAGCCCGGCCGCGCGGGCGTTGGCGATCAGCTCGTCGACGCGGTCGAGGCCCGGCTGCGGCGCGGTGTCGGCCCGCCCTGAGGGGTCGCGTAGTACGCCCAGGACCTGGCGCAGCTGCGCGATCGCCTCGAGAGAGAGCCCTCGGATCTCGGCCAGCCCCGCCTCCAGCCGGGCCGGGTCGCCCGCGGCCTTGAGCGGCACCGCCTCGGCCTGGATGGCGATCACCGACATGTGGTGGGCGACCACGTCGTGCAGCTCGCGGGCGATGCGGGCCCGCTCCTCCAGCACCGCCTGCGCGCTCTCGGCCGCCTTGACGCGCCGCTCCTCCTCGAGGAGCTTGGCCGTGGCGCTGCGCCGCACGCGTACGTTGTAGCCGAACGCCGCCGCGATCGTCACGAACACGCCAGCCAGTGGCATCGAGTCGGGGTGGATGATCCACGCGGCCGGCATCGTGACCACCCACACGCCCACCGTGATCCGCCGCTCGCAGCGCACGGCGACCGAGTAGAGCACCACCAGGTAGCCGACCACCGTCGTCCACGGGTAGGGCGGCGGGCCGGAGTCGAGGCCGCCGTCGACCCACACCACGAGCGGCATCGCCCCGGCGGCCACCCGCCAGGCGGCCAGCGGCCACCGGTCGCGCAGCGCCACGGGGAGCGCGACGCCGAGCGCGGCCAGGTAGGCATAGGCGTCGAGGATGGGCGCCCGGGTGCCGCCGTGCGGCCAGAGCAAGGCGGCCTCGGCGTTCCAGTCGAGCATCATGGAGACGGTCAGCGCGTAGAGAGCGAGCGCCAGCACCAGGTCCGCGACCTGCACCAGGTTGAAGGTGCGCGCCGGGATCGCCGGCCACAGCCACTCCGGCACCCGGAAGGTAAGCCTGCGCCGGGCGGGCGGCGCATCGGCGTCGCCTCGGTAGAGGGCGAGCTTGAGCGGCCGCACCACCGCCCCCGTCGCCCGCCGCACCACCCCTTCGCTCACGACACCCCCCGCCTGGTCCGGCCCCGCCCTCCGGTGAGCAACGAAGAGGCAGGGAAAACGCCTGCTCAAGAGTAGAAGAGGGGGTTGCCGGGCGTCGTCACACCAGGGTTTGATCCTTGGTCACCCTAAGGTATGGCTTACACCATTACGATCGCCGTGAGCGAACATCGGCAAGGAAGGGAACAATGCGCGGCTCCGATGAATTGAGTCGGTATAACTCAACCCTTTGGAGTTCGCATGAGTGAGAGCTTGATCCTCCCGGTCCTGCCGCTCGACGACGCCGTCGTCCTGCCGGGCATGGTGGTTCCGCTGGACCTGTCCGACTCCGAGGTGCGCGCTGCGATAGAGGCGGCCCGTGCATCCGGTGGCAACAAGCCACGGGTCCTCCTCGTTCCCCGCATAGACGGCCGCTACGGCGCGATCGGCGTCAGGGCCGTCGTCGAGCAGGTCGGGAGGCTGCCGGGCGGTGAGCCCGCCGCCGTCGTACGCGGCGTCGACCGCGTCCGCGTGGGCACCGGCACCACCGGCCCAGGCGCCGCACTGTGGGTCGAGGCCGAGAGCATCGACACCGTCGCCGCCGGCGAGCGCGCCCAGGAGCTGGCCAAGGAGTACAAGGCGCTGGCCACCACCATCCTGCAGAAGCGCGGCGCCTGGCAGGTGGTCGACCAGGTCAACCAGATCGACGACCCCTCCGTGCTGGCCGACAGCTCCGGCTACACCCCTTGGCTCACCACCGCGCAGAAGGTCGAGCTGCTGGAGCAGGCCGACCCGGCCGAGCGGCTGGCCCGGCTCATCGAGTGGTCCCGCGAGCACCTGGCCGAGCTCGACGTCGCCGAGACGATCCGCAAGGACGTCCAGGAGGGCATGGAGAAGCAGCAGCGCGAGTTCCTGCTGCGCCAGCAGATGAGCGCCATCCGCAAGGAGCTGAAGGAGCTCAACGGCGACGCCGCCGAGAGCGAGGAGGAGGACTACCGCGCCCGCGTCGAGGCCGCCGACCTGCCCGGCAAGGTACGCGAAGCCGCGCTCAAGGAGGTCGACAAGCTCGAGCGCACCTCCGAGCAGTCGCCCGAGACCGGCTGGATCCGCACCTGGCTCGACACCGTGCTGGACATCCCGTGGAACGAGCGCACCGAGGACAACTACGACCTGACCGGCGCGCGCGCCGTGCTCGACGCCGACCACACCGGTCTCGCCGACGTCAAGGACCGCATCATCGAGCACCTGGCCGTGCGCAAGCGCCGCCAGGACAAGGGGCTCGGCGTGGTGGGCGGCCGGCGCAGCGGCGCCGTGCTGGCGCTGGCCGGCCCTCCCGGAGTCGGCAAGACGTCGCTGGGCGAGTCCGTGGCGCGCGCGATGGGCCGCAAGTTCGTCCGGGTGGCGCTCGGCGGCGTACGCGACGAGGCCGAGATCCGCGGCCACCGCCGCACCTACGTCGGTGCCCTGCCCGGCCGCGTCGTCCGCGCCATCCGCGAGGCCGGCTCGATGAACCCGGTCGTGCTGCTCGACGAGGTCGACAAGGTCGGCGCCGACTACCGCGGCGACCCCACGGCCGCGCTGCTGGAGGTCCTCGACCCGGCTCAAAACCACACGTTCCGCGACCATTACCTCGAGGTCGAGCTCGACCTGTCCGACGTGCTGTTCCTGGCCACCGCCAACGTCCTGGAGGCCATCCCCGGGCCGCTGCTCGACCGCATGGAGGTCGTCACGCTCGACGGCTACACCGAGGACGAGAAGGTCGCCATCGCCCGCGACCACCTGCTGCCCAGGCAGCGCGAGCTGGCCGGGCTGACGGCCGAGGAGGTCACGGTCGAGGAGGCGGCGCTGCGCAGGCTGGCCGCCGAGTACACGCGCGAGGCGGGCGTGCGCTCGCTGGAGCGGTCGGTGGCGCGCATCCTGCGCAAGGTCGCGGCCAAGGACGAGCTGCCCGTCACCGTGGGCGGTGACGACCTGGTGGGCTACCTCGGGCGGCCGAGGTTCGTGCCCGAGTCGTCGCTGCCCGAGGCCAAGCAGCGCACGTCCGTGCCCGGCGTGGCGACCGGCCTGGCCGTGACCGGAGCCGGGGGAGACGTCCTCTACGTCGAGGCGTCCCTCGCCGACCCCGAGACCGGCGAGACGGGGCTCACGCTCACCGGCCAGCTCGGCGACGTGATGAAGGAGTCGGCCCGCATCGCGCTGTCCTACCTGCGCTCCCACGGCGCGGAGCTGGAGCTGCCGGTCACCGCGCTGAAGGACCGCTCGGTCCACGTGCACTTCCCGGCCGGCGCCGTGCCGAAGGACGGCCCGTCCGCCGGCGTGACGCTGACCACGGCGCTGGCCTCGCTGCTGTCCGGGCGGCTGGTCCGCAACGACGTCGCGATGACCGGCGAGATCTCGCTGACCGGGCGGGTGCTGCCGATCGGCGGCGTCAAGCAGAAGCTGCTCGCGGCCCACCGGGCCGGCATCACGACCGTGCTCATCCCGGCCCGCAACGAGCCCGACCTGGACGACGTGCCGCAGGAGGTCCGCGACGAGCTGACCATCCACACGGTGAGCGACGTGCGCGAGGTCCTCGACATCGCGCTCAGCCCGGCCGAGGTGGCCACCACGGTCGCCGCCTGACAGCGGCGTCCCCCGCCACGAGCGGCCGTCCCGCCGTACCCGGCCTCCTGGGGTACGGCGGGACGGTCATGTTCGCAGGTCGTGACGTATCTCACTCAGGAGACGGGGAATAGCGGAAAATGTCACCATCGTTAGGACGGGCGTGAACGAGGCATACGCGACCGCTCGCTGCGTCCCCATGGGCGCCGCGTGTCGCGGCATGCGTATGGGGCGAATGCCGGCCCGCTAGAACAGACCCACCGCCCGTTCCTCGATGTCTCGAAGGTCGTCATGATCACACCCGGTTTCGTGCTGCGCAGGCTGAGCCACCTGCCCTTCCACCCCGGCACGCGCTGACCTCTCGAAGCGCCGACCCGCGCTGCCTTCCCAAGGATGTCCGTTTCCGCGGCCCGCCACGCGGCCGCCCTCAGTCGTGGGGATTCTCCGTGATCCAGGCTTCCGGCCTGCGCAAGCAGTACGGCGAGACCGTCGCGCTCGACGGCGTCGACCTGCACGTGCGCGAAGGCGAGATCTACGGCGTGCTCGGCCAGAGCGGCGCCGGCAAGAGCACGCTGCTGCGCTGCGTCAACCTGCTCGAACGCCCCACAGCGGGCACCGTCACCGTCGCGGGGCAGGACATGACCGCGCTCGGCGACCGCGACCTGAACCGCGCCAGGCAGCGCATCGGCATGATCCACCAGCACTTCGCGCTGCTGTCCTCGCGCACGGTCGCCGGGAACGTGGCCTTCCCGCTGGAGGTCATGGGCGTGCCCAGGGACGAGCGCGAGCGCCGGGTGACCGAGCTGCTCGAGCTGGTCGGCCTGGCGGGGCGCGGCAAGGACCGCCCGCACCAGCTGTCGGGCGGCCAGAAGCAGCGCGTCGGCATCGCCAGGGCCCTGGCGGGCAACCCGTCGGTGCTGCTGTCGGACGAGGCCACCTCGGCCCTCGACCCGGCCACCACGCAGTCGATCCTCGCCCTGCTCAAGCGGCTCAACGCGGAGCTGGGCCTGACGATCCTGCTCATCACCCACGAGATGAACGTGGTCAAGAGCGTCTGCGACTCGGTCGCCATCATGGCGCAGGGCCGCATCGAGGAGTCCGGCGTCATCGCGGACCTCATCAGGACCCCCGGCTCCCGGCTGACCAGGGAGATCTTCCCGCTGCCCGAGCCCGCCCCGGCCGGCTCGGTGACGCTGACGTTCACCGGCGACCCGCGCCAGCCCGTGGTGTCGGAGGTCGTGCGCAAGTTCGAGGTGGACCTCAGCATCCTCGGCGGCTCCATCGAGGACCTCGCGGGCGGCTCGGTGGGCCGGCTTCGGGTGGCGCTCGACGGCGCCGACCGGCGGGCGGCGCTGGCGTACCTGAGCGACTGCGGGCTGATCGTGGAGGAAGCGGGGGAGGCCGCGTGACCTGGGAAGAGATGCTGCCGCTGCTGTGGCCGGCGACGGTGGAAACGGGCCTGATGGTCGGCTGGGCGACGCTGTTCACGTTGCTGCTCGGGCTGCCGCTGGGCGTGGCGCTGGTGGTGTTCGACCGTGACGGGCTGCGGCCGCTGCCGGCGCTGAAGTCCGCGCTCGGGTTCGTGGTGAACGTGGGGCGCTCGCTGCCGTTCATCGTGCTGATGATCGCGATCATCCCGTTCACCCGGCTCGTCGTCGGGACCACCATCGGGACGGCCGCGTTCGTGGTGCCGCTGACCGCCGGCGCGGTGCCGTTCTTCGCCCGGCTGGTCGAGACCGCACTGCGCGAGGTCGGCACGGACGTCGTGCAGGCCGCGCAGGCCATGGGCGCGAGCAGGACCGCGATCGTGCGCAAGGTCCTGCTGCCCGAGGCGCTGCCCGGCCTGGTCGCGGGCCTGACCGTGACCGTGGTGGCGCTCATCGGCTACAGCGCCATGGCCGGCACGCTCGGTGGCGGCGGGCTGGGCGACCTGGCCGTCCGGTACGGCTACCAGCGGTTCGAGACGCTCCTGATGATCGTCACGGTCGTGCTGCTGCTCGTCATCGTGCAACTCCTGCAGAGCCTGGGCGACTGGGTCGCTCGGCGCCTATCGCACAAGTAAGGAAAAATCATGAAAATTCACCGCTTTGTGGGTGCTGTCGCGCTGGCTCTGTCGCTCGCCGCATGCGGCACGTCGCAGTCCGCGACGAACGACACGGCCGAGTCAGCGGACACGGTGCTCAAGGTCGGCGTGAACCCGGTGCCGCACGCGGAGATCCTGAACTTCGTCAAGGACAACCTCGCCCCGGCCGCCGGACTCAAGCTGGAAGTCGTCGAGTTCACCGACTACGTGCAGCCGAACGTGCAGCTCGAAGAGGGCAAGCTGACCGCCAACTACTTCCAGCACCGGCCGTACCTCGACGACTTCAACAAGAGCAAGGGCACGAACCTGACCTTCGTCGCCGGCGTCCACCTGGAGCCGCTCGGCCTGTACTCCAAGAAGATCACCGACGTGTCGGCGCTGGCGAGCGGCGCCACCGTGGCGCTGCCCAACGACGCCACCAACCTGGGCCGCGCGCTCAAGCTGCTCGCCGACAACGGCGTGATCACCCTCAAGGAGGGCGCCGGCACCGCCGCGACCGAGCGCGACGTCGCGCAGAACCCGAAGAACCTGCAGTTCAAGCCGCTGGAGGCGGCGCAGCTCCCGCGCTCGCTCGAGGACGTGGACGCCGCGGTCATCAACGGCAACTACGCCCTGGAGGCCGGTCTCAAGCCCGCCTCCGACGCGCTGGTGCTGGAGAAGACCGAGGGCAACCCGTACGTCAACGGCCTGGTCGTCCCGAATGGCCATGAGAAGGACGCGAACATCGTCACCCTCGGCAAGCTGCTGCAGGACCAGAAGGTCAAGGACTTCATCAAGGAGAAGTACCAGGGCTCGGTCCTCCCAGCCGAGTGACGGCCGGGTGACGGCCGGGTGACGGCCGGGTGAGGCCGCTCGCGGCCCCCGCGACAGGGGGCCGCGCCGGTTCTGGCGCGCCGGGCGAGTGACCGAATACTGTTCTGTTCATGTACCCGGGAGCCATCGCAGCAGTCACCCCCGACAAGCCCGCTGTGATCATGGCGGGCTCCGGGCAGGTCGTCACCTACCGCGAGCTGGACGAGGAGTCGAACCGGCTGGCCCACCTCTTCCGCGCCGCCGGCCTGCGTCCCGGCGACCACGTCGCCTTCATGCTGGCCAACCACCCGCTCTTCCTGGCCGTCGCCTGGGCCGCGCACCGCGCGGGCCTGTACTACACGCCGATCAGCTCCCGGCTGCAGGCCGACGAGCTGGCCTACATCGTCTCCAACTGCGGCGCCCGGGTCTTCATCTCCAGCGCGGACCTGGCCGCCGTCGCCGCCTCCGTCGCCGCGGGCACGCCGGGCGTCGAGCTGCGGCTCATGCTCGGCGGCGAGGCCGAGGGCTTCACCTCGTACGAGCAGGCCGTCGCCGAGCACCCCGCCACCCCCATCGAGGACGAGTGCACGGGCGCCGACATGCTCTACTCCTCCGGCACCACCGGCCGCCCCAAGGGTGTCAAGGTGCCCGCCTCGCACGGCCCGCTGGAGGAGCCCGGCATGCTGCTGAGGCTCATCCAGGGCCTGTTCGCGCCGTCGTCCGGCAGCGTCTACCTCTCGCCGGCCCCGCTCTACCACGCGGCGCCGCTGCGCTACTGCATGTCCTTCCAGCGGCTCGGCGCGACCGTGGTGGTCATGGAGCGCTTCGACCCCGAGCGGTACCTGGCGGCGGTCGAGCAGTACGCGGTCACGCACTCGCAGCTCGTGCCGACGATGTTCATCAAGATGCTCAAGCTGCCGCAGGAGGTCAGGGACAAGTACGACGTCTCCTCCCTCCGGTACGCCATCCACGCCGCCGCCCCCTGCCCCGTCCCGGTCAAGGAGCAGATGATGGAGTGGTGGGGCCCGATCGTCCACGAGTACTACGCGGGCACCGAAGGCAACGGCTTCCTTTATGCCGGCCCCGATGACTGGCTGGCCCACAAGGGCACGGTCGGCCGCTCGCTGCTCGGCGTCGTGCACATCTGCGACGAGAACGGCGACGACCTGCCGCCCGGCGAGCACGGCACCATCTACTTCGAGAACGGCGGCCGCTTCGAGTACCACGGCGACCCCGACAAGACCCGCTCCGCCCAGGACCCGCAGGGCAGGGGCTGGACCACGCTGGGCGACATCGGCTATCTCGACGAGGACGGCTTCCTCTACCTGACCGACCGCCGCTCGTACATGATCATTTCGGGCGGCGTGAACATCTACCCGCAGGAGGCCGAGAACGTGCTGTCGGTGCACCCGAAGGTGGCCGACGTGGCGGTGTTCGGCGTGCCGGACGAGGAGATGGGCGAGCAGGTCAAGGCCGTGGTCGAGCCGGTTTCCATGGCGGAGGCGGGGCCGGAGCTGGAGGCGGAGCTGATCGCGTACTGCCGCGAGCACCTCGCCCACTACAAGTGCCCCAAGTCGGTGGACTTCCGTGCCGAGCTGCCCCGCCATCCGACCGGCAAGCTCTACAAGCGGCTGCTCAAGGACGAGTACTGGCCCGCGAAGCGGTAGAAATCTCAAATATTTTTCTGCGAGCCCCACGCCCGGCGCGACCTCGATCGATAAGGGTCGCATCAGGGCGTGGCGTGCCCCCGCAATCCGCCCCTTAACCTGCTCTTACGACAGTCTTGACACCCTTGAGGCAGAGGGATTCGAGGGAGATGACAGGATGAACGCGAACGAGCCTCACGAGCAGGGTCCCGAGCAGCGGGACACCGGTGGGTGGAGCCAGTTCGGCGCCACCCCACCGGCCGCCGGGGGCTTCCCCCGGCGGGAGACGATCGTCATGGAGGTGCCGCCACCGCCGGCGCAACCCAAGAAGCAGCGCTTCACCGTCGGCCAGAAGGCCATCGCGGCTCTCGCCATGGCCGCCATGGCCGTCGGCGGCGGTGTCGTCGGGGCCGTCGTCGCCACCTCGTTCCAGCCGGAGCCGGTCGCCAGCAGCGGCCCCAGCGCCCCGAGCCCGGTCTTCAAGTCGGCGTCCGACCAGCTCACGGTGGCGGAAGTGGCGGCCAAGGTGCAGCCCACGGTCGTGATGATCCAGGGGCAGAGCGGTGAGGGCTCCGGCGTGGTGCTGTCGGAGGACGGCCTGATCCTGACCAACAACCACGTGGCCGTGGGGGCGGGCCAGGGTGGCCAGATGAGCGTCAAGTTCAGCGACGGCAAGACCGCCAAGGCCACCGTCGTCGGCACCGACCCGGCCACCGACCTGGCCGTCATCAGGGCGGAGGGCGTCTCGGGGCTGACCAAGGCCACGCTGGGCGACAGCGACCAGCTCAAGGTGGGCGACCCGGTGCTGGCCATCGGCAGCCCGCTCGGCCTCGACGGGTCGGTCACGGCCGGCATCGTCAGCGCGCTCGACCGTACGCTGAACCTCGGCGACGACCAGCGCAGGCAGCTGCCGCCCGGCTGGCCGCAGGACAACCAGAGCGCGCCCACCACGATCGGCGGCGCGATCCAGACCGACGCCTCGATCAACCCGGGCAACTCCGGCGGCGCGCTGGTCAACGCGGCCGGGGAGCTGGTCGGCATCAACACCGCCATCGCCTCCGACGCGGCGGGCGGCGGCGTCGGCTTCGCGATCCCGGTCAACACCGCCAAGCAGGTCTCCGAGCAGCTCATCAGCAGCGGCAAGGTCACCCACGCCTGGCTCGGCGTGAGCGTCACCGACGCCACCGGCGACGTGGCAGGGGCGCTGGTCAGGCAGGTCTCGCCGGGCAGCCCGGCGGAGAAGGCCGGACTGCAGCAAGGCGACCTGATCACGAAGATCGGCGACAAGACGGTTGACGGAGGCGATACGGTTGTCGGGCAGGTCAGAGGTTTCAAACCGGGCCAAGAGGTCAAGATCACATATATGAGGGACGGCGAGAGCCACGAGGTCGACGTCACCCTTGCGGAGAACGCGTAACATCAGGACCCCCTCATGAGCGGGTGTGCCGTCGAGATCGCTGCGGACTCGGCGGCACACCCCCTTTTCCGCGACATTTCCCCTTAGGCGAAGCGCCGGCCCTCGTCCCGCCGGTACGCCCACACGGCCCCCGCCGCCGCCAGCACCGTCCAGGCGGCCAGCGAGACCAGCGGCACCACGCCGGGCGTGGTGCCCGCCGTCACCGCCCACAGGAGCTCGGCCACCCCGCGCGCCGGCGTGAACGGCGAGACCGCCTCCAGGAAGCCGGGCAGGATCTGGGGCGGCAGCAGCAGCCCGCCGAGCACGCCCATCGGGAAGAACAGCAGCTGCGACACCGCGATCGTCGCCTTCGCGGTCAGCAGGAAGCCGATGAACAACCCCATCAGCATGAACGGCACCACGCCGGCGAGCAGCGTCGCCAGGCCCGCGAGGAGCCCCAGCGGCGTGATGGCGGCCGCGGTGAACAGCGCCGCCACCAGCAGCACCGGCACCACCGCGAGCACCATCTGGGCGAGCATCGCGAGGATGCGCCCGGCGAAGCGGGGGAACGGGCCGGCGGGCAGCGTGCGGACGTAGGGGTTCCAGGGCTGCTCGCGGTCCTGCGCCACCGTGACGGACAGCCCGATGATCGCCTGCGACATCGCGCCGAAGAGCGTCAGCGACGCCGTCGCCATCGTGGCCGCCCGCGGGTCGTCGCCCGCGAACGGCACGACGAACGCCGCCAGCGCGACCGCGGGGAACAACGCGCCCGCCGCGAGGCCGATGGGGACCCGCAGCTGTTCGAGCAGCAGGATCCTGGTGTGCGCGGCGACCAGGCTAGACATGGGCCGACTCCTTCGCGGTGATGGTGAGGAACGCCTCTTCGAGGGTGGTCGGCCTGATCTCCAGGCCGGAGAACGGCGCGCCGCTGCGTACGAGCTCGATCACCAGCCGGTCGGGGTCGGTGGTGACCAGCGTGGTGCGGCCGTCCACCAGTTCGCTGCCGAGCACGCCGGGCAGCTCGGGCAGCCGCTCGGCCACCAGCGAGACCTGGCGCACGCCCACCATGCCGCGGATCGCGCTCACGGTGTCGTCGGCGAGCACCCGGCCGCCGCCCATCACCACCACCCGCTGGGCCAGCGCCTCGATCTCCTCCAAGTAGTGGCTGGTCAGCAGCACCGTGCCGCCGTCCTCGTGGTACGCCCTGACGCCCGCCCACAGGGCGTGCCTGGCCTCCACGTCGAGCCCGGTGGTCGGCTCGTCGAGGACGACCAGCCGCGGGTCGCCCGCGAACGCCAGCGCCACCGCCAGCCGCCGCCGCTGCCCGCCCGACAGGCCGCCCACCTGCCGCTTCGCGAGGTCGCCGAGCCCGAAGCGGTCGAGCAGCTCAGGCCCGCCGACCGGGTGGGGGTAGTGCGCGCGGACGAAGTCGACCACCTCGCCGACCCGCAGCGACTCGGGCAGCCCCGTCTCCTGCGGGGTCACGCCGATGCGGCGCCGCGTCACCGGGTCGAGCGGCGAGCCGCCGAGCAGCTCGACCGTGCCGGACGTCGGCCGGCGCAGCCCGACCAGCAGGTTGATCAGGGTGGACTTGCCGGCGCCGTTGGGGCCCAGCAGGCCGACCAGCTCACCTGCCCCGATGTCGAGTGAGACGCCGTCGAGCGCCACCACGTCGCCGTAGCGGCGGGTGACCTCGGACGCGCGGGCCAGGACCGTCATCGCACTCCTCCAGCGTTGTCCAGCAGGGCGCGGATCGCCGCGGTGTACTCCTCGAAGGCCAGCCGTCCGCGCTTGGTCAGCGCCACGTACGTGACGGGGGTGCGGCCCTTGTGCGTCTTGGTGATGCGGACGTAGCCGGCGTCCTCCAGCTTGGTGAGGTGCACCGACAGGTTGCCCGCCGTCATGCCGAGCAGCTCCTTCATCGAGTTGAAGGCCATCTCGTCGCCGTCGGCCAGCACGTTGAGCGCGGCCACCACGCGCAGCCGTGCCTGGGCGTGGATCACCGGATCGAGTTCGGGCAGCCCGCCGGGGCCCCGGGGCGTGTCCTCGCTCACCCGCGCTGCCTCCGCCACAGCCACAGCCCCGCCGCGATGAACCCGCCGCCCAGCAGGACCGCCGTCAGCAGCGCGTGCAGGCCCGTGCCGAGCAGCACGCCGAGCGCGTTGACGCCGGCCGTCCAGCCGCCGATGAAGAACATCGGCCAGTTGAGCCAGATCGCGCCGCCGAGCATGTAGAGCAGCGCCACCACCAGGAGCGAGCCGCCCGCCCACAGCAGGCCGCGCTCCGCCGCGGGCAGCTGCGGGCTCAGCCGGATCGCGATGATCGTCACCAGCACCATGCCGGCCAGCCAGGCGTAGCCGTACATCACGCCTCTGGCCGAGGTGTCGCCGCGCACCAGCTTGTTCATCTTGACGATCCCGTACGCGGAGACCGCGCCGGCGACGAGCATGGCCGCCAGCAGCACGCCCACCGCCTGCATCTGCGTGATCGCCACGTAGGGGCGGCCGTCGAGCCCGTAGTGCAGGAAGAGGGCGGCGAAGCCGAGCAGCCAGGCGACCCCCCACGGGACGTAGAGCAGGCGCGGATCGCCGTGCAGCCACTTCGTCGTGGCGTGGCTCTGCTCCTCGATGACCCGCAGCATCTCCTCGGGCGTGGGGACGCGCTCCTCGTCGTCGACCATGCAAACTCCTCGATTATGTAGAGTGGTTTGCATCGTAAACTTGATTGCGTCGCCAACACAACCCGCGGGCACGGGTACGTCACCGCCGGGTGAGGACCTCCGCCTCCCAGAGGTCGCGGTAATAGCCGGGCACGCGCACCAGCTCGTCGTGCCGGCCGCGCTGCGTCACCCTGCCGTCCTCCAGCACGATCACCTCGTCGACCGACTCCAGGCCCTTGAGCCGGTGGGTCACCAGGAGGGTCGTGCGGTCGCGGGTGACGTCCAGCAGATCGTCCATCAGCCGGTCGGCCGTCTCCTCGTCGAGCGCCTCGGCGGGCTCGTCGAGCAGCAGCACGGGCGGGTCGTAGAGCAGGGCCCTGGCCAGCGCCAGCCGCTGCAGCTGGCCACCCGACACCGTCCTGCCGTCCTCGCCCAGCTCGGTCTCCCAGCCGGTCCGCTCGACCCAGCCGTCCAGCCGGGCGTCGCGCACCGCCCGCAGCAGCCGCTCGTCGTCCGCACCGGGGCCGGCCAGGCGCAGGTTGTCGCGCAGGCTGGCGCGGAAGATGTACGGGTCCTGGGTGAGGCCCGTCATGAGCTCCCGTACGTCGTCGCCCGCCAGGTCGCGCAGGTCCACGCCGTTGACCCGGATGCTGCCCGACTCGGGCTCGGCCAGGCGCATGAGGGCGGCCAGCAGCGTGCTCTTGCCCGCGCCGCTGGGCCCGACGATCGCCACCCGCCGCCCAGGCGCGACCCGCAGCGACACCCCGTCCAGCGCCGCCCGCTCCCCGCTCGCCGGGTGGCGGACCACCAGGTCGTCGATCTCGATGGTGAGCGGGGCCTCGGGGCGGGGCGCGGGGGCGGCGGGCTCGGTGACGGCGGGGGCCGAGGAGCGCACCTCGCGCAGGCGCCGCAGCGCGGCCGTGATGCCCGCCATCCGCTCGCCCGCCGCCGCGAGGGGCAGCACGGGTTCGAACGCCACCAGGCCGGTCAGGGCCAGCACCGCCGTGCCGACGGAGCCGACGCCCGCCGCCTGGGCCAGCAGCACCACCGCGGCCACCGTGAGGCCCTGCAGCAGGGTGCCGCCGGCCAGGGCGGCGGCGTGCACGCGGGACTGGCGGCGTTCGAGCGCGGCCAGGGCTTCGTCGGCCGCCCGCGCCCGGTCCAGGGCGGCGTCGTCGGCCCCGTACGCGGCCAGGTCGGCCGAGCCGTGCACCAGGTCGGCCACCCGGCCCGCCAGCGCCGCCCGCGCCGGCGCGATCCGCGCCGACCAGCGGCGGGCCGCGGCGGCCGTGCCTGCGGGCAGCAGCACCCCGGCCAGCACCAGGCCCGCCACCAGCACCAGCGCCGCCACCGGCAGGATCGTCAGGCCGATGACCACGGCCGCGAGCCCGGCCATCGCCGCCGCGGCGGCCGGCAGGAGGCAGCGGACCAGCAGGTCCTGCACGGCCTCTGTGTCGTCCACCATCCGGCTCAGCAGGTCGGCGCCGCCGTGGCGGGGACGCTGGGGCGGGATGAGGGCCTCGTACAGGTCCTCCCTGGTGCCCGCCTGGGCGCGCAGGGCGACGTCGTGGCCGGTGAGGCGTTCTGCGTAGCGGAAGACGCCCTTGCCGGTGGCGAACGCCCGCGTCGCCACGATCGCCACGCTCAGCGCGGCCAGCGGCGGCTGCTCGGCCGCCCGCGTGATGAGCCAGGCGGCGGCGGCGATGAGCCCGAGCCCGGCGAGGTCGGCCGCCGACCCGGCCAGCACCGCCCACCACACGCGCAACCCGATGCGCCGCTTCACGGCCTGCTCCCTTCCACGCGGAGCCCAGTGTCGGAGACTATGCGGCCGTCGTGGACGCGGATGACGCGGTCGGCCAGATCGATCATGGCGGGCCGGTGCGCGACGATGACGGCCGTACGGTCCTGAGCCAGCTCGGCGGTGGCCGTCACCACCGCGGCCTCGCTGCGGCCGTCGAGGCGGGCCGTGGGCTCGTCCAGGAGCAGCACGGAGGCGGCGGGGCGGCAGAAGGCGCGGGCCAGGGCGACGCGCTGGCGCTGGCCGGCGGACAGGTTCGTGCCGCGCTCGCCCAGCACCGTGTCGAACCCCTCAGGCAGGTCCTCGACGAAGTCGGCGTGCGCCGCCGCGGCGGCCCTGCGGACGTCGTCCAGGGACGCCGTGGGGGCGCCGAGCCGGATGTTGTCGGCCACCGACGTGGCGAACAGGTGCGGGCGTTGCGCCACGAACGCCAGCCGCGCCCGCCACCGCGCCAGGTCGAGCTCCCGCAGGTCGGTCCCGTCGATGAGGATCCGGCCGGAGGACGGCTGGACGAATCCGAGCACGAGGTGCAGCAGCGTGCTCTTGCCGCCGCCGCTCTCGCCGACCAGGGCGACGCGCTCGCCGGGGGAGATGGTGAGCGAGACGTCCTCCAGCGCCGCCGTTTCGCGGCCCGGATAGCGCACGGTGACGTTCTCCAGCCGGATCTCGGGCGCGCCGCCGGCGGGCACCGCACGGGTGCCGCCGCCGGCGTGGTCAGGCTCGTCGTCCAGGACGGCGAAGGCGGCGTCGGCCGCCGCCACCCCCTCCATGGAGGCGTGGAAGCGGGTCCCCATGGCCCGCAGCGGCAGGTACGCCTCCGGCGCCAGCAGCAGCACCAGCAGCGCCATCGTCAGGTCGAGCGACCCCCCGAGCAGCCGCAGCCCGATCGGCACCGCCACCAGCGCCAGCGACAGCGACGCGCACAGTTCGAGCACGAGCGACGACAGGAACGCCACCCGAAGGGTCCGCATGGTGGCGCTGCGGTGGGCGTCGGCGACCTGCTTGATGACGCCGGCCTGGTAGCGGGCCCGGCCGAAGGCGCGCAGCGTGGGCAGCCCGCGCACGACGTCGAGGAAGTGGCCGCCGAGCCGCGACAGGGCGTGGAACCGCCGCTCGGTGACGGCCTTGGTGGTCATGCCGACGAGCGCGCCGAAGATGGGGATGAGCGGCAGCGTGACCAGGACGATCACGGCGCTGGCGAGGTCGGCGGCGAACAACCGGATGAGCACGGCCACCGGCACCACCCCGGCCACGGCGATGGAGGGCAGGTAGCCGGTCAGGTAGTTGTCGAGCCCGTCGAGCCCGCGCCCCGCGAGCGTGACCAGCTCGCCTGAGCGGTGGGCGGCGAGCCGGGCGGGGCCCAGCTCGCGCAGCCGTTCCAGCAGCCGGTGGCGCAGCGCCGACTTGACGCCGGTCGCCGTGCGCCCGGCGAAGACGCCCTGTGTCCAGGCGAGCAGCGCCCGCACCCCGACCACCGCCGCCAGCACGCCGAGCGCCGCCGCGGTGAAGCGCCCGGACAGCACGCCCGCGAGCAGCTCGGCCTGCACCAGCACGAGCAGCCCTGCGAGCACCGCGGCGGCCATGGTGACGCCGAGGTGCATGCGGACCGCACGCTCGGCCCGCATGAGCGAAAGCAAACCCTTGTGCACAGAGCCCCTCAGATCGCGCCCAGTAAGCCCTCAGAAGAACGAAGGGAGCAACGTGGCGGTCTTGCCTGGCCGGAAAGTCCGCCATACCCATACTTGCGCCCCCACCAGGATGGGTGCGACAGGCAGGACCATGAAACTCAGCACATTCAGCGTGGCCGGAGGAGCGGTGTGCGCCAGCAGGTACGGCATCGCGCCCGCCAGCACCCCGATCGCGGGCAGCGCGGCCACCAGCCCCGACACCAGCACCGCCCGTCCCGACCTGACGGCTCCGAACACGCCCGGCACGCGCCAGGCCAGGAACGTCCAGCCGTGGAAGGCGAACAGCAGCGTCACCACGACGCCGAGCAGCAGGCCCAATGGGTGCACGACGGGGGCCTGGAAGCCGGTGGCGGCGGCGTACAGGGCCATGCCCCACCCGGCGGACAGGCCGAGCGAGCCGAACGCGACGGCGCCGTCCCAGAAGCCCCGCCACAGCGACCCGCCCAGCCTGCGGCGGAACCACAGCCCGGCGTCGCGCAGCACCCAGCTCATCAGCATGGCCACGACCAGCGGATAGAGCCCGACCAGCACCTCGCCCTCCAGCAGCGGGTAGACCCCGGCCAGGGTCCCGGCGACGGCCACCAGCCACACCTCGTTGGCCAGCACGTACGGGGCGATCGCGGCCACCAGGCGGTCACGGTCGGGGCGCGTCCTGCCGAGCACCGGCAGCAGCAGCCCCACGCCGAGGTCGAAGCCCTCGAGCGCGAAGTATCCGGCGAGCAGCACGGCGAAGATGGCGAACCACAGCAGGTCCATCGTCAGCACCTCTCAGAAGGTCAGGGCGGGGGAGCGGGGCTCATCGGCGGCGGCGCCGAGGTCGAGCCCGCGCGGCCCGCGCCTGATCACCTTGGCGATGAGCACGTAGTCGACGACGGCGAGCAGCCCGAGCACGGCCGTGAAGGCGGCCAGCGAGCCCATCACCATGCCAGGGGTCAGGCCCGGCGTCATGGCGTCGGCGACGCTGAGCCGCTCCCAGATCATCCACGGCTGCCTGCCGACCTCCCTGGCGATCCAGCCGAGTACCGACAGGACGAACGGCAGCGGCGTCATCAGCATGAGGATCGGATGCGCCCAGCGGGCCCGCGGCAGCACGCGGATCAGCGGCAGCATCACGAACAGCACGACCAGCGCCAGGAGCTGGCCGATCTCGATCATGAAGCCGAGCGCGGTGGCGGCCACCGGGTTGTGCGCGCCGAACTTGTTCTCGGTGACGCCGCCGAACTGGGCGTAGCCGAAGGCGATGGTCACGACGATGCCGACGGCGGCGGTGAGCACGCCGGTGCGCAGCGAGCGGCCGAAGAACTCGGTCTCTGGAGCACGCCGCCACAGCCGGTACGCGCTCGCGCCCACCAGCACCATCCCGCCGGTGAACAGCCCGGCCCCGATGACGTGCGGGAAGGAGAAGATGAGCGCCTTGTTGGCGAGCAGCGCGCCGAAGTCGGCCAGGCGCAGGCGCGCACCGTCGGCGACGGCGCCCGCCGGGTTCTGCAGGAACGAGTTGGCGACCATGATGAAGAACGCGCTGGCGTACGCGGTGAGCGTCACGACCCAGATGCAGGCCACGTGCGCCCACTTGGGCAGCCGGCCCCAGCCGAAGATCCACAGACCGAGGAAGGTGGACTCCAGGAAGAAGGCCAGCAGCGTCTCCATGGCGAGGGGAGCCCCGAAGACGTCGCCGGCGTAGTCGGTCAGCCCGCTCCACGCCAGCCCGAACTGGAACTCCATCACGAGCCCGGTCACGATGCCGAGCGCGTAGTTGATGACGTAGACCTGCCCCCAGAAGCGCGTCATGCCTTCGTGCAGGGGCTGCCCCGACCGTGCCCACCTGGTGTGCATGATCGCCACCAGCGGCGCCAGGCCCAGCGTGAGCACCACGAACAGGAAGTGCAGGCTGCCGGTCACCGCGAACTGCGTGCGTGCCAGATCCAGTACGTCCATTCACCGCTCCGAAGTCGTGTCAATACGTAGGTAGCCTACATGTAGAAAGCCTACCTGTAGATTGCCTACATGCCTGAACCGGTGTCTAGGATCGATGTCATGAACCCGGATGCGCTGCGCGGCCACATGGACGCTCTCCTCCTCTCCGTGCTGGAGGAGAAGCCGCTGCACGGCTACGCCATCATCGAGGCGCTGCAGGAACGCAGCGGAGGAGCGCTCAGCGTGCCCACCGGCACCGTCTATCCGGCGCTGCGCAGGCTCGAGCGCATCGGCCACCTGTCGAGCGAGTGGGCGACCGTGGGCGGCCGCAAGCGCCGCACCTACCGGCTCACCGATTCGGGCAGGAAGCAGCTGCAGGGGGAGCGCTCGGCCTGGCGGGAGTTCTCCACCGTGATCGGCAGCGTGCTGCGGGCCGAGTCGGCGGCGGTGTCGCGAGGGGTGTCGTGAGCTGCGTCGTGAGGGGTGTCGTGAGCTGGGCTCAGGCGCGCGTCACGCGTACGCACCTGGCGGCGCCGTAGAGCTGCAGGCCCCACATCGCCGAGGTGACCAGGTTCGCCAGCAGGGCCGGCAGCGATGCGAGTGAGTTGGGTGCGTCGACGGCGAACGACAGCACCATCGCCAGCACACCCGTGACCGGCAGCGCCGTCCACACCATGATGCCCATCGACCGGACGGCCAGCCTGGGCCGCCGGATCCAGCGGGCGCCCCTGCTCAATGCGAAGACCACGAGGCCGCCGTACAGGCCGGTGCCGAGCTGGAGCACGTCGAGCAGCCGGGAGAGCGGGACGTACCAGCCGGGCCTGTTGAGCCAGGTGCCGGCGTCGGCCGGATAGAGGCGCCACAACATCGACCACATCGCGACCGTGATCGGCACGCTGACGAACAGCAGCATGCCGAGCCGCCGCCCCGACGCGGCGGTCAGCTCGAGCTGGAAGCCCGGAGCGATCTCGGCGACCTCGCCGAACTCCTCGACCGCGCGCCGCTCGGCCTCCGCCCGGTCGAGCCCCTCTGCCTCGAACGCCTCGGCGGTGTCGAGCAGGCTGTCACGTGCCTCGACGACCAGGTCGTGCTTGGGTCCTGGCGGCCCGCAGACGGCTCTGTCCAGCTCGGCCACGTAGTCGTCGATGAGCATGGCTCAAGTGTAAAGAGACCGGCCGCCGGTCTCATCGGGGAATCCCCTGATATCCGGCGCGGGGCCGGGGCTTGTCATGTAGGAAATTTCCTACGTATAGTGTCCGACATGCCCATCTCCTCCATCCTCACCATCACCGTGCCGGTCGCCGATCAGAGCGCGGCACACGACTTCTACACGCGGGTGCTCGGCTTCGAGGTACGCACCGACAATCCCTTCCCCATGGGCCGCTGGCTCACCGTGGCTCCCAAGGGCGGCACGACGACGCTGCTGCTGGCCTCGTGGTTCCCCGGCATGGCGCCGATCGGCGGCCTGGTCGTCGGCGCGCCCGACCTCGACGCGCTGGCCGCCCGGCTGGGCGAGCACGGCGTCGCCTTCGACGGGCCCAGCGAGCAGGCGTGGGGGCGGCAACTGCTCTTCCACGACCCCGACGGCAACGGTTTCGTGGTCAGCCAGGCGTGAGCGCCGACCACGTCTTCGCGGCGCTGGCCAGCCCCGCGCGGCGGGAGCTGCTGCGCCTGCTGCTCGACGAGGGCGCACAGCCCGCCGGCCGGCTGGCCGAGCGGTTCGACATGAGCAGGCCCAGCGTGTCCGAGCATCTCAAGGTGCTCAGGGACGCGGGGCTGGTGTCGGAGACCCGCAAGGGCCGCGAACGCCACTACCGCCTGGAGGCGGGGCCGCTGATGGAGATCCGCGACTGGCTCAGCCCGTACGAACGCTTCTGGCGAGAGCGCCTCGCCGCACTGACCACCCTGCTCGACGACCTGGAGGACGACGATGCCGCAGATCCCGCCACCCGCCGGACCGCCGGAGACCGCTGAGGAGCGCACGGCCATCAGGCTCGACCAGTTCCTCGCCCACCCGCCGGCCAAGGTGTGGCGCGCGCTCACCGAGCCGGAGCTGCTGGCCCGCTGGCTCATGCCGAACGACTTCAAGCCCGAGGTCGGCCACCGCTTCACCTTCACCACCACGCCCAAGAAGGCGGTCGGCTTCGACGGGGTCGTCCACTGCGAGGTGCTGGCGATCGAGCCGGAGAAGCTGCTGCGGCTGGCCTGGAGCGACGGGCGGGTGGACTGGACCGTGACCTGGCGGCTGGAGCCCGAGGGCAAGGGCACGAGGCTCTTCCTCGACCACGAGGGCTTCGACCCGGACGACGAGCTGCAGCAGATGTCGCGGCGCATCATGGGCGGCGGCTGGCACCGCCACTTCACCACCATCGAGGCGCTCGCCGCCGAACTCTGAGCCCCGCACGCCCGCCGCCCCGGCCGGCACTGTGGTCGGAGGGCAGGGCACGGGGTGTCGTCAGCGGGGGACGGCCTGGTTCGTCGGGGTGTGGTGCCGGCCGGCGTGGGAGGCCGTGCTCCACAGGAGGGCCGCCGCCGTCAGCGCCGCCACCAGGGCCAGCCAGAGCGCCGCCCGGCCGAGGCGCATGCCGTACCCGCACAGCAGCCACGACACCGACAGCCACCAGCCGTGACCGGCCTGGCGGCGCATCTCCATGGCGGCGAACGCGAAGTCGGCCGAGGTGGCGCGGTCGCTGGGGCGCAGGCCCGCGTAAAGGGCGGCGAGCCCGTCGGGTGTGGCGCCCGGGTCGCCTGGATCGTCATGGCGGCCTCCATGGCCACCCCCGCGACGGCCGCCGCGCAGGGTGTGCTCGTCGGCCAGCGCCCGGCGGCGGGAGAACCAGCGCAGCATCGGCCAGCGCAGGCTGAGCTGCACGCCGCGCGGCGTCAGCGCGAACGTGCAGTCCTTGACCCGCACTCCTGACGGGTGCGCCAGACCCGCGAAGCGGCACGTCGTCAGGTCGAGCCCGTGCAGCGCGAGGTCGCCGGCGTCGACCTGGCGCAGCGAGGTGAGCGTGGAGCGGCCGCGCCCGGTCACGGTGGCCGGGCCGTGCAGCACCGCGCCCTCCAGGTCGGCCTGGGAGTCGGTGAGCCGCACGGTGGTGGGGCCGGTCACCTCGACGCCGCGCAGGTTCACGCCGCAGCAGGCCACCGCGACGTCGAGCAGCCCGTCGGCGCGCGCCCTGGCCGCCGACAGCCGGCCGGTGGCCGACAGGTACGCGTCGGCGGCGAAGTGGGCGGCCTCGAACCCGGCGTGCCCCCTGACCTTGCGGAACGACAGCGTACGGCCGAAGCGCGCGCCCCTGAAGACCGCGCCGCCGCCCAGGTGGGCACCGTCGAAGGTGGCGTACCCGTCGAACCTGGCGCGCTCGCACGACAGCCCGTGCCCGAACTCGGCCTGGCTGAACAGCGCGTCGCGCGACATCACGGCCTGGTCGAGCGAGACGTGCCCGCGTGCGGTGACGCCGTGGAAGGACAGCTCGCGGGCGAACCTGACGCCCGCCAGCGACACGTTGCCCTCGAACCTGGCGCCGAAGAACGAGGCCAGCCGGTCGAACCTGGCGCCGTCGAGCGACACGTCGCCGCAGAACGTCACCCCTGACAGCCGCACGTCGCCGGTGAAGGTGACCCGGTCGAGCCTGGCCCGTCCTGGACGGCCGCCCATGGCGTCGAGGATGCGGGCGAGCAGGGCGCTGGTGACGGTGGTGCCGCGCAGGTCGAGCAGGCGGCCGGGGGAGAGCTCGGCGAGCGCCGCGCTCAGGTGCTCGGGATCGAGGTGGGCGAGACAGAGCCCGGTCGGACGGCTAGCGATTCCGGTGCAAGCAGCAGAATACGCGCAGGTGACCCAGTCCATGCTCAGGTGATACCCGCCGCCGCCGATGTCAAGGTTCGGCGATTTAATGTTCTATCCATCTTTATGTGGAAATGTGCGGGTGTTGTTGGCCGTAAAGTGCCGGACATGCACGCTTTATCACGAGCATCCCTGGCGGCCTTGGTCGCGGTGGTGATCCCGGTGGCGGTTCCGGGCGCTTCCGCCGCCGCCGTCAACACCGCCGACCCCGCCTCAGAGCCCTGCGCCACCCCGGCCTCGCACCGCATCGCGCAGGTGCAGGGCGCCGGAGACGCCAGCCCCCTCGCCGGCCAGACGGTACGCGTCGAGGGCGTCGTGACCGCCGACTTCCAGCGGACCGACCAGCTCAGCGGCTTCTTCGTCCAGGACCCCAGGCCGGACGCCGACCCGGCGACGTCGGAAGGGCTGTTCGCGTACGCCCGCGAGTCGGTCAAGGACGTCAAGGCCGGCGACCGGGTCCTGGTGACGGGCACGGTCACCGAGTTCAACGGCTGGACCGAGCTGTCGCCGGTCACCGTCGTGGACGTGTGCGGCAAGGGCAAGGTGGCGGCGCTGCCGTACCGGCTGCCGGTGGTCCCCGGCAAGAGCCTGGAGCCGGTCGAGAACATGCTGCTGACCTTCCCGCAGCCGCTCACCGTCAGCGAGCACTACAACCTGGGCCGCTACGGCGAGGTCACGCTCTCCTCCCAGGGCCGGCTGTTCCAGCCGACCGACCGGCGCGGCGTGGACGCCGGGCTCAACGAGCGCCGCTCCCTGCTCGTGGACGACGCCTCCACCCGCGAGAACCCCGCCACGCTGCCACCCATCGTGCGGACCGGCGACGTGGCGCTCGGCGTCACCGGCGTGCTCGGCTACGGCTTCGGCTCCTACCGGCTGCAGCCCACCAAGCCCATCGCGTACGCGAACGCCAACCCGCGCACGCCCAAGCCGTTCCCGGTGATCGGGAACGTCAAGGTGGCCTCGTTCAACACCCTCAACTGGTTCACCACGCTCGGCTCGCGCGGCGCGAACAACGCCGCAGAGCAGGAGCGCCAGCTCGCCAAGCTGGTGGCCGCGCTCAAGGGCCTCGACGCCGACGCGGTCGCCCTCATGGAGGTCGAGAACAACGGCCAGACCGCCCTCCAGGCGCTCGTGGACGCGGTCAACGCCCAGCTCGGAGCCGGTACGTACGCCGCGCTCGCGCACCCGTACCCCGGCACCGACGCCATCCAGGTCGGCCTCATCTACAAGCCCGCCAAGCTCACCCCGGTCGGCGCGGCACAGGCGTCGGACGACCCCGTCTTCAGCCGGCCCCCGCTGATCCAGACCTTCCGCAGGAAGGGCGGCGGCCAGCCGTTCACGATGCTCGTCAACCACCTCAAGTCGAAGGGCAGCTGCCCGTCCGGCGGCCCCGACGCCGACCAGGGTGACGGCCAGAGCTGCTGGAACGCCACCCGCGTCGCCCAGGCCCAGGCCCTGCTCGGCCTCATAGAGGACCGGGACCTGCCCAACCCGATCGTGCTCGGCGACCTCAACGCCTACGGCGAGGAGGACCCCATCGACACCCTCGAGGCGGGCGGCCTGACCAGCGTCACCAAGCGGTTCGTGCCCGCCGCGCAGCGCTACAGCTACCTGTTCGACGGGCTGGCGGGCGAGCTCGACCACGCCCTGGTCGGCAGGCAGCTGCTCAAGCGGGTCACCAGCGCCGCGATCTGGCACATCAACGCCGACGAGCCGCGCATCCGCGACTACAACACCGAGTTCAACCCGCCTGACCTCTACCGGCCGGACGCCTACCGCTCATCCGACCACGACCCGCTGGTCATCGGCCTGACCCTGCCCAGCGGAGGGCCCAGCGGAGGGCCCAGCGGAGGGCCCAGCGGAGGGCCCGGCGGAGGGCGCGGCGGAGGGCCCGGCGGACGCTGAGCCCCGGCGGGCGCGGCCGATCCGAAGGGCCGCGCCCGCCGCCGGAGCATGGAATGCTGGGTGTGGGTACGTGGTTGAGACGGATGCACTGCTAGCGACAACGAGCAAGGAGCCACTTGTGGCGACCATCGAAGTAACCGAGAAGAACTTCAACGACATCGCCGACAAGGGGATCGTGCTGCTCGACTTCTGGGCCGAGTGGTGCCCGCCGTGCAAGAAGTTCGGGCCGATCTTCGAGCAGGCGTCGGACAAGCACGAGGACATCACCTTCGGCAAGATCGACACAGACGCGGAGCAGGGCCTCGCCCAGGGGTTCGACATCACCTCGATCCCCACGCTGATGGCCATCCGCGACGGCATCGTCGTCTTCGCGCAGGCCGGCGCCATCCCGGCGCCCGCGCTCGAAGACCTCATCAGGCAGGTCAGGGCCCTCGACATGGACGCCATCAGGGCCGAGCTCAGCGAAGAGCTGAAGAACGCCCAGCAGAACTGACCGCCGACACGTCGAGGCCCCGCCGGTTCACGGCGGGGCCTTTCTCATTGACGGGTCAGAGCCATTGACGGGTCAGAGCTTGCGCGCGACACCGACGTACCCGAAGGTGATGTGGTCGCCCAGCATCATCTCCTGGTCGGGACGCCACCTGGCGGGGAACGTCAGCCCCGGCTCGGCCAGCTCATAGCCCTCGAAGAAGCGCTCGATCTGCTCCCGCGTGCGCAGGTTCAGCGCGGCCGTCGACTTCTTGTAGATCTCCAGCGCCTGCGGGGTCTCGTCCGGCGTCGGGTCCACCGCGTGGCTGATCACGAGGTGGCTGCCCGGCACGCTCGCCGCG
>NZ_JBFAQB010000035.1:0-53463 GCF_040676995.1 Nonomuraea sp. NPDC049419 | reverse complement strand
TGGAACCCGGCCACCGCAGCCGGACTGCCCAACATCGACTACCTCGACCTCGGCGCCACGACCGGCTGACTCCTCACCACGAGCGGTTCAGGAGGGCACCGGGACCTCCGTTGCTGCGCCCGGGAGCGGCCGTGCCTGCCACCGCCCCGGTCCTGGACGTCACTGCTTCCCCTCCGCCCGGGTATCTCGCGAGATTCCGATTCTGTGAACGTTCACAGAACAAATCTCCTGAATTTTGCACGAACGTACATGTCTTTCCCAAGGGAAGCGCTCCCTGACTGCATGGCATCCGTCCACACCAAGACGCCAACGCGTAGCCGCACACCTCGAGAGGAAACATGATCCATAGATATGGGACGCGCGTCACCGCAGCACTCACTGTGCTCGTGGCCGCGCTGGTGGCGGGGATGTTCACAGCGCCCGCACCGGCGCACGCCACCTTTGGCACCGCGGACATCAAGCCGATCGAGAGCAACATCGCCGCCAAGTTCTGGGCCTCCGCCACGGCAAGCAGCGGCTTACCCACCGCCCGACTGGCCATTGACGGAGACCCGACGACGTCCTGGTACGCGGACGGCCCCAGCGCCCGACAGCGGCTGACCGTCGACCTTGGCGGCGCCTACGACAACCTGCGGAAGGTCAAGGTGATCTTCGCTGACCCTGGCGTGGTGTACCGGTACATCATCGAAGCCTCATCCGACGGGCGCCGGTGGACCAAGATCGCCGGCAAATTGCGCAACCGAGCCGCGTCACGGGGAGCGGTGCACCTGTTCACCCGGCCGGGAACACGCTTCGTCCGGCTCACGGTCACCGGCGCGTCAGGCCACTCCAAGGTCGGGGTGAGCGAGATCCAGATCTTCAACTACCTGCGCGACGACCTCATCCTCGGCGCCGACCTGTCCTGGGTGGACGACGTCCAGACCCAGGAATACTGGGTCAACCCCCTGGCCGCCGACCGGGGCGCCGGACCGCACCTACTCGACGTGGCCAAGGACCGCGGCATGGAGTACACCCGGCTGCGCATCTTCAACGAGCCGAGGGACGAAAGCACCGGCGAACCCACACCGATCCCACGCCAGGGGCCGGAACGCTCACTGCAGTCAGCACGATGGATCAAGGACCGGAGCATGGGCCTCGGCATCGACTTCCACTACGCGGACTCCTGGGCGGACCCGTCCAAGCAACCGAAACCGCGCGCCTGGGCCGAGTTGGAGTTCGACGATCTGACGCAGGCGGTGTACGACTTCACCGGCGACTACCTCCGCCGGCTGATCCAGCAGGGCACCACGCCGGACAAGGTCGCCGTCGGAAATGAGATCATCAACGGCTTCCTGTACGGCAGCGAGGCAGCCCTCATCGGCACGACCAACCCGCCGTACTTCGTCAACCAGGCCGACATCTACCAGTCGAGGCCCGGCGGCGGCCTGCTGTGGCGCTACTGGCAGTCGACCGACCCGGTCGAGCAGCGGCTTTACAACGAGGCGTGGGACCGGTTCACCACGTTGGCCGCGGCCGGGATCAAGGCCGTCCGCGATACGTCGCCGAAGACCAAGGTGGAGATCCATGTGATCGTCGACGCCGGGCGGCTCGCCAAGACCATGGAGTTCTGGAGCCAGTTCCTCACCCGGGTCAAGGCCAAAGGCCAGAACCCCGACGTGCTCGCGATCTCGTACTATCCGGAGTGGCACGGTTCGCCTGACGCACTGGATGTCAACCTGCACACGATCGCGACGACCTACCCCGACTACGAAGTCGAGATCGCCGAGACCGCCTACCCCGCGTCCGGCGGCGACGGCTCGCCGTTGCCCAACTCACCCTTCCCACGCACCATCCAGGGTCAAGCAGACGCCATCCAGCGGGTCTTCCAGGCCGCCAACGACGTGGTCGACAACCAGGGCACCGGCGTGCTGGTCTGGGAGCCGGCGGGCTACCAGACGATGTTCCGGGCCGTGCCCGAGTTGCCCAACACCTGGGAGCCGCACGCGTCGATCAACGTGTACAACGCGAGCCAGGCCAGGCACATCCTTGAAGACTTCGTCTACGTCACCACCGGGGCAGGCAGGCCTCCGGCACTCCCCTCCTCCATCCACAAGCTCACCACCGCAAGCAACGCCATCACCACAATCCGCGTTCACTGGCAGGCGCTGCCGGACGGAGCAACCGACACGCCCGGTGAGGTCGTCGCCGTCGGGATGACGGCGCTGGGCAAGGTCACCGCAGTCATCGACGTCATCTAGACACTCTCAAAAGGCCCGTCGAGGCGTGTTGAGACCCAGGCGACGGCCCGACGAGTCGGCGGAAGGCCACATACGCGTGTCGCATGTGGCCTTTCCGCTCGGCCGCTACGTGAGCTGACGGTGCGCATCAACCAGTTGGAGAAGCAGCTGAAGCAGCTCGTGCAGTCCATGGCCCCGCAGTTGCTGGACGTCGTCGCCGCTCTGCGTCAAGGGGCCTTGAGCAGGGTGAGGAAACTGTCCAGTTGTGCGGGGAGGGTCTGGATGGTTTCCAGTGCGGGCATGAGGGTCGCGGTGATCTGCGCGCCGAGCAGCGCGGTGAGCAGATGCCCGATGATGTGTTCGTCGGGGATGGGAGTGCGGATCTCCCCGGCCTCTCGCGCTTCGGTGAGTTAGCGCTGCAGGTGTTCGCGCCACTCGCGCATGACGTGCTCGTGCCGGGCCGCCAGGTGGGGACTGGTGAGAGCTTTGTGCCAGAACGGGATGACGATGCGGGCCTCGTCCAGGGTTGTTTCATCCAGCGGCAGGATCTCCTGGCAGTAGGCGCGCAGGGCCGTCAGGCCGTGTTTGCCGCTGGTGGCGGCGGCCATGCGGTCCTACCGGCGAGCGCGGGCCGATGACCACTACTGCGGCTCGCTGTACAGCTCTTTGACTTCGGCCAGCCCGACCTTGGTCCTGCCGGAGCCCGGCAGTTTCGCAACCCGGACGAGGCGGACTGGGAGGAGGACATCCTGTAGATCGTGGTAGGGCCCGGGACTCCTGAAGTTGCGGTGCACCCGCAAAGTAGAAGCATTCGCGCAGTTTACGGTGGGCCGCGGTCGGCGACAGGGCCGTGATCGCCGAAGTTCAGAGAACTCGTGAATCACTCTTAAGATCACTCAAGAACAGCCCCCCACAGGAAGAGCTCACGCATGCGCACCATTTACGCCGTCACCCATCCGGAGGCGACGCACCACGTCGAGGGGGTCGTCGGCGGCTGGCATGATTCGCAGCTGACACCAGCCGGTCTCAGCGCGGCAGCCTCCATTGCCCAGGCGCTGCGGGCTCAGATCCCGGACGGCGTCGATGTGGAGCTCATTTCCTCGGATCTGCAGCGCACCCGGCAAACGGCCGAGAAGGTCGCCGAGCCGTTCGGCGTGAGACCAATCCTGGACCACAGACTGCGGGAGAAATCCTACGGAGAGGCGGAGGGAAGGCCACAAGAGTGGCTGGACCAGCGATTCGTCCCGCCGCCGGCTGTCGGGGAGCGGTTGGAGCACGACGAGGGCGTGGAGGGAGCCGAGACCAAGGCGGCGTTGGCGCAGCGTATCTACGCGGCCATGGACGAGATCTTGCAGCGCCCGTGTGAACACCAGATCATCGTGACGCACGGTGGCGCCCTGACAATCATCGTGGCGTCGTGGATCAAGATGCCGATCAAAGCGGTCGGCCATGCCTTTTTCCGGGCGCCGTCAGGCAGCATCACCACGCTGCACGAAGACGACTTTTACTACAACCGGCAGGTCGTCAGTCTCGGTGACACCCGTCATCTCGACTCTGGCGAAGCTGGCTGACCTCTGCCCGGCCCGGCCGCCGAGCTCAGTCCATCCCTTGAGGGCGGTAACGGTCGATTGCGCCCCCATAGGGCGATCGATCAAGCCGCCAGCCGCCGCGGCCACGGCTACTCGGTCCGCATCACGGCCCCGGTCTCACTCCACCGCGCCGCGCTGGAACGGAGTGCCGCCCTTGCCGAGGCCGCCCCGACCGAGCGCAGGGCGCACCGCGTGTACGCCGCCCGCATCACAGCCATTCAGGCCACCCCACTGCATCCCTCATGACCTGCGAGACGCAATTTGAACAGAGAGTCACGGCAAGCCGCTCAACGCTGCCCTGCTAACGGGACTTTTCGTGCGGATGCTCGTCATGCCCCGATGCGCACCGGCGCGTGGTCGCCATCGCCGTGGACGGGCTGCGCGCCTGCCATCCGCGCCCGCTGCCCGGCGGCCCGCCCACCGACCGGCTCTTCACCGACCGCTGAGTGCACGAAAGCGGGTGATCTCCACCGGCGCTGCGTGAGGCGGGGCTCATCCGGCAGCGCGACGACGGCACCCGCCGATGGACCACCCTGCGGGAGCAGGATCTTGAGAGCCGCTGCCCCGGGTTGGCGGACGTCATCGTGACCGCTTATGAGAGGCCGGCGGGGGGATCGCACTGATGAGCGTGAACGAGGGGCTGGACGGGCTGAGTTCGGTCGACTGGACGAAGCTGCACCACGCCTACGGCACGGCCGAGGACGTTCCCGGGCAGGTGAGAGCGCTGCGGTCGGCGGACGGAGACGAACGCGGGCGTGCGCTTCACGAGCTGTATGGGAACGTCTACCACCAGGGGACCCGGTGGCAGGCGAGCGGCCACGTCGTGCCGTTCCTGGCCGGGCTGGTGGACGACCCGGCGACACCGGACCGCGTGGCCGTGCTCGGCCTGCTGCGCGCCGTCGCGCTCGGGGATTGCGACGACACCTGGCTGCCCTTCGATCCCGGCCGGGCCTTCGCCCAGGCCTCCGGGGTCACCGATGGTGATGTGGCCAAGGTGCTGGACTGGCTCTATGGTGGCGCGGCTGAGGAGGACGGCTCGGCCGAGAAGGACGGCTCGGCCGAAGAGGGAGGTGAAGGCGGCGAAGGTGATGAAGCCGGAAAGGGCCGGGAGGGCGGCGAGGATGTGGCTGATGCCGTCGCGGCGGCCTGGGACCGCGACGCCTACCTCGCGGCTGCCGCGATCAGCGACCGCTTCGCCGCTTGGCTCGACGATCGCGACCCGATGATCGCGGCGAACGCCGCCGAGCTGGTGACCTGGTTCCCCGCCACCGAGCCCGTGATCTCCCGCCTGCTGCGGCTTCCCGCCGCCGGGGGATACGAGGTGGCACGCGCCAGCGCCAACCTCAGCCTTGCCTACCTCGCCCCGGACGACCCGGCGATCGACGGCAGGCTGACGGAGCTGCTCGCCGCCGAGTCGCCGGGTGTGCGGCTCACCGCGGCGGTCGCTCTCGCGTTCCGGATCGGTGATCTCCTCCCCGACGCCGGCCTGCAGGCACTCGCGGAGGCCCGCGACCACACCGCCGAACTCGACGCCCGCATGTTTCCCATCCCCTGGGACCGATCGCTACTTGGCTTCGCCGCACTGGCACTCCAGCGGATCGGCCTGTCCCCCTGACCCGCGGCGGGGCTTTGAGAGCACGCGGCGGACACCCGGAAGGCGGCGGATCGGGCCGGCGAGGGCGAAACACGCCGGGAGCACCACGACGACGGCGAGCAGGAACCTTGTGGTATCGCCTCGGAGATCGAGCCGCAGATCCAGATCTGGGAAAGGTCCGTCATGCTCCGATTGTGGCAGCGAACCCAGTGATCACTGTGGGCTGTGCCCTTTTGGCTTTGCTGGGAAGGGCATGTGCGATGCGTCCATTGCGCCACCGCTCTGCCGAATCTCACCCGTAAGTGGACCTTTCCGAAACGCAGAGACGTAACGCGACGGACCTCGCAGCGCTCTCGCGACGGAGCTCGCAGCGCTCTGTGGAATTGTCGTGTCCATGAGTGTGGGTGACCCGGCTGGCTGGTCGAACGACCGGAAGAACTCGCCGGCGCCGGCGTGCCGCGGCGCGTGCCGCGACTGACCGCTATCGCGGGTGGATGGACCAGCTCGACGCCCAGATCAACGAGCTGGCGGAGCCGCCGAACGCATCGGTCTCGATCGCCGCGTGCGTCGCGGTTGCCGCCCAGCTCGCGCTGGGCCACGCGGTCGAGTTGCTGTCGGTCTTGCATGGCCAGGACCTGGAAGCCGAAGCAGGCAACGCCCTGATCCGATGGTGCCGCGGCCGCCGGCAGGCCGGGCGAAACGCCCCTCGCACCAGTGCGTGGGAGTCCGTGCGGGCTGAGGCGGGCCGGATCAACTAGGTGACACCATGTCTGCTTCCTGGGACCTCAAACACCGGCTGACCGATGCGGTCAACGCTCACGACCTCGAGAGACTGCTCGACTGCTACAGCGCGGACGCTGTCTACGTCACACCATCGGGCACAGGGGAAGGGCATGAGCAAATCGCCTGACTCTATGAGCAAGACTTCAAGACATTCCCAGACTTCATTTGACGCCGTGGTTTGAGCTCGCTGACTGCGATAACCCGGCCGTCACGGAATGGACACGTGGTACGGTCACGCCAGGTCGCCCGCAAACCCGCGAGCCTGTCGCACGTGGAGGCGGCGGCGCTTCCGCTGGCGGGGCTGACCGCCTGGCAGTCCCTGGTCGACACCGCCCAGGTGGGGCCCGGTACGCGCGTGCTGATCCACGCGGCGGCGGGCGGCGTCGGCCATCTGGCGGTGCAGATCGCCAAGGCGCGGGGCGCGTACGTGATCGGCACCGCCGGCTCCGCCAAGCACGACTTCGTGCGCTCACTGGGAGCCGATGAGGTGATCGACTACACGGCTGTCGCGTTCGAGGATGTTGTCGAGCCCGTGGACGTGGTGCTCGACCTGGTCGGTGGCGAGACCCGCCGGCGTTCGCTGGAGGTGCTGGCCGAAGGGGGACTGCTCATCCCGCTGCCGCGCGGGCTGGATGTCTCGCAGGAGGCGGCAGGGCGCGGCCTGCGGGTGGCGCCCGTCATCGTCGAGCCCGACTACCGCGGCTTGGAGCACCTGGCCGAGCTGGCCGGCTCCGGAAGGCTGAAGGTCAGCGTGTCCCGGGAACTGCCGCTGGCACAGGCCGCCGAGGCTCACCGGTACATCGACGGCGGGGGCGCCACCGGCAAGACCGTCCTCACTGTGATCGCCCTGAGCTGATCGCGGGGGACGGCACCATTGCGCCTGCCGAAATCTCATTTTTCTCAGCCTCCGGTTCCCGCCACGTTCCTTCTGGACCAGGCGGCGGTCAACTCGGCAAGCACGAGCTCCTCCTCGACCCGTCTGCCGCGTCGCTCCATCGCCACGGTCGGCCCCGGCTCCCAGCGGCGTAGGGCGTGCCTGCCCGGGCAGTGGCGACGACGAGGGCATGGCTTGGTAGGAGGCGGCAGTGAAGCGCCATGGCAGGAACCTGAGCCGTTCGTGAACCGGCGATGGCGATCCCCCCAGTCGATCCCGACAACGAGACCGCTGCCCAGATCGCCGCCCAAGCTGCCGTGCACCGGAGCCGCTACGCCCCCGGCGATCACCAACGGTGACAATTCTCCCCCTCCCGACCACGAATACAACACCGTTGATCACGAAACCTCACCGGTTCTGACCCCCGACTACATCCGCGACCTCGGCTACCCAGTCTCGGACACGGTGCTCACGATCGACCTGATCGACCTACGGGTGACCCCACTGCGCCAATCACCACCAGGTTGGCGGCTTTAGGGCTCGATGCCGGCGGTCGCGCTCACCCTGGCCACGGTCTCCTGCACGCCCGCCGGCCGGGTGCTCCCGCTCGGCGTCGTCCGATGACAGTGGCCGACGCTGTGACCTGCGCGCTGTCCTGTAGCGGTGTGTGTGCGCTCGCCTGACACGTCATCGAAGTCGGCAGTGACAGATGATTGTGCCGCCCGTTCGCCGGCATTCTCACTCACAACAGAGCTTGGGAAGGAGGGCCTTTCGCGTTAGCGGTGCGAGGGAATCCTTCCTGCGTTTTTTGCGACACTGTGATGGTGCGGGAGCGGAGGGTGGCGGCCGACGCCATTCATGAGCGGCTCGCGGAGGCCCAGGCGGGACGTGGCGGGGCGGTGTTCGTCCACGGGGACGCGGGGATGGGGAAGACCTGGCTGCTCGGCGGAATCGCCGACGCCGGTTTCCACGTCGGACGCGCTCACGGCTCGCCCATCGCGTCGGGGGTCCCCTTCGATGTGATGACTCAGGCCCTGGCGGCACTCGGCGTCGGCGACCAGCCGACCGACACCCTGGCGGGCCGGTGTCACCGCATCTGGCAGGCGCTAAAGTCCTGGTCGGGCGATCCTGTGGTGCTGGTCGTCGACGATCTCCACTGGGCCGACGCCGACTCGCTCACGCTGCTGGCGTTCCTGTGCCGCCGCCTGGCCGCCTCCCGGGTAGCGGTCGTGGCGGCCCTCCGGGCGTGGCCGCCCGCCGCTCTGGACCTCGCGCGGGACCTGGAGGAGAGCGGGTGCGCGCGTACGGTCGAGCTCGGACCCCTGGGTGAGCGGTCCTCCGCCGCCTTCCTCGCCCGGCGGACCGGCCACGAGCTGCCGGCCCGGATGGCTCGCACAGTGTGGGCGATGTGCGCGGGCAACCCGCTGCTGCTCGACCACGCCGCGCGGCTGCTCGCCGACGGCGCGGACCTGGGCTCGCTGGAGACGCGATCGCCCGATCTCGCGGGCCGGGAGCTGCTGGTCCGGCGGTTTGTCGGGGCGACGCCCGAGGCGATGCGCTGCGCGCGGGCGGGCAGCGTCCTGGGGCTGTCGTTCGATCCAGGGGCGGCGATGGAGCTGGCAGGCCTGGACACCGAGGCGGGCGACGACACCGTCGCGGGTCTCCAGCGGGGGCGCCTCCTGCGGGAGGCTCCCGGCGGGCGGGTCGAGTTCGTCCATCCGCTGTTCCAGCAGATCCTCTACGAGGAGATGCCGACCTCGACTCGCTTACGGCTGCACGCGCTGGCGTTCGCCCTGCTGATGCGGCGGGGGTCGCGGGCAGAGGCGGCCGAGCACGCGCTGCGCGGGAACCTGGCCGGCGACCGGCATGCCGTCGCCGCGCTGGAACGGGTCGGCCGCGACGCGCTGGCCGCCGGCGCGACCGAGACGGCCGCGCGCTACCTGGCGGGCGCCCATCGCCTGGCCGGAGACCACGCCAACCCGGGGCTGGGGCTGGCCGCAGGCCAGGCCCTCATGGCGGTCGGCCGGGCCGCGGAGGCGGTCGCGCTGCTCGGGGCCGTCTCCCGCCATCCCGCCGCCGACGTGGAAACTGCCGCGCAGGCCGCCTGGATGGCCGGCCGCGCCGGTTTCCTCACCGGCGACCATCGACAGGCCGAACGCGACCTCGACCGGGCCGCCGGACTGGCCGCCGAGCGTGCCCCTTCGATCGCCGTCGAGGCGCTGCTCGACCACGCCAACTTCCAGCACCTGATCCACGGAAGCCGGGCGCTCCCCTTCGCCGCCCGGGCCCGCGACCACGCCTGGGAACATGCGGCCGGCGTCGGCGCGGCCCTGCGCCGGAAGGTCGCCTCCGCGCACGGCTACATCGCCTACCTCGGCGCTGACCTGGCCGGGCTCGACGAGGTCGTGCGGGCGGCCCGGGAGATCGAGGACGACCCGGAGGCCCAGCTGACCGACGTGCAGGGCACCTGGGGGGCGCTGAGCAACCACGCCTTCGCCGCGAAGTGGGCCGAGCGCTTCGACGAGTGCGAGCAGGCGTTCACCCGGGTGATCGCCGCCGCCGAGCGCGCCGGGGCGATCGGCACCCTGAGCATGCTGTACGCCTCCCGCGCCGAGTTCATGGTGCGCGTCGGCCGGCTCCGCGAGGCCTTCGCGAGCGTGGAGCAGGCCCGGGCCGTCAAGGATCTGGCCCCGATCTCGGAGCGCTACGTGGCCGCCGCCCAGACCTGGCTCCTGCTGCTGTCGGGCGACTTGGAGGAGTGCGAGCGACGCTGCGCCCAGGTCGAGCACAGCGCGTCGAACCTGAGCGACGTCGGCACCCTGATCGTCGTCTGGTACGTCCGGGGCCGCCGCGCCCTCCACGAGGGCGACCTCGCCACGGCATGCGCGCAGTTTGACCTGCTCGACGAGACGACCCAGCGGGTCGGCATCTTCGAACCGTGCCTGGTCCCCTTCGCGCGGGACGCCGCCGTGGCGTACACGAGAATCGGGCGGCGCGAGTCAGCAGAGCGGCTGGTCGCGCGGCTAGAAGCGGTCTCGGAGTCGCTGCCCTGCGTCTGGCCGCGCATCGCGGCCGCGACCGGGCGGGCCCTCCTGGCCGACGACCCCGCCGTGACGGAGGCCGAGTTCGCGACGGCCCTCGACCTGCACGACACCACCGACCAGCCCTTCGAGAAGGTGGAGACCCAGCTCCTCTACGGCGCCTGGCTACGCCGGACCGGCCGGCCCGCGCGGGCCAGGCCGATGCTCGCCGACGCAGCGGCCACGGCCGCCCAAGCCGGGGCACGGTGGCTGGCCGCACGGGCGCACGAGGAGCTCCGCCGCGCCGACGGCCGCCGCCGTACCACTGACCCCCAGGCGCTGACCCCCGCCGAGACCCGGACCGCGACCCTGGCCGCCCAAGGACTCACCAACGCCGAGATCGCCGAACGGCTGTCGATCACCGTCAGAACCGTGGAGACGCACCTAGGCAGGGTGTACACGAAGCTGCGAATGTCCCGCCGCGACCTCATTCGGCGTGGTGTGACGCCCTAAACATCCGTGGTTCCCCCGATGCCCGCGTGAGCGGCCCGACCCGATCCTGGGTGTACCGAACCCACCCGTTGATCCGGCAGGCCCCTTCAGGCGCTCATCGAATTCGCGAATCTGTCTCGCGCGGTACGCACCTGCGCCGGAGAGCACCAGGGCGCCAATTTCAAGGAGAAACATGGAGAAAGACAGCAGCGGATCGATGCCCCGCCGAATCATGATCAGAACGGGCACGGCCGCCGGGCTCGGAGCCATCGGCCTGGCGGCGGTCGCCGCGAGGCCGGCCTCGGCCGATCCGGCGCCCCACTCCAGTCGTCTGTCGCAGAAGGCTCCCCCCAACTGGAAACTCCCCGGCGAACAGATCACATTCCAACCGGCCGACTTCGACGTTCTGGATCTGACCCTGCATGTCGTCCCCGAACTCAGGATCTGCGCCCTGGCGGTGAAGCTGGCGGAGGAAACCGGCGTCCGCTATCCCATCACGAGTCACGCGACCATCGCCGGCCTGCTGCCCGGCAAGAAGTTCAGCGCCGCCGGGCATCACATCACCGCCGCGGCGATAAGCCGGTACGTCCCCAAGGAGTTCTTTCCTATCAACCACCCGGGCGAGTTGGCGGAGCGGCTCTACATGGCGCTGCTGCGGTGCCGCGCCGAGAGTTCGGCGCTGATGGCGCGGCGGTCCACGCCAGCCGGTGCGACACCGGCGTCGGAGCAGTGATTCCGATGTCGACCACCCAGTACGCACTCTGCGACCCATCCATATGGACGGCGCTGTACAACGGCCCGAGCTTCGGGGCCATGAACCTCACCCACCGGCCGGGCGACGGGCTCGTGACCGTCGAATGGCGCCGGTACGGCGCGGACCCGCCGTTCTACGCCAATGGCACCGTGCACAACCTCAGTGGCACGACGACCATCTGGCACGGGGTGCCGACGGCGTACGTCCGGATCGAGGTCAGACCGATCGGACGTTTCGCCTACCTCATGGTCGCGTGAACGGGACGTCCACGTGCTCGGGCCCCGGGAAACCGGGGCCGCCCACTGCCGGCGCGCGCCCGTGGTCGTCCAGCTCGGCAAGGACTCCAGGGCGCTCCAGCCGACGATCATGTGGTGCGCGCTGCCCAGGGGCGGTCGTTGCGCTCGATCTGGTCTTGGTGCTACTGAAGGGAAGTTCACCTCGTGTCCGCTGTCCCGGCTGACCCCGGCCGGGACGGCACCCCACGCTCCCGTCGTGGCGCCGCCGCCGAGAGCCTTGGCCAGGTCAGCGGCCTTGGCCTGATCGCGGCCCATGACCTCGACGGTGTTGCCGCCCGCTACCGCCCGTGCTCCGATGGTGCGGGCCATGTTGCCGGTGCCGATGATGCTGATGTTGCTCATGAGATGTCCTGCCTGGTGGTGGTGATTCGGTTCAGATGGCGGTGGTGCCGCCGTCGACGACGAGTTCCATGCCGTTGACGTAGCTGGAGTCGTCGGAGGCGAGGAAGAGGGCGGCGGTGGCGATTTCGTCGGGACGGCCCATCTGGCCGCGGGGGATGAGGGACTCGAACTGGCGCTTGGTGGCCTCGTCGAAGAGCTCCTCCTGCTTGGCGGTGGCGACCTGGCCGGGGGTCAGGACGTTGACGCGGATGCGGCGGTCCTTGAGCTCGTTGAGCCAGACGCGGGCCCAGGCCTGCTGGACGGCCTTGCTGCCGGCGTAGACGCTCCAGCCGGGGAAGGCGCCGAGGGAGGCGTTGGAGCCGGTCATGAGGATGGAGCCGCCGTCGTTGAAGAGCGGCAGGGCCTTCTGGACGGTGAACAGGGTGCCGCGGGCATTCAGCCCGAACCAGGTGTCGAACTGGGCCTCGGTGATCTCGCCGAGCGGAGCGGGCTCGCCCCCGCCCGCGCTGGCCCACAGCACGTCGATGCTGCCCTTCTCCTGCTTGACAGTGTCGTACAGGCGGACCAGGTCGTCCAGGTCGGCGGCATCGCCCTGGACGCCTGTGACGTTGCGGCCGATCTGCTTCACGGCCTCGTCCAGGGCGCCCCGGCGGCGGCCGGTGATGAAGACGTGTGCTCCCTCGTCGACGAACAGCTTCGCGCCGGCCAGCGCCATGCCGGTGGTGCCGCCGGTGATGACCGCTACCTTGCCGTCAAGCTTTCCCATGGTGATCCTTCAGGTCGGTGGTGCGTGCGCACCTGGGACGACGGCGCTATGTACACCGTTCGGTGTGCTTACCGTACGGGGCGGGTGGCCGGGACGCAAACTTAAGTACACCGATCGTTATCCAGTTCGGGTAGCATGGGCCCGTGACGGAGTTGGAGAAGGGCCCCAGGGGCCGCCGCCGCGGCCGGGGCGCCCGCGAGCGCATTCTGAGCGCGTCCCGGCAGCTGTTTCGCGAGCAGGGCATCAACCGCACCGGCATGGAGCAGCTGTGTGCGGCGGCCCAGGTGTCCAAGCGCACGGCCTACCAGCACTTCACCGGCAAGGACGAGATCGTCGCCGAGTATCTGCGCCGGTTCGACCCCTCCGTTCTATCCGGCGTGTTCGACCGCACCGACCTGACGCCCCGCGAACGGCTCCTCGCCGCCTTCGACATCCCTCCCAGCACCCCCCTGTGCCCCTACATCGCCGCCGCCGTCGAACTCCACGACCCCGAGCACCCCGCCTCCCAGTACGCACGCGACTACAAGAAAGCCGTCGCCGCGCGGCTCGCCGACACCGCCCGCGAAGCCGGCGCCGCCGAGCCTGAACAGCTCGGCGAGCAGCTCGCGCTGCTCATCGACGGCGCCGCGGCGCGCACCCGGGTTCTCGACGCCGACGCCTTCCCCACCGCCGCCGCCATCGCCGCCGTCCTCATCGACAACGCCATCCCCGCGTCATCTCCCGGGCAGGCCGGCGATGACCGCAGAACTACCGGGTCTGCTCCCGTTCCGGTGGGAGGCCGATGACGGCCCGATCATGGGCTTCGCGGGCCCGGCGAACGCGCCACCGCCCAGCTCAAGTGCCGGCGCATCCTGCACAACGGGTCTGTCCAGTGGACGGCTCCGGCCCGTGATCGGTGATGGCGCTGGATGATCCCTGCCGGGCTGCGCCGTGCCGAAGATCGACGATCTTACAGATGTCGTGTTCGCGGGACTGTCCGCCCTGGTCATCGAGGGCGTAGAGGACGAGGGCGACCGCATTCCGAAGGTCCGCACGAAAATGGGCGTGACCGCCGAGACGATCACGCCCACCTTCTCACTCCGGGGTCAGGTCAGTGGCCGCCACGGGCCGTGCGGGTTGCCCGGCTCCTGGTCGCGGGTCCACCACTTGGCCTCGTACCGCTTCCCGTCGTGCTCCGCCACCTCACCGGCGACGAAGATCCGGCTCGCGGTCCAGACGGCGGTGCCGTCGGCGGTCGTGGCGATCTCCTGCCACGGCCCGTACGGGTCGCCCGGCTTCTGGTTCTGCGTCCACCACGACGCCCGCCAGACGGCGCCGCGATAGGTCACCTCGTGCCCCGCCGTGTAGACCGTCCTGGCGTCCCACTCGGGCTGCGACGGCGTCGCGTCCACGGTGAAGGTGCTGACGGCGCTGCGGGTCACGTGGCCGGCAGCGTCGCGCAACTCGGCGTACCACTCGTAGGAGCCGCCGCCCTTGAGCCCGTTCAGCACCACCGAGACCTGCTCGGCGCCTACCGCGGTGCGCACGTCCCCGACCTGCCGGCGCGCGCCGGCCGCGGCGGTGAGCGCCTTGGCCGTGAGGGTCCGCTTCGTGGTGCCGCCGAGGTCGATCTCCAGGGCGAAGTTCTCCGAGTCCGCGCCGTGGAAACCGGGGATCGCGCCCGCCGGCACGCTGTGGTGCCAGTTGCCGTCGGACGTGGCCTTGCCCAGCAGGGGCGACCAGGTGTTGAAGTAGATCAGGTCGTTCTCGGCGTCGACGCTGATGTGCTTGAGGTACTCCTGGCCGCCGTACACGCGCGACTGGTAGTCGGTCAGCACGCCGTAGACGCGGTTGCCGCCCGCCGTCTGCCGCCAGGCGACGCCGGTGCCGGCGATGTGGCCGCCGAGCACCAGCTTGACGTTCGGGTACGGATCGATCAGCGCCTGGGTGACGTTGCCGTTGGACCAGCCGTTGACGCCCTGGTTCACCGAGTTGTGGTTGGCCAGGATCACCGCGTGGTCCGGGTGGGCCTCGATGACCTTCTTGCCCCAGGCCAGCCCGGCGTCATCGGCGTTGTCGGCGGAGAAGAAGCCGACGGTGAGCAGCAGCAGCTTCGCCCCGTCGATCTCGGCTGTGTAGTAGTAGTTGTCGATGTCGTCGCTGCCGCCGAACTTCCAGGGGCTGCCTTCGAGGCTCTTCTCGAAGCGCTCCATGGGGAAGTACTTCGGCAGCATGACGCGGCCGTTGCGGGCATCGGAGTAGTCGTGGTTGCCCCACGAGATCATGTAGGGCAGTTTCGCGTCCTCCAGGGCCCGCGCCGACGGCTCGGCGTTGACCCACTGGTACTCCTGCGACAGGTACTCGCGGTTGACCCAGTCGCCCGACTGCAGCACCAGCTTGGTCTTGCGCTCCTTCGCGACCTCGGCGACGTACTCGAACTGGTGCGTCATGAGGTCGGGCGTCGCCTGCGCGTACAGCTGGGAGTCCGGCACGTGGTCGAACGCCCAGTCGTAGCGGTCGGCGGTGGGCATCGACTCGATGTCGTCACCCTCCTGGCCGGGCATCGCGGTCAGGCCGCGCCAGACCAGCAGGTGCAGCCGCCCGCCTGACACGACGTTCTCGCCGCCGCGGGCGGTCACGTCGAGCTGGATCTCGGCGCCGGACGGGTCGGAGCCGGTGTCCTTCAGGATCCAGCGGCCGGCCGTGTGGTCGTACACGTGGGCCGAGATCGTGCGCTCGTCGCCCGAGCCCGTCCAGGTCAGGTGGAACTCCTGCTGCGCCGCCTGCTCGGCGGTCAGGGAGATCTCGTAGATCTGGTACGGGTTCTCGTTCGTGCCCTCGGTCGTCGGCAGCAGCTGCTCGCTGACGGTGCCGCTGTCCGGCTTGAGCGCGTCGGGCACCCGGTCAGGGGTGGTGCCGGTGCGTACCACGACGTTGGAACCGGTCAGCGGGATGGTCGGGCCGGCGTGGAACGTGGCCTCCACCCGCTCGCGGTCCTTCGTCTGCGGCGTCGCGCTCAGCGTGACGCTCGGGTTCTGCCCGGTCGCCGACTCGGCGTCGTCGCCGACCTTCGGGGAGGCGGGCGCCACGGTGTCCTTGACCGTGACCGGCACCTCGACCGGGGTGGCGACGTCGCGCCCGCCGGAGCCGGGCTTGCCCGGCTTGCCGGCGGCGGCGGCCGTCACCGTGAGCGTCTGCTCGCCGTTCTCGTTCACGGGCACGGGGACCGTGAACGGCCCGGCGTCGACCTGCTGGGTGAGCACCTTCTTGCCGGCCACCTGCGCGGTGAGCACGGCGCGCCGGCTGACGGTGCCGGTCACCTCGACCAGCCCGGCCTCCAGCGAGCTGCCCGCCCGCGGGGTGCCGACCATCAGCGTCAGGCGCTCGTCCTCGCGCTCGACCCGCTCGCCGAAGCTCACGGCGTCGCCGAACAGGTTCGCGTACCGGAAGGACTCGAAGGCCGGCGTGAACGCCACGCCCGCGATCTGCACCTCGTCCACCAGGCCGCGGAACGGCGTCCGCAGGGTGCCGTCGTTGGTGAAGAAGTCGCCGATCGTCGTCTGCACGGCCGGGTCGGAGAACGTGCTGCGGTACTCGACCATCTGGCTGTGCACCTCGCGGCCGTCCACGAACACCGAGTACGTCATGCCGTCGTAGGTCTGGGTGACCAGGTGCGGCTTGCCGTCGGCGGGGAAGTCGAAGCGGTGGCTCAGGTCGACGTCGCCGAACTCGAAGCTGTTGCCCGCCAGGCGCGTGCCGACCTGCTTCTCGGCCGGTCGCACGCCCTGCCAGAAGGTGAGCTGCCCGTCACCGGTCGCGCTCTCCTTCGCGATCACGGGAGCCGCCGCGCCCAGCGCGGCCAGGTCCTCCTCGGTGACGGAGTACACGCCGCTGATCGCGATGCGGTCGTGGCCGCCGCCGACGTCGCCCGGGTACTGCAGGCGTGAACCCGCGAACCGGGTCTGGCCGGTGCCCCGCTCGGAGGCGTCGCCGGCCAGGGCGTCGCCGACCACGAGGCCGGTCTGCCGGCCGGTGGAGTCGGTACGGCTCTCGCCGCTCGCGGTGGCGCTGGCGAAGTGCTCGACCAGCGAGTACTGCTCGCCCCACACGTCCGTGGGGTCGTTGCCCGGAGCGCCGCCGCCGAAGTAGGCCCACAGCTGGCGCGCCGACCTGGCGGGCAGGCTCGGCACCCGGACCCACACGGTCGAGGTGCCGCCAGGCTGCCAGGTCTCCACCTCGTGCGGCAGGGGCGCGCCGTCGGAGCCGAAGAAGGCCAGCTCGTCCCGCTCGACGCCGGGCGTGGACGGGATGCGCAGCTGCACCGGCGTACCGGTGAAGTCCGAGGCGGTGTCGTTGCGCACGGTGACCACCTGTCGGGCGGTCGCGCCGGCGTCGGCCCAGGCCACGGTCTTGCCGTCCGTGGAGACGAGGCCGCCCAGGACGCGCAGCCTCCGCTCGGCGTCCTCCAGGCGCTTCAGCCCGGTCAGGGCGCCGCGCTGCGCCTCGGTGAGGGCGTTGACGGCGGCGCGCGCGGCGGCCACCGCCTCGGCGTCCGCAAGCTTGACGTCCTGCGGCAGTTTGCCGAGCTGAGCGTCGACCGGCGCGATGGCGCGGTCGATGCCGAACCCCTCGAACAGGCGCGGCACGCCGCGCTCGCGGATGTCGTAGACGTTCACCGTGAGGCGGTCGGCCGTGACGTTGATCGCCGTGAAGTTCTCGCCCGCCTGCTCACCGGTGCGGTCGAACAGCCGCAGGTACGGCTCCAGCTCCACCCCCTGCGGATTGGTCGCCTGCGTGTAGTGCTTGGCCCCGGCGGTGTTCGGCAGGAAGTAGATGGTGCCCTTGGGGTCCACCGCGTACTCGACGCGCTTCCCGTTCCGCACCTCGGTGATCTTGGTGGTCTCGACGGGACGGGCCCCCTGGACCCCGCCGGGGTCGGCGGCCAGCACCTTGGACCGGCTCATCACGTGGTCGTGGCCCTGCAGCACCAGGTCGATGTCCAGCTCGTCGATCACCGGCACGAGCGTGCGGCGCATCGCCATGACGTCGCCGTCGTCCAGGTGGTTCGCCGTGGTGTAGGCGCCCTTGTGCATGACCAGGACCAGCCACGTGGCGCCGGCGTCGCGGGCGGCCTCGGCGTCGGCCTTCAGCCAGTCGAGCTGCTTGCCGGAGATGCCCTCGGCGCCGCCCTCGTTGGTGTTGAGCACCATGAAGTGCGCCTGGTTGTAGGTGTAGGAGTAGTACACGCCGGCGGAGCGGTCCTGGTCCTGCGGGCCCTCCAGCGTGAAGTGGTCGGCGAACGCGTTCTTGTGCGCGTCGTGGTTGCCCGGCGCCGGCGCGAACGTGGTCTTCAGCAGGCTCGGGCGGGCGGAGTCGAGCAGGTCCTTCCAGTCCTGCTCCCGGTCGCCCGCCTCGACGACGTCGCCGTTGTGCATCACGAACTCGGCGTCGGGCACGTGCTTGAGCGCCTTGGCGATGGTCTGCGCCGACAGCTCCGCCTCGGCCAGGTTCTGCGACTGCGTGTCGGTCAGGTCGATGAACGTGAAGTCCTCCTCCCCGCCCTTCGCCGTGACGAACGTGCCGGTCGCGCTCCACACCTGCTGCTCCGCGTCGCCCACGCGGTAGTAGTAGGTGGTGCCGGGCTTGAGGTCGCGGGCGACGGCGCGGAAGAAGCTCTCCCCGTCCTCGCTGTCCTCGCGCTGCGCCCCGACCGTCACCGTGGCCGAGCCCTCGGGGAACTCGCGGTCCGTGCTCAGCACGGCGGCGCCGCTCGTGTCCAGCGTCGAGTACCAGGTGAAGGCGCGCTGCGTGCCCGGGTCGCCGTAGAAGGTGGTGGCGATCCGGTTCGGGGCCTCGGCCGAGGAGACGTACTTCGGCACGGGGTGGCCGGCCTGGGCGTCCCAGCTCCACTTCTCGGCGAAGTCCCAGCCGAGTGCGGTGTAGGTGGCCTGGCGGGCGAGCGCCTCGGCCGCCGTGTCGGTCCCGTGCTGGTTCTTGGTGCCGGGGCCGGTGACCGGATTGCCGCCGATGGTGATCGCGCCGCTGGCGAGGTTGCTCTGCGCGGTCCAGCCGTCGTAGCCCGTGTAGCCGACGACGCGGCCGGCGAAACCGTCGATCTTGCCCTGGTAGGCGATCGTGCCGGCGAGCGCGACGTTGCCCGTGTACGAGCTGCCCGAGCTGGGGTTACCCGGGTAGGCCACGACGTGCGCCGCGTCGATGCCCCTGGTGCCGTTCGCGCCGCCGTCGGCGGCCACGGTGAGGTCCGCCTCGACGAGGTTGTCGCGGATCGACACGCCGTTGTTCGCGTACGACACGAGGCCCGCGGGCATCTTGTCCGCGCTGACCGTGGCGCGTACCCAGTTGTCGCTGACCGAGCCGCCGCGCAGCTCCGCGACCAGGCCCGCCACCTTCTCGGCACTCGTGGCCGTGAGCTTGGCGTCGAGCACGGTGTTGCCCGTCAGGGTCGCGTTCGTGGCGACGACGGCCAGGCCGGCCACGAACCCGGCGCGCGTGCCGCCGTCGGCCGTGACGCCCGCCAGGGTGAGGCCGCGGATGGTGCCGCCGTCGAGCCGGCGGACCAGGCCGAGCCGGTCGGCCTCGCCGCCGGCGCTCTCCTGCGGGCCGTACCCCAGGCCGCTGATCTTGTGCCCGGCGCCGTCCAGCACGCCCTCGAAGCGGTTGATGCCGCCGAACGGCTGACGCCCGGCGAAGTCGAGGTCGGCGGTCAGCACGAAGTGCCTGTCGCCGGCGTAGCGGGCGTTGCCCGCGTTGAGCTGGGCGGTGAGATGCTCCAGGTCCTCGGGGGAGCCGATCTCGTACGGCTGCTCCGCGGTGCCGCTGCCGAACAGCGTCCGGGTGTACTGCGGCACCGGGTGGCCCGCAGCGTCGTCCCAGCGCCAGGCGTTGGTGAAGTCCCAGCCCAGGCCCTCGTACGTGGCCCGCTGCGCGAGCTGCTCGGCCGTGGCGTCCGTGCCGTGCTGGTTCTTGGTGCCGGGGCCGGTGACCGGCTGCCCGGCGATGGTGATCGCGGCGTTGGCCAGGTTGTTCTCGGCCGTCCAGCCGTCGTAGCCGGTGTAGCCGATGACGCGGCCCACGAACCCGTCGGCCTTGCCCTGGTAGGCGATCGAGCCGGACAGCGCGACGTTGCCGGTGAAGGCGGAGCCGTTGGGCGTGCCCGGGTAGCCGACGATGAGGCCCGCGTCGATGCCGCGCGTGCCGCCGTCGCCGCCCGGGGCGGCCACCGTCAGGTCGGCCGCCGCCAGGTTGTGCCGGACCTGGGAGTTCTGGTTGACGTACGCGGCGATGCCGGCGGGCATCTTGGCCGCGCTCAGAGAGCCGGTGACGAGGTTGTCCTCGATGGTCCCGTTGTGCAGCTCGGCGGCGATGCCGCCGACCTTCTCGGCGCTGGTCGCCGTGAGCTGCGCGTTCTTCACGGAGGTGCCCGTGATGGTGGCGTTGGTGGCGATGACGGCGACGGTGCCGATCCAGCCGTTGGTGCTCGTGCCCGCGTCGGCGCGCACGCCGTCGAGGGTGAGGTTGCGGATCGTGCCGCCGTTGAGCCGGCGCACCAGGCCCAGGCGGTCGGCCTCGCCGCCCGCCGACTCCTCCCGTACGAGGGTCAGATCGCTGATCGTGTGACCCGCGCCCTCGAACGTTCCGGTGAAGGTGTTGATGCCCCCGAACGTGCCTCCGCCGAAGGTGACGTCGGCGGTCAGCCGGTAGGCCGCGCCGCCGTAGCCGCCCGGGTCGCCGTTGATCGCGCCGGCGACCGTGCGCAGGTCGTCGGCCGTGTCGATCTGGTACGGGTCGCGGGGGGTGCCGCCGCCGTCGATGCCGGGCAGCGGGTCCGCCGCGTGGGCCACTGCCGGTAATCCGGCCCCGATGGTGAGGACGGCGCCGAGCACGGCGGTGACCCGGGCGAGGGCGCGGGTGCGTGACAGGACATGGGATTGCATGCGGGGAGTTCATCGATCATCGATGAATGCGTTTCGGATGGTCGGTAACGCCAGAATGAACATCGCAATCCACTGAAAATCGGGTCATTTCGTACGGGGTGGGTTTGCTTGTGGCCGCCGTTCGAGGAAGATCGAAGATGCCCGCGGCGTCGGCACGGGAGGGACGGCATGGGCCGACGGCAGAAGCCACTCGACGGCTCCACCGAAGCCGAGCGCTTCGCCCTGCGCTTACGCGAGCTGCGGGCCGGGCGAGGGTTCACCATCCGGCGGCTGGCCGACAAGGCCGGCTACGCGCCCAGCACCCTGTCCAAGGCGGAGTCGGGAGATCAGCTGCCGTCGTGGGAGGTGACGGAGGCGTTCGTCCAGGCGTGCGGGGAGGATCCGGCCGGCTGGCGATCCGACTGGCTGGCCGCCAACGCCGCTCCTCTGAAGGACAGCGAACCCACCGCCCCCGCGGATGAGCCCGTGCCCCGGCCGCCCGCGCGCCGACGGCGGCTCTACGCCCTGATCGGCGGGGGGCTGGTCGTCGCCGTGCTCCTCGGCGTCCTGGTCCGGGTGCTGATCCCCGGCGAGCAGCCGGTCTCCTCCGCGGCTCCCCCGCCCGAAAGGACGGGGGAGTGGCGCGAGCTGACGGAGGTGCTGCCTCCTGACCCCGACGACCCCCGCGACGGCATGGACCCGATCCGTACCGGCTGCGGCTCCCCGGACGTCGCCGCGACGGTGATCACCCTGGACGACGTGCCGGTGCGGCTGCCGCAGGGCACCGAATTCGGCCGCCTGCGCCTGCGACACCAGCCGTCGTGCCGGGCGAGCTGGGGCCAGGTGCTGGGCCCGCACGGCTCCGGCCGGGTGGTGCACATCGCCGTCTACCGCACCGCCGACCAGGTGTACGCGCCCAGCTCCTTCAGCGGCCAGGAGTCCGCCAGCTACGGCAACATGCTCATGACCACCCAGGGCTGCGTCTACGCCGAGGCGTACGTACGCACCCCGCAGGGCGACGGCCCCGTCGCCCGTACCCGCTGCGCGTAGGACGTCAGCAGGGGCCGTGCCGGTGGCGGTCGCCCACCCGGATGCCGCGGGACCCCGGCACCATGTCGGTGTAGGCGTCGTCGTAGCCGCCCGGCACCCGGTACGTGCTGACGTAGGAGTCGTAACAGGTCTGCACGTAGAACCAAGTCTCCGGGGTGCTCCTGGTGATCCGCGCCCACGAGGCGTCGCACGCGCGGCTGTAGCGGCGCTCCAGCTGCCCGTACCGGGTGGTGAGGCGGTAGGTGGTGCGGCCGTCGTGGTGGCAGCCCTGCGCGATCGGGTCCAGCCCGGCGCACCGCTCGCCGCGGCAGGTCGGCTTCGACTCCTTGGCGGCCGAGCCGATGCTCCGCTCGCGCTCGGCCGAGCCGGTGTCCCGCTTGCGGCCGGGGTCGTGCTGCGCGTACGCCGCCGACGCGGTCAGGAGCAGGCCGGCGGCCAGCGTGACGGCCGTGAGGGCTCGGTACATGCTCTTCCTCCTTCGAGGTGTGGGGGACGTGACCTTGAGGTTTCCCTGTCCGCCCGCCACGAGGAAGGCCGCCCGAACAACCGTGAACAATCGAACATCCGCCGAGAACGGGGGGAGCGGGCGTCCATGTCGTCGCGGCGCAGCTCGCGAAGCGACGGGTGCCTTCCTGGCGGGTGCGGGTGACGCCGGCGTCCCGCAGTGCCCACGATCAGGGGTCAAGCCCCAAGCCGACGGCGGTCAACGTATGGCTCGCGTGGCGTCCTCGTCCGCCGGAACGCTGACCACGTCGCCGTCCCGGACGACGCGGTGGCACAGATTCCGGTCCCCGGACCGTCCACCGGTCGCCGCTACTGCCGGCCGCCCGCTCCTGCGGCCTCCTTGGATTCGACAGAGCCGATCTCGAGCGCCGCGACCGCGTGCTGCCAGGCCGGGTCGGCCGGGTAGAGCTGCGAACGCAGATACGCCCAGACCATGGCGCGGAGCACGGCGACCCGCGCCGGGTTCTCGTCGGAGGTCTCCGCCGCGTCATAGCCGGAAATGCCGCCGAGGATGTGCTCCGCGCCGTGCATCAGCAGCAACGTCTTGGGGCCGGGGGCCAACGTGTACGCGTCCCAGCGGTAGCTGAGCCGGTCGGAGAACATCGGGTTGAGGTCCCTGTCCCCCGCGACCACCAGCGCCGGCGCGGTCATCGTGCTGAAATCGGTGTACTTGTTGACCGGGTAACGGTCGAGCATCTCCTGGTTGGTGTGCTCGTCGGCGACACCGGGCGCGGCGAGGATGACACCGGCCTTGACCCGGGCGTCGGGAAGATGCACGCGGCTGCCGTCCGTCGGGTCGGCGGTCCGCATACCGAGCAGCATCGCGGCGGTGTGCCCGCCCATCGAAAACCCGACGACCGCCACCCGCCTTCGGTCAAGGCGAGCACGCCCAGAAGAACCGCGGCCGGCCACGAACGTCGACCGTCCCAGGCCGGGAACGGCGGCCTCGATCTCGTCGAGGTGATCGAGGATGAAGCTCATGTCCTGAGCCCGGGTCTTCCAGAACAGTGGTGCCTCGGGGTGGTCGGTCTCGCGCAGCCCCAACACGGTGGAGTCGAGGTGGGTGGGCTGGATGACCACGAAACCGTGCGCGGCCCAGAAGTCGACGAGCGGGCCGCAGCCACGCAGCGACGACAGGAAGTTCGAGGCGCCGTGACCGTGCGACATCAGAATGATCGGCAGGTTCCCGCCGACCGCGGGAACGCTGACCTTGATCTCCAACGGCACCGGGCGGCCCGGCACCTCGAACGCGATCGGGCCGAAGGTGAGGACCTGGTTCGGCTCGCTGACCGGGATGTTGCCCGCGTCGGCGTACGAGGTCGGGGTGACCATCCCGTGCCCGTTCGGGCCCGTGGGGCTCGCCTGCGAGGGCTCGGCGACGGCGGCGCCCGCCGCGATCGCAGCGGTGCCGATCAAAGCCGCCCGCCGGGTGAACGCCCCGTTCCCTGGTTTCGAACATTCCTCAGCGCATGGCGCTGTGTCAGACATGAACGATCTCCCTAACAACTACGGACAGGCCAACTGAACGCACTGGCCACACAGGCGGTCGTAACGGCGAGGTGCCCGGCACAGACCAGGGCCCCGTGGCCAGGCCGATCGCTGTAGCCCCGCTGATGAGGGCGACAGGCATCAGCTGCTCCTTCTTTGAGTTCGTGATCGAGCGATGCTGCGCTCGTCGTGGGTCGGCTTGTATGGCGGGCCCGAGGCGGACTTCCGATCAGGGCTGCTGTCCGCCACCGGCTCACGGTCAGAACGTGACAACGGCCTTGAAACGCACCTCGCCGGCCGCGGCTCGCTGGTAGGCGTCGTTGACGCGCTCCAGGGGGAACAGCTCGACCATCGGCTTGACCTGGCCGCGCGCCACGATGTCGAGGGCTTCGGCGAGGTACTCCAGGCCGTTGTGGGCCGAGCCGATGACCTGGTAACTGTGCGTGGTCAGCGGAAGCGCCGGCAGGATCATCTCGTCCTCGGCCAGGCCCATCAGCACGAGCTTGCCCCAGGGCCGCAGGCCGGTCATCGCGTCGACGGCGGCGGCGTGCGAGCTGCTGGTGTGCAGCAGCACGTCGGCGCCGCCGATCTCCTTGAGCGCGGCACCGTCAGTGACGACGTCGTCGGCGCCGAGTTCCCGGGCGAGCGCGTGCTTGCCGGGACGGGTCACCGCGATGACGTGGTAACCCGCGGCCTTGGCGAACTGGATCGCGAAGTGGCCGATGCCGCCGACCCCGACGACGGCGACGCGGGCTCCTGGCCTGGCGTCGGCGCGGCGGATGCCGGCCCAGGTCGTGTAGCCGGCGCACACGGTGGGCGCGGCGTCCTCGTAGGAGATCCCGTCCGGGAGCAGGACCGTCCCTCCGACGTCGGCGACCGCGTACTCGGCCAGGGCACCGTCGACGTTGACGCCGGTCAGCGTCGGGCTCGCGCAGTTCCCGGCGGTGACGAAACTGTTGGGGTGCTCCTCGCGGCAGAAGCCGCAGGCGCCGCAGCGCTTCTGCATCATCGGCAGCCCGACACGGTCGCCGACCTTGCGCTCGGTCACGCCCGCGCCCAGCGCCACCACTTCGCCGACGCCCTCGTGCCCCATCAGCAGCGGGAACTCCCGGAACGACAGGACCCCGTGGGCCATCCACAGGTCGGTGCCGCAGATCCCGCACGCATGGACACGCACCAGCACCTCACCCGGCCCCGGCTCCGGCACGGCCTGCTCCCGCACCTCCCAAGCGGCCTTCACATCGGGGACGATGACGGCCTTCATCTGCTTCGTCATTGGCGAGATCCCTTCTCTTTCGCGCAGCGGCGGGCCGGATGGTCACGGCCCACCCACTGGGCTTCTACGGCGGTGGGCCCCTTCTGGGGCACGCGTTCATGCTCGCCGCCCCCACACCGCAGGCGCATCGGCGAAGATCACCTAGAACATCACCTAGGAACGTCGCCTACATTTCCCAGAACTACGGGCGCACCGTCGCGTCGTGACCGGCGCCTACGCCAGGCGCATGTCCCTGAGCTGGCGGCGCGAGGTGATGTCGAGTTTGCGGAAGATGTTGCGCAGGTGAGCGTCGATGGTGCGCGAGCTGAGGAAGAGCTGTCCGGCGACCTCCTTGGAGGTCGCGCCCGAGGCCACCAGCCTGGCAATGCGCAACTCCTGGGCGGTGAGCGCGTCGAAGGGCCGGGCGGACCGCTTGTGGACAGGCTCGCCCATCGCACGCAGCTCACCGGCGGCACGGGACGCGAAGCCGTCCGCGCCCATGTCGCAGAGCAGCGTGTGGGCGGTGCTGAGCTGTTCGCGCGCGTCCTGGCGGCGGCGCTCGCGGCGCAGCCACTCGCCGTAAACGAGATGAGCGCGGGCGAGGTGGGACACCGTCCGGCCGCCGGCAAGCCGCTCGATCGCCTCACGGTACAGCTCCTCCGCCGCTGGGCCGGTGCTGATCAGCGCTCGTGATCGCGCCGCCAGCCCGAGCGCCCACGGGGCATCGGTGGCGCGTGCCTGAGCGTCGAGCCGTTCCAGCGCCGCGGCCGCACGCGCGGGCCGACCGGCGCGGACCGCGGCTTCCACCACCTCCGGCAAGGCCGCGCCGGCGTGCACCATCTCACCGGACTTCCGGACGCGTTCCGCGGCGGTGAGGGCGGCGTCGTAACGGCCCAGCCCGTTGCTCAGCACGGCCAGCGCGTAGTCGGCGATCGTGAGCGCGGTGCCCTCGCCGCGCCGGGTGGCGTCCTCCACGCTCATGCGGTGCAGCCTGGCGGCCACGTCCCGGTGCCCGCTCCAGGCAGCGAGCAGCAGCCTGCCGTGGGGGATGGGCGCGGCGCCGGTCGCCCGGGCGATCGCGTCGCTCTCATCGACCAGGTCGGCCACGCGGGCAAGCCCGCCGGTGTGGGTCAGCACCGCCGCGGAGAGGTTGAGCGCGAACGGAAGCGCCGTCAAGGCGCCGGTTTCCCGGGCGAGCCTCACGTAGCGGTCGGCGAGGGCATGGATCGCGGTGTCGTCCCACAGCGCCATCGCCGCGTGGCTGGCCAGCCACCCCCACCGCAGGTCGCCGTCTTCGGCGGATCGCACCGGCGCCGCGAAGGACTCCACCGCCCGGCGCAGCTGGGGCACGCTGTCGGCGTAACCCTGCAGAAAATGGGTCACCAGGCCGTCGAGCAGCAGGTCCAGAGGTCTCGGCGGTGTGGGCGGCGGGGGTGCGGTCCTGGCGGCCTCAGCCACTTCGACGACTCCGTGGCCCTCGGCGAGGGGACCGGCGAGCATTGCCGCCTCGAGCGCGTACAGGTAGCTCTCCCGGGATTGCGCGGCGTCGAGCGGGCCGAGCAGCTTGGCCGCGTCCAGCAGCATCCCGGGCACGTCGTTGCCGCGGGTCGTGTGGAAGGCGATCTGTGCCCGCAGGAGCGCCGCCCGGGCGTGGCGGAGCGGGTCGAGTGGCCCCCTCGTGGCGGTGGCGAGCAGGTTCAGGGCAGCGTCGGACGCGCCCGCCCAGTGCTTGGCGCGGGCGGCGTCCAGCGTGCGGCGAGCTCGGCCGCCGGGCTCGGAGGTCAGCTGCGCCGACCGTTCCAGGAACGCGGCCGCCGCCGCGTGCCCGCCTCGCGCCCGTGCCCGGTCGGCGGACAGCTGCAGCTCCGCCGCGATCGCGTCGTCGGTGCTGAGCACCGACCGCGACCGGTGCCAGGCGCGGCGGTCGGGGTCGGCCTGCGCGTCGGTTACGGCGGCGATCGCGCCGTGCGCCCGGCGGCGGTCGGCCGGCGCGGCCGCCCGGTAGGCTGCCGAACGCGCCAGCGGGTGCGTGAACCGCACCCGGGAATCGATCGCCAGCAGCCCCGCGGCCTGTGCCGGCTCGGCGTCCTGCGGTCCAAGCCCGAGGTGGCCGGCGGCACGCAGCACCAGTGCGGCGTCGCCGGCCGGTTCGGCCGCCGCCACCACCAGGAACAGCCGGGTCGCCGTCGGCAGGGTGGCGGTACGACGCCGGAAGCTTTCCTCGATCCCGTCCGGGACGCTCAGGGCGGCCGGCAGGCCGAACCCGCCGGCGAGTTCCGTGGGCCCGGCGTACCGGCCCAGCTCCAGCAGCGCCAGCGGATTCCCCCGGGCCTCGGCGAGGATGCCGTCGCGTACGTCGTCGTCGAGCGGCTCGTGGATCACCGCGGTCAGCAGGGCCCGGGCGTCGTCGTCGGCCAAGCCCTTGAGGCATAGCTCGGGCAGGCCGGCGAGCAGCCGCCCGGCGTCATCGCCGGGTGCGGGGTCGCGCAGTCCGAACATGAGCGCCAGCGGCTCGGCGTGCAGTCGCCGCGCCACGAACGCCAGCGTCCGCAGGGAGATCGTGTCGAGCCACTGGGCGTCGTCCACCAGGCACAGCAGCGGTCGTTGCCCCGAAGCCTCAGCCAGGAGGCTGAGCGTGGCCAGCCCCACGAGGAACGGGTCGGGCCGGTCGCCGGTGCGGCGTCCCAGCGCCACCCCGAGGGCGATCTGCTGCGGCTCGGGCAGCGTATCGAGGCGGTCGAGGAGCGGGGCACACAGCTGGTGCAGTCCCGCGAACGCGAACTCGATCTCCGCCTCGGCTCCCGTCGCGTGCAGCGTCCTGAATCCGGAGGCGGCCTCGCGGGCGTGGGCCAGCAAAGCCGTCTTGCCGATGCCGGCCTCGCCGCGCACGACCAGGACGCCGCCGCGGGCCTTCCGCGCCTCCGCGACCAGCCGCTCAACTGCCTCGCGCTCAGTCCGCCGACCTCTCACCCCAGGCAGCGTAATGCGTCAGGACACGCCGTCATACGTAGCGGCGACCCGTGGCCGTACCCGCACATAAGCGATCACCACCGATGCGGGCGTGGCGCGGGCCGGAGGAAAGTGATGACCGCTGGGCGGCCTCGCCCGGCGCCCCCAGAGGAAGGAGCCGGTGCCATGGCCACGATCGTTCAGCCCGCCACCCCGCTGATCACCCACGGGCCCGGCTCGCCGTCCCCGAGTTCGGCCGCCCGGGTGACCGCCTCATGTGGATCGGCGGCCGGGAAGTGTGCGGATCTTCTGAGGAGACGCTGACGAACGTCGGCCCGACGGCCGGATCCTCACCCAGATCGCCGACATGGGGGTTATTCCGGCAGCAGGTGTGACACGAGGGTGCGTGCCCATTCGGGGGAAAGGGTTTGGTCGGTGAAGACGGCCCGATAGTAGAGGGGGGCAAGCAGGGCCTCCACGGCGCGTTCGACGGTCGGAACCTGGTTGCCCCGCGTCTGTTCCCGTTCAATGATGGCTTCGAGCTGTCGCTGGCGCTCCATGCGGCACACGCTGGCGCCTTCCCCGCCCGTGCCGACGATGGCGCGTACCAGCGCGAGAGTGTCCGGGTCGCTGAGGTCCTTGGCGAGGTCGTAGGCATAGCGTTCCAGGTCCTCGCGGAGGCTTCCGGTGTCGGGGACCACGAGATCGCCGGAGAAGCGGCTGGTCGCGACGTCGGCGAGCAGTTCGGCGACGGAGCCCCAGCGGCGATAGACGGTTGTTGCGTGCACGCCCGCGCGCGCGGCGATGACCGGGATCGTCAGCGCATCGCCGGCCTCGTCGGTGAGTAGGTCCTTGACCGCCTGGTGCACGGCCGCCCGGACCCGGGCTGAGCGGCCTCCGGGCCGACTGTCCGTGCGCGGCGGGGAGCTCTGAGCTGGCATGCCGCCATTATCGCATCGATCGCTGCTTTTGGTTCGCAGTAATCACTGCTTTTGTGGTACGTTCGCGACTGCTAACGCAACGATCACTGCGAGGTTGCCGTGTCTGTTGAAACTTCCGGTGCCGCGTCCGCCGGCACCACACCGACCGTCGTCGGTCCGCACCGCCGGCCGTGGAGGGGGGCCTTCTCTTCAGTGGCCGCCATCCTGGTGCTCTTTTTGGCCGCTTCCAGCGCACCGTCGCCGATCTACGTGATCTACCAGCAGCAGTGGCGGTTCACGGCCTGGGTACTGACCGTGGTCTTCGCTCTCTACGTGTTCGGACTGCTGGCCTCGTTGCTCGTCGTGGGAGCGCTGTCGGATCATCTCGGCCGCCGGCCGGTGCTCGCCGCGGCGATCGGGCTGGAGGCGGTCGCGCTGGTGTTGTTCCTGATCGCGGGGGACGTGTTGGTGCTGTCGGCGGCCCGGGTGCTGCAGGGCGTCGCCACCGGGGCGGCGACGACCGCGCTGAGCGCCACTCTGGTCGATCTCGAACCGCGACAGGCTCGCGTCCGGGCGGGCGTGGTCACCTCGGTGGCGCCTTTGACCGGGCTGGCTCTGGGCGCTGTCGGCAGTGGTGTGCTGGTGGAGTTCGGTCCGGCGCCGACCCGGCTGGTCTACGTGCTGCTGCTCGCAGGCATGGTGCTGGCGGCGGTCATCGTCGCCCTCCTGCCGGAGACGTCGCTGCGCCGGCCGGGAGCGCTGGCCTCCCTTCGCCCGCGGGTGGCGATGCCCGCACACCTGCGCGCGGACATCGTCCCGCTGGTGCCGGCGATGATCGCAACCTGGGCACTGGCCGGCATGTACCTCTCCCTCGGCCCGTCGGTCGCTGCGGAGTTGCTGGGGCTGCGCAGCCATCTCATCGGCGGTGTCGTCGTGACGTTGCTGGCGGGCACCGGAGCGTTCGCGGTGGCCCTGCTCCGCTCCCGCCCGGCGTCCTCGCTGCTGGCCCCCGCCGCTGCGATGCTCGGGGTCGGCACTTTGATCTCGCTCGCCGGGGTGGCGGGCAATCTCGCCTGGCTCGCCGCGGCCGGCACTGTTGTCGCGGGCATCGGTTTCGGCGCGTCGGTGCTCGCCACGTTCGGCACCTTCGCCAGGATCGCCAGGCCGCACGAGCGCGGCGCGGTCTTCGCCCTGGCGAACGTCATCAACTATCTGGGCAACAGCGTGCCCGCCGTGCTCGGCGGCATCGCCGTCACCGCCCTGGGATTGAAGTCGGCCACCGTGATCTACGCGCTGGCGATCGCGCTGATCACCTTCTCCGCCTTCGTCCTGCGTCTGAACCAGCTACGGGTCCAGTGCCGCATGGCCACGGTCCCCTGCGACTGAGGCCCCAACGAAGACATCCCGACACGTTTCGAAGTGAGGAAGGACGAATCATGACAACTACGCGCAGGATCAGGCGGAACCTGGAGGTCCGGAGGCCCGGCGGCACGACGATCCGCTACACGGCCAGCGGCCCGGAGCACGGACCGACTCTGGCTCTCATCCACGGCTGGGCGTGCGACCGCCGTGACTTCGACGCGGTGACCGGCCATCTGCCCGACGGCCTCCGCGTGCTGGCGATCGACCTCGCCGAGCACGGCGAGTCGCGGTCGGCGAGGGAGGTCTGGACGATCGAGGAGTTCGCCCGTGACGTCGGCGCGGTGCTGGAGGCCGAGTCGGTGGACAAGGTGGTCGTGGCCGGGCATTCCCTCGGCGGGGCGGTCGCCGTCGAGGTGGGTCGGCTGCTGCCCGACAGGGTCTCGCACGTGGTCGCCCTCGACGCCTTGCACTATCTGTCCCTGTTCCCGGCGATGAGGGAGGAACAGGCCGAGGCGATACTGCGCGTGTTCAGGGAGGATTTCGCCGCGGGGGTACGGGGCCTGGTGGAGGGAGGCTCGCCGGCCGGGACCGACCCGGCTCTCAAAGACGCCTACTTCGAGAAGATGGCAGCCGTGCGTCAGCCCGCCGGACTGCGTTCCATCGAAGGCCTGGTGCGCTGGGACATGGACGCGGCGCTGCGTGAGACGAGGCAGCCGATCACCGTGTTCGCGATCCGCGACCTCATCACGCAGGAGGCGATCGACCGCTACGGCGACCGGCTCGACATCGTGCTCGTCGATCTGGGCAGCCACCATTTCCCCGTGGAGTCGCCGGAGGACACGGCGAAGCTCCTGGCCGGCCTCGCTCCTTGAGCAGGCCCGCGGGCAGGCCGGCGGGCCTCGTTCCGGTAGCGCTGTACCGATAGCGGCGTGATCCACGAACAGGCCGTTCCCATCTGCCCTGGAACCGTATGGCGGGTCCGGCCCTTCGAGCGCAGCGGGCCGCCGGCGGCCAGCAGGCGTCGGCAGACGTCACCTACTCGCCTACGTAAGAAGGCGACACGGTCCACTCGCGAACTGCACGATCCGAAGCGACGTGGTCCGTGTAGCTTTGTCCTTGATCACAGAACTGGCGGGCAAGCCCGCGGCCAGTCGATGCCCTCGGGGGAGAGCCGGTGATGATTCGAGGTCGGCAGGCCGAGTACGTGGCCGTTCAGCGGCTGCTTACGCGGGCGCGCGGCGGGGACAGCGGCGCGCTCGTCGTGCGCGGCGAGGCAGGCATTGGCAAGACCGAGTTGCTGAGACACGCCCGCGCCACCGCGTCGGGCTTCCGGGTGGTGAACGCGGCCGGCGTGGAGTCCGAGATCGGTTTCGCGTTCGCCGGGCTGCACCAGCTCTGCGCGCCGCTGATGGATCGCCTCGCCGCCCTGCCCGAACCCCAGCAGGCCGCCCTGACCGTGGCGTTCGGGCAGCGTCCCGGCGAGGCGCCGGACCCGTTCCTGGTCGCGGTGGCCACGCTCGGCCTGCTGGCCGAGGCCGCGGAGGACGAGCCGCTGCTGTGCCTGGTGGACGACGCGCACTGGCTGGACCTGGTCTCCGCGCAGGTTTTTGCCTTCGTGGCACGCCGGGTGCATGCCGAGCGTCTGGCGCTGGTGTTCGGGCTGCGCGACCAGGGGCCCGCCTTCGAGGCCGCCAAGGTCTTCGCGAGCCTGGCCGAGTTACGCCTGGACGGGCTCACAGACGCCGACGCGCGGGCCCTGCTGGGCTTGGCGGTCCACGCCCCGCTTGATGAGAGGGTGCGCGAGCGGATCCTCGCCGAAGCGCGGGGCAACCCGCTGGCCCTGCTGGAGCTGTCCCGGAACGCCGCGCCGGCGGAGTTGTCGGGCGGGTTCGCCATGCCGGAGGCGCGGAGCGTGCCCGGCCGGATCGAGGAGAGCTTCCAGCGCAGGGCAGCCGGCCTTCCCTCGCCCGCACAGGCGATGATGCTGATCGCGGCCGCCGATCCGGTCGGCGACGCGGCGCTGCTGTGGCGGGCGGCCGAGCACCTCGGCATCGATGCCGATGCGATCGCGCCGGCCGAAGCGGCGGGGCTGCTCGAAGTCGGCGCCACGGTGCGCTTCTCTCATCCGCTGGTGCGTTCGGCCGTCTACCGGGCCGCCGAGCCGGCCGAGCGCCGCCGCGCACACCGCGCGCTGGCCGAGGCCACAGACGAGCAGGCCGATCCCGACCGCCGGGCCTGGCATCGGGCGCGGGCCGTCCTGGGCACCGACGAGACGGTCGCGCTGGAGCTGGAGCGCTCGGCCGGGCGGGCCAGAGCCCGGGGTGGTCTGGGCGCCGCGGCGGCGTTCCTGGAACGGGCGGCCGCCCTCACTCCCGACCCCGCCAATCGGGCCTACCGGGCTTTGTCCGCCGCGCAGGCCAAGCACGAGGCGGGCGCGGCGGACGCCGCCTTCGAGCTGCTGACCATCGCGGTGGCCGGTCCGCTGGACGGTCTGCATCGGGCCCGTGCCGAGCGGCTGCGCGCCCAGATCGAGTTCGCCCGGACGCGAAGCAGCGACGTGCCGGGGATGCTGCTCGACGCCGCCAAGACGCTCGCCCCGCTCGACCCCGCCCAGTCCAGGGACACCTACCTCCAGGCCCTCGAAGCGGCCATCCACGCAGGGCCGCTCGGGCACGGCCGCGGCGTGGTGGAGGTCGCCGAGGCGGCGCGCGACGCTCCTGCGCCGGCCGGGCCGCCGACTCCGGCCGATCTCCTGCTCGACGGGCTGGTGACCAGGTTCACCCGTGGGTACGAGGCGAGCGTGCCGGGCCTGCGGCGGGCACTGCAGGCGTACCACGACCACCTGGGCGCCGACGACGCCAGCCGGCGGGGGCTGTGGGCGGCCTGCCGAGCCGCGTACATGCTGTGGGACGACGAGACCCTCTACGGGCTGACCACCCGCTTCATCCGGCTCGCCCGCGATGCCGGGGCGCTGTCCACGCTCGCCACAGCGCTCAACTTCCACTCGACCGTCCTGGTGCAGATCGGCGACCTGGCCCAGGCCGCCGGCCTGGTCGCCGACGTGGCCGCGATCTCGCAGTCGACCGGAGCCCCGCCGCTGCCGCACGACATCGTCCTCCGCGCGTACGCCGGCCGGCGGGCCGAAGCCGTGGAGCTGTTCCACGACATGGTCCAGGAGGCGACCCAGCGAGGCGAGGGCACGGTGGTTACTCTCGCCAACTCCTCCATGTCCGTTCTGTACAACGGGTTGAGCGACTACCGCGCCGCACTCCGGGCCGCCTCGGTGACGTGCGACGCCGACGAGCTGACGCACAGCAGCGCCGCCCTGCCGGAGCTGGTCGAAGCCGCCGTCCGCGCCGGCGAGCCGTCGCGCGCCGCCGCCGCGCTGGAACGGCTCAGCTCCCGTGCCCGTGCCAGCGGCACCCCGCTGGCGCTCGGGGTGGAGGCACGCTCACGCGCGCTGACCACCGCCGGGCCCGCCGCCGAGGACCTGTACCGCGAGGCGATCGGTCATCTGTCCAGATGCCGGTACACGACCTTTCTCGGCCGCGCCCACCTGCTCTACGGCGAGTGGCTGCGCCGTGAGGGCCGGCGCCAGGACGCCCGGGACCAGCTCCGCACCGCCTATGAGATGTTGTCCGACATGGGCATGGAGGCTTTCGCCGGCCGCGCCGCCCGCGAGCTGCGGGCCGTCGGCGAGCAGCCACGCAAGCGGGTGACGCAGCCGGCCGATGCCCTGACGCCCCAGGAACTGCGCATCGCGCGGCTCGTGGTCGCCGGGGCGACGTCCAGGGAGGCCGCGGCGCAGCTTTTCCTGAGCCCGCGCACCATCGACGCCCACCTGCGCAACATCTTCGGCAAGCTGGGTATCGCCTCCCGTCGCGAGCTCAGGTCCGTGCGCCTCGCGTAGCGGAACACGCCTACTCGGCGGCCGCCGGCCGGTGACCACTTCGTAGCTCTCATGGAGAGCGTGAAGAGCGTCGTCCTCCACGGAGCGGGCGTCGCGCCGTGCGGCGTCGTGGATGGGCTGTTCGCGGCGCCCCTTGTGGGTTCGGACGTGATATATACACCTTAAAGGGATGAACGAAATTCACGTTCGGCGCAGGTCGCCCTCGGACGCGCTCCCGCCGGCGCTCATCGGCCGCGACGACGCCATGGCCGCGATGGTCGCCGCGGTGTCGCAGGACGCCCTCGTGCTCGTCGAGGGCGAGGCCGGCATCGGCAAGTCCCGCCTGCTGGACGAGTGCCTGGCCGATCCCGCCTTACGCGGCCGTACCGTGCTGATGGCCGCCTGCCCGCCCCTGCGGGAGCCGTTCCCGCTCGGCGCGGTGGTGGACGGGCTGCGCGTCTTCGACGACCGCTTGGGCGAGCTGGCGCTGAGCCCGCTCGCCGGTGCGCTGCGCACGCTGTTCCCCGAATGGGCCGCGTGGCTGCCGAAGGCGCTGGAGGCGCTGCCCGACCCGCAGGAGACCCGCCACCGGCTCTTCCGCGCGCTCGGCGAGCTGATCGACGCGCTCGGCGTGGACGTGCTCGTGGTCGAGGACGCGCACTGGGCGGACACGGCCACGCTCGACTGGCTGCTCACCCTCACCACCTCGCGCGGCGCCGCGCGCTCGATCGTGGTCACCTACCGGCCGCTCGAGGTCGGCGAGGGCTCGCCGCTGCTGCGCCTGACCTCACGCCCGCCCAGGAACATGTCCTGGGAACGCATCGCGCTGGAGCCGCTGGACGTGCCGCAGACCGGCGCCCTGGTGAAGTCGATGTTCGCGACCGCCGACGTGTCCGACCGCTTCGCGGCCTTCCTGCACGAGCACACCGGCGGCATCCCGCTCGCGCTGGAGGAGACCGTACGCCTGCTGCGCGCCCGGCGCGACATCTTCCGGTCAGAAACCGGCTGGCGCCGCCGCATCACCGAGGAACTGCGCGTGCCGCCCACGGTGCGCGACTCCGTCCTGGAACGCGTGACCCGGCTCGACCCGGCCACCCGCGCCGTGCTGGAGGCCGCCGCCGTGCTGGAGGCGCCCGCCGGCGAGGCGCTCATCGCGGCGGTCGCTGACCTCGACGAGGCCGCCGTCCAGGACGGCCTGGCCGTCGCGCTCGCCTCCGGCCTGCTGCGCGAGTCCGGCCGGGGTGCGTTCTGCTTCAACCACGTTCTGGCCTCGCGCGCGGTCGCCGAGGCGACCCCGATCCCGTCGCGCCGCCGGCTGCACCACCGCGCGGCACTGGCCCTGCGCGAGGGCGAGCACCCTCCCGTCGTACGGCTGTGCCGCCACTTCCGCGAGTCCGGCGACGTCGAGGAGTGGTGCCGCTACGCCGAGGCGGCGGCCGAGCTCGCCATGGAGGCGGGCGACGGCCACACGACGGTCGCCATGATGCTGGACCTGCTGACCGCCGCGGACCACCCGGTGGAGCGCCTGGTCCGCCTGGCCAGGCGGCTCGGCGCGGCCGTCTCCGTCACCGCCGAGCCGCTGCTGGGGCTGGGGGAGCGGGTGCGCGCCGCGCTGGAGGAGACGCTCGCGCATCCCGGGCTGCCGGCCGAGGCCAGGGGAGAGCTGGGGCTGAGGCTGGGGCGGCTCCGCTTCCACCTCGGCGAGTTCGAGGCCGCGATGGCCGGCCTGGAGGCCGCCATGCCGGATCTGGCGGACCGGCCCGAGCTCGCCGTCCAGGCCATGCTCCTGCTGGCCAACCCGATGATCCGCGCCTGGCCGCGAGCCCGCCACCTGGAGTGGGCCGGCCGGGCTGAGCGGCTCTTCCCGCTGGTCCGCCTGCCGGTCGAGCGGGCCGCGTTCCTGTCCAACCAGGCCGCGGCGCTGCTCTGCCTCGGCGAGGAGGACGGCTGGCGCGTGGCGCGCGCCCTTCCCGCCGACGGGGACAGCCGCCTGGAGCGCCAGGAGATCGCCCGGGGGCGGCTGATGACCGGTCAGTTCTGTACGTTATGGGGCCGGCACGACGACGCCCGCGCCTACCTGGACTCCTCCGCGGCGCTGGTGGAACGGGCGGGCTATCGCCGGATCGAGGACGCGCTGAGGCTGGCGCGGGCGCACCTGGCCTGGCACGCCGGCCACTGGGACGGCCTGGACGACGTGGCGGCCGAGCTGGCCGGCTCGGAGACGGCCGACGAGGCGACCCGACTGGAGGCCCGGATGATCCTCGGCTGCCTTGACCTGGCGCGCGGCGTGCCGCAGCGGGCCGAGCAGCGGTTGCGCGAGGTCCTGGCCGCCAGCCTGGCGCGCGGGCACGCGGACCCGTTCATCTTCCCCGACGTGGCGCTGGCCAGGATCCTGCTCGCGCGCGGCGAGCCGGAGGCCGCGCTGGAGATCACCGAACCGATGCTGGAGATGATCGCCCGCAAGGACGTGTGGCTGTGGGCCACGGAGCTGCTGCCGGTCCACCTGGACGCGCTGCCGGCCGTCGGGCGGACGCAGGAGCGGGCCGGCCTGGCGGCGGCCTTCGCCGCCGGGATGGCGGGACGTGACGCTCCGGCCGCCGCCGCGGCGGTCGTGACCTGCCAGGCCATGGTCGCCGCCGACCCGGGGGAGGCGGCGGGCCTGTTCGGGCGGGCCGCGGCGATGTGGGCGGCGCTGCCCCGCCCCTACGACGCGCTGCTCGCCGCCGAGCGCCAGGGCCGCCGCCTGCTCGACGCGGGTGAGCGCGAGCGGGCGCTGACGGTGCTGGAGGAGAGCCAGCGGGAGCTGGCCGCGATGGGCGCGCGCTGGGACGCCGACCGGGTCGCTCACCTGCTGCGCGAGCAAGGGGTCGAGGTGGCCAGGCCGTGGCGCGGCGGGCGCAAGGGGTACGGTGACCGCCTGTCCCCGCGTGAGGTGGAGATCGTCCGTCTGGTGGCGCTCGGATGGACCAACAAGCGCATCGCGGAGAGCCTGAACCTGTCGCCGCGTACGGTGGAGCGCCACCTCAGCGCGGCCATGCGCAAGCTGTCGGTCGCCACGCGCACCGCCCTGGTCACCACGGCCGCCGCCGACGGGCTGCTCGACGAGACACCGACATAGATCGCCTTTTCCCCATTAATTGGGTGATTTGCCGACTCGCGATATCGGCCGGTCCGCCTGATCATGATCTTCATGTCTAACGATCAAGCGGACGTCGAGCCGGATGCAGTGCGTGACGCTGGGCCTGACGCTGGGCCCGACGCTGGGCCCGATGCCGAGCCGGACGCCGAGCCGGACGCCGTTTTCGATGAGGGCCTCCTGAGCGAGGCGGCGCCCGACGGCGCACACGAGCCGCTGTGAACCAGCACGTCGTGCGCCTGCCGTACAGGCGCGGTCAGAAAGCGGGACAGAGATGACATTCCACCATCGGTTAGGCTCCGCACGCCTCCTGGTCACGGCCGGCCTGGCGCTGGCGCTGACGGCGGGAGCCGCACCCGCCGCGGCCGCCCCGCCACTGGACCCCACCCCCCGCACCACCGGACCCGCCACCGCAGCGCCTGAGGCGAGCACCTCGACGGTGACCCTGCTGACCGGTGACCGCTTCCAGGTCGACATCGACGAGCGCGGCCGCCAGCAGGTCAGCAGGCTCCCCGGCGGCGGCCCGGCCGGAGGCACGTTCTCCCAGTTCACCCTCGGCGGCGACACCTACGTCGTGCCGTCAGAAGCGGTGCCCTACCTCGGCAAGACCATCGACCTGCGCCTGTTCAACGTCGGCTACCTCGTGCGGGCCAAGCTGGACGACGAGCGCAGCGCCACCCTCCCGGTCACCGTACGGGCCGGTCGCGCCCAGGCCGAAGCCCTGCCCGGCACCAGCGTCACCGCCGCCGCCGGCAGCGCGGCCACCGCGACGGTGACCAAGAAGGAGGCCCCGGCGCTCGGCAGGCTGCTGGCCGAGACCTGGCGCGCCGCGAAGGGCGACGCCGTCGGCACCCTTCCCGGCATCGAGCGGATCGAGCTGGCCGTCCCCGAGGGCGCTCCCGAGCCGCCGCCCTCGCCGCTGGCCGCCGACAAGCCCGCCGGCGCGCCCACCGCCAGGGCGGCCGGCGGGGAGCTGAGCTACTACATGCTGACCGTCGACTCCATCGCCAGGGACGGCACGCCCGGCACGATGATCGGAGCCGTTCAGAACGTCAGCGACGGAGCCCTGGCCACCTTCGCCTTCGCCTACCCGGGTGAGGGCAAAAAGTCGTTCATGGTGCCGGAAGGCACCTACAGCATCATGGCCAGCGTGCTCACCGCCCCGGCCACCGACCTCACGTCGGAGACGGCCCTGGTGATCGAGCCCGAGGTGCGGGTCGGCGCCGACACCAGCGTGCTGCTGGACGCCAGGAAGGCGGTCCGCTACCGGCCGGAGCTGGCCTCGCCGCCCCGGGCGCCGCTGATCCGCTCCGAATCCCTGTCGTTCGTCCGCACCAGCGCCGCGGGGGACGAGACGGGCATCGGCCCCTCGGGACTGCTCGCGGGCTTCATCTGGAAGACCTACTCCGACCCGGTCACCGGCAACCCCGACCTCTACGTCACCCCGACCAGGCGCGTCAAGAAGGGCGACTTCAAGTTCACCGGCTTCACGCTGCTGGCCGAGAACGCCGACTCGGGGCCCGAGATGGGCGCGACGTACAAGCTGGTGTTCGCCTACGGCGACGCCGTCCCGCGCAAACTGACGCCGGTCGTCAGGAAGTCGGAGCTGGCCACGGTGCGCTCCACGCTCTACAACACCGCCTCCGACGCCGCCTCGCCAGGACCCGTGACCAGGGGGTCCACCGTGTTCCTGCCGTGGGGGTGGTCCGACGCGAGCCACGGCTACCTGCCGGCCGCCGGTGACCGCGTCGACTACGTCTACAGCACCAGGCCCGGCGAGACGTACTGGCAGCACGTCATGTCCGCCGACACCAACGAGGTCATCCTCGGCGAGCGCCGCAAGCTGCGCCCCGGCCAGGAGATCAGGGAGGTGTGGAACCTCGGCCCCCGGACGCCGTCGGCGGCCGCCACCTACGTGCAGGAGACCCTGCTCGGCATCGGCGGCCCGAGCAGCAAGGTGGACGAACCGCTGCTGCAGGTGTGCCTGGCGTGCCGCCAGGGCTCGCTGGGCTCGGTCTACCTGAACGGCTTCGCCGACTCGGCTCCGCTGCACTCGACGTCGGAGGCGTACGCCGCGTCGCGGACCACGTTCTACCGGGACGGCAAGCTCGCCTTCGACTCGGGCGCCGGCGGCTCCCGGCCCTATCGGCCCATGCCGTTGTCGCTGCCGCTGGCGCCGCGCCCGGCCGACTACCGCCTGGTCTGGGACTTCGCCGCCCAGGGCAATCCCCAGTCGCCGAGCCGTACCGAGTGGACCTTCCGCAGCGGCCCGCGTGACGCCGCCGCCAGGCTGCCCCGTACCGTGCAGTGCGCCGACACCACGCGCCCATGCTCCTTCCTGCCGCTGCTGTTCGTGCACTGGGACCTGTCGCTCGACCGCGACTCCCGGGCCAGGGCCGGGCGGCGGTTCGACGTCGCGTTCCGGGTCTCGCGCCAGGAGCACCAGGCCCGGCCCACCGGCGTGCGGGCCACGCTCGAGGTGTCGTACGACGACGGCAAGACCTGGTCGGCTCCGAAGACCGCCACCGCCAGGCGCGACGGCACGTTCACCGCGCCGGTCACGCATCCGGAGTACTCCGAGCCGGTCCGCTGGGTGTCACTGCGGGTCAAGGCGCGGGCCGGTGACGGCAGCACCGTCACCCAGACCAACATCCGTGCCTACCGGCTCGCCGGCTGACCGGGAGACCTGACATGCGCACCCATCGATGGACGACGCTCGGCGGCGTGGCGGCGATGCTGCTCACCACGATCGCCCCGCTGACCCTGCTCACCACATCCGCGGCAGCCACCTCCACCGGGGCCACCGCCGCGCCGCCCGCCACGAGCGCGGCCTGCCCCCGCGACGCCAAGGACACCGGGCCGGCGACGTGCCTCCTGCGCGCCGGCACGGGAGGCGGCGACCAGCCGCTGCCGCGCGTCACCGCCGGCCGCGGCCCCCTGACCGCCGGCGACCTCCAGGAGGCCTACCGGCTGCCCGCGGACTGGCTGGGCGGCGGCCAGAGCGTGGCCGTCGTCACCCCGTACGACAACCCAGCGGCCGGGGACGAGCTGGCCGAGTACCGCAAGGCGAACGGCATGCCCCCGTGCGACGCCGACTTCCCGTGCTTCAAGAAGATCAACCAGCGGGGCGGCGACACACCGCCCGCCCCGAGCCCCGCCTGGGCGGTGCACAGCAGCGTCGGGCTGCAGCTCGCCGCGGCGGCCTGCCCGAACTGCAAGCTCCTGCTGGTGCAGGCCGACGACCCTTCTCTGGCCAGCATGGCGGCGGCCGTGGACCAGGCCGCCGCGCAGGGCGCCACCGCGGTCGTGCCCATGTGGGGCGTGGCCGAGTACGACGGCCAGAACGCCCTGGCCGCCCACTTCGACCACGCGCCGACCACCGTCGTCGCCCCCTCCGGCCAGGGCTTCAACAACGGCGGCCGCCAGATCCTGCCCGCCGCCTACCCGTCGGTGATCGCCGTCGGCGGCACCCAGCTCTACCGGGACTCCGCCACCACGCGCGGCTGGAACGAGTCCGTCTGGCGCGACACCGCCTCCGGCTGCTCGATGTACATGACGCGGCCGGCCTGGCAGCCGGCCGGAGCGTGCGGCAGCCGGCGCACCGTGGCCGACGTCGCGGCGGTGGGCTCCGCCGACACCCCGGTCCAGGTCTACAGCACCAGCCTGGGCGGCTGGGGAACCGCCGCGGGCACCCCCGTCGCGGCGGCGTTCATCGCCGGCGTCTACGGCCTGGCCGGCACCGACTCACCCACCCCGGCGGGCCGGCGGCTCTACGCCTCCGCCCAGTACCTGAACGACATCACCGCCGGAAGCAACGGCGCCTGCGGCGGCGGCAGGATCTGCACCGCGGCGCGCGGCTACGACGGGCCCAGCGGCATGGGCACCCCCAACGGCACCGGCGCCTTCTAGGAGGACCCTGATGCGAACACCACGATCCCCCCGCAGCCGGCTGCGCAGTGCCACTATGAGAGCCACCGTCGCGGCCGGCCTGACCGCCCTGCTCAGCACCGCCGCCACCTCCGCCACGCAGGCTCCCGCCGCAGCCGGGACGGACTGCGTACCGACCTGGACGATGCTCGACGCGCCCGCCAGCGAGGGCGTCGTCGACGTCGACGTGATCTCGCCTGACGACGTGCGCTTCTCAGAACAACTCGAGGAGGGCGCCAGGTCGCTGCGCTGGAACGGCCGCGAGCTGGTCGAGAACGGCCCCCAGATCCCGGTGCCCGCGCGTACCGGGAACCTCTTCCAGGTGGGCGCCGGCTCGTTCACCGCCGGCGGCGGCTGGTCGCTGATCAACCTGCACGGTTCCTTCCAGCCGGACGGGACGGGCGTGCTGGCCCGCCTCGACCGCGGCCGCTGGACGCTCACCCCGGCGGGCGCGTCGCAGAACCCGGAGGCCGGACCGTCCTGGCTGGCGGACGTCGCCACGGTGAACTCCTCCCAGGCGTGGGCGGTGGGCCGCGTCGAAGGGCCGGCCGGCGGCGCGCTCATCCAGCGCTGGGACGGCACGGAATGGACGAGCGTCGACCACCCCGCCGCCCGTCGCGCCGCCGCCGCCCTGACGTCGGTGAAGGCGGTGCCGGGCGGCGGCGTCTGGGCCGCAGGCTTCCAGAAGAACGAGCAGACGGGCTCGTACCAGCCGATGGTCCTGCGCCACGACGGGACGGCCTGGGCCGACGTCGCGCTGCCTGACCCCGGCGCGGAAGGGATGCTGTACGCGCTCGACGCCTCCGGCCCCGACGACGTCTGGGTCGCCGGCATCTCCGGCAGCCAGAGCAGCCCGAGGCCGCTCCTGCTCCACTGGGACGGCCAGAGCTGGACCACCGTCCCCGCGCCCGAGCCGGGCCCCTACGGCGGCGACATCTTCAAGCTGTACGCCCCCGCCCCCGGCCAGCTGTGGGCCCTCACCAACGACAGCAGCATGGGCGTGTTCCACGTGCAGCACTGGGACGGCGCCTCCTGGCAGGAGGCCAAGCCTCAGGGCGAGCAGCCGGAGGCGTTCGGCTTCATCTTCCACGACGTGGACGGCAGCGGCCCCGGCGACGTGTGGGTGACCGGCACCTCCACCCGCACCGAGCCCTCCGACATCGGCTACCCCCAGCTGCTGCCGCGCCGCCTGATCGCCCACCTGAGCTGCGGGAGAAAGTGACATGAGAGTTCCCCGAAAGTCACCCGCCCTGGCGTGCGCCCTGACCCTGCTGGCCACCGCCCTGTCGGGCGCCGTCCCCGCACATGCCGCCGCGGACGACCCGGTGATCGCGCCGGAGGTCCTGGCGAGCTTCGACGCGCGCCCCACCACGGACTTCTGGGTGCGCATGTCGGGCAAGGCCGACCTCGCCCCCGCCAAGAAGATCGCCGGCCGCACCGCCCGCGGCCGGGACGTGGTCGAACGGCTGCACGCCAGAGCCGACCGCGACCAGGAGCCGCTGCGCAGACTGCTCAAGGCGGAGGGAGTGAAGTCCACGGCGTACTGGGTCACCAACGCCGTCTACGTCAAGAACGCCTCCAAGACGCTGGCCAAGAAGATCGCGAAATTACCCGGAGTCGAGGAGATCCGCGCCCCCGTCACGTACACCATCCCCGAGCCGACCCGCAGCACGCCCACCGGGGCAGCCGCCGCGACGAGCCTCGCCTGGGGCGTGACCAACATCAACGCCGACGACGTGTGGGAGCGGACCGGCCGCCGCGGCGAGGACATCGTCATCGCCAACATCGACTCCGGCGTCCAGTACGACCACCCCGCCCTGGTCAAGAGCTACCGGGGCAGCAACGCGGACGGCACCTTCACCCACGACTACAACTGGTACGACCCGCTCAGTGAGTGCCCGAGCGACGCGCCGTGCGACAACAACTCCCACGGCACCCACACCATGGGCACCATGGCCGGCGACGACGGCCAGGGCAACCAGATCGGCGTCGCCCCCGGCGTGCGCTGGATCGCCGCCAAGGGCTGCACCACCAGCCAATGCTCGGAGGAGGCCCTCGTCGCGTCCTCGCAGTGGATGCTCGCGCCCACCGACTCCACCGGCGCCGACCCCGACGCCTCCAAGCGCCCGCACATCGTCAACAACTCGTGGGGCGCGAGCCTGACCACCCAGCCGTTCATGGAGGACATCCAGCTCGCCTGGGCGGCCTCCGGCATCATGGGCATCTGGTCCAACGGCAACGACGGCCCCGGCTGCCAGACCTCAGGATCGCCCGGCGGGCGCATCATCAACTACTCGGTCGGCGCGTACGACGCCGACAACAGGATCGCGAGCTTCTCCAGCCGCGGTCCCGGCCAGGACGGCGAGATCAAGCCGAACATCTCCGCACCGGGCGTGAACGTCCGCTCCTCGGTGCCCGGCGGCTCCTACGCCTTCTACAACGGCACCTCGATGGCGGCGCCGCACGTCGCGGGAGCGGTCGCGCTGCTGTGGTCGGCCCGCCCCGAGTACGTACGCGACACCGCGGCCACCCGCCTGCTGCTCGACCTGTCGGCCATCGACACCGACGACACCAGCTGCGGCGGCACCGCGGCCGACAACGCCGTCTACGGCGAAGGCCGCCTCGACGCCCTGGCCCTGGTCGAGGCCGGAACGCGCGGCACCGCCACGCTGGCCGGCACCGTCACGGACGCCACCACCGGCCGGCCGGTCGAGGGCGCCACCGTCACCCTCACCGGCCCGCTCACCCGCACCTCCACCCTCGGCGCCGACGGCGCCTACCGTTACACCCTCGTCGCGGGGGAGTACCAGCTCAAGGCCGAGGCGTTCGGCTACCAGACCACGACGAAAACCGCCACCCTGACCAAGGACGGCTCCCTCACCCTGGACGTCGCCCTGCCGCAGACCGAGCGGATCGACCTCACCGGCACCGTCTCCGACGCCTCCGGCCTCGGCCGCGGGCTCGCCGCACAGATCACCGCCGACGACGGCAAGGGCCACACATGGAACGCCGAATCCGACCCCGACACCGGCGCCTACACCCTGTCCCTGCTCCCGTCGATGACCTACACCCTCACCACCCGCCCCACCGAGCCCGGCTACGACCCGTCCGTCCAGCAGGTCACCATGGGTGAGACGGGCCGGCGGCTCGACCTCGGCCTGACCGTCTCCCTGTCCTGCGTCGCCCGCGGCTACGAGGTGATCCGCGACGGCAGCACCGAGCCGTTCGACGGCACCACGGCGCCCAAGGGCTGGACGGTCACCGACGTCGACCCCCGCATCCCCAACTACGCCCACCAGCCCGGCTGGGTCTTCACCGACGCCGGCGGACGGGGCAACCACACCGGCGGCGCGGGCGGGTTCGCCATCGTCGACTCGCTGCACTCCGGCAAGGGCCACCTCCAGGACACCTACCTGACCAGCCCCTCCTACGACCTGACCGCCCGCACCTCGGCGACCCTGGAGTTCGCCCACGACCTGAAGCCGGCGGTCAACTCCACGACCGGCGTCGACCTCAGCGTGAACGGGGGCCGTACCTGGAAGACCGTGTGGTCGGCCAAGGGCTTCCCCGGCGCGCCAGGGCCGGCCGTCCACGTCGTCCCGCTGCCGGACGCGGCCGGACAGGCCGACGTACGGCTCCGCCTCCACTACCGGGGTCAGCTGTCCGGCTGGTGGGCCGTCGACGACGTGTTCGTCGGCGACCGCACCTGCAGGCCCGCGGCGACCTGACCCCACCCCCCGCGCACCGCCGCCCTCGCTGAGGGACTGCACGGTCTGCGGCTCTGTCGCAGAAGACCGTGCAGTTCCTCAGCGGGCCGGGAAGCGCAGGATGCGGTCGTCACCGTCGCGGAGGTCGCCACGGCCGTCGGTGTCGCCCTCGCCTTCGACCTCGGGCCAGCCGCAGGATCTTGCCGTTGGGGCTGTCCGGGTCTTGGGAGCCGGCGGTATCGCCGGCGTCGCCGGTGCCGGCGTAGAGCATGCCGTCCGGGCCGAAGGCGATGCGGCCGCCGTTGTGGAAGCCGGCCTTGGCGATGCCGGAGAAGACGACCTCCGGATCACCGCTGTCGAGCCGGAACCGGACGATGCGGTTGTCGCCCGCGGCGGTGAGGTAGGCGTAGACGAGGTTGCCGGTGGCGAAGCCGGGTGAGGCGGCTGCCCGGCCAGGATGTTGTTGTTGGGTGTGAGCCGGTCGATGTCAGAGACGTTTGAGGCCCGTGGTGAAGCCGTTGAGATCGTCGGCGGTATGGTCCTTGGCGCCCTCCTACACGTGGAACGGGTCGTCGGAGACGATGTGAATCGCAGCCTCCTCCGCGGAGGCGCCCGCGCGGTCGATGCCGACGTCCTCGGACCGAAGATCCGATGACGGGTCGTCGGCATCTTGGGTGGCCCAGACGAGCCGCCCTGCCCTCAGATAACCGACTTGGTCGTCGATGAGTTCGCCGTCGGTGTCGGATGCGTCACCGATCCCGTCACCGATCTCTTCGGCTGCGATGTCGGGAACCTCGTGGGCGAGTCTCTGGCTGAAGGGTTCGTGGGTGCGAGCTTCGTCGGCGGTCAGCCCCCAGGCCAGGCTTCCGATGGGGCGATCCAGCGGCAGATAACCCGGGCCGTCGCCGTCCTCGCCGAGTTCGTCGTCATCGAGACTCTCCTCTGGTGGCAGCAGTCCGGGGACGTAGTCGTCCATTGTTTCTCCTCTGAGTGGGTTGCCCGGTTGGCTGGGCCGGGAAAGGTGTTTCGGCGGGTGTCCTCGAGAAGCGGGCCGCTGTCGGGTACGTGCGCTTTCCCGCGGGAGGATCGAGTTCGTCCTGGCATCGTAGCGCCTTTGGGAGAAAGTGGACGCTTTAGACCATTTCTGACTCGATCGGATCGCTGGTCAAGGACTCGGCCGCGGGCGGCCCAGATCTCGGATGTCCGTCAACCGGATCAAGTCAAGAGTGGCCCGGGTGCCGGGCGTCGATCAGATCGGCATGGGCGGTCGTTCGCGAAAGGTAGTCGGCGACGAAAGAGCAGACAACGGTGATCGTGCCCTGGCGGGCGCGGATCTCGTCGAGCACTTGCCGCACCAGTGCGCTCGCCACGCCCTGGTGCCGGTGGCTCGGTTCCACCTCGGTGTGCAGGAGGGCGTACCGGTTGGGCTTCAGGTGGGTGTAGGAGAGCCAGCCGACCAGCTCGCGTTCACGGTGAAGCTCAAATCGCCCCTGATCGGTGTTGTCGATCAGCACCTCGGTCGCCGGTACCTGTTCTTCGCCGCTCATCCGCTCACCCTTCCCGCGTGGAGGGACACAGCGCCCTCGTGCCCGCCTGCCATCCGGGCTATCCCTCCACTTGTGACGTCCATTTGCTGACAACCTACACATAGACGCCATATATTTGGACCACGGGGTCCCATTTCTGTGAGGGGTTGCTCGGGGCCACCACCGATGACGAACGAGGCGAGAAGGGGACATGGAGCTTTCACCGGTCGCCCTCGAGGTACGCAAGGACGAGACGATTCCCCTCCGCGAGGCGCTGTCCGATGGTGGAGTCGTCGCTGCCCTGGCCTACGAGCGGATCAGCGGGCGCTGACGGCATGGACGACCTGCACGTCACGATCGAGCCTGAGCGCATCGTCACCCCCACCCTCATCCTGCGTTCCTGGTCCGCCGGAGATGCCCAGGGGGCGTGGCATCTGCGGCCCGAGGCCCGTGGCCATGGCGTGGCCGGCCAGATCGGCCATGCGCTGGCACACCAGGCATTCCTCGCCGCCGACGTCGAGGAGGTCTTCGTCGCGGCGCCGGTGCAGAACGCCGGCAGCCTCGCCGTTGCCCAGCGTCTCGGAATGACCGCCGTCGAGGACGTCACCTGGATACACGACGGCGTAAGGCTCGAGGTGCTGCGGATGGGGCGGGCGGACCTCCACAAGATCCGGCCCGGGGTATCGCTGGACCGCTCCTATGACCCGGACGGGCTGAACGACTGGTGAGCGCGACGACGGCGCCCGACCTCTCCTCGCAAGAGGATCGCTGGCCGGGCCGAATCGCGTGCCGCCGGCGTCGGCTCAATCGGCGGACAGGCTCTCGACGTACGCCAGCGCCATGTCGATGGAGGTCGCCATCGGTGTGACATCGCGCGCGGTTTGGGCCAGCATGTATCCGCCCTGGACAGCGGCGATGAGCCCGGTCGCGAGTTGGTCGACCGGCGCCCCGGCCGGAAGCGTGCCCTTGTCCTGAAGCCTGCGCAACACGCCTGCCAGGAGTTCCTGCCATTCGCTGAAAAGGTGGACCAAGGCCCGGCGCGCGAGCTCGTCCTGATCGGAGACCTCGGAGGCCAGCGTGCCGAGCGCACAGCCATAGGCGCCATGCCGGAGGGCGTTGTTCTGGACCAACGCATCCCGCCAGCGTCGCAGGCCCGGGATCGTCGAGACATGGGCGAGGGCATCGCGCTCACGCTGGATGACGCGTTCGCCCACGTGATCGATGACGGCTCGCACGAGCGATTCCTTGCCGTCGAAGTGGTGGTACAGCTGCGACTTGCTCACTCCGCTTGCCGCGAGCACGTCGTCGAGCGTGGTGTCTCCGACTCCTTTGACGTACATCAGCTCGGCCGCTGCGGCGACGATCCTTGCCCGCGTCTTTGCGCCGCGAGCCGTCAGGCGTCTGCCGGTGTGCGAGTCAGCGGTCGTCATCACGTAGTCATGGTACTGATGGCGGACTACTCGCTCCCCGTCCCCGCAGGGCTGTCGTCCTCGGCTCCGGCGAAAGGCGCGAGTGCGATGTCGAGCGCGACGTTGAGCGGCCAAGGGTCTCGCGCGATCTGGCTCAGGGTGCTGCCTCCATGAAGCGCCGCAAGGACCAGCACGGCGGTTTTCCGGACGTCGATGTCCGCTCTCGAGGTGTGCGCGGAAGAGCACGGCGAGTCCCCTGCGGCGCCGGACTGGAGCAACCGGTCCAACGTCTCCGCGATGAGCTCGCACCAGCGATCGAGCAGATCGGCCCGCCCGGGAACGTCCCCCGATTGTCGCAGCGCCAACGCGTACGGTGATTGTGGGGTCATGAGCTCCTTGACGACGCGGCGACGCCAGCCAGCCAGCTCTGCCTGGTCCGTGACGCGAGACAGAGAAGCGCTCTCGCGGGCCAAGACCTCTGCGAAGTGTGTCGTCATCAATTCCTCCCGCCCGGTCGAAATCGCTCACGTACTCTACCAGGAGATGGGACTAAATAGTCCAAAAAGGTTCTCGCGAGTGCAGGCGTACGAAGCCTCGGCACCGTTGACGGACGCTGCCGAGCTGTGCCGCAGATGGCCGCTCGGCGAGCGTCAGCGTCCATGGCAGCGATCGAGCGTGCCTGTGGCTGTTGCTGAAGAGCGTAGGAACGGCGGTGATGTTCACGGCGTCGGCGTCGAGCACGCCGGCCGGTGACCTCGGCGAGATGAGGTCTTTCTCGAGTTGCTTGAGGTCAGGGCCCAGTCGTGGGCGATCCGGATGGTGTCCTGCGGTTGCCGGAGACCGCGCGCGAGAGCGGGATGCGGCGCCATGCGTCGGCGGAGCCGGCACGAAGGCCGATCCGGCCCGCAGCCCTGCTCAAGACGTCGCCTCTACGGGGGCGGCCGGAATGCGCCGCGGGTTGCTGTGGCCGCAGCTCGGCGGGTTCTGCAAGGTGCTGGTGGCGGCTTTTGGGCCGCGGCTCCGGGGCGGTCCGTCCGGCCTGGGCGAGATGTGACACATGATGATGCCGAGTCGCCCGTGGCAGGACGAAGTCCGAACTGGGCGGACACGATCCGGCGGTCGCCAGCGTGACAGATGGTCCATCTTCTGCGTCACGTCTTTCGGCTCGCCGTTTCTCCTGCGGGGTGTACTCCAGTCAGCGCAAGGGTGAGCAGGCGGTCGGCCTGGGCCGCGCCGTCGGGTTCCTGCTCGACGGCCAGGCAGATGGCGTTGACGAGTTTGAGCAGGTCTGTGATCGAGACGTCGGGCCGTGCGGCGTTCGCCTCGCGGGCGCGGGCCAGCAGGTCCGCTCCGGCGTCGATGATCATGGTGTGGCAGGTGGCGCCCAGGGTGGGATCGCCGTCGTGGGCTCCCCGCATCAGCGAGGCGGCCAGGCCCCGGTTGGACACGGCGTGCCTGGCGACGGCTCCGAGCCAGTTCGCCAGCGCACCTCCGGGGTTGGGGTCGGTGGCCAGGTCGGCGGCGGTGGCGCACAGGGTCTCGACCTTGTCGCGGAAGACGGCCTCCAGCAGCTTCTGTCGGGAGGGGAAATGGCGGTGCAGCGTGGCCGAGCCGACGCCGGCGCGCCGGGCGATCTCCTCCAGGGATGCTTCGGCTCCGTGCTCGGCGATGGCCTCGGTGGCCGCGGTCAGGATGCGGTCGTAGTTGCGGCGTGCGTCCGCGCGCATCGGCCGCGTGGGCGAGGTTGCACGGCTGGCTGGCGGCATATGTTCTCCGGCGGGCTTGCAAAACGGGGTGGCCCTCCATATCGTACTCACCACAAAACCGGAGGGCCACCCCAGTTAGGCCGGTGGCCGCCGCATGCCTACCGTCTGGAGACACACCGTGAAGACCATCGTGGTGGTGGGGGCGACCGGCCTGCAGGGCCGGGCCGTGACAGCGCAGCTGCTCACCGACGGCTGGCAGGTACGGGCCATGACGCGCGATCCGGACGCCGCAGCGGCCCGCGCGCTGGCGCAGGCGGGCGCCCAGCTCGCCCGCGCCGAGATGGACGACCTCGCCTCACTCATCGCCGCGGCCGAGGGCGCCTACGGCGTGTTCAGCGTGCAGCCCACCGTCGGCTCCCCGGGCACCCCGGCGGGCTTCTCAGCTGAGGACGAGGTCCGCTGGGGTCGCAACGTCGCCGACGCGGCCCACGCCGCCGGTGTGCGGCACCTGGTCTACGCCTCGCTCGCCGGCGCGGGCCGCCACGACACCGAGAAACTGCCGAGCAACACGATCAACAAGTGGCGGATCGAACAACACATCACCAGGCTGGGCCTGCCCGCGACCTTCCTGCGCCCGGTCTCCTTCATGGAGAACTACACCGGCGCCTACCACCTGCACGACGGCGCCGTGGCCACTGCGTTTGCCGCCGACGTGCCGCAGCAGATCATGGCCGTCGACGACGTCGGCGCCTTCGCCGCGCTGGCCTTCGCCCGGCCGGGCGAGTGGATCGGCCGCGCGGTCGACCTGGCCGGGGACGAACTGACCCCACGCCAGATCGCCGCCGCCCTCTCGGAAGCCGTCGGCCGGCCGCTGCCCTACGTCCAGATCCCGATCGAGGTGATCGCCCAGCTCGGCGCGGAATTCGCCTACGCCTACACCTGGCTCAACGAACGCGGCTACCGCGCCGACGTCGCCTTCGCCCGTGCCCTGCATCCCGGCCTGATGGACCTGCGCACCTGGCTACAGCGGACCGGAGCAGCCCAGATCGCCGGCTTCCTGGCCGCCCAGGACGCCGCCGAGGATGACCGATGAACGCGCTCTACCTCGGACGGGTCGGCATCTGGGCAGGCGAGATGGACCGCTATCCCGTCCCCGCCCTGCGCCAGGCGACCGCCGCCATCGAGGACCTCGGCTTTCCGGCCCTGTGGTTTCCCGAGACGACCGGCCGCGAGGCGATGGCCCAAGCCGCCCTGCTGCTGTCGGCCACCCGGCAGCCGGTCATCGCCACCGGCACCGCCAGCATCTACGCCCGCGACGCGATCAGTGCCGCGGCCGCGCAGCGCACCCTTGCGGAGGCATTCCCCGGGCGGTTCCTGCTCGGCCTCGGTGTCAGCCACCCCGCCCTGGTCACCGACGTGCGCGGCCACCGCTTCGGCCCGCCAGTGGCGACCATGCGCGCCTACCTGGACGCGATGGACACCGCCCCGTTCGGCCCTGCGACCCCTGCCGCGCCCAGGGTCCTGGCCGCGCTGGGCCCGCAGATGCTCCAGCTCGCCGCCGAACGCGCCTGCGGTGCCCACCCGCTGGGCATGCCGGTCGCGCACACCCGCCAGGCCAGAAGCCTGCTCGGGCCCCAAGCGCTGCTGGCGGTCACCCAGCTCGTCGTCCTGGACTCGTCCCGCGCCCGCGCGGCCGAGCTGGCCCGGGCCCACGCAGCCGCCGCCCTGCCCAACCGGCTCACGCTGTTACGCGACCTGGGATTCGACGACGCCGAATCCCTCGACGGCCGGCTGGTCGACGCCCTGGTGGCCACCGGCGGTCCGGAGGACGTCGCTCGGCGGGTCGAGGAGCATCTCGACGCCGGTGCGGACCACGTCAGCCTGCACGTGCTGACGGCCACACCAGATGAGCCGCCATTGCGTCAATGGCAGGAGCTGGCCGCACGGCTGCTGTGAGCGGCCCCTGCTCGGCCATCCAGGCGCGGGCTGGGACGTGCGGTGATGCCACAGCACGCTGACGACCCGCATCCGCGCACTGGGTTGTGTGCCGGCGTACGCCAGCCAGCAGCCTAAGACCGCGATGGCGAGTGAGACGGGGGATGCCCAGAGGATCGCGAAGCCAGCCACCATGCCGAGAAGGAGCAACCCCGTGGCTGCCGCATGGTTCTGCCCGTCCTCACTGGAGAGGGCGAGCTTCGCCTGGTCGTCACTGGAGAGATGGTTGACCAGGAAGGCTTCGACGCGCTTCTCCACGTGCTTGTACCTGAGCCGATCCGCCTCCTTGGGGTTGCCGGGGTCGCCCTTGCCGGGCAGTTCGCCGATCAGTTCGCGATGGAAGCAGCGGTAGGTGTCGAGCGTGACGTCGAGCCCATCAGGGACCCGCTCGGGAGTGACTTCGACAACGCTGTACACGATGATGACGGGGCGGCCTGCCAACGAGCTGTGTGCACTCAGCGTCATCATGTCGGCCATGACTGATCTGCGGAGGCGGGACAAGTGGGCTGCCTGGCGGGTGTGGCTGCTACGGGCGAGCGCCCGCTCAGCCCGCTCCTTGGAGCTGTCCCCCCCAACTCTTCACGGGTCCAGCAGGTCGAAGATGACGGCCAGACCCGCCACGAGCAGCAAGGCCTTGCCCATGCCGGTAAGAGCACGTCCACAGGTTCATTCAAGCCTGGCAGCAGAGCTCGTGGAGGGGGATATCGCCGTATTCCGGTGGCACCCCCTCTACGCCGCTGACCGCCAACGGCCCGGCGCAGCCAAAGTCATCGGTGGCCTTGGGCCACTCCGGGGTGCTCGGAGTCGACGAGGCCGGCGTACTCGGGGTTGCGATCGATGAAGGCGCGTACGACCGGGCACATGATGGTGACCGTCTTGCCCTGCGCGCGCACGTCGTCGAGGACGCGTCTGATGAGCTCGGTGCCGATGCCCTGCCTGCGGTACTCGGGGAACACCGAGGTCGCCAGCAGGACGAGCCGGTCGTCGCCGGCGACGTTGTAGGGCAGCCCGGCGATCTCGCGGTCGCCGAGGACGGCCTCGTAGATGCCGGCCTGCTCGTCCTTGACGACTGTGAAGTCGAACGCGGGAGCATGGGGATCACCGATCACCTCGTCCATGAGGACGGCCTGGTCCTCACTGAGGGTGCTTTTCCCCTCGGGGTATTCGGAGGCGTAGGGGGTTGGGTCGGTCATGGGATGCTCATTCGTGGTTGCTCGTTCGCCGGTCGGGGCCGCTCATGTGGGTTCTCGGGTGTGCCGAAATCTTCAGGGACGTACGCGAATGACCGTCTTTCCCGTGATCCGCTCAGTCGGGTTGAAGGCGGCGACGGGATTCTCGAGGGTCGCCACGTCACCGATGTTCGTCGGCCAGGGTGCCGTCACGCGTCCATTCCGCGGGCCCGAACACCCGCTGCGCCACCGACAGCCCTCTTGTGCCAGAGCCGAGCGCGGTGACCACACCGGCCACCTCGTGGCCGGGGATCGACGGCGTGCGGTCGAGCCGAGGCGATCGGTCCAGGTTCCCGGCCAGGTCAGCTCACCGGGGGTGAATCCCGACGCGTGTACCTCGACCAGCACGTCGTTCCCCGTCGCCTCCGGCTCGGGCCGCTCCGCCAGTGTCATCCCGGCCGTTCCCGCCGCCTCATCCGTCACCACAATGGCCTTCATCGGTACGCGCCTTTCTGTGTCAGTCGCTCGCCGACACGAAACGCCGGCTCTTCCCCTTGGTGACGCCAGACGTCCTCGTCTTACCCGGCCGAGCGGACGATCTGCGACGGGGAACGCAGACCCGCTGCGCCGCCTCCGAGGCCAGGCGTCGCGGAAGCTCAGGCTGCCGTTCCCGGTGCATCGAGAGATCCCCGTCGTGGACCGGCGTGACGTACGGCGCGAACGAGGCGGTCTAGGCTCTAGGCCGTGTTTCGAAAGATCACGTGTGAGGCGTGTCGGTGATCGTTGAACGAAGAGGTCTCCGGTAGTTGGTTCAACGACCAAGAAGAACGAA
>NZ_JBFAQB010000034.1:0-70352 GCF_040676995.1 Nonomuraea sp. NPDC049419 | reverse complement strand
GGATCGGCGTGCTGATCGGCGTGCGAGCCCGTGCCCGGGCACGGGGCATCACGCTGGCCCTGACCGGCGTTCCCCCGCGCGTGGCCCGGCTGCTGTGGCGAACAGGATGAGCTGGTTGAGCACCTTGAGCACTGGACGGGGGCGGCCTGCATGCCCACGGTGTCGCCCGCGAGCCGGGTCAGCAGCCATTCGGCGGTGAAGGCGAGCGGCAGCGCGAGCAGGATTCCGAGTCCTGCCATGATGGCGAGGTCCGGTACGTCGGCGAAATGCGGGCATGAACGCGCATCGCGGTCGTTTCGTAGGAGATGACTCACCGTGCCGTCGTGAGAGGCCGGTGGGGGATGACTCCCCGCGTTGTGATTTTTATCTTTCCGTTGCCTGGCTTGACGGCCGAAAGCGCGCCTATTTCCGGCCGGTGGGGAAGTTTCCGTACATGGAATCACCTCAGGGGCGCCTGCTGCGGTTAGTCCCTGCGACCTTGGCCAGAATCGCCGCATGGTGCGCCTGCCTGATCGTCATCGGCGTCGTGGCCAACTACGTGCTGGGCTTCGTGGCCACGATGCGCCTGATCACCTTGCCCGTGGCGGTCGCCCTGCTGCTGACCGCGCTGCTGTTCCCGCTCACCCGGCGCCTGCGCGCGTCCGGCCTGCGGCCGATCTACGCCACCTGGGTCACCATGCTCGTCGGCCTGGCCGTGCTGAGTGGGACGGGCTGGATCATCGGCGTCCGGGCGAACGCGGAGTTCCCCGGCCTGGTGACGCAGGTCAGGAAGACGGCCAAGACGGTGGAGGGCTGGCTTTACACCGGCCCGCTGGGCGTGGAGCCCATCCAGCTCAGCGGCTGGGTGGACGACGTCGCCAAGCTGATCTCCGAGCGGCAGCAACAGATCACCTCCACGGTGCTCGCGGGCACCGTGGTGGTGATCGAGGTGCTGGCCTCGATCGTGCTCCTGCTGTTCGTGACGTTCTTCCTGCTCAAGGACGGTGACCAGATCTGGTCCTGGTTCCTCAAGGGGTTCGGCCGGATGGCACCGCGGGTCGACCGCGCCGGGCGGACCGCCTGGACCACGCTGTCGCACTACGTGCAGGGCACGGTGGCCGTGGCCGCGGTGCACGGCGTGCTCATGGGGGTGGTGCTGGCCATCATGGGAGTCCCGCTCTGGGCGGCACTCGCCGTGCTGATCTTCCTGGCCAGCTTCATTCCGATCGTCGGCATCCTCTTCGCCGGTGCGGTAGCGACGCTGGTCACGCTCGGCGCGAAGGGCCCGATCTTCGCGCTGATCTTCGTCGGCATCCTGATCGTCGAGCAACAGCTGGAGAACCATGTGCTCCAGCCGCTGATCGTCGGCCGGGTGCTGCACTTCCACCCGCTGGCGATCATCATCGTGCTGGCCGTCGGCGGCATCCTGGCAGGGATCGCGGGCGCGGTCGTGGCGGTGCCGATCACCGCCATTCTGTACCGGGCCGTGCCCGAGCTCTTCAAGGACGAGCCGATTCCCCTCCCGGCAGGACCGGTCCAGAAACCACCAGCGCAGGCTGTACCCGCTGGGGAGAAACCCGAGCAGAAGGATTGACGCACTCGGACGCGGAGACGGCACGCCTGCGGGGAGCGCATGTCGCCCAAGGTATGGCCGGCGCGTGCGTGGGCAGGTCATTTCTGCGCGGGGGAAGGGCGGTGCCGTGTAAGGGGAGGAAAGCAGGCATGGCTTCGTCGAAGACAGGCGCGTTCGATCGGGAGCGGGCCGGCGTGGCGCCGCTCATCGGCGGCCGTAAACCGGTCGCAGCGATGGCCGCGTTGTGGGTGTTCGTACTGGTGCCGTTCGCGGCACTGGCCGCCGCCGTACCGGTGGCCTGGGGATGGGGACTGAGCTGGACCGACGTGGCGATAGCCGCCGCGGCGTACGTCCTGACCGGGCTCGGCGTCACGGTGGGCTTCCACCGCCATCTCACCCATGGAGCGTTCAAAGCACGGCGATGGCTGCGGATCGCTCTGGCCGTGGCAGGGTCTCTGGCGGTGCAGGGCTCGGTCATCCAGTGGGTGGCCGATCACCGCCGTCATCACGCCTTCGCCGACCGTGACGGCGACCCGCACTCGCCCTGGCGCTACGGCCACAGCGTGCGCGGCCTGGCCAAGGGGCTGGTGTTCGCGCATGTCGGCTGGATGCTCGGGCGTGATCTCACCAACCGGGAGCGTTTCGCGAAGGATCTGCTCAACGACGCCGACATCGGCCGGGTGGACCGGCTGTTCGGGCCGCTCGTGGCGGCCTCGCTGCTGCTGCCGCCCGCCGCCGGACTGCTGGTCACCGGCACCTGGCAGGGAGCGGCGGCCGCATTCTTCTGGGGCTCACTGGTACGGCTCGCGCTGCTCCACCACGTCACCTGGTCGATCAACTCCGTCTGCCACGTCTTCGGCGAGCGGCCGCTGAAGACCCGCGCCGGAGACCGGGCGGCGAACTTCTGGCCGCTGGCGATCCTGTCGTTCGGCGAGAGCTGGCACAACGGCCACCACGCCGACCCCACCTGCGCCCGCCACGGCGTGCTGCCCGGCCAGATCGACATCTCCGCCCGGCTGATCAGGTGGCTGGAGAGGCTGGGCTGGGTGGGCGACGTACGCTGGCCGACCCCTGCCCGCCTGGCCGCGCGCCGCCGCGAGCCCTCCTCATTGACCGGCCCCCGACGGCGGAAGGTCAGAGGCCGCCAGGGGCGTGATCAGCGGGCTTCTCGGACAGCGCCTGGCCGGCCGCGGCGCTGAGCAATCGTGCGGCGGCGGCTACCTCGAGGAGCTGATCCGGCGTCAACGCCTCCAGACACGCGGCGAGCCCCTGCCGGTCGCCCTGGCAGGCCATGCTCATCGCCTTCCGCAGGGCGAGAGCGAGCGAGGCCGCGCTGACCGCTTCCAAGACGCCGGCCAGGGCCTGATCCACGCCGCCGTCAGGACCTGGCTGCCGCGGAGGCCAGGGGTCGCTCATCCATCACCTGCCGTCCTCGGCGGGGGTGTCACGTGGAGTGCCGTGCTCCACCCGCAGACTCGCTATCGCCGCAGCTGATGAGACTAGCTGGGACTGCGTGTTTCGGCCGAGCCCGCTGAGCCCCTTGACTGGTAAGTGACCAGTCGGCGCACCTTGCGTCTCTGTCACCGTGAGGGGACCGCACCATGCCCAGCTGGGCAGGCTCTTCGCTTGCCATCCGACCCCCGGCCTGGGCAGGCAACGTGCACCGGCCCGGCCAGGAGCGCACCCCACGTCGTTGTGCCGGTCCGCGGCGGCAACCGACGGACGAGCCTGCCGCACGTGGTGCCCTCCAGGGCACCGAGGGTGCTCATCGGTTCTCGTGATAACCAGCGCCGTCATTGCTCGTTTCCCCCGATCAGGGCCGGGCTGACACTGGAGTTGAAGCCGCCTGACGGTGGCGGAGCAGTGAAGGGAGATCGCGATGAGCCTGCGTTGGGAGATCGGCAACAAGGTCCGGATGCTCAAGGGCTGGGCCAGGCAGCGCTTCGGCAGGGTCAGCGGCGACCGGCGCCAGGAGGGCGCGGGCAGGAGTGATCGGATCGCCGCCGGCCTGAAGCAGGCCGGTGTGAAGGCCAGGGACGCCTTCAAGCGCTGACCGGCCCGCCCCCGGACGTACAGCCCCTCATGAGGGACCTAGAGTGGCAGACGAAGGCCCGCATGGGTGCCGCCCGGGCAGGAAGGGGCGGGCATGGAGTTACGGCAGCTGCGCTATTTCGTGAGCCTGGCCGAAGAGCTGCACTTCGGCCGGGCGGCCGCACGCGAGCACATCGTGCAGTCCGCGCTGAGCCAGCAGATCCAGCGGCTCGAACGCGAGCTGGGTGTGCGGTTGCTGGACCGCAGCACCCACCACGTCGCCCTGACTCCGGCGGGAGCCGTATTCCTGGTCGAAACGCGGCAGATTCTCGACCACGTCGGCAGAGCCGCGCAGGCCGCACGCAACGCGGCCGCCTCGACGCCGACGCTGCGTGTCGGCATCATCGACGCCGGTTACGACACCATGCCGCAGATCCTCCGCCAACTCCAGGACAGCCATCACGGCATCACGATCCACCAGGTTGAGGCAGGCACTCCCGAGCAATACCGGCAACTGGCCGACGGCCGGCTGGACATCGCCATCGGACACGCCTCCCAGGCCCCGGCCGAGGTGACCGCCGAACTCGTCCGGCTCGACCCGTTCGGTGTGCTGGTGCCCGACGACCACCGTTTCGCCGAACTCGACGCCGTGCCCGTCGCAGCCCTCGCCGACGAGCGGTTGCTGCTCGGTGAGGAGTCGCAGACGCCGGAGCTCAATCAGTTCGTTCTCACGCTGTGCCGCTCTGCCGGGTTCATGCCCACCCTGTACGAGGGCACCGTCGAGAGTTCCCGGGCCGCCGCCGACCTCGTACTCCAACACCGCTGCGTGCACTGCGTCCCCTCCTCCTTCCGCTCCTCCAACCGGCCGGGCACCACCTGGCGGCCCCTGACTGACCCGGCCACGCACTACCCGTGGTCACTGCTGTGGCACCAGGACAACCCCTCCGCCCACATCGCCGCGGTCATCGACAGCGCCCGGCGCCTGGCAGAACGGCTCGAATGGCTGTCATTTGTGGCCCCGGCTCCGGCCCAGGAGCCTGGCGAAGGCGAGCCGAGTGCCGTCGGTCCCAGCGATGGGCCCGCCTGATTCGCGATGACCGAACGGCTGGTGACCGCTGTGAAGCGAAGGTGTCGGCCACCCTCGCGCCACATCCAAGATGAGGAATGTTGTGCCCGGCGACGCACCGGCTCGTTATCGCCTGCTATCGCGCGTGTGGTGCTATCTGTGCCATATCCTCGGGTGCAGGGCTGATAATGCTTCGATTTCTCGGAGACGACAGCCATCGTCAGAGAGCGAGACGCGACATGAGCAGTGCTCGCAAAACCGAGGGTCCTGCCGCTATGACTGCCTCCCCTCGGGAAGAGGCCGACGAGCGACCCGATCACGCGGCGAACGCGCAGTGGCTCAAGGACAACCCGGACGCCATGCCGCAAGTGGGCGCCGGCCGGTGGGCTGTGTACGACCGCGACAGCCATCTGCTCGGCCACCTCGTCGGTGACGGACCGACCCGCGACACCCGCTTCAGGGCGATCAGCGCGACGCAGGAAGGAGCACCTGACGACCGCGCGCTGGGCCATGGCATCACCCTGCACGACGCAGGGGCCCACCTCCTCGACGCCGGCCTGGGCGGTGAGCATCCCGACGACGACATCGAGTGACCGAGGACAAGGGTGGCAGTTCTTGGCGGCGGTCTGATGCACCTCGTCCACGGCCCGTGGACCCATCGCCTCGAACCCCGGGTTGTTCCCGTGGCGGGCCCTTGAGTCGCTGCGACGGCCCGGTGGCCGGGCCTACCACCTGTCCTACTACGCGGGCGAGATAAGCGAACCGGTCTACATCAGCGGGGGCGAGTGGGAGGACATCCCGGCAGAGCACTGGGACCGCCCCGGGCAGGAGGGAGCAGGTCTCGTCGGTTCCTCCAGCATCGCCCAGGAGATGAACTTCTACCGCGCCGCACTCGCGTACACGACCGGCAGGTTCATCGACGACACCTGGTTCACCACGCCGGGGCTGCTTCGCCGCATCCCGGACGGGACGTGGCCTCGTGAATGACCAGTGGGAGGCCCTGCCAGGCCGGCTCCCACGCCGACGGCCGGCCACCCGCCAGGGCGCTCAGGAGGCCGCTGTGAGGAGGTGGGCCGTCGTCGGCTCCGTCTCGATCGAACGGCTGATGGCGGACAGCTTGGTGGCCAGGTCGGCGAGGGCGCGGGCCATGGCGGCCTTGTCACCGACCTCGGGGGCGGACGGGTCGTGGTGCGCGTGTCCCAGGCCGTCGACCCGTCCGCCTCCTCTGGTGATCAATACCGCGCGCACGGACGTGGCGTCTCCGTCCTCGGTGACGAAGACCTGCACGGTCCACTGCTTGCGGTCCGTCGCCGTCACCACGAACGGCCCGGCACCGGCGAGCCGGCGAGCTCGCTGATGTCGCGTTGCGTGACGACGGCGAGTTTGTCGGCGAGGTCGGCCAGCGCGCGCGAGGCCGCCAGCTCGTCGCCGATCTCCGGCACCGACGGGTCGGCCGGGTTCCGCCGGGCGTGTCCTTCGCCTGTCAGGCGGTCCTCGCCGTCCCGGTTGGTCAGCACCGCTCGGGCGTACGTGTGGTCGCCCTCCTCGGTGAGATGGATCTGTACGGTCCACTTCTTCGCTTCCATCGTCGCCTCCTCCATCGCGATGGGTGTATCTACCCCCATTCCACTCCTCGGCCCGGCCATGCGGCAGGGGCGAACGTCCCTGTCCAGCCGTGACGTCCATCAGACTGACCCGGGTGACGAATGCGGGATCGTCGCGGGTGAGACGTCCCTCGATTCGCCGCAGCCTGAGATGTTCCTGCAGCTGAGCCGCATGCTAGGTGCGGTGCCAGCGGATGCCGAGCACGGAGGCGGTCACCAGGACGGCGCCGGCGATCATCACGATGACCGCGCCGCCCACCGCGCCGCCGGTCCAGTGCCAGATCGCCTCCGGTACGGCGACGGTGAACCCGAGGACGCCGGCCACGAGCAGCACCCAGGCCCGTTCCCGCCGGTACAGCAGCAGGCAGGCCACCGCCACGGCCGCTGTCATCGTGTACGCCCACACCGTCCCGGCATCCTGCTGCGCGCCGGCCAGGGCGATGACCGCGCCGAGCCCCAGCCCGAGCGCCCGTTGCCCGATCACGCCGGCCAGCACCAGCGCCGTCCACACCACCCCCAGGACGACCAGCGACAGGCCGGCGGCCAGCGCGGAACCCCTGGTGAGGTCGTCGGCGAGCGATCCCACGGTCAGCGCGGCGAAGAACGCGCACGCCAGGGCAAGGGGCGCGGTGCCCGCCAAGGCGTATCCCAACACGCCCACCAGCAGCCCTACGGCGCCCGCGATCGCGGAGACGTCGATGAGTTCGGCGGCGCCCAGCGCGGCCGTGACCGACGCCAGCGCCATCGACACCGAGCCGGTACGACTTCGCGCCGTGGCCGCGCGCTCCCACGACCGGGCGCCGAGCTCCGGCGGCGAGGCGGCGCGCTCCCGCGGCCGGGCGCCGAGCAGGATGATTCCGGCGGTCAGCAGTGCGACCGTGGCCGCCAGCAGGATCGTCACGTGCGCGACCTTCGACAGGTCAGCCCACGATGTGGCGACCAGGGAGAGGGCCCCGGCCAGCACGAGGCCGCCGCCGACGTACCGCGCCACCTCCGCCCACCGAGCCCGCGCCGGCGCGGCGCTCTCCCGGAGCGCCTCGCGCACGGCCATCGCCTGTTCGGCGGAGAGCACGCCGTCGCGGACGAGCCGGGCCAGTGCTTCGTCGGGTGTGCCGGGCATCGGGCCCTCCTTCACGTGCGACCTTGCCAAGGCCCCTGCCCCAGGTCGCACGGCACCCACCAGCGGCACGACGTCAGGACGTGTCGACGAGCCGATCGAAGGACAGGCCGCTCGACCCCTCGCCACGGCCGAGCCCCCGGCGGGCGCTGAGCCAGACCGACACCCGGCCGTTCCGCCAGCGGGTGCGGTTGTAGGCCAGGGTCAGCAGGGTGCCGGACGGCGTCACCTCCTCCTCGTGCACGAAGTACGGCTGTCCGGCGTCGAGCCCTTCGCGCAGCAGGCTCGTCCGAGGCCGCACCAGCCGCCCGTCCACGGCATCCGGCATGGCGGCCCGCTGCAGCCGGATGGCCCGGTTGCTGCCAGGGACGTGGACCGGGATGAAGGGGATCCAGTTCTCCGGGACACTGCTCATCGCCTGGTAAGCGATGGGAGCGCGCGGCGGGTCCGCAGGAGGGACAGGACGGAACCGCTGCCGGTGCGCGAGGATCTCCGCGACGACCTCGCTGCCCCGCCGCCCTTCCCCGGTAGGCAGCCGGACGACCTTCTCCAGGCCCCACACCATGTTGGCGTTCTCGTCCCGGATGAGCGACACCTCCTCCAGGACCGGCCCCTCGGCGACCTTCGGAACGGTCGGCGGCAGGAACATGGAGGTGTCGGCCGCGACGTCCTCCGTGCCGATCGTGTCGAGGGTGAACATCGACCACCGCTGCCAGTCCTCGTCCTGCCCGGCGCCGGCCGGCGTGATCCACAGCCGCTGCCCGAAGACGTCGGTGACCGCGAGCCCGCGGATGGCGGCCAGCGTGCCGGCCGGCAGGTCGCAGGGCAGCTGGAGCCAGTCGTTGCTGTAGACGAGCGCGAACTCGAGGAAGATCAGCCGGGCCAGGTCCGTACGGTCGGGCTGGACGCCGGCGAAGTTGGTCCGCCCGTCCTCGACGGCCCACCAGCGCGGCAGCGGCATGCCGGAGTAGCGGACGGGCGCGGGGAAGACGGTCCGGTTGATGGGCTGGTGGGCGGGGGTCGTGCCGCCCAGGGGGCCGGTCGGGTCGACGGAGAACGCGTGCCAGTCGAGGTGCCCGCCGGGATACTCCTGCGCCGTCAGCACCTTCTCGCCACCTGTGGATGCGGCGGCGATGGAGAAGCGGTGCTCCAGGCGGGAGGCGTCCCACGCGGAGTCGGGGCCAGGCTGGTCGAACAGCCCGTCGAACCACCGGACGAGGTACGCTCCGAGATCGGCCAGCTGCGGCCGAACCAAAAGAGTGCCGGAGATGCCGTCCCAGGCGTTGCCGCCGCTCTTGAGATGCTGGTAGAACGCGTACCCGTCCATGCGGCGGTCCGCGACGGCCTGCAGGTACGACCAGACCTCCGCGTGGGCGGCGCGCGGGGTGTCGGCGTCCGCGTCGGGGTCGGGCGCGGCGATCCGGTACTTGCTGACGTAGTCGTCGCGCAGGTGCTGCACAGTCAGGTGCCGGCCGAGGAGCTTGAGCCAGCGCCGGCCGATGATCAGGCGCAGGTCGTAGGAGACGGGATCGGCTCCGGCCGCGAACGGCACGGCACGCCGTTCGGCCAGCGCCTCCAGCGGCCGGTCCCCTGGAAGGTCCTGGGGCGAGCCCGGCCCGGCCAGGAAGCGGGAGGGGGTCGCGGTGGCGACGGAGTAGGTGGCGGTGACGGCCGTACCCGCGTCAGAGCCGCGGAACTCGCCGAGCTGCCACTGCCGGGTGAGCAGCCACAGCGGGTCGCGGACCTCGGCGCGCAGGGCGCGGTCGAACGCGGCGGTGCGCGGCCTGCCCTCGATCCTGTTCCACAGGCCGACGGTGGGGAAGGCGCGGTCGGTCAGCGCTTTGCGCAGGTCCTCGATGCGCGGCGGCTCAGCCATGGGACTTTCCTCGCAGGTTCGAGATCGCGAGATCGGTGCTGATGGTGATCGGCTGCCGGGTCGCCGACAGCACGGTCGCGGGGAGCAGGTGGGCGTACGCGGTGTTGTCGAGGTGCCCTGGTTCCACGGCGCGCGTCCTGGCCAGGTCGAGGGTCTCCGTGATGGCGGCGATCACGTCGTCGCCGTTCCAGGTGCCCGTCCTGGCCGGCGGGGTGACGAGCAGCATCGCCTGCGGCGGCTCGGAGTCGGGATTGTCGTAGTGGAGGGCGATCGCGGTGGTCTCCTTGTCCGCCGGGATGACCTCGGTCCATTCGTCGAGCAGGAGCCCGCTGTGCAGGTTGCCGCCCAGCAGCGGTTCCGGCGCGTAGTGCGCGGTGAACAGCAGGCGGTCCTCGTCGACCGCGACGCCCGGCGCGAACGTCATGCCGAGCCAGGTGTCGTTCTGGCGATAGGGGAGCTGGATGGGCGCCAGCTCGGGTTCGTCCCAGCCGAGCAGGTCGCCGAGCAGGCCGCCGCTGCCGCGCAACGCGTCGGCGATGATCACGGCCTGCTCCCACAGCCGGGGCTTCTCCCGTACGCGGGCGATCCCGTGCAGCCAGTCGTCCACGGGGACGTCCCGCCTGGAGTCCTGCACGAGATGGCTCAGCAGCTTGCTGCTGTCGTTGCGGGCCTTCTTCCAGTCGGTGTGGAGCTGGGCGGGAGCGGTGAACTCGGGCACCACGAGGACGTCGTCGCCGAGCATGGCCCGCAGCGCGTCGGTCGCGGCGAGCACGCGGTCGGAGCCGGTCACCGCCTGGTCGTAGGCGTCCAGGGCCTTGCCGGCGGCGGCGAGCCGCTCGGAGACCTCGCCGTGCAGCGCCTGGGCGCGGGCCAGCAGGTCGGCGCCGAAGGCGACGGCCCGATCCTGGAAGGGGGTCAGGTCGAGGCCGGTCCGGTTGAAGTCGGTCAGCGGCAGGAGCGCGGCGACGTCGGTGAGCAGGCCGCTGAGCGTCTTCTTCGTGGTCTCGGCGATGTTCCGCAACGCGGTCAGCCGGGTGTTGAAGGCCGAGCGCCTGGAGCCGACGATCGTGCGCAGCTGGGCGGGCGTGGCGGGGCGCGGCGTGGCCGGTCTGGTGGTGAGCAGCCATTCTGCCCGCTGCAGGAGGCGGAAGCGCTCGTCGGCCGTCGCCGAGGACGGCAGCCGGTCGTAGGCGGCGATCAGCTCGTCGGCCGCGGCGAGCGACTCGCCCATGCGGACGGCGGTCGCCGCCACCTCGTCCAGCACCTGACGGAACATCGTGCGCCGCCACAGCGTCATCTCGCCCCAGCCGCTGCGCACCATGCCGAAGCCGCCGGCGGTGGAGATCAGGTTCGCGTACCCGGTCAGGAAGGTGTCGATGCCGGTGACGACGGCCGTGCGGTTCGGCTCGGCGGGCGCGGGCGGGAACAGCGGGGACAGGGTGGCGAGGTAGCCGGCGGTGTCCTGGCGCAGCCGGTCGAGCGACGTGCGCACGGCGGCGGGCCGGTTCCTCGGGAGGTCGACGGCGGTGTCGATGGAGCGGTCGACGGGCTGCGCGCCCGCGGCCGGCAGCAGGTCCGTCGGCCGCAGCGGCCGTGAGGTGGTGATCAGCGAGCGCAGCGCGGTGACGAGCGGCGAGATCTCGAAGAAGGTCAGCTTGCCGGCCACCCGCTCGGTGTGGTGGATGGTCAGCTCGGCGTCGGGCCTGGGCTGGTCCTTGGCCACGACGACGGCGATGATGCGGTCGTCCAGGTCGGTCATCGCCGCGTCGTCCTTGGGCTGCACGCCCCACAGCAGGTCGATCGGCTGGAGTTCGAGGTCGAACTGGGTGACCGTGCGGCTGCGGGGCCGCTGGTCGACGGGGTCCTTCCAGCGGACCACGGCGGCCACCTGCCCCTGGGGCGGCAGCAGCTTGGGCAGCCAGGCGTTGATCGCCGGCTCGGCCTGGGCGCGGGGGCCGTTGCCGCGGAAGAGCCCTGACCCGTGCTCCGGTCCGAGCCCTGAGGTCAGCTTCAGGCCCAGCCGGTGGGTCAGCGTGACGCCGCTGCGCGGGGTCCGCACCACGGCGGGATCGGGCGAGAAGCCCTCCTTGGCGTACGCGTCGAGCGTCGCGCCCGCCCGTTCCGGATTGCCCGCCAGCGTCTGGTGGGCGGCTTCGGCCACGGCCAGGTCCGCCAGCGCGTCGTGGATGCCGAGCAGCCGCTGCACCTCCTCGTTCATCGCCTTCGCCTGGGCCTCGCTCGCGTCCGGCAGGCCGCTCGCGCCGAAGGGGTACTCGGGGAAGGCGGGCGGACGGGTGGCGCGCTGGACCAGCGCGAGGCCGTCGATGACGGAGCGGGCCTCGATGAGCTCCAGCGGGGTGCCGGGTTCTGCGTCGGACAGCTTGCCGGAGCGCAGCGGGAACTCCCCGCGCAGCGCCTCCAGGAAGACGTCCAGCTCGGCGTCGGGGTGGCGGTCGTGCAGGGCGCGTTCGAAGCGCCGGCCGAGCAGCGCCCCCAGCGACTGGCCCTGCCGCAGCCCGTCCAGGAGGTCGAGCGCCACGCGGACACGATCGGAGCTGAGGTTGACGGAGAAGCACGTCGGGTTCTCCGGCGAGCCGTTGGCGATGTAGCCGGCGCGCAGCACGGCGGCGGTGGTGGCCTGGGCGGGCGACGGGGCATGGATGTAGCCGCCGTTGGCGGCGTCGTGCATCAGCGGCGCCGATCCCGGCGGCTGGAACAGCGTGGCGAGGCTGCCGGTCAGCTGCACGGGGGTGAGCGCCTTGTCGCGCGGCCGGACGGCCTCCAGCCATCCGTACGCGCCCAGATGCACGCCGCGTTGCGCGGGGGAGCCGCCGTCGGGGCCGTAGCGCAGCTCGAAGAGCCGCTCGTTGACGAGCCCGAGCCGCCAGGCGTCCAACCGGTACGTGGCGCAGTCGAGATGCTCGGCCACGACTCGTTCGAGCCGCGCGGTGGGCACGTCCGCCAGCACGTCGAGCGCCGCCACCTGCTCGGCCAGTTCCCTGGTCGCCGGGTTCGCGGCGGCGAGCGCGTCGGGGACGAAGTCGACGACCAGCTTCTCAGGATCCCCGGTGATGTCCGCGTCCGGCGCGTACAGCTTGCGGAAGCGGCTCTCGCTCCGCGGGGCCGACTTCTTGATGTGGATGAACGGCGGATCGGCGGCCGGGACGGTCTCGCCCTCGGCGGCGGCGAGCTTGCGCGCGGCGTCCTCCCAGCCGAGCAGGACGGCGTGCCGGAGCAGCAGGTAGAGCAGCGCGGCGGGGCGCCGGTCGTCGGCGAAGCCCTGCTCCAGGCGGATGTCCTCCAGGTCGGTGCCCGCGAGGTCGGCCAGCCACCGCAGGTAGTTGCGGCCGTCCTCGAGGTAGCCGCGCACCGGCTGGGTCTCCGACAGCGGCCGGTCGTCGATGAGCGGGCCGAGCAGCGGGTACTGCTCCTCGACGAACAGCCGCCTGATCAGGTCGGGGTCGGGCGCCGACGCGCCCGTATGGCCCAGCCTGCGCAGCAGGTCGCGGATCGGCTGAGGCATGTTCAGCTCGCTCAGCGCGGGGACGACCTGGGGGCCGTTGCTGCTGAAGTTCTCGCGATTGTAGACGTCCTCGACGCTCTGCGCGTAGCGCTGGAAGTACTCGGCGGACGTCGGGTGCAGGGCCAGGATGTCCAGCAGCGTCTGATGCGGGTCGGTCACGGGCCCGTGCGGGTCGGGGAACGCGCCGAGGTGCGGGACGTCCTGCGCGGCGGCCCGCCAGTCCTCGGCCGCGGCGGTCAGCAGGGCGTTGAGCCCGCGCCGGTGCGTCGCCGTCGCGGGCCAGGTCATCCGGGAGAACGCGGTCGTCGGCAGGATGCCGTACGGCTGCCGCCCGATCTTCACCGCGGGCACCGGGCCGCGCCCGGAGACGTACCGGACGAAGAAGTCGCGGGTCTCGTCCACCACCTGCGCCGAGATGATGGGATGCAGCATGGTCTGGAGGTACGAGCCCCAGGTCGCGGGCCACAGGGCGATGTTCGCGGCGCGGGCCTCCCGCTGGTCGGTGCCGTCGGCGTTGGCCGCGCCCGCGAGCACGGCCGGGTCGATGCCCAGGAGCTCGGCCAGCCACTGGCCGTCGGTCTTGTCCGTCCAGCCGGCGGGCGCCACCTGCGCGGTCGCCATGAAGGCCGCGCGCCGCACGGCGTCGGCCTCCTCCGCGACGTCCTGACCGGCGTCGGCCTGTTCGCTGTTGTTCGTGGGGGTGCCCTGGGGCAGCAGGCCGAACCCGGTGGAGCCGCGCAGGTGGCGGCTGATCAGGTCGCCGAGGTGGGCGGCGGTCTGCTGGGGCGTGGCGCTCTCCCGTACGCCGAAGACGATCAGCCGGTCGAGCCCGCCGCGGAAGTCGTCACGCAGCGGGATCCTGATCCCCATGCCCACCGCGATCGCGGCGTCGAAGTCGGTCAGCCAGAGCAGGTCGGCGGGGACGTGAAGCTGGCCGGTCACCTCGTTGACCTTCGGCTTGTCGGCGGACGACGGGTCGGGGCTCACGGTCAGCGCGGCGGGGATCGGCCCGCCGAGCTCGGAGAAGACCGTCTCGCCGCCCGCCTGGCCGATGAAGGTGAACCGGTCGGGGAGCAGGCGCGCCTTCGCCGCCTGCGTCCACGATCGGGCGGCGACGTCCGCAGGGGGAGGGGCGGGCAGCACGAGGAAGGCGACCAGGACGGCGTCCCCCGGCGGGTCGTCGATGCCGATCGGGCGGCGGCGCCGGATCGCCTCGGCGCGCGTGGCGCCCACGGACGCCAGCAGAGCCGTCTCGGCGGCGAGGAGCTGCACCCGATCGCCGCGCGCCCGCCAGACCGCGCTCCAGTACGTGATCGTCGGCTGCCGGTCACCGGCCGCGACCGGCTCGGGGGTCACGACGACGAGCACGGTCGTGCCGGGCTGCACCCCGGCGGGCTGCTCGGCCGGATTGGCCGGCCTGCGTGACTGCACCAGCCAGCCGGCGCGGCCCGCCGGAACCCGCCCGGTCAGCTCATGCCAGGCGGCGGACTCTGCCGCCGGATCGCCCCCGGCCCGCCACACGGCGATCCAGTACGCATCGACCGCGGCGACCTCCGCCGTCGTGGGACGGGGCTCGAACGCGTCGATCGACCACTCATCGGGGAACACCCGGATGAGCAGCTCGGACGCGGTGAAGCGCGTCTCGATCCTGACCGGCCCGAGAAGGAGCGGAAAGTCGTCACTGAGCGTCAGCGCCGTGCGCGGGTCGGACAGCGGGTCGGACAGCGGGTCGGACAGGGTCACGGCAGCATCTCCTGAGCGTGTACGGCCATCAGCACCGGCGCCTGGAACAGGATGTACGCGACATCCGCCGAGCTCAGCGCCCCGTGCCAGAGCGGCAGGGACAGATCCTCCACGTGCTGGAGGCGTTTCTCCTCATCCGCCACCGGGTCGTCGAACTCCCGCAGCACGACGGGCGCGGTGGCCTCGTCGAGCTCGATGAACCCGGTCCCGTCCGGGTCGAGGTCGGGCCACGACAGGTCGTTCCACACCTCCACCCGCGATGGCTGCTCGGCGGGGGCCACGTCCACGCCGAACCGGGGCTCCCCGGGACGCTCCTTGATGACGAAGAACCATCCCGCGCTGCCCGGAGCCGGCTCGCCCTTCGCCGCCTTGGCCGTGAGGTCGAAGCCGAGCAGGGAGATGTCGGGGTCGATCTTGGCCTCGTACAGCGGCAGCCGGATCTCGTCGAGCGACGGGTTCGCCGGGTCGACCAGCTCGACGGGCACCCGCTCCTTCGTCGGATCGGGCTGGGCGTCGCTGGGCTCCCATCGCGCCCGGTGGGCGTAGATCGCCGCGTTCGGGTACTTCTTCAGCAGCTCGCCGCGGATGACCAGCACCAGCTCCTCTTCCGCCCCGCCCTTGTCCCGGTGGTCGTGGTCGCCGAGCTTCGACTGCCTGGTCCAGCTCGCGATCGGCGGGATGTCGTACAGCCGCTCGTGACGCTGCTCGGGCGTCTCGCCCTGGAGCGGCCGCACCGCGCGGACGTCCCAGAACTGCCGGAACGGGGTGCCGCGCTGGTCGGTGGGATATTCGCGCCACAGCAGCTCGCGGGCCATCTCGTGGTTGAGCCCCACCATGTACGACTCGATGAACTCCTGGTTCGTCTCCAGCAGGCTGATCGAGTTCGGCGGCACCTTGTGCAGGTTCGGCACGAACAGGTCCACCGACTGATCGACCAGCGCCTGGTACATGGGCAGGTCGAAGACGGGATAGGCCATCGCCTCCAGGAACCGTTCGGCGAACGGCGCCAGCCGCTCCGGCAGCCGCACCGAGCTGAGGAACTGCCGGGGCACGGTCTCGTCGGCGCGCAGGCCGGTCAGCATGGCGTCGGTGGCGTCGGCGACGTCGAGCTTGACGCGTTCGCCGGCCTTGCCGCCCAGGGCGGCATCGTCCCACGCCTCGTACAGCTCTCTGAGCGCCTTCTTGAAGTCCGCCGCCTCGGCGCTGTCCGGGCCGCCGGGGGAGGGGACGAACGCGTCGCCGGGCATGGTCAGGACGAAGTCGCTGCTCGTGGGGAGCCGGTCCACAGGGTGGGTCGTGTCCGCCACGGCGGGGCCGGGCGGATGGAGGTGCAGGTCGAGCTGGGCCGGGGTGACGACGGCGGCGGGCCGCGTCTTGGGCGGGGCCGCGGTGACGCCGCCGGTGTCCTCGTCCATCCTCGGCACGAGCGCCTCCGGCGGCAGCTCAGCGCTGAACGGCAGGGTGCGCATCAGCCGCGAGCCCGGCCGGGTGATGCGGCGCATCGGCGCCGACACCGGCGCTGACGTGACCCGGCTCTCCGCCACCCGGAACCCGACGGCGAGCCCCTCCTCGATGGAGGTCGCGGCGGCGAGGCCGGAGGCGGTCGCGGGCGTGACCACCCGGGAGTGGGCGGGGGCGGTGAGGACGAGCGACCTGCCGGACGGCGCCGCCTGCGCGCGCAGAGCAGCGGGCGGCGGTACCAGATGCTTGCCGTGCAGGGTCTCGCCCACCTCCCTGGCGACCTGCGCGGCCCGGATCCTGGCGTTGGCCGCCAGGATGTCCCCGACCTGCGCCCACGCGGCCGCCATGAACTCCTCCTGACGTTTCTGGACGACCTGCGCGCCCAGGTTCGCCGCCACCCGGAACCGGGGGTCGAGGTTGAGCCGGTGCACCCAGTTGCGGTCGTCCGCGATCGGAGTGCCGTCGCGCTCGGTGAGCAGCCGGGAAGCCGGCGCGTGCCAGCGGCCGTACAAAGGTGGCGTGATGACCGGGTCGGGCCCGGTGGCTTCGGTGGCCGAAGCGTTGTGTGCCGAGACCGGGTCCTGCCGCAGGTAGTCGTCGGCGAGGTTGATCAGCCCGGCCAGCGCCTGCTGGAAGGGGTGCGGATAGGTGAAGCCCAGGTCTTGCAGGTCGTCCCACGTGTCCCAGATGTCCTCCGGCCGCTCGGGCACCCGCAGGGCGCCGCCCAGCTTCAGCACCCCGCCCAGCTCGGCCGGCACGGTGATGCCCGGCAGCCCGGCCCCGGGCGGCCGGTGCACGTCGAGGTCCCGGCGGCCGACGCTCTCGTCCAGCGGCTCCTTCGGCACGAGCAGGCGTACGAGGTACTCGAAGTCGCCGGCGCTGCCGGTGGAGAAGAACCACCGGTGGTAGTACGGCAGGTCGCCCGCCGCCTCCTGCCCCGGGTACGCCTGGCCCCACGCCGGGTGCAGAGCGCCGGGCGCACGCGCAGGGTCCAGCCCGAGGCCCGCGAGCCGTCCCGTCTCGAACGCCGGCACCAGGAACACGTGATAGGCGGTGTTCGGTTCGAGGCGTCGCGGGCAGATCAGCCGGGAGCAGGCCCGGTCGGCGTTGACGCCGAGGACCCGCTGCAGCGCGGGCAGGACCCGGGCCATGTCGTCGGATGCCACGGGCGTGTCGAGCGAGCCGTCCACGTGGACGTGCGCCCAGGCCCCCAGCTGCGCGGGCGGCGGCAGCGCGGCCGGCCCGGTGACCGTGATGAACGGCAGCGGCCGGCCCGTCGCGGTGCCGTCCTTGAACTCGGCGCCGTCCACCGCCGCCGAGTCCTCCCCGCCGGCCAGCACGATCAGCGCCAGCCAGGGCCGCAGCCGCTTGGTGGCGGCGTCGGGCGCGGCCGGACTGTAGCGCCAGGGGAAGTCCTCGTCGTAGAACTCGACGTGCGCGAGGTAGTTGGGCTCGACGTTGGTGATCCACGGCCGCGGCTCGGTACGGGAGATCGCCCGGGGATCCACGCCGACGACGTCCCCGGGGCCGTAGATCTGCACGGTCCGCGACACGTCGCGGCTGATCGGGGCCGCCGAGCCGATCGCCTCGCCGCTCACCCGCAGCGTGACCGGGATGGTGGCGCGTGACGTGTCGACGGGGTCGGTGGTGATCCTGGTGGCGATGCCGGACCTCAGCCAGGGCAGGAAGGTGTAGGCGTTGTCGGTCATGGGGTGCCTTCGAGGTCGAAGATCTCCGCGCTCGCCGTCAGCTCCTGCGCGCCGGGCTGCGCGGCCGCGATCCCGGACCGGACGACTCCGCCGGCCACCAGCACGAGCGTGCCGGACAGCGGGGCCGCCGCGAACGCCCATCGGCCCGTCGCCAGCCCGCCCGCCGGCGCCCAGCTGCGGGTGGCGGCGTCGTAGACGGCGGCGCTGGCGAAGCCGACGTCGTTCTGGGCGTTGTCGCCGCCGCCGACCACCAGCACCTTGCCCGAGCCGAGCGGGACCGCGCGGTGCAGCGCGCGTCCGCCCGGCAGGTCCTGCACGGCGGTCCACGTCCCGGTGTACTGGACGTACAGCTCGGCGCCCGCCCGGCTGAACGGGTCGAACGTGCCGTCGCCCGGCCCGCCCGGCGCACGCCCGCCGGTGACCAGCACGCTCGCGCCTCCGGACAGCGCCGTGGCCTGGTGCCAGGCGCGGGGCGCGAGCAGCGCGCCGGTCGGCGTCCAGGTCTCGTCGTCCGGGTTGTAGAGCTCGCAGTAGGCCAGGGCGGCGTCCTCGTCGCGGGCGATCGGCACGGTGCCGCCGGCGACCAGGACCCGGCCGTTCGCGAGGACCACCGCGGGGTGCCCGCTGCGGGCGTCGGTCATGTCGCCGGTCTCGGTCCAGGTTTTCTCGTCCGGGTCGTACAGCTCGGCCGTGCGCAGCGCCCTCACCGACTGCCCTGAGCGGAGCGTCGTGCCGCCGGCGACCAGGACCTTGCCGTCCACCAGGACGGCGCTGTGGCCCCACCGGGCGCCCTTCATGGCTCCCGTGCTGGTCCACTCCCCGGACTCGGGGTCGTAGATCTCCGCCGCGGCCAGGCCGGGCGCGGGGAACTGCGCCGATCCGCTGATGCCGCCGGCGACCAGGACCTTGCCGTCGGGCAGCAGGGTCGTGGTGTGCAGCCGCCGGGGTGTGCGCAGGGAGCCGGTGGCCGACCAGGTGCCGTCCTCGGGGTCGTAGAGCGCGGCCTGGCCGAGCGCGGCGGACGCGCCGTCCGCGCCGCCCGCGACGAGGACCTTGCCGGTGCCGAGCACGATCGCGCCGTCGTGCTGGCCGTACCATGCGGCGGCGGCCGGCAGCGCGCCGGTGTCGCGCCATTTTCCGGTGGTGGCCGCCAAGGTTGTGCTGGTCATGGCTGGCAGACCCTTCGTCGTCGGTGCGTTCATGGGGTGAAGATCTCGGCCGAGGCCGTCAGGACGTCCTGGCCTTCCGGTGCCGCCGCGCCCGCCCGTACGCGGCCGCCCGCGGCGAGGACGCGCCCGTCGGTGAGGAGCAGCGCGGCGAAGTCCCACCGGCCTGTGGCCAGGGCGCCGGTGCTCGTCCAGGTGTCGGTGCCGGGGTCGTAGGTGGCGGCGTTGCGGAAACCGGCGGCGAAGCGCGGGCCGCTCGTGCCGCCGAGGACCAGCACCTTGCCGGTCGGCAGCAGGACCGCGCGGTGGCGGCTGCGCCCGCCCGGCATGGGCGCGACCGGTGTCCACTTGTCGGTGGCGGGGTTGTAGAGCTCCGCGCTGTCCAGGCTGCCCGCCCGGTATGTGATGCCGTGCCGTCCTGCGAGGGTGTCGCCGCCGGTGACCAGGACCGTGCCGTTCGGCAGCAGGGTCGCCTGGTGGCCGGCGCGCGGGGTGGTGAGGCTGCCGGCCGGTGTCCAGGTGCCGGTGGCCGGGGCGTAGATCTCGCAGTAGGCGAGCGCGGCCCGGCCGCGTCCGGTGAGCAGCGCGCCGCCGATGACGAGGATCCGGCCGTCACGCAGCCGGACGGCCTGATGCCCGGTACGGGCGTCGGTCATCGGCGCGGTGTCCTGCCAGGTGCCTGTGGCGGGGTCGAACAGGTGGGCGGAGTCCAGGACGGCCGGTTCGCCGTCACGGCGTCCCGTGCCGCCGGCGACCAGGACTTTCTGCGAGGCCAGCAGGGTGGCGGTGTGCCCGTGGCGGGTGATCGGCGTGAACGTCCCCGCCGGGACGGCCGTCCAGCGTTCGGCGATCGGGTCGTACACCTCGGCGGCGGCCGGCGCGGAGCCGTCCTCTGCCGTCCCGCCGAAGGCCAGCACTCGCCCGTCGGAGAGCCGGGTCAGGGAGTGCAGGTGGCGGGCGGTCGTGAGGAGGCCGGCCGGCGTCCACGTACCGGCGACGGGATCGAAGACCGTACTGGCGGTGAGCGGTGTTCCGGTCGTGTCCGCGCCGCCCGCGAGCAGCACCCGGCCGCCGGACAGCAGGACCTCGCTGTCCGTGGCGACGGCCGCCGCCAGCGCTGCGCCGTCGCTCCAGCCGCCGGGGACGGGCGCGGTGCCTGCGGCCTCCGACGAGGGGATGACGTGCAGCGTGCCGGCCAGGCTCGGCTCGGCCTCCACCCACGCGGCGAGCGCCTCGGCCGCCGTGGTCCTGCTGCGGAAGCTCGACGCGCCGGCGGAGAACGGCGGGAACGCCTGCTGGTTGTTGCGTTTGTGGGCGACGACGTAGCGCTGGCCGGTCACCTGGAGGGTGTCCTCGGTGGCGAAAGGCCGGCGGAGCGTCGCCTCGTGCCGGGACAGCGGGGAGCGGCTGGTGCTGGCGCCGTCGAGCAGCGGCTGGAACACCGCGGGGCTGACGCTGTAGAGCCGCTTCGTGCGGGTTGGCGCGATGTCCGGCAGCGGCGCCGTGCGCGCGGCTCGCAGCTCGGTCGCGCCGCGGGCCTTGCTGTCGATCACCATGAGCTCGTAGCGGGCGCTGCGGCGCACCGCGCGCGCCGAGGCGAGCGTCCCCTGCAGGGCGGTGAGCTCGAGGCCGGCGTCCTGGTCCTCGTACGGGGCCATGGTCAGCTTCGCCGCGTCGTCCACGTCCTGGAACTGCGCCATGGCGAACTTGTCGTCCTGGACCGACACCTGCACCAGGCCGCTGTCGGGCGCCGGCGCGATGCTGAACCGCTTGCCGTCGCGCGGCCGCTGCGCGCCGACCCGGTCGATGCGCACGTTGAGCGGGATCAGCCGCTGGTGGACGAAGAGCGTGCCGAGCGGGTGCAGGACCAGCTGATCGGTCTCCGGCAGCGTGCGCAGGTTGACCAGCGCCTGGGTGGCGCCGTTCGGCAGCCTGGTCGCCCAGCCCTCCACCTTGCCGATCTCGTCGCAGAGCAGCGGCAGGACGTCGATGGGCGGCAGTGTCGGATTGTCGCTCTCACCCCAGGTCAGCTCGAAGTCCGCGGAGATCTCGAAGAACAGCAGCGAGATGGACCCGCGCCCGCGCGCCCGCCACGGGGCCGGGCCCTCCAGCTGGAACCTGAGGTGGATGCTGAACAGGCCGACGCCGAAAGCCTTGAGCGACAGGTGCGCTGAGACGTCGATGACGAACGCGAAGGGCGAGAACCGGAACAGCGCGTCGAAGCTGAGGTGGCCCTGCAGGCCGAAGTCATCGAAGCCCAGCACCAGCTCGGCACTCGCCCCGAACTGCACGGTGTTGCTGGTGACGGCGAAGTAGCCGGACACGCGGATGCGGGCGAACGGCTGGTTGATGATGTCCACCGAGATGCGCGGCGGCACGGGGAACGGCAGGGGCGGCGGCTTGAACGAGGGATGGAAGCCGCCCACCGACAGCACGAGGTCGCCCTCGCCCCAGCCGACCAGCAGGCCCATGCCGCCCTCGATCGTCATGAACAGGATGCGCGACTCGAACAGCTGGGCGTAGAACCACAGCCGCTGCTTGTCGAACTCCAGCGCGCCGATGAAGGCGACCTGCAGCACCAGCAGCGGCAGCTCCTTGGCGGGCAGGACGCAGCGCAGCACGCCGATGATCGCGATGTTGCCCGGGATCTCGACGATGACGCCGACCGAGACGCTGATCAGGGTCGGGGTGCCCCAGCCGAGCTTCACCATGGGGCCGACCAGGAAGGTGTCCTGCTCGGGCGGGAAGAAGGCCCGCAGGTCGCTGAGGATGCGCGGCGCGTTGGCGACCACGTCCTTGGGGAACATGACCGACTCGACGCCGCCGGTGCGCACCCCTTCGGCCAGCGCCCCGAGGTTCATGCTGCGGTTGAGTCCGAGCAGGCCGCCGACGGCGAGCAGGGTGAACCCGTACCCCAGTTGCAGGCCGATCCCGCCGAACTCGGCCGTCAGGATGATCAGCAGCGAGAAGCCCTGCGTGCCGTCCGGCATGCGGGTGGAGATCAGCCCGATCGCCTTCACGTCGATGAACCCGGCCAGCCTGAAGGCCAGGGCGCCCGCGTACTCGCCGCGGTCGGGGTCGAAGAAGAGGAACCCGCCGCCGCTGACGATGCCGAGATCCATGGACAGGCCGACACCTGTCGGCGGTTTCGGGCGCGGCCGCACGTCGACCGGCCCGAGGCTGCCCTTGCCGTCGGGCGTCAAGGCGAACGGGATCTCGATGCCCAGCCCCTGGACGGCGCCCGTGATGGGCCCGAGTGCGGCCTTCAGATCCGTGGTGAGGCCGAGGGTGAACGCGCCGTCCTCGATGCCCACCCGCAGCGTGAGCGCCGACAGGTCGACGGGGCCGAGGGCGGCGTGGGAGGCCAGCCGCACCTCCAGGCCGCCGCTGCCGTCGAAGCGCAGGCCGTCGGCCAGGCCGAAGCGGGCGCCCAGCTCGAAGCCGCTCTCGATCCGTACGTCACCGAGCAGCTTCGCGATGAACCCGTCACCGCCGCCCAGGGTGATGAGGACCTTGCCGCGCTGCAGCAGCGCCCCCAGCTGCACCTCCAGCCGCCCGTCCGGCTCGGCGCGCAGCCGCAGCGTCACGTCCACCTGCTCGACCGAGATGCGGCTGCCGCCGGGCAGCGACAGCAGGACCACCGGGTCGGCGGGATCGCGGCGGTAGCTGTGGGTCACCTCGGCCGTTCCCGCGACGGTGGCGCCGGGCGGCGGCTCGACCTTGGCTCCGCCGGGCTGGAACACCAGCGTCGTGTCCACCGGGACGTCGGCGTCGAGCCGCAGCGTGAGCGTCCATGCCTCGCCGCTGCGCTCGATCGATCCCGTGCTCAGCCCTTGCGGCAGCTCCAGCGCGATGCCCGGCGGGTCGAGGTCGGTGCGCGGGACGAGCGAGGCGAAGATCAGGTCCAGGGTGGGCGGTGTGGCGCTCTGGTCGAAGAGCGACGGCAGTCCCGCGTACGCGGCGATCCGGTCGAGCACGGCGAGGAGCTTGGTGCCGTCGAAGCCCGGCGCGTTCCAGTCGTACAGGGCGGCGAGCTGGGCGTTCGGGTCGCGTAGCCAGCCGCCGATGCGGTCGAAGCGGAAGTCGTTCTCGGTGTAGAACGGCTTCTGCGGGTCGAACAGGCCGACGTTGCGGTCCGTGCGCACCAGGACGCCCAGGAACTCCAGCAGCTCGTTGACGCCCTGCTGCCGGCCCAGGTGGTCGGCGAGCAGCAGGTTGAACACCCGCTGCGGGAAGGTCGCCAGGATCGGCTCCGCGCCGGGCAGGTTCAGGCCCGCGAGCGCGGTCTTCAGCCCGTCGAAGCCGGAGATGACCGCGCTGACCTGGCCGCCGGCGCGCGCGATCCGGCGCAGGACCTCGTCCCACTGCTCGTCCTCGACCGCTTCCTCGATCTCGCGCAGCAACTCGATGAGGAAGCCGACCGATCCGGTGGTGGCGTTGAGCGCCGGCGCGATGGTGGTGGCCTGCGCGTCCGTCAGCGGCAGCCCGACGCCGGCGAAGAACTCGCGCGCCCCGGCCGGGGAGAGGCCGGTCAGCGGGGACAGCAGCGTGGACAGCTGGCCGAGCAGCCCGTCGAGGCTGCCCCGCTCACCGGTCACGACCGCGCTCGCGGGCGGGCGAGAGCGGCGGGGACATCCTGCATCGTCTCGACCGGCAGCAGCGCGTCGATGAGCTTCTGCCCGTAGCGTTCGAGGTCGCGGCGGAGCGCGGGCCCGGCGTGCTGGATCAGCAAGGAGAGCATGGTGCCGGCCAGCCGGGCGCGGCTCACGCCGTTGATCACCGTCGGGATCGGGTGCCCGGGAGTGCGGACGCCCCGCACGCAGTGATGGTAGAAGGCCGCCCCCTGCAGGGCCTGCCAGGCGGCGGCGACGTGGCGTTCCGACCTGAGCAACTCCCGCACCTCCCTCCGGTGCTGTCCGATCTTGCCCAGCAGCAGCCGCCCGAGCAGGCTGGTACGCAGCTGGTCGCGCAGCTCCGCCACCCCGCGCAGCCGGGCCAGCTCGGCCGCGGACGGAGGCCGGACCACGACTGAATGGACCGCGCTGCCGGCGCTGGGAGCGGCGCCCGACCAGCCGTCCTCGACGGCGGGGATCTCCACCTGGAGCCGCTGGAGAACCTTGCCGATGGGCGTGGCGATGCCGATGTTCCTGACGTTCGCGAACTCGGGCGCGCTCAGGTCGACGTTCATGTACTTGTCGATCGGCCCCGCTCGGATGATCATCGCGACGACGCGGTTCTCGTGGTTGATCACCACGCTGCCCGAGTCGCCGCCCTCGAAGGTCAGCTCCTCACCGTTGCGGTAGCTGTCGATCAGCGACTGCCCGGGGATCGGGCTGGGCCTCGGCAGGATCAGGAACTGGTTGACGTTCGTCATGGACCCGGCCGCGTGATCGCTGGGATCGGAGATCTCCATTCTCATCACGATGCGGTCGGGGTCGGCGGGGTCCTGCGGGGCGAGGGTGTTGCTCAGCAGCGTGCCGTACTTGAGCCGCCCGTTGACGGCGTTGTAGACCCGCACGTACTGCTCGCGAGCCGGCAACGTGCCCAGGGCCGGTCCCTTACCGATGCCGAGGCCGCTGGTGACCGCTCCCTTGATCGGGATCGTGGTCACCGTGCCACCGACGTCGACCTGCCAGGCATTGCGGAAGGTGACACCGGGGTCCAGCCGGGCCATGGCGCAGTCGGTCTCGCTGGCGTGGCCGTTCGGGGTGGAGATCCAGTTGAAGCCGCCCGTCCACTGGCCTTCGCGGTAGCCGCCCACCCACGCGCCGCCCTCGATGGGCTGGGCCTTCTGGTTCGGGTCGTAGATGGGACGGCCGATCCGTACGCCGCCCGAGCAGCAGGAGCTGTAGTCGGGGGAGTGGACGGCCATGTTGCCGATGACCTTGAATCCGGGGAACAGGACGTGGGAACAGCTCAGCAGAACGGGATGGCCGCTGCTGTCGCGGGCGAAACAGCCCAGGGAGCCGGGCCCTTTGTCGTGATTGGTCTCGATGCTCGCGCCGGCCGTGACGAACGGCGGAGCGGCCGCCGCCATCGGGAGTGGTGCCCCGAGATTCTCCACCGTGCTCATGGCGACTCCTCCCGGCCCGCTCCCACGGGCTCGGCCGATCCGACCGGTGTCACACCGAGGCGGTCCAGCACCGGTGCGATGGGGCAGGCGACACCGTCGCCGCCCGCGGTGGCTCCCCAGAGCAGCCCGACGAGGCGGCGCCGCTCGTCCAGCAGCGCCGCGCCCGAGTCGCCCGACGTCGAGAAGACCCGCCCTGGATCGCGCGGCCCGACCAGCAGCTGCCCCGGCGCGCGGAACTCGCGGCCGTCGATGAACGGCCGGTCGGGGTAGGCGACGTCGAGGAGGACGCCGTCGGTGCGGCCGGCGCCCGGCCCGTGCTTGCACACCAGGGCCTTCGGCTCGGGGCGGGCGACCTCCACCGGCCACGGACCGGCGAGCGCGAGCCGCAGCCAGCCGGGCAGGTGCCGCACGTCGTCGAGCCTGATGAGCGCGGCGTCGACGAAGTACTCCTCGCCGTCATGCTTGACGGTGCCGAGGTGGCCGTGTCCTGCCTGCCCCAGCCGGACGGGCTCGTCGCCGTCGGACGGCAGCGCCCAGACGACGTCCCCGGGCCGCGCTCCGGATCCGTGGAGCACGTGGTGGCCGGTCAGCAGGTGCAGGGCGCCTTCGGCGTCGCGTACGAGGACGGAGGCGACGCCCGGCACGCCGCGGGCGTTGACGATCCGCACGGCCGGCGGCCCCATGAGACCCGGCAGGCTCAGCGTGCCGTCGGGCGAGGTCGCCCGTCGCAGCAAATCCAGGATGTACTCGCCGTGGGCGGCGAGGTCGGCGCGCAGCTCCTCGCTGCCTTCCTTCATCAGCACGTCGCGCATCGCGGTCAGCGTGTCCACCGGGCTCACCCCGTCGATCTCCGCCGGGAGCGGCCGGTCCGGCCGCTCGGCGCCGCGCAGGACGGCGTTGACGTACGCAGGCCCTTTGCGGCGGTGCCAGGTGACCATGACGCGCCGGTTGTGATGCACCAGCTCGCGAACCTCGGCCACGTGCCGGCGGATCACCTTGCCCAATCGTTCGCCCAGCTCGCTGCGTTCCAGGGAGGTCCATGCGGCGTGGACCGCCGACCAGTCCAGCGGGCGCCCGCCGCGCCTGATGGCCATTCCGGGAACGGCGACCGCGTCGCCGCCCGTGGTCACGCCGGGCGGAGCCAGCTCGACGTTCAGGTGCTTGAACGCGGCCCCGATGAAGATGCCCTGGGAGCGTCCGGTGAGGATCTCGACTGGGGCGCTCATCCCCGTGACGAGAATGGTCTGCTTGAGCCCCTGGGCGAGGATGCCCACCACCTTGCGGTCGTCGTCGACGATGGGGGTGCCGGAGTCTCCGGGCTCCGAGAAGTGCTTGCCTCTGACGATCAGCGTCGGCTGGGCGGCGGTGCCGCCGACCGAGACGGTCAGACCGGACTGGTCGAAGTGCGCCTTGATGGCCTGCGGGGTGATCGTCGGGTCCGCGGTGAGATACCGCTCCATGTCCAGCCGGTACTCGGTGACCGGCTCCTGGCCGGGAGGAGGCACGACCTCGACCTCGAACACCCACGCCTGTCCCTCGCCGCCGGCCTCTTTGATCGGCACCCGTTTCAGCGCGACGATCTTGCCGCGGGAGAACTGGGTCTTCGCGCCGTACTTCTGCACCGGGATGTGGCGTTCGACGGGCAGCGACAGCGCGCCGTCGGGCGACGGTTCGGACGCCGAGAGCGTCCATTCCGCGATGAGGTCACGGACCCCCGCGATCATGCCGATCTTCGGCAGTTCGTTGGACGCGTCCGTCTTGGCGGCGAGCTCGACGAGCGCGGCGTCCACCGCGAAATCGACCTGGCCGATCCTGACCTTGGCCTGGATGGACTTGTCCATCAGCTGATCAAGGGTCTCCCGTACCACGGTGCCGATCGGGTTGTTGCACTCGATCTCGCAGCATTTGCTCAGCTCCGGTGAGTACACCACCTTGGTGTCTTCGGCCGCGTCCGCGGACGGCGCCAGGCCGAGGACGTGCGCGCACGTCAGCATGTACCGGCCCGGCGCGCCGGGCTTCCTGACGATCAGTCCGGCTGTGCCCTGGTCGAAATGGCCCAGTTTGCCGCGTGTCACTCCCTTTCCCGCATGCACGCTGGGCGTGCTGGAGTGCGGGACGGCGCGCGGTTCGAGAAGCTCGTGGAGGGAAAGTCGCCCTTCACCACCGACGGGTTCGTCACTCATCTCGTCTGCCCGCGAGAACGGGCTGACGTGGTGCCCTTCATGGGAGATGCCACGCGCATCACCTCATTCGGTCGGGATGACTGCGCATCTCGGCTCTCAAGTTACGAGTTCATTGGACCCGCGAAATGAGGCGGCGGCAAGTATTTCGATGGAATGAGTTGACCCGCTTAAAAGTCGGCGGATATGCAAGAAAAGATCTTCGTCTAAAACGCTCGGACATTCAAGGTGACATTTCGTGATTTGTCCGGTTGAATAATTGTGCTCGTGCGGGAACGACCCCGCCCAGCCGTGCCGGCAGGATCGCGCTCGTTCTCGGTGATCCACCTGGATCAGGTCTTCACGTCAGCTCGCCCCCGTGCTGCAGGCCGGAGCCTCCGTGATCGCCGTCGACGACGCAGAAGTCGTTGCCCTCCGGATCCCGCATCCAGGCATGGGCCTCGAACCGCTCCTTGACGGTCGCGCCCAGGCCGGCCAGGCGGTCGATCTCCGCCGGCCAGTCCGCGGACACGATGTCGACATGCACGGGTGTCTTCGACCGCGGCTCGAGCTGGACCTTCTGGAAGCAGATCTCGAGGTGGGGTCCGTCGAGGATGACGCTCGGATCGGTCTCCGGCGTGTAGCCCAGCGAGGCGAGGCGGGCGATCTCCGCGTCGTCGTAGGGCCGGATGTCGAACTCGTCCAGCGCGGCTGCCCAGAACCGGGCCAGCGCGGACGGCGTCTCGCAATCGAAGACGACCTGCTGGAGACGTGCCATACCGGGCTCCTATCGTGTGGGCGGACTCTGAACCGTCAAGGGATCAGTCTTGCTCAGCCCGCGCCGAATGCCGGGCCTGGCGCCGGCCGCCCAGGACGAGCACGGTGGCGAGCTCAAGGCCATAACGGCACGTTGTCGTGCCGTCATGGGTGGGAGTGACCCTCGACGTGGAGCTTGCGACAGTATGGCGGGATGGACTCTGAGAAACTTCGCGAATCGATCGGCAAGGCCTGGGCGACGGACGTGCTGCCCAGTCTCTCCGGGCTGGTCGAGATCCCCGCCGTGTCACCCGCCTACGACGCCGCCTGGCAGGAGAACGGGCAGCTGCGGGCCGCCGTCGAGCACGTACGGGATTGGGTGGCGGCGCGGGGCCTGCCCGGCGCGCGCTGCGAGGTCGTGCAGCTGGACGGCCGCGCCCCGCTGCTGCTCGTGGACGTGCCCGCGACGCCGGGCGCGGCGGCGGCCGGGACCGTGCTGCTGTACGGGCACCTCGACAAGCAGCCGCCGCTCGGTGACTGGTCGCAAGGATTGGGTCCGTGGCAGGCGGTGATCCGCGACGACCGGCTCTACGGCCGCGGCGCCGCCGACGACGGCTACTCGGGTTATGCGGCCACGACCGCGCTTGAGGCCGTGCACGAGGCGGGCGGCGAGCACGCCAGGGCCGTCATGCTGCTGGAGACGGGGGAGGAGTCCGGCAGCCCGGACCTGCCCGCGTACCTGGAGCATCTGGCCGACCGGCTCGGCGAGGTGTCGCTGGTGGTCTGCCTGGACGGCGGCGGTGACTATGAGCGGTTGTGGCTGACGTCCAGCCTGCGCGGCGCGGTGCAGGCGACCGTGACGGTGCGCGTCCTGGAGGCGAGCGTGCACTCGGGGCTCGGGAGCGGCATCGTGCCGAGCTCGTTCCGCGTCATGCGCCTGCTGCTCGACCGGCTGGAGGACCCGGAGACCGGCGAGGTCAAGGTGCCCGAGATGGTGGTGCCCATCCCGGAGGAGCGGCGCGCGGAGGCGGCGGAGCTCGTCGCCCGGCATCCGGACGTCGCCGTGCCCCGGCTCCCGGTGCTGCCTGGCATGCGTCGCGTGTCCGACGACGAGGTCGAGCTCGTCCTGAACAACACCTGGCGGCCGACGCTGTCCATCACCGGCGCCGCCGGGCTGCCCGACCCGGCGGTGGCGGGCGCCGTGCTGCGCGACCGGACGTCCCTGCGGCTGAGCTTCCGCCTGCCGCCCTCGGCCGACGCCGAGGCGGCGCGGGCCGCGCTGGAGCGGATCCTCACGACCGACGTGCCGTACGGGGCGCAGGTCGAGGTCGGCGAGTACATGGTGATGAACGGCTGGCACGCCCCGGAGACCACCCCCTGGCTGGCGTCGGCGTTGCGGCAGGTCGGCGAGGGCGTGTTCGGCAAGCCGTGCCAGAACCTCGGCATCGGCGGCGGGATCCCGTTCATGGAGATGCTCGGCCGGCGGTACCCGCGGGCCCAGTTCGTCGTCACGGGAGCCCTCGGCGCGGACTCGAACGCGCACGTACCGGACGAATGGCTGAACATCCCGTTCGCCGTCCAGGTGACCGAAGCCGTCGCCCACCTCCTCGACGCCCACGCCCGCGCCGCCGGCCCGGCCTGAACCCCTGTGACGAAGGCCCCGGCCACCCGGGGCCCGGCGTGATCCGCGTCGATGTTCAGTACACGATCGGCGGTGGCCTTCCTGGTGGCCGCGTCAGCCCCGGCGCCGACGCGGCTCGCACCGCACGCGAGAGGATCGTCAGCTCTGGGTGAAGGCGAGTGGCACGCCGCAGGCGTCCTCGGCGGTGACGTAGAAGCCGTCGGGGGTGGTGCGGGTGTCGATCATGTTGTGCTCGATGAGGTCGCGTGCGGTGGCCAGGTCGCGTACGGCGACGGTGTGGGCGGCCAGCAGGGGCAGGGCGGGCACCGTGTGGCCAGGGAGGACGTCGCCGAGCGCGGACTGCGGGATGATCTCCACCCGGCCGTGTCGCAGCAAGAGCACGTGTTTGGGGCCGTCGATCCACACGTCGGCGTCCAGGAGGCGGGCGTAGCGCTCCTCGTGCTCGTCGACCTCGTCGTCGGGCACGGCCACCAGCACGCCGTGCAGGCCGACGGCGCCGTTGGGGTGATCGAGGTAGCGGGGTTGGTGGACGTACTGCGGGGTGTGGTGCTGGGTGGCCTGGAGCGCTCCTTCTGGGGTGTGTCCTGCGTCGATGCGGACGCTGTCGGCGCGTACCGTGCGGGTGCCCTCGGGGGTGGCGACCTCGCGTTCCAGCGCGCGGATGCCGGTGGAGGCCAGGCGGGCGGCGTGCAGCCGGTCGGCGGTGGTCTGGATGTCGCGTGAGCCGAGCGTCATCAGCAGGCCGCGGTAGGTCCGGCGCAACTGGTGAACGCCCCAGGGGTCAGGGGCGGCGGGGTCGACGATGCCGAGCAGTTCGATGAACGACTGCCCGAAGTAGGCGCACCGGTTGGCGGTGCAGGTGGGCACGAGCGGGCCGCCGGGTCGTTCGGCCAGGTGGTGAGGTGAGACGGGGCTGAGCGTGAAGCCGAGAGCCTCGAAGCGGGCGGCGGCCGCGGCGAGGTCGGTGGTGATGAGCACCGTGTGGTCGATGGAGTCGATGTCGGCGGTCATGTGGATCGTCCTCAAGAGTTCGGTGGGTCAGGCGGCCGCTGCGACGGCGGCGGCGATGAACAGCACTTGCAGGGCCGTACGGGTGGGCAGCGGCGTCACCGGCTTGCCTGCCAGGGTGAGACCGCGGCGGGCGGCCGAGACGTTGGCCGGGAACATGGCGAGCATGAGCAGGGCCAGCCCGATCGCCGCGTAGGGCGCGAGCGGCGGGTACAGCAGCCCGGCGGCGCCGGCCAGCTCCAGCACGCCGGTGAGCGTGACCATCAGCTCCTTGTGCGGGATCGCCGGCGGGATCATCGCGACGAAGTCGCGCCGCCATGAGGGCAGGAAGTGCGGCACGCCGGTGAAGACGAACATCAGGGCGAGTGCGCCGCGCAGGGCCGGCTGCCAGGCGTCCAGGATGTCGACGCCGGCCAGGCCGATGAGACGCAGAACGACGAAGCCCCCGGTGAGGGCGATGAACGGAACCATCCCGTCCTCCAATCTTGTCGCTGGCAAGATTGGAGGAGGATGCGTATCTTGTCAATGTCAAGATAAGGTGAGGTCGCCGCACCGGACCCGGAGGTGAGAGAGATCGATCAGTACCACCACGGCAACCTGAAACGCGTCATCATCGACGCCGCGCTGCAGGCCATCGGCGAGTCGGGCCCGGCGGGCTGGAGCCTGCGTGAGCTGGCCCGCCGCGCGGGCGTCTCCCACGCCGCGCCCGCCCACCACTTCGGCGACAAGCAAGGCCTGCTGACCGCCGTGGCCGTCGAGGGTTTCGCGCTGTTCGGCGACGCGCTCGAGCGCGCGGCCGATGACGTGTGGGAGGTCGGCGTCGCCTACGTCAGCTTCGCCATCGACCATCGGCCCTACTTCGAGGTGATGTTCCGGCCCGAGCTCTACCGCGCCGACGATCCGGCCGTCCAGGCCGCGCACGAACGCGCCGCCAACGTGCTCATCACCAGCGCCCGCGCCCTGTCACCCGGCCCCGAACACGACCGGATGACCACCATCGCCGCCTGGTCGCTGGCGCACGGCTTCACCAGCCTGTGGCTCAGCGGCGCGCTGCCCGAGAGCACTCACGAAGACCCGGAGGCGCTGGCCCGCTCGATGATCCGCCTCGTCCTCGGCGCCCTGCGATGAGCGACCGGGTGCTCGCCCGGATGAGCACGACGGCCGACCAGCGCGCTCACGGCTCGATCGCGGCCGAAGAACCAGCGGGAGTCCTCGGGCCCGTACGGTCGCAGCCCTCGATAGGGGCAGCCCGCGCGCCACCCGCAACCGCCGCAACACGGCCCGGGGGTCATCTCCACGCCCTGAACATTGCTCAACGTATGCGTCCCGTCGCCGGTCCCGAGCGGGTCGTGGCCGAGCTGGACCGCCGGCTGATGGCGCCGCCGTACCGGCTGTTCGTGCCGGCCTGTTCTGCGTGCGCTGCGGTGCAGGGAGGCCTCCGGCTGGGAGATCCATTGTCGACTCTGGACGGTGAAAATAGTTATCATTTACGCTCGCTTCGCATCAAGGGCAATCCATGCCTCGAACGGGAAGGACAGCGAGTGATCGTCCATCGCCGGCTGCTGCAACTGGCCGGCAGCGTGAGCGGGCCCATCGCGGCCTGCGTGGGCCTGGGCCTGGCCGTCAGCGGCGCGTACGTCGCCCAGGCCGTCCTGCTCGCCGCGGCCCTGACGGCTCTGGCACGCGGGGACTCCATGACCGCCGTTCGCCTGGTGGCCTGGGCCCTGGCGGTGATCGCGGCCCGGGCGGTGCTCCTGTGGGCCAGGCAGGTCGTGACCGTGTGGGCGGGCGGGCTGATCAAGGCCAGGCTGCGCGACCGGCTGATCGTTCACCTGAGCCGGCTCGGGCCCGCTCACCTGACCGGCACGCGCACCGGGAGCGTGCAGACCACCGTGGTCGAGGGCGTGGAGGGACTCGACCCGTACTTCAGCCGCTACCTGCCGCAGGTCGTCGTCACCTGCTGCGTGCCGGTGGCACTGGTCGGCTGGCTGTTCACGGTCAACCCGCCGGCCGCGGCGGTTCTGGCCGCGGCCGTGGCCGGGGTCCTGGTCATTCCCCGGTTCTGGGACGCGACCCTGCTGCGGCGGGGACGCGGCCGGTGGGCCGCGTTCGCCGCGCTCGCCTCCGACTACCTGGAGGCGACGCAGGGCATGGCGACGCTGCGCGCGTTCGGGGCCGACGGCACGCTGGGCGCGCGGCTGGCCGGGCGAGCTCACGGCCTCTACCTGACGACGATGCGCCAGCTCAGGATCTCGCTGGTGGAGACCGGGATCAGCACGTTCTTCGTCCAGGCGGGCACCGCCGCGGCCATCCTCGCCGCCGCGACCGCGGGCAGCGCGTGGGAGGTGTTCGTGGTCCTGGTGATCGCCGTGGAGTGCTTCCGCCCGGTCAAGGGCCTCTCCGACGCCTGGCACGCCGGATATCTCGGAATCACGGCGGTCGACGGCATCGAGGCCCTGCTGGCGGCGTCCCCGGCCGTCGAGGACCGGGGCACGCGACGCGACGTGCCCGACGCACCCGCCATCACGTTCGAGCACGTCACCTTCACCTACCCGGGCGCCCCGCGGCCCGCCGTCCGCGACGTCTCCTTCACCGTCGAGCCGGGCCGTACCGTCGCCCTGACCGGCCCGTCCGGCGCGGGCAAGAGCACGCTCGCCGCCCTCCTGCACCGTCACCACGACCCCGACCAGGGGAGGATCACCATCGGCGGGATCGACGTGCGCGACCTCACGCTTGACGCGCTGCGCGGCGATGTCGCCGTCGTGGCGCAGGACACCTACCTCTTTCACGGCACGGTGGCCGAGAACCTGCGCCTGGCCCGGCCGGACGCCGGCGACGAGGACCTGATGGCCGCCGCCCGGCTGGCCGCCGCCCACGACTTCATCGCCGAGCTGCCCGACGGTTACGACACGCCCCTGGGTGAGCGCGGGGCGACGCTGTCGGGCGGGCAGCGCCAGCGGCTGGCCATCGCGCGGGCGCTGCTGGCCGACGCCCCCGTCCTGGTGCTCGACGAGGCCACCTCGCACGTGGACGCGCGCACCGAGCAGGCTCTGTCCGAGGTGCGGCGCGGACGTACCTGCCTGATGATCGCCCACCGCCCCGACACCATCCGCCAGGCCGACCACGTGGTGACCCTGGAGAACGGCACCCTTCTGGAGACCGTGGCATGAACGCGTCCATCCGCTGGCTCGCGGGCGCCGTCGGCGCGCACCGCCGCGCCTTCATCTCCACCCTCGTCTCCAACCTGCTCGGGCAACTCGCCGCGCTCGGCGCGACCGTGACCGGCGCCTGGCTCGTCGGCCGCGCCATCAGCGGGCAGAGCGCCCCGCTCGACCTGGCCGGCGCCGTGCTCGGCGGGCTGGTCGCCGTCGCCACCCTGGCCGCCTGGTGGGAGACCTACGTCGCGCACGACCTGGCCTACCTGGTGCTGGCCAGGCTCAGAGGCCAGGTGTACGACGCGATCGCCAGGATCGCCCCGGCCCGCCTGCTCGGCCGCCGCAGCGGCGACCTGTCGGCGGTCGCGCTGTCGGACATCGAGACCCTGGAGTGGCTGTTCGCCCACACGCTGGCGCAGCTCATCACGGCCGGCACGGTGCTCGCCGCGGGCAGCGTGGCCGCGGCGACGATCGATCCGCTGCTGCTGACGGTGTCACTGCCGCTGGCCGCATGCGTGGTGGCCGTGCCGCTGTGGTTCCGTGACACCTCGCGCAGGCAGGGCGACGAACTGAGGGCCGCCACCGCCGAGCTGACCTCCGACGTCATCGACACCGTCCAGGGCATGCCCGAGCTCACCGCCTTCAGGGCGCTCGAACGCCGCAGGGACCTGCTGGCGCGCAGGACCCGCCGGCTGGCCCGCGCCCAGGCGGCCGACGCGGCGCGCGGCGGGCTGGAGGCCGCCCTCACCGACCTGCTCCTCGCCGTCGCGCTGGCCGGGACGCTGCTCCTGGTCGCCACGATGATCCGGAATCCGGCCGCCGCGCCGGTGGCCATGGTGCTGGCCGTCGGCGCGCTCGGCCCCGCGGCGCAGGTGGCGCTGCTGCTCAAGGAGTACGGCACGTTGCGTGCGGCGGCCGGCCGCGTGCACACCCTGGTCACCGCGCCCGCCAACGTGCCGCCGCCGCGCGGGCCCCTCCAGGTGGCCGAACGGCCGGACGTGGTCTTCGAGGACGTGCGCTTCCGGTACACACCCGACGGGCCTGACGTGCTGCGCGGCGTGTCCTTCCGCATCCCGTACGGCCAGACGGTCGCCCTGGTCGGGGCGTCGGGGGCGGGCAAGTCCACCTGCGTGTCGCTCCTGCTGCGCTACTGGGACCCGGACGGCGGGCGCATCCTGGTCGGCGGCGTGCCGCTGCCGCGGATCGCCGATCTGCACCGGCACGTCACGGTCGTTCCGCAGGACGTGCGCCTGTTCGCCGGCACGATCGAGGAGAACGTGCGGCTCGGCGCCCCCGGCGCCGACGCGGCGGCCGCGCTGCGCACCGCCCAGCTCACCCTCGACCCGGAGCTGCCGGTCGGCGAGCGGGGCGCCACCCTGTCCGGCGGCCAGCGCGCCAGGGTGGCCGTCGCGCGGGCGCTCGCCACGAGCGCGCCGGTGCTCGTCCTGGACGAGGCGGTGGCCAACCTCGACCCCGACAACGAGGCCCGCCTCACCGAGGCGCTCCGGCAAGCCGCCGCGGGACGCGCCACGCTCGTCATCGCCCACCGCCTGTCCACCATCCGCCAGGCCGACCACATCGTGCTGCTGGAAGAGGGACGCGTCGCCGCCGAAGGCTCCTACGACGAGCTCGGCGAGCGGCTGTCCCACCTGTTCGCCCACCGCCCGTGAGGCAGCCGGTGCTCTCGCCGGCCGAGGGCATGGCTCACGCACGGGCCGATCACACCGCTGACCGACACCGCCCCGACACCGCCATGCTCGACGGCGGGTTCCGCCAGGCCGGTGAGCATGCCGCGGAAGCCGCTGGGTCGCCCAGGTCCGCACCGCCGGATGCGTCAGGTGGGGGGCGAGCAGGAAGCGCCCCGCCACCAGCAGGGCCACCAGGACCATGAACGCCCACGGAACCCGGCCGAGCCCCCTCGCGCCCGGGACTCCGGCGGCCGGCCACCGTCCGGGAGCGGCCCGTCCGCCGTACTCGGCCGCGCCATCACCCTCCCGCCCGCACTCAGGTGCGCGGCAGCAGACCCAGCTCGCTGTCTCACCGCTTACGCCCGATAGGCCGGGAGACAGACGTGGTGATACGGTCTGGCGGAAATGATTCTCATTTTCTGGAGTGTCCTTGAGATCGTTGCGCGAGTCAGGTTCATCGGTCTCCGGCGTGGCATCGTCGCCGGCGTTCCCGGGAGCTGAAGATCCACCCACCGGTAGAGCGGCGGGGCCGGCCATGCCGCTGATCGTCGTTCCGCTGGCCGGTGTCCTCGCGGTGTCGATGCTGCTGGCGATCGGTCTCGGCGCCGCGGCCGTGCCGCCGGGGGAGACGCTGCGCTACCTGTGGGCGGCGGTGACCGGCGGCTCGATCACGGCCGAGGAGGTCACCGCGTACCAGATCATCTGGCAGGTACGGACCCCGCGCGTGCTGCTGGCGGCGCTGGTGGGCGCCGGGCTCAGCGTGGTCGGCGTGGCCATCCAGGCGATGGTGCGCAACGCGCTGGCCGACCCGTTCGTGCTCGGCGTGTCGTCGGGGGCGTCGGCCGGAGCGGTGCTGGTCAGCGCCACCGGCGCGCTCACCGCCCTGGGGATCTACGCGGTGTCGGCCGGCGCGTTCCTCGGCGCGCTGCTCGTCTCCGCCCTGGTCTACCTGGCCTCGCGCGGCGCCGGTGGGCTGTCGCCGCTGCGGCTGGTGCTCACCGGGGTGGCGATGGCGTTCGGCTTCCAGGCCGTGATGAGCCTGATCGTGTATTTCGTCCCGGACGGCGAGTCGACCAGCACGGTGCTGTTCTGGTCGATGGGCGGCTTCGGCGCGGCGACCTGGGGAGCGCTCCCGGTCGTGGCGGTCGTCACCGTGGTCACCGTCGTGGTGCTGCGCCGCTCCGGGCGGAGCCTGGACGTGCTCGCCCTGGGCGACGAGACCTCGGTGAGCCTGGGCGTGGACACCGTCAGGCTCCGCAAGGGCCTGTTCGTGCTGACCTCGCTGGCCACGGGCGCGATGGTCGCGGTCAGCGGCGCGATCGGCTTCGTCGGGCTGGTCATGCCGCACCTGGTGCGGCTGTGGGTCGGGGCGGCACACGTACGCGTGCTCACCATCGCCCCGCTGGCCGGGGCCATCTTCATGGTCTGGGCCGACCTGGTGGCCAGGACCCTGGTGGCGCCACGCGAGCTGCCACTGGGCGTGATCACCGCGCTGGTCGGCGTGCCGGTCTTCGTCGTCCTGCTGCGCCGCCGGGGCTACCTGTTCGGAGGCCGCTGATGACCTTCCTGCTGCTGGACGATCTCTCGGTGTCCATCGACGGCGCCGCCATCGTCAACGAGCTGGCGCTCTCCGTCGGCGACGGGGAGGTGGTGGGGCTGGTCGGGCCCAACGGCTCGGGCAAGACGACGGCGCTGCGCTGCGTGTACCGGGCGTTGCAGCCCAGCGGCGGCGCGGTCCTCATCGACGGCAGGGACCTGTCGCAGCTGCCGCTGCGCGACAGCGCCCGCGTCATCGCCGCCCTCACCCAGGAGGGGCGGGCGGACCTGGACTTCACGGTCGAGGAGGTCGTCGCCCTGGGCCGTGCCCCTCACCTGCGCGGCAACCAGGCGCTCAGCGCCCGCGAACGTGAGCTGTGCCGCCAGGCGATGGCGCGGATGGAGGTGCTGCACCTGGCCGGCCGTGGCGTGCTGTCGTTGTCCGGCGGGGAACGCCAGCGCGTCCTGGTCGCCCGGGCGCTCGTCCAGGAACCCCGGCTGCTCGTGCTCGACGAGCCGACCAACCATCTCGACCTGCACCACCAGATCCGGCTGCTGTCGATGCTCAGGGGCGCCGCGCTGAGCGTGCTGGTCACCCTGCACGACCTCAACCTGGCCGCCTCCGCCTGCGACCGGCTCGCCGTGCTCTCCCACGGCGTCCTCGTCGCGTGCGGCCCGCCCGCCGAGGTGCTCACCGAGGAGCTCCTGCGCGAGGCGTTCGGCGTCGAGGCGAGCGTCGTCCCCCATCCGCTCACCGGGGTCCCCCAGGTGCTCTACGACCTGGGCACGGCCACGACCATGAAAGGAAACCCGAAGTGAACAGACGCACCCCCGCCGTGCTCCTGGCCGGCGCGCTCCTGCTCGCCGGATGCGGAGCGCAGGTGGAGGGCGGCGCGAGCGCCGCGCGCACGGTGACGGTCAAGAGGTGCGGCGAGGACGTCCAGTACACCACGCCCCGCCGGGCCGTCGTCTACGAGGGCGGCAGCGCCGACAAGCTGTTCGCCCTCGGCCTGACCCGGCACGTGCACGGCTACGTGATGCCGCCCGCCAACCCGCCGGTCACCGAGTCGCCCTGGGCGGCCGAGTACGCCAAGGTGACGTTCCTCAGCGACGACCTGCTCAACCGGGAGCTGGTCGTGGACGCCAAGGCCGACTTCGTGGTCGCCGGCTGGCGCTCCGGCTTCAGCGACCAGCGCGGCATCACCCCCGAGATCCTCGACGGGCTGAAGATCCAGAGCTTCATGCACACCGAGTCGTGCTTCAACTACCCCGGCCACCCCGAGCGGGTGGCGCCGTTCGAGGCCCTCTACACCGACCTCGAACGCCTCGGCAAGATCTTCGGCGTCGAGGCCAAGGCCCACGAACTGATCGCCGGCTACCGCAAGCGCGTCGAAGCGGTCCAGGCGCAGGCGCCCAAGGGCGACCCGACTCCTGTCTTCCTGTACGACTCGGGCACGGACAAGCCGTTCACCGCGGGCAGCCAGGTGCCGCCCACCGACATCATCCGATTCGCCGGCGGCCGCAACATCTTCGGCGACCTGGACGCGCGCTGGGGCGAGGTCACCTGGGAGGCGGTGGTCGAGGCCAAGCCGGAGGTCATCGTCATCCTGGACTACGGGGACAAGCCCGCCACGGAGAAGATCAAGTTCTTGAAGGAGTTCCCCACCACCAGCAAGCTGCCCGCCGTGGTCAACGATCGCTTCTACGTCCTGGACTACAACGAGGGCATCAGCGGGCCGCGCAACATCGACGGCCTGGAAGGGTTCGCGAAATACCTGCGCGAGCTCCAGACGTGACCGGGTGAGCACCGGAGCATGGTGTAGATCACGAGTCTCGTTCGTCCCGGTCCCCTGGAGGAGTGCACCTGTGAGCGCACCGATGACCACCGGCTCGGAGACGTCGCCGTCCGCGGCGCGGTCCATCCTGCGCGAGAGGCGGTTTCTGCGGCTGTGGTGCGGCACCACCGCCTCGGGGCTGGCGACCTGGGCGCTGCCGTTCGTGCTGGGGCTCGCCGTGCTGGACCGCGAGCTCACCGCCGCCGGTCTCGGGATCGTGCTGGCCACCCGGACCGCCGGCTTCCTCGCCGCGGTGCCGATCAGCGGGGTCCTGGCCGATCGGTACTCGCGCCGCGCCGTCGTGTGGTGGGCCGGACTGGCCGCCGCGCTCGCCACCCCGTTCATCGCGCTCGGGCTCGGACGGTCGATCCCGCTCATGGCCGTGGCGGCGGCGGTCGTCGGCGCGGGCCAGGGGGCGTGCCGGCCCGCGTTCCAGGCGCTCACGGCCGAGGTCGTGGACGCCGGCCGCCGCCGGCAGGCCAACGCCGCCATGACCCTGGCCGTGCGCGTCACCACCCTCGTCGCGCCGGCGGGCACGGCGTTGCTGGCCGCCGTCCTGAACACCTGGTGGCTGCTGATCGGCACCGGGCTGCTGTGGCTGGCCGCCGCCGTGCTGCCGCCCCGGGGCCTGCCCGCCCCGGCCCGCGAGGCGGACGGCGTGCGGTTCTTCGCGGAGTTCGGCGAGGGCGTGCGCGAGGCGCGCCGGCACCCGTGGTTCCTCGCCGGGCTGGGCGCGCTGGCCGCCGTCATCTTCACTGGCTACTCGGCCACCGGCGTGGCGCTCCCGCTGGTCAGCCGCGACCGCTACGGCACGGAGGCGGTCCTGGCGGCGGCGCTCACCGCCTACACCCTCGGCGCCCTCGCCGGTGCGCTGCTCGTGGCCCGCTGGACACCGCGCGCCCAGGGCTGGGCCGCGCTCGCCGGCCTGGCCCTGTACGGCTTCGCGCCGCTCAGCCTGCTGCTCCCGGTGCACCCGGCGGTGGTATTCGCCGCGTATGCGCTGGCCGGGCTGGGCATCGAGGTGTTCAACGTGCCCTGGTTCACCGCCACGCAGCGCGAGGTCGAGCCGCGCCTGCTGGCCCGGGTCTCCTCGCTCGACTTCCTCGTCTCCTACGGCCTGGCCCCCGTCGGCCTGGCCTTCCTCGCCCCGGCCGTCGACGCCTTCGGCTGGCAGCCGGTCCTGGCCGGATGCGCGCTGGTGTGCTTCCTCGCCCCGGCCGCCGCGGCTCTGGTCCCCAGCAGCCGCGGCTTCTCCCGACCGGAGAGGTCCTGAAGATGTCCTTCGGTCTCCGGCGCCGGCGCGGCCTTCCCGCCTGCGGCGTGTCCAGACGGCGACCTACCCCACCGGCGCCGCTTTCGCGGCGACCGTCCGCGCGAGTCGCTCCAGCCGTAGTCCGGCGACTCCGCGATAGGCCCGGCTCAGCAGGGCCGCGAGAGGACCCGTGTGCTTGAAGTCGTGCCGGACGATCGTCTGCGCGCCGTGCCGGCGCAGGAGCCAGTTGCCCTCTTCGGAGAACCCGGGGACCTGCCATGCGGTGACGATCAGGTCCGGCCCAATGTCCTTGTAGATGAGATGACCCGACAGCCCGGGCCGGACGGTGATCCGGTACTCCTGGCCGGCGGCGGCCTCAGGCGGCCCGTCGATGCTGTGGAACGCGGGATTCCATCCGGGCAGTGCGAGCGGGTCCAGCAGGAGGCCGCGCACCCGCTCAGGCGAGGCGTCGACGGTCAGGACGGCCTGTTCTACGGTGTTCATGAGATCGCCTTCCGGTTCGTGATGGTGCGGCGCGCCACGGCCCCGCCCGGCGGGGAACGCGTCGGCGAAGGTGCGGAGCAACGCGAGGGTCCCCTGGACGGGCGCGCCTTCGATGAGTTCGTCGCAGCCGAGCAGTGGTCCCAAGCCGAGCAGAGGTAGCGCAGTTCTTCAGCCGGCCGCAGGTGCCACCGCCCCGGTCGCGAGCGCGGCGGCCAGGCGGTCGGCCGCCGCCGGGTCATGAGCCGCCAGGACGGCCAGGTCCGGCATCTTCTGGCGCAAGGCGTTGACCTTGGCCACGGCGTCGCGCATCTGCTTCTTGTCTCCCACGCCCGGCAGTTCACCGGCGAACAGCAGGTCGGCGTCGTAGGTGAGGTCGCCGACCATCAGCAGCGGCGCATGGCCGGGCCGCCGGACCAGCATCGACAGCGATCCGGGGGTGTGGCCGGCGGTGGGCAGGAGCACCAGGCTTCCGTCGCCGAACAGATCGTGGCCGTCGGTGAAGGGCGCCAGCGCCGGATCGGCCAGCGGCTCGGGGGCGACTCGCTTCCAGTTCAGCCCGGGAAGCTCGATGTGCGAGCGCATAAGACCGCGCATCTCCGGGAGGGGCGCGCTCAGCGAGCTCCATTCGTCCCGGCTGACCACGATGTCGGCGTGCCCGAGCAGCGGAAGCCCGCCGATGTGGTCCTGGTGGAGGTGGGAGATCACCGCCGTGTTCACGTCCTGGACGCGGTAGCCCAGCCCGGACAGGCCCGCGGCGAGCGTCTCGGTCGGGCCGATCTCGAACTTCGCCAGGCGTGAGTAGACCAGCCCGTTGAGCCCTCCGGGGAAGTAGGCCGGGTCGGTGACCGACGCGCGGTCCTGCCCGGTGTCGAAGAGGACCACACCATCGCGGTGCTCGATCACGTACACGTTGATCGGCCGTGCGGCGGTCCACCGCGTGGAGGTGAAGAGCCACACGTAGGTGTTCTTCCATGTCGGCCCCACGTGCTCGGGACGGATGGCCACCGAGCCGGTGCTGATCACCGAGATGTTCTTGATCGGGTCCGTTGAGAAGGTCATCACGTGCTCCCTGCCAGATTGAATGTCGTGTCATTAGATTACACGTCATTCAATGACGTCAAGCCCGCCAGGTCTCGTGAGCCCAGGCCCGGCCCGGGGGCTGCTCGGTTCGCTGATCGCCCCCGAGCCCTGATGTGACGCCGGCCCGCATCCAGGACCTAGTCGGCCGGTTCGACGAGGCCGTGCGGGAGGTGGAAGCGACGCTGCCCAGGTTCGCCCTGGACGAGGGCGCCGATGCGCGCTGACGGGGGCGAGGGCTGGACCCTGCGCCCGCGCACCGGAGCATGACGCCGTGCGTTCCGGGCCGGTGCGCGGATCACGGCTCAGAACGCGTCGGGGTAGAGCCGCTCCGCGATCTGCCGCACGATCGAGACGTTGCCCAGCGTTCCGGGGAACACGTCGGCGCTGGAGACCGCGATCAGCCGGTCATCGCGCACCGCCGGCATGTCCGGGAAGGTAGTGGTGAGGTACTTGCGGGTCGCGGCCTCGTGCTTGTCGTCGTACACCGAGAACACCAGCGCGTCGGGCCGCTCGGCCGCGAGGGACTCGGGTGTGATCGTCGCGGCGAAGAACTTCGCGAACGCCGGCTGCTCGGGAGTGTAGACGTTGTCGGCCCCCGCCAGGCGAAGGATGTCGTATTCGACGCCGGCGCCAATGGCCTGCAGGGTAGTGCCGTCGACGTACACCTGCGCGACGCGCAGCTTCTTCACGCCGGCGAGCGCCTTGGCGACCTTGTCGAGCTCGGCCCGGCTCTTCGCGATGAGGCCGGCGGCGGCGTCGTCAACGCCGAAGATCTTGCCGATGTTCTCCAGATCGGTGAACAGATCCGTGACCTCGCCGGTCATACGCCGGTCCTTGCACCCGCCGTTGGCGACGTAGACGGAGACTCCGGCCTGCTCGAGCTGCTCGATGCTGGCGAAGCCCTGCTCAGCGGTGAACTCGTAGGTGGTGGGCGAGTAGACGAAGTCCGGCTTGACCGCCAGCAGGTCCTCACGGCTGGGCGGGGTGACTCCGCCGATCACCGGAATGCCCGCGGCAAGCGGCGCCACGTCCTGCGGCAGTGCCTGTGCCTTGGCCTGGGCCTGCCCGGCGATGCGGTCGGCCAGGCCGAGACGCAGCAGCAGCTCGGTCTGCGCCGGGTGCATGCCGACGGCTGCTTTCGGAGCGTCGTTGGCGACGACCTTGCGGCCACAGTTCTCCAGCGTCACCGCGGCGGCCGCGCCGGCTCCCGGGGAGGGCGGAGCCACGGAGGTGCCGCAGCCGGCGAGAAGCAACGCCACGGCGGCGCTCGCGATGGCGGCGGAACGTGCGGGAATGCGAGAGGCGCGCGTCATGTGGGTGTGCTGCTTTCTGTTCGGGTGGAGGTCAGGTCGATGGGGTCACCGCTCGCATCGAGGCGGCGGAAGGCGAAGACGGGTTCATCGGGGTCGCCGAGGACGCGGACGTCCACGCCAAAGGTGGTGCGGATCAGCTCAGGGCTGAACACCTGCGCCGGCGGCCCGGCGGCGATGATGCGACCGGCGGCGAGCACGACGACACGGTCGCAGTATTGGGTCGCGAGGTTCAGGTCGTGCAGGGCGGCGATCACAGTGCGTCCCAGGCTGCGCACCGTGCTCATCAGCTCGTGCTGGTGGCTGATGTCGAGATGGTTGCTCGGTTCGTCCAGCACCAGCACGGGGCTCTCCTGCGCGAGAGCGCGGGCGAGCATGACGCGCTGCCGCTGGCCGCCGGAGAGGGTGGAGACCATGCGGTCGCCGAGGTCGGTGATCTCGGCGCGGCGCATCGCCTCCTCCACGATACGAATATCGTCCGGGGTGTCCCGGCCGAAGGAGGCGTGGTGCGGAGCGCGGCCCAGCAGCACCGTCTCCTGGACGCTGAGGTCGAAGTCGGTCACCGGGTCCTGGAGCATGACCGCCACCGCTCGCGCCGACTGCCTGCCGCTCAGGCGCTGCACGTCCTGCCCGTCGAGACGCACCATGCCCTGCCGTGGCTTGAGCGCGCGGTAGAGCGTACGCAGCAGGGAGGACTTTCCGCTGCCGTTCGGCCCTACCAGGCCCACCACCGTGCCCGATTCAACGGTCAGCGACGCCCGCCGCACCACGTCCCGGCCACCGAGGGCGACGGTGACGTCGTCGAACTCCACCCTCATCGGCCGAACCCCGCACGCTCGGCCCCGTTCCGCCGCATCAGCCACAGGAAGAACGGAGCGCCGACGAATGAGGTGAGGATGCCCAAGGGGATCTCCGTCGGCGCCGCGACCGTACGCGCCAGCAGGTCTGCGATCATCAGGAACACCGCCCCGCCCAGCACCGTCACCGGCAGCATCCGCCGATGGTCCGCACCCACCGCGATCCGCGCGACGTGCGGGACGACCAGCCCGACGAACCCGATCCCGCCGGCGACCGAGACCACGGTGCCGGTCAGCAGCGACGCCACCACCAGCAGCAGCCCGCGCAACCGGGAGGCGTTCACCCCCAGCGAGACCGCCGACTCGTCCCCGGTCAACAGCGCGTTCAGCGACCGCGCCAGCAGTGCCGCGATCACCCCGGCCACCGCGAGCGCGACGGCCGGGCCGATCAGGCTCGGCATCGATGCCGCCGACACGCTCCCCAGCAGGAAGAACAGCACGCTGACGACGTTCTGCGCGTCCGTGGAGATCGTCAGATAGCTCGTCACCGCACTCAGCAGGGTTCCCAACGCGACACCGGCCAGAATCATCCGCATCGGCGACAACGCTCCGTCCTTCCGCGCCAACGCCCCGACGCCGGCACAGGCCGCCAAGGCGCCCGCGAACGCGGCCACGTTCAACGACAACCCGCCCAAGGCGGCCGAGCCGAACACGATCACGAGCACCGCCCCGACGCTCGCCCCTGAGGACACGCCGAGAATGTAGGGCTCGGCGAGCGGATTGCGGACTGTGACCTGCATCAATGCGCCCGCCAGCGCCAACCCGGCACCGGCCAGCGCCGCCAGCAGCGTTCGCGGCAGCCGGAACTGCCACACCGCCTGATCCTGCAACGGCGTCAACGTCCCGTCCGACATCCACGGCATCCCCGGAACCAGATGCCCGATCACGATCTGAGCCGCCTCCACCAGGCTCACCGACACCGATCCCACCGCACCGGACAGCACGATCAGAACCCATGCGGTGACCGCAAGCGCCACGCAGAGCAGCCCTGTGCGTCGTGCCAGGCGACGCCGCGCGTGACCAGGCGGCTCTGTCTGATCGTCAGAGGGGGAGGAGCGCTGAGAGGGACCTAAGTACACGACGCGGCATGCTAGCGGTAATGACTTTCATATTCAATTTCACCGGCGCCCTCCGAGATCAGGAGAGTCAGGGGCCGCTCGCAGGTCGCGCGGGCTCCGCGGACCTCTTCGGCCACGAAACCGTCCACGACCTCCTTCTCCTGCCGTTCCGCCACCACCCCGCAGACACGGCAGACGAGATGGTGGTGACCGGCGGAGCCGCACAGAGGTCCACAGGGTTGCCGTCCCGTGCCACGCCTCACACGGGTGATCCGGTGATGCACCACAATCCCAGCTCGGTCGGGCCGGTAGGTGTGGCATGCAGGCCGTGTTCGGCGAGTTCGGCCTTGAGCCGGTCCGGGCCGAGGAGCCACCAGGCGTACTCGACCTCCACCTCCTCGGCCGGTTTCCCGTCCTGGAAGGCGCGGTAGGTCATGTGCCAGGTGATCTGGTCGGGCCCGGAGGGTTCTGCGCGGCCCCAGCCCTCGTACCGTCGCCGCCCGATGCGCAGCTCGGAGAACCGGCTCAGCGGCACGGCGACGGGTTCGGCCGGAGGCTGGAGGTTGAGCACGGCCCGGCCGCCGGGCAGCAGGCGTTCGGCCAGCAGCCGCCAGATCGTACGGCGGTCGCGGGGGCCGAAGTGGCCGATGACGTTCATGGCGACCAGCGTGCCCAGGCGGGGCGGGAGCGTGGCCTGGAGCAGGCCGCCCGGCAGCACGGTCACGCGGTGGCGCAGGCCGGGGTCGTCGTTGACCCTGGCGAGCAGGACCGCGCGCAGCCCTGGCGACGGCTCCACGGCGTGGATCTCCGCCTCCGGCAGTGTCCGCGCGATCACGCGGGTGCCGTGGCCGCCTCCGGCGCCCACGTCCACGACGGGCCCGGGGGCTCCGCGCAGCGCCTCGGCCAGCGTGGGGGCCAGCGCCGTCCAGGGCGCGGCGAGCATGACGTCCACGAACTCCGCGGAACGTTCGTACTCGTCGCTCACTTGAGGCTTCACGTGCTCTCCTCCAGGTTCAGTACGCGGGCGAAGGGGTCGTCGTAACGGGCCCACGCCGCGGCGCCCGGCAGCAGGTCCCCGTGATCGGTGAGGCAGGAGTCGAGCAGGCCGCAGATGCGGTCGTGGTCGATGTCAGGCCCGGTGAAGACCAGGTGCTGGACGCGGTCGCCGATGATCGGGTTCCAGTCCAGGGCGGCGGCGGCCCGGCGGGCCGGGGAGACCAGCTCCCAGGCGGCCTCGGGCAGTGCCGCCAGCCAGGGGCCGGCGTCCCGTACGGAGACCACCCCGGCCACGGCGTCCCACGCCAGCATGCGTTCGTGCCGGTTGGCCAGCCAGAACCGGCCGCGAGAGCGGACCGTGGTGGTGACGAGCTCGTCCATGACGTCGAACAGCCGGCCGGGGTGGAGCGGGCGCAGCCGGTGCCAGACGACCGTGGTGACCTCGCCGGACCGCCCGTCCGCGGGGAACTGGGCGGTGGCCGGGTCGACGCGTTCGGCGAGTTCGCGGACGTCCAGCGTGGGCCCCGTGGGGTCGGGGACGGTGACGATCGGCGTGTGCGGGGCCAGGTGGCCGAGCACGGCGGCCGACAGCTCGGCGTCCTCGGCGTCGCCTCCGTGCAGCGACAGGCTGGTGGCGTACTCGATCTGGCGGGCCAGCACCTCGGCCAGGTGCCGCTGATCGCCGGCCGTCGCGGTCCGGCAGGTGCCGGCCAGGCGGTCGCCCCGGCAGATGTCCACGGGCAGGTGCCCGGCGTCCAGCGCCGTGTGCACGCAGGACAGGCGGAGATGGCCGGCGCGGGCCAGGGCTTCGGCCACGGGGCGCGGCTCGACGGAGTCCCCGAGGTCGATGATCAGCAGCGGCGCGCCGGGGGAGTCGCGGGCCACCCGCTCGGCCTGGCCCGCCGTGATGCCGTGACCGATGGCGATGGCTCCTGGATGGCGGCGCAGCAGGCGATCGACCGCCTCGGCCCGGGCGCAGCCGTACAGGCCCCCGACGAGGGCGACGGGAATGGGCACAGTGCCTCCAACAGGTTCAGGTGCCGGTGCGCGAGGCGTAGGGGAGGAGAGCCGCCTCGCGCGCGTTCTTGACGGCCTTGGCGATCAGCCGCTGCTGCTGGACGGTGACGCCGGTGACGCGGCCGGGCGGGAGCCTGACGAGCTGGGGGGAGCAGGTCCTCGCGCACGGTGCAGGTGACGCAGCTGCGCGCAGCCGCTGGATCGTGGCGGTACGCGCCGTGGCGTCCATGCCCGCGACGAGGGCTATGAGGGCCGGCATGAAGCCTCCAGTTGCAACAATGAAAATCGTTGTCGTTATCATGGCATGAGTTCGCCCATGGGAAGGAACCGTTTTGGCTAGAAATGAGGTGCGACCAGTGATCAAACTCCGATCCACGGCCGGCACCGGCTACACGTACGTGACGAGGAAGAGCCGCAGGAACACCCCCGACAGGCTCACCTTGCGCAAGTACGACCCGACCATTCGTCGGCACGTCCTCTTCCGGGAGGAACGATGAAGAAGGGCATCCACCCGGAGTACCGGCCGGTCGTCTTCCGCGACCCCGGTGCGGACTTCGCGTTCCTCACCCGCTCCACGATCAGCAGCGACAAGACGATCGAGTGGACCGACGGCAACACGTACCCGGTGGTGGACGTCGACGTGTCGTCGGCGAGTCACCCGTTCTACACCGGCCGCAGCCGCGTCCTCGACACCGCCGGGCGCGTCGAGCGGTTCAACCAGCGCTACGGGAAGGCCTGATGTCCGCGCACTGCCAGCTCACCGGCGTCAAGCCGGTCTTCGGCAACAACGTCTCCCACTCCCACCGCCGCACCCGTCGCCGCTGGAACCCCAACATCCAGCAGCGTCGCTACTGGTTGCCCAGCGAGGACCGCTACGTCCGGCTCACCGTCAGCGCCCGCGCGATCAAGATCATCGACAGGATCGGCGTCGAGGCGGCCGTCGCGCGGATCCGCGCCAGGGGAGAGAAGATCTGATGGCGAAGAAGAGCAAGATCGCCGCCAATGAGCGGCGCAAGGCCGTCGTCCTGCGTTACGCCGAACGGCGCGCGCGGCTCAAGGAGGTCATCCGCACCGGCAAGCCGCAGGAGCGGGCGGACGCCGTACGCGAGCTGTCCCGGCAGCCGCGCGACGCCGGCGCCACCCGCGTGCGCAACCGCGACTCCGTCGACGGCCGCCCTCGCGGGCACCTGACCAAGTTCGGGCTCTCCCGGGTGCGGTTCCGGGAGATGGCCCACCGTGGCGAGCTGCCCGGCATCACGAAGGCGAGCTGGTAACCATGGCCGTCCCCAAGCGCAAGACCTCGCGCAGCAACACCCGGCACCGCCGCAGCCAGTGGAAGGCCACGGCGCCCGGCCTCGTCCCGATCACCGTGAACGGGCGGGAGCTCCTCGTGCCCCGGCGCCTCGTCCGCGCCTACCAGCGGGGCCTGATCACCGTCCAGTGAGATGACTCGGCCACCGGGCCGTCCGCCGTGCGTCAGTGAGCCGAACACGGTGGCATGGCAGGATGCCCGGTGGCCGTCACTGAGCCGTGCCGATCGGCTAACCTTTCGAGCCGGTGAACGCGATGCCCGCGATCAAGTGCCGTTGCATGACCACGAAGAGGACGATCACCGGCAGGGAGGCCACGACGGCGCCGGCGAACAGGATGGGGAAGTTGGTCTGGAACTGGCCGCGCAGCGAGGCGAGCCCCGCCGAGAGTGTCATCATCTCCGGGTCGGTGTTGACCACCAGCGGCCACAGCAGGCTGCTCCACGACCACATGACGGTCAGCAGTCCGAGGGCGAGCAGGCCCGGCCTGACCAGCGGCAGCATGATGTGCCAGTACACCTGCAACGGGTTGGCCCCGTCCAGGCGGGCGGCCTCGTCGAGCTCCCTGGGCAGGGTGAGGAAGAACTGTCTCAGCAGGAACGTCCCGAAGGCGCCGAAGACGCCCGGCGCGATCAGCGCCTGCAGGGTGTTGAGCCAGCCGAGCCCCTGCATGATCTCGTAACGCGGAATGATGAACAACTCGCCGGGAACCATGAGGACGGCCAGGAAGAGCAGGAAGATGGCGCCGCGGCCGGGGAAGCGCAGCCGGGCGAAGGCGTAGGCGGCCAGCGAGCACAGCAGCAGCTGCCCGGCGGTGACGGCCGCGGTGACCACGACGGTGTTGAGGAACTGCCGGGCCAGCGGCACGGTACGGAAGACGTCGGCGAAGTTCGACCACTGCCAGGAGGGCGTGAACCGTGGAGGCACGCGCAGCGAGTCGGGCAGGGTCTGCAACGAGACCACGAGCTGCAGGGCGAAAGGCGCCAGCATCACCAGCGCGCCCGCGGCCAGCAGCACGTGGGCCGGCCAGGTCCTCGGCCTATTCATAGTGCACCCACTTCTTCTGCAGCCGGAACTGGATCGCGGTCAGCACGAGGATCAGCCCGAGCAGCACCACGGCGATGGCCGCGGCGAGCCCTCGCTGGTTCTGCACGAACCCTTTCTCGAAGAAGAGGTAGACGATCGTGCGGCTGCCGCTCAGCGCCGGGCTCTTGAGGTCGATCATGAGGAAGACCAGGTCGAAGACCTGCAAGGCGTTGATCATGGTGATCACGAGGACGAAGAACGTGGTGGGGGTGAGCAGCGGGAGGGTGATGCGCAAGAACTGCCGCACCCTTCCCGCCCCGTCGATCGAGGCCGCCTCGTAGTACGGGCGCGGGATGCCCTGCAGCCCGGCCAGGAACAGCACGGCGTTGTAGCCGATCGTGCTCCAGACCCCGACGATCGCGATCGCGTAGAGGGCGAAGTCGGGATCGCCCACCCAGTACGGCCCGTCGACGCCGATCGCGCCCAGCAGGTGGTTGATCGCGCCGAAGTCGCCGTTGAACAGGTAGCGCCAGGTCAGGCCGACCGCGGCGGGCATGGTGACGACGGGCAGGAAGTACAGGGTCCGGTAGACGCTCAGGCCACGCAGCCCCGGCACGTTGAGCAGGGCCGCGACGACGATGGACAGCGGTACGCCGGCCAGCACGAGCACGGCGTAGAGAAGGGTGTTGCGAAGCGCGCCGAGCATCTCCTCGTCGCCGAGCAGGGTGGTGAAGTTGGCCGTCCCCACCCAGGTCTGCCCGCCGAACACGCCTGACTCGGTGAAGCTGAGGTACACGGTCTGGGCGATGGGCCACAGGTAGAAGACGGCCAGGCCCAGCGCCATGGGGGCGATGAGGAGGTATCCCCACGCCCACTCGCGCCTGGAGTGCATCCGTCTACTCCTTGGCCAGGATCTCGTTCATCTGCGCCGCGATCTCCCTGGCCACGTCGGCGACCGGCCGCTTGCCGGACCAGGCGTCGGCGAGCTTCTTGTTCTGCACGTCCTGCCACTGCGCGGTGTTCAGCGTCGCCGGGTACGGCACGCCGTGCGGCATCGAGGCCTCATAGGTCTCCTTGAGGTGGAAGGAGGGGAAGGCCTTGAACCAGCCGTCCTGGGTGCCGGGACGGACCGACAGGGCGCCGCCGCCGCTGTCACTGATGATCTTCTGCGCTTGCTCGGAGGAGACGAACGCGGCGAAGGCCGCCGACTCCTCGGGGTGCTCGCTCTTGGCCGAGACGGCGTTGGCCAGGCCGAGCAGGATGACGGCCTCCCGCGCGGGCCCCTTGGGCAGGGGAGCCACGTCGATCCGCTCGCGAATCTCGGGATTGGCCCAGTAGGTGGAGGCGAACCAGACGCCGCCGTAGTACATGCCGTACTTGCCCGACTGGAAGAGCTGGATGGGGTCGGTGTCGGTGTACACCTCCGCGACGGGCGCGACCTTGTCCTTGATGAGGCCGGTCCAGAACTCGAGGCCCTGGATGGAGGCGGGGTCGTCGAAGCCGCTCTTCTTGCCGTCGGGCGAGAGCACGTGCCCGCCGGCCTGGATCATGGTGTTGTAGAAGCCGCCCTGGTCCCACATCGGGGCGAGGATGCCGAACTGCTGCTTGGCCGGGTCGGTCAGCTTCTTGGCGGCGGACGTGACGTCGTCCCAGGTCCAGTCGGCGGTGGGGTACTCGAGGCCGGCCGCGTCGAAGATCTTCTTGTCGTACCAGAGCGCGGGGATGCTCACGTTGTGCGGCAGGCCGTAGAGCTTGCCCTCGTAGCGGTAGCCGTCCACGACCGCCTCGGGCAGGCCCGCCGCCCCGGACTCCGCGAGCGGGGCGATGACGCCGCCCTTGGCGTACATGCGGACGTTGAGGCTGTTCATCCAGAAGACGTCGGGGGCCGCGCCGCCGGACGCGGCCGTCTGGAGCTTGGTCCAGTACTGCTCCCAGGGGGTGATCTCCAGCTTGACGGTGACGTTCGGGTGGGCCTGCTGGAAGGCGGCGATGATCTTCTCCGAGCCGGCCTGGTCGTTCTTGTCCCAGATGGCGTAGCTGATCGTGACCTTGCCGTTGGCGTCGGGTTCGGCGGAAGAGCCGCAGCCCGCGGTGAGAACGGCCAGGCTGACCAGCCCGGCCAGGGGGAGACGAAGACGCACGGGTTTCTCCAGGTTGGGGGGTGACTTCAGAACCGCAGGTTCGCGGTCCAGGCGGCGAGCTCGCCGTCGATCTCCGCCCGGGTCCGGGGGTGGCCGGGGGCGTCGGGGCGTCGCTGCCAGGGGTGCGGGCCGGCGGCCGGGCGATATTCCACGCCCAGCGCGTCGAGCCGCTTCTCGTGCACGGCGAGCCGGACGAGGAAGTCCTCGAGGTCGCGCTCGCTGCTCCACACCGCCTCGGCGAAGGCGGCCAGGCGGGGGAAGGCCATGTAGTCGAGCAGCCGGGGCGAGTCGATGTGCTCGGTCCACAGCGCCGCCTGGGCGCCGAGGATCCGGTCCCGTTCCGCCTCGGTGAGGGCGGCGGGAACGGGGTCGAAGGCGTACACCGTCTCCAGGCAGGTCACGCTGCCGATGGGCACCGGCTCCTGCTCGCCCTCGGCCTGGCGGAAGTCCAGGTAGGTCTCGGCGAAGGGCGAGACGACCACGTCATGGCCGGCCCGGGCGGCCATGGTCGTGCACCTCTCGCCGCGCCAGGAGGCCACGGTGACGCCCGGCGGCAGGCCGCCTTCCAGGAGCTCGTCCCAGCCGAGCGGTCTGCGCCCCCGGGCGCGCAGGAAGTCGGTGAAGTGCCGCATGAACCAGGTCTGCAGTTCCGCGGCGTCGCGCAGGCCGAGCTCGCGAATGCGCTCCTTGGCGGCGAGGCTGTCGTTCCACTGGGTCTTGGGGACCTCGTCGCCGCCGACGCAGACGTAAGGGCCGGGGAAGAGCTCCAGGACCTCCTCCAGCACGTCGAGGAAGAAGGCGATGGTCGCATCGGCGACGTTGAGCACGTTCTCGCTGACGCCCCATTCCGTGGCCACCTCCGGCGGGGTGGCGAGGTTGCCGAGCTGCGGGTAGGAGGCGATGGCGGCCTGCGTGTGGCCGGGCAGGTCGATCTCCGGGACGACGGTGATGAACCGGTCGGCGGCGTAGGCGACGATCTCCCTGATGTCGTCCTGGCTGTAGAAGCCGCCGTGCGGCCGGCCGTCGAAGCGGCGGTGCCGCCGGGCGCCCAGCGGCGACTCGCGCCGCCAGGCGCCGGTCTCGGTCAGCTTCGGGTACTTCCTGATCTGCAACCGCCAGCCCTGGTCGTCGGTCAGGTGCAGGTGCAGGACGTTGAGCTTGTGCATGGCCAGCAGGTCGATGTACCGCAGCAGGTCGTTCTTGGGCAGGAAGTGGCGGGCCACGTCGATGAGGCAGCCACGCCAGCCGTACCGGGGGGCGTCGGCGATCGAGACGGCGGGGACGCTCCACGTCCTGCCGGCGATGCGGCCCCTGCGGAACGCGGCCGGGTGGAGGAGCTGGCGCAGCGTCTGCGCTCCGTAGAAGGCGCCGGCCGGGCTCGCCGCCTCGATCAGCACCGACTTCTCCGTGACCGTGAGCCGGTACTCCTCCGGCCCGAGCCCGCCGGCCAGACGGAACTCGACGCCGCCGGGCCCCTCGGGCAGAGGCAGGCCGGTGGCCGGCAGGAGGCTCGCGCGCAGCCACGCCGCCGCCCTGGCCAGCACCGGGTCGGCGGCCAGCGCAGTGGCGACGGTGAAGGTGAAGCACCCCTCGCCGGGGGACAGGCGGGCGGGCGCCGGGATCGTCGTCACAGGGCCTGCACCGTCCGGGACGCGCGGGCGCGCTCGGCTGCCCAGACGACCAGGTGCCCGGCCAGGGCCTCGGCCGGACCGGCGCCGAGCGGCGCCTGGTCGCCCGCCTCCACGGCGTCGATGAACGCCTTGATCAGTCCGGCGTCGCCGCCGCCGTGGCCGTCGGCCAGCGAGGCGCCCGCGCGCGTCGCGGTGTCGATTCTCTCCTCCAAGCCGGTCGTGAAGTCGACGATCCTGATGCTCCGGCCGTCGCCCTCGGCGAAGCCGTGGGTGCCGAAGACTCTCGTCTTGCGGTGTTCGAGCGGGGTGAAGGCGGTCATCGTGAAGGACGCCGTCGTGCCTCCGGCGAACTCCAGCATCACCACCTGCTGGTCCACCACGTCGTTGTCGCAGGTGTAGACGCAGCGGCCGTACGGGCCCTCCTCCAGCGCCCGCATGACACCGTCCGTCGTGGCGTCGGAGGTGACGGGGCCGAGCGGCCAGAACTCCCGATCCGGATCGCCCAGGCACCCCAGATACAGGCGCTTGGCGGAATAGGGGCAGGCGGGTTCGATCGCGCAGCTCACGCAGCGGCTGCCCGCGCCCGGCGGCCGGCTCTCCGGCCGGAAGTGCGTCAGCGAGCCGAAGGAGGCCACGCCGATCGGCTCGTCGCCGAGGAGGTGCAGCAGCCAGTCGAGGTCGTGGCAGGACTTAGTCAGCAACATCGGCCCGGACTGGGCGGTGTTGCGCCAGTTGCCCCGGACGAAGGAGTGGGCCATGTGCCACCAGCCCACCGGTTCCAGGTGCTGGACGCTGGAGATCGCGCCCAGCCGGCCGCCGTCCACCAGCTGCTTGAACGCCCGGGTGTAGGCGGTGTAGCGCATGACATGGGCGAGCGCGAAGACGACCCCGGCCCGCTCGACGGCCTCGACGATCCTGCGAGCCTCGGGTTCCGTCGGCGCCATGGGCTTCTCCAGCAGGACGGCGTAGCCCAGCCCGGCGAAGGCCACCGCAGGCCCGGCGTGCAGCCTGTCCTGGGTGGCGATCACCACCGCGTCGGCCAGCTTCGGTACGGCGGCCAGCTCCTCCCAGCCCGTGAAGCGGGCCTGTTCCGGCAGGCCGTGCTCGCGGGCCAGCGCGTCCCGCCTGGCGGGGTCGGGATCCGCCACGGCGACGATCCGCGTTCGGCCATCGGCGGCTGCCGCCCTGGCGTAGATCTGGCCCCGGGCTCCCGCCCCGATGACGGCCAACTTCACGGTCATGTGCCGACCCCCGATTTATTGCGGAGTTCATAGATATTCACGATCGAGGTCTTGCCGTCAAGCCCCTCCGCATCAGATGATCCAGGTGGCAGAGGCCCGTCGGAGGGCGTGCCAGAGGTATTAATCCGGAGACCGCAATTAACGGGAGGTAGAACCTGTGCAGGTCGGTGGTGGTGACCTTCAGCGGCTGCGCCAGCTGAACTCGCTCAGCAGCATTCGCGTCCTGCGTGCGGCGCCGGGACCGCTGACCCTCACCGAGCTGGCCACGCTGACGGGGCTGTCACGCAACTCCGTCATCGAGGTTGTCGGCGACCTGCACGAACTCGGCTGGATCACCGACGTCGAGCCCGCTCCGGGGAGTCTGGGCCGGCCCGCCAAGCGATACCGCTTCCGGACCGACGCCGGCCATGTGCTCGGCATCGACGTCGGCGTGCACAAGGTCCTCGCCGTGATCACCGATCTGGCCGGCCGTACCGTCTCCAGCGGCCGCGTCGCGGTGAACGCGCGCACCACGCGCGACGAGCGGCTGGAGGCCGTGTGGCGGGCCGTCGAGGCCGCACTCGTCGCCTCCGGACTGAGCACCCGCGACCTGTGGGGCGTCACCGTCGGCAGCATCGGCGTCGTCAACAGGGAAGGTGTGGTCACCCGGGTCGAGTCCCTGCCCGACTGGGCGGGGGTCGATCTCATCGGCCATCTCGGGCAGCGGCTGTCCTGCCCGATCACCGTCGAGAACGACAGCAAGCTCGCCGCCCTCGCCGAACAGCGGCTCGGCATCGCGTCGGGCGTCCGCGACCTCGTCTACCTGCACGCGGGCCGCCGGCCAGGCGCCGCCCTCATCCTCAGCGGACGCCTGCACCACGGCTTCAGCGGAGCCAGCGGCGAGGTCGGCCTCATGGAGATGACCGGCTGGCGCACCATGGCCGCCCACCTCGAGGGATCGCGCGCGGCACGGGGCGCCACGCCCGAGGACGCCGCCGGTCTGGTCTTCACGGCCGCCAGGGCCGGCGATCCCGAGGCCCTTGAGGCCGTGAACGCCTACGCGCACCAGCTCGCGCTCGGCACCGCGGCCATGGTTCTGACCCTCGACCCCGAACTGGTCGTGCTGGGGGGCGGATTCTCCCGCTCGGCCGACGTCCTGCTGCCCGCCCTGCGCCGGGCGCTCGAACCCCACTGCCTGCGCGTGCCCGAGATCCGGTCCTCGACACTCGGCGAGGAATGCGTCGCGCTCGGCGCGGCCTGCCTGGCGCTGGAGCACGTGGACGACCATTTCTTCTCCACCGACGGCTCGATCTCCCGCCCCGCGGCGCCCCAGCGGCTCGCCTGACACCCCGCTCCCGCGGAAAACGCACACCCCCCTTCCAGGAGGACACGCCCATGCGTAGATCCATCCCGCCTCTCGCCGCCGCTCTGGCCTTGACCGGGCTGCTCACCACGGCACCGGCGGCGGCCGGCGCCGCGGCCACGCCCGTGATGTACCGGCTGGAATGTGACGGGCTGCTCGCCGGCAGCACCTGCACGGCGGTCGCCACGGCCCGGCCGCGCCCGCACCACGTGCAGGAATTCACCCTCACCGTCACCAGGGGCGACCAGGTATGGGCGCGGGAGACCCTCTACAGCCGGACCGGGACCGTACGCAGCCGGCCCTTCGTCCTGCCCGCGCGCAGGCAGAGCGTGAAGCTCGACGCCTCCGTCACCACCCTGCCCGAGCAGCAGGTCGGCACCCCCGTACGGCTGATGTCCTGGAACCTGTTCGTCGGAGGCACGATCAACGGCCAGGAGAAGACGGGCGAGAATCTCCGGCAGATGATCGACTACATCAACGAGGTCGACCCCGATGTCCTGTTCGTGATCGAGGGGTACGGATCGGGGCAGAAGATCCTCGACGGGCTGAACGCCGGACGGCCGGCGGATGAGCGGTTCACCGGCGTGCGGCTCACCACGCCGGAGGACTACAGCGCCAACGGCGACAACCTGTGGCTGTACACCAAGCTCAAGGTGGAGAAGGTCTACCCGCGCTACGCGGACGCCGACATCACCTCGTTCAACCTCGGCGGCGCCCGGCTCGGCCTGCCCGACGGCAGGCACGTCCACGCCTTCAGCATGTGGACCTGGCACGAGATCTCCGCCAACTGGGACGTCCACGAGGCGGCCGTGCAGAACATCTACGGCCGGCCACGGACGAAGACCGACGCGCAACTCCTCGACGACGACCGCTTCCGCCGCGTCGCCATGGGCAGGGCCATCCTGGAGAAGGCACTGCCGTCCTTCATCGGTGACGACGACGCCCCCGTGCTCATGGGCGGCGACCTCAACGCCTGGCCGTACCTGGACTGGACCGAGCAGTTCGCCGGCGCGCGCGGGCACGCGGGCCTGGTGCTGCCCTGGCCGTTGACCAAGATGTTCGCCGACTCCGGCTTCGTCGACACCTTCCGCCACGCCAACCCCGACGCCGGGCGCCACCCCGGCCGCACCTGGAGCCCGCAGAGCGGCTATCGCTCCGCGCCCGCCCGCATCGACTACATCTTCACCCGCGGCAAGGACGTCCGCGTCCTCGGCTCCCGCATCGACGACCGCCGCCTGCCCCGCCATCAGGGCAGCGCCCTCGACCAGGCCTACCCGTTCTACTCCGACCACAGCGCGGTGGTCACCGACGTGGTGATCCGCGGCAGGGGAACGGGCCCCGACCGGCCCGCCGTGGCCGACGAGCCCGAGGACGCCCCCGGCGGCTGGCCTTCTCCTCCGGAGGGCACCCCGGTGCCTCCGGCTGAGCTCAGCGCGACGGCCACCGTCTCCAAACCCGGCACCGGCGACCCGGCCAGGGCGGTCGACGGCGACCCCTTCACCGACTACCGCTCCGGCGTCGCGCCGCAGCCGCACACCATCACGGTAGACCTCGGACGGGTGCGGAACCTGTCCGCGGTCAGGTTCCAGCCCACGCTGGCGTACGACATGAGCGGCACCGTCGAGCGGGGCGTCGTGCAGGTGAGCGAGGACGGCACGACGTTCAGGGACGTCGAGCGGGTCGAGTGGCCGCGCATGTCGGCTCCCCACGACGTCGACATGAAGGGGGTCTCGGCCAGGTACCTGCGGTTGCGCGTGGACTACGGCATGGGCGGGGCCTCCACGCTCGCCGAGATCATCCCGTACGAGACCTCCTGACGGCGGAACGCTCCCGCCCCCTGTCACGGGAGCACCAGGCTCCACCCGCACCAGGGCCACCGCACGTGCGGTGGCGACCGTACGAACGCCTGGAGATCGTCTGCCGCACGCCACACCGACAGCGACCCGGCCCGGCGTCCGCCGGGCCGGCGATCCAGCGGGACCTCAGCATGCCGCCGCCGTTCGGCGGACCAGGGGTGCGGCGGCGGCCCGCAGCTCGTCGCTGAACGGCGCGGGCCGCAAGGTGGCCGGGTCCAGATTGACGTTGACGCGATAGCCCTCGGCGTGCGCCACCGCGCGATCGGCCGACAGCACGCGGAAGCCGTAGACGCCGCTGGTGCGGCCCATGCGCTCCATCCAGAAGTGCACCAGCGGCTCGCCCGCCCCTGCGATGGGCACGTGGTAGGTCACCTTGAACTCGCGTACGGCCAGGAAAACGTCCTTGAACGCCGACCTGGCCGGATCCGGCGCCCAGCCCAGGCGCTGCCAGTACGTGCTGATCGCCCGCTCGACCAGCAGGGCGTACCGGGAGTTGTGCAACAGGCCCATCGCATCGATATCGTCGAAATGCACCTGGACCGGTTCGTACACGCCGTCGTCAGTCATGATCAATCCTCCGGGAGAAGCGTCGGGTCGGGGCAGAGCGCTCGCAGGCGTTGCAGCACGGCGCGGCGAGCGTGAACGAGGGAGGCGGCCCCGTCGTGCAGGCGGGAGTGGATGATCACCATCTCTCCGAGGGCGTCGATCTCGTACGCGAGTTGCGCCACATCCACGCTTTCCGCCAGCTCGCCCGCTGCGATGGCCTCCGCCACCAGCCGCCGGATGAACTCCTGCCACTCGCGCATGGCGCGCGCGACCCGATCGCGCACCGCGCCGGGGCGGTCGTCGAACTCGGCCTGGACGGTGAAGAAGAAGCACCCGCCGGGAAGCACGCCCTCGCCGTAGAACGTCAGCCGCGCCTCGTGCAACGCGAACAACCGCCGCACCCCGGCCGGAGCCCGCATGGCGGGCGCCACCACCCGTTCAGCCCATTGGCGGGCGGCCCAGTCCACGGCATCGAGCTGTAGTTGCTCCTTGCCGCGCCAATGAGCAAAAAATCCGGACTTGCTGGTGCCGGTTGCCGTCGCCAGCCGCCCCAGCGAGAGGCCGTCCAACCCCTCGACTGAGGCCAGGCCCACCGCCTGTTCCAGGATCGCCTCGCGGCTGCGCAACCCGCGCAGCCGCCGGCCGTCTTGTGCCATGCGCCCAAACTATCTTAACGACCGATCGTTTGTATAGTTGCGTGACGTTCAGCCCGCGCGACAGCTCGGCCGCGGTGAGCCTGCCGTCCTCGCTCAGCCACAGGCCGATGAGCACGCGCGCCACCATTTTCGGCAGGCCCATCCCGCGAGGCCGGCCGCGATGCGTGCTCCGTCGGCATGCGAACCGTTATGTACGAGTGTGGTTGTTCCAGCCACTCGCTGGGTCAGCCTTGCTCCTGTGGTCTGGTCGATGCCCGCGAGCATGGCGGCCTGCCAGTCGTAGTCCTCGTGGCATTCCTCGAAGTCAACGAAGAAGTCTGTCATCGCCTGCAGCGGCGCTCACCCGATGCCGATGCGGCGATGCAGGTCAATGCCTTCGTCGAGGCCGCCGGAACTCGATCCGGTGGCCTCGCGGGTCCGCCTTGACCTTGACCCGAGGTCAAGGCGGATGCTGACCCGCATGACGCATTCACACGCTTCCTCATGGACCGGCATGGTGGCCGTCGACGACACGGCCCTGGCGGTCACCGATACCCGCGGCCCCGGCCAGGCCGTCGTGTATCTCAACGGCTCCTATGCCAGCCAGCGCTCCTGGCGACGGGTGATCGCCGAACTCGGCCCCCAGTGGCGACACCTCACCTACGACGAGCGCGCCCGCGGCAAGTCGAAGCGATCGGCCGACTACTCCTTCGAGGGCTGTCTGCGCGACGTCGACGTGGTCATCGAGGCGACCGGGGTGGAGCGGCCGCTACTGGTCGGCTGGTCCTATGGTGCGGCGCTGGCGGTGCACTGGGCCGATCACAACCCCGACCGGATCGCCGGCGTGGTCTCGGTCGACGGCGCGGTCCCCTGGGGGCTGACCGGAGAGGAGAACCGGGAGCGGATCCGGCGGGCGTTTCGCAACATGCGTCTGGGCCTGCCGCTCGCGCGCCCCTTCGGCCTGGCCGCCTCGATGAGTGCCGCTCAGCACGCCCAGGTCAACATCGAGATCAACGAGGTATGCGCCGCCCTCGAACCCGTCCTGGACCGGCTGTCCTGCCCGGTGCGCTATATCCTGGCCTCCGGAGCCAACCTCGGCGGCGGCGCGGAGGAGATGGAGCAGATGCGCGCCTCTCTCGATCCGGTGCTCCACCGCAACCCCAACCTGCGGGTCAGCACCAAGGTCAAGAGCAACCACACCCAGATCCTGCGCAAGGACTTCCGAGCGATCGCCGCCGCGGTGCGAGAGACCGCCGCCGCCGCGCAGGCGCGAAAGGATCGCTGAACCCATGGCCGCAGGGGTGACCATCGGCCAGGCGGCCGCGTTCGCCGGCATCACGATCAAAACGGTGCGGCATTACCACAAGCTCGGGCTGGTGGAGGAGCCCGCGCGCGACAGTTCGGGGTACCGACGCTATGGCTCGGCCGAGCTGTTGAGACTGGTGCAGGTCAAAACGCTGGCCGGCGCCGGGGTGCCGCTGGCCGACATCGGTCCGCTGCTGGACTGCGACGCCGCGCCGTTCGCCGCGGCGCTCGCCGACGTCGAGCAGCACCTCACCGCCCGGATCGCCGCGCTGGCCGCGCAGAGGGACATGCTCAACCGGCTCACCAGCGGCGACCGGACCTTGCTGCCCGACCGCGCCGTGGCGATGCTGGAGGCGATGCCGACCCTCGGCTTCACCCCGGAGGACGTACGCACCGCCCGGGAATCCTTCGTCCTGGCCAAGGCCCTGGTCCCCGAAGGCTTCGAGGACTACCTCGCCGACATCGAACACGCGCTGCGCAACCCCCGCTTCGTGGAGCTGACCAAGCGCAGCGCCGAAGTCATCGGCTGGGCACCGGATGATCCCCGCGTTGTGGAGCTGGCCACCGACATGGCCGAGCACTACCTCGCCCACCCCGACCACCTCAGGATCGTGACCGGTCTGCAAGCCCATACCGAGACCGCGACCCGCTACCGGTTGATCGCCCACCACGGCGAAGAACGCGACTCCGCCGCGGCCCGCCTGGCCTCGCTCGTCGAAGCGCGGCTCCGCGCCGGCGGTATCGACATCCCCCGACCGGATCTAGGCTGAGACCCACCGGAGCCGTTGGCGAAGAGCCCGTTCCCCGGGCCGCCGCGGCTCGGAGAACGGGCCCGGAGAACGGGCCCGGAGAACAGGCTCGGGGAACGGGCTCTCTCACCAACGATCGTCTGTGAGAGTTATGCCCGTGCAGCAGGTGTTCCGGGAGACCAAGAAGCGCGGCTACGCCGGACCGGTTGCGCGACAGCGACACCAGCCGGTGCAGGAGTTCCTCTGTCCGGCTCTGGTCTCCTCGTCCTCGCCATCCATGCAAGACGGACGCCCCAGGCCGCACGAGCTCCCCGACTTTCTTCTGTTCCGGGTTTGACCTTGCCCCAGGGGCAAGGTTCGAGGATGCTCTGCATGAACAACAACGCACTGCACACCGTCGAGGCCCAGATCCGCGAGCAGGCCGCCGCCTTCTGCAAGTCCGACAACGTGCCCGGGTTCGTCGCCGGCGTCTATCACGCCGGCGAGCAGATCGTCGTCGCCCACGGCACCGCGAACGTCGCCACCGGCGCGCCGATGCGCGAAGACACCGGGTTCCTGTTCGGCTCTGTCACCAAGGTGTTGACCACCACCCTGGTCCTGCGGCAGGTCGACCGTGGGCTGCTGGACCTCGACACGCCGGTGGTGACGTACCTTCCCGAGTTCGCTCTGTCCGTCCCAGGTGCGGCGGACAAGATCCTGGTCCGGCACCTGATCTCGCACACCAGCGGCATCGACGCGGACCTGTTCTTCCCCCACGACAAGGGGCGCGACGCGCTGAAGAGCTACGTCAAGGGGCTCGCGAGCAGCTGCGGCAGCCTGTTCGAAGCCGGCGAGCAGCTCAGCTACTCCAACGGCGGCATGATCGTCGCGGGCCGCCTGCTGGAAGTGGTGACCGGCACGCCGTTCCACGACCTGCTCGCAGCCGAGATCTACGCACCCGCCGGCATGCATGACTCCAGCACCTCAGCCGAGCAGGCCATCCTGCGCAGCACGGCCATCGGCCACTTCCTGGACCCCGAGACCATGGCGGCCAAGCCCACCGGCATGTTCATGCTGCCCGACACCTGGGGGCCGGCCGGTAGCACACCGATCGGCACCATCGCCGACCTGCTCGCCTTCGGGCGTACTCACCTGGCGGGCGGGGTGTCTCCCTCTGGCACGCGCGTCCTGTCGGCAGCGTCGACCGCGCTGATGCAGCAGGTGTCGTACGACATGCGGACCCCGAACGTCCCGCCCATGGGCCTGGGCTGGGTGCGCTACCCGTTCGGCGACACCACCGTCCTGGCCATGTCCGGCGCGTCGCCCGGCGGCGTGTCCATCCTGTGCGTCGTGCCCGAACACGACCTGGTCTTCACCGCCTACGGCAACACCCCAGGGGCGATCATGCTGCAGGACCAGATCCTGCAATGGCTGCTGAGCGAGCACCTCGGCGTCCAGATCCCCGCGCTGGTCACCGCGGTCGGGCAGGACGTCGACCTTACTCCCTACGCCGGCACCTACCGCTCCGACCAGCTCCGCATCGACGTCAGCATCGTCGACGGCCAGCTCGAGGAGCGGACGACCTACGAACCGGCGGACGAATCGCAGGAGCGGATCTTCACCGAGTTCGCCGGTGGCGCGACCTCCGCCCCGCCTCAGCGCTACGTGCCGATCCGGCCCGGCCTCTTCGCGCCCGCCGGATACCCGCTGGAGAGCTTCGACGGATACCTGCGGCTGCTGCTCGTCTCCTACCACGGCATCCGCGACGGCCAGGCACGCTTCCGCAACGGCGGCGGCCGCCTGGCCCGACGAGCCTGACCGTTGCGAACGAAGTGACCGCCCAGTGGAAGGATGTCCAGCATGCTCACGATCGGGCAGCTCGCGGACTACGCCGGAGTGACCACCAAAGCCATCCGCCACTATCACGAGCGCGGCCTGCTCGCCGAGCCCGGCCGCGACTCCTCCGGCTACCGGCGCTACACCGCCAAAGATGCCATCGACCTCGTCAAGATCAGGACCCTGGCCCATGCGGGCGTGCCACTGACCCGCATCAAAGACCTTCTTGACGCCGACCCGGACACGCTCACGGCAGCCATCGCCGAGATCGACCACAAGCTCCAGGACCGCATCGCGCAGCTGGGGCGAACCCGCGATCACCTCGCCCAGCTGCGCGGCGGCGACCGGCTTTTCGTCGCTCCGGAGGTCGCCGACCATCTCGACGACCTGCGACGGCTCGGCGTCAGCGAACGCCAGATCACCCTGGAACGCGACGGCTGGATCCTCATGCGAACCGCCTCACCCGAGGACGCCTCCCTATGGATCGCCGAAAAGCGCGAACTCATGGCCGATCCCGAGTTCCGCGCCCTCTACCTCGAACACGACGCCGCCTACGACTGGCCGCCGGACGACCCCCGCCTCCCCGCCCTCGCGGACCGTACCCGGAACTGGTTCACCGACCACCACAGTCGATCCGAGACCCGCCCCGTCGCCAACCCGGCCATCGCCCGATTGGCCGCGCAATCCCAACCCGGAGCCTCATCCCCGGCATGGGACCGTCTCGCCCGACTCATGGAAGGCCAGCCGCTCGAAAGTCACTGAAGACCTTGCTCCGCCCCACCCAGCGGACCGGCTGGACACCCGGCCCCATCGCCGGCGTAGCCCTGGTCGGCCAGGGAACGTGGACGGGGGATCCGGCTGGTGGCCATGTGGCGATCCGACCGCGCCGTCCGGCTCGCGCCGGTCGGCGCGGTCGCGTGCGCGGGCCTGCTGCCCCTGCTGCAGGTGGCGCTGGCCTTCAGCTACCCGGACAACGACGTCCGCACCGGGTTGTGGAGCCTCGCGGTGACCGTGGTGTACCTGCCCCTGCACCTGCGTCACGTCTGGTACGCGGCCCGCAGCGTACGCCTGCCGGCAGGCGGGTGGACGTTCGCGGCGATGGCCGCTGCCATCCTCGCCGCCACCCCGCTCGCGGGGAACACGTGGCCGCGCGCCTACGCGGGCCTGGCCGCGTCGGCGGTCCTGGTCCTTCCCGGCCCGTGGTCATTCGTGGTCTATCTGTCGCTGGCGATCGCGGCCGCGCCCGCGTCCCTGCTGCTCGGCCTGCCGTGGAACGCCGCGCCGTGGCTCACCCTGTCGGTGCTGTCCGGTGGCGGCGCCGTACTGCTGCTGGTCTGGCTGTCGGCCGCGCTCGTCCGCCTGCAGTCGGCCAGGCAGGTGCTCGCCCAGCAGGCGGTCGCGCAGGAACGGTGCCGCATCGACGACGACCTGCGCAGGACGCTCGGCACCGCTCTGGAGTCCCTCGCGGCGCGCGGTGCCCGCGCTGCCGACCTGCTGCAGACCCCGCCCGGCAGGCGGGCCGAGCTGGTGGCGGAGCTGTCCGGGCTGGCCGACGATTCGCGGCGCACGCTCGCTGAGGCCAGGCAGCGGGTGCGCGGGTACCGCAGGCCGTCCCTGCGGGCCGAGCTCGACACGGCCGCCACGCTGCTGTCCGCGGCCGGGATCGAGACCCGGCTGCGGCTGCCCCGCACGGGCATCCCCGACACGATCGCGCCGGAGCCCCGGGCGGCGCGGCGCGCGACGGTCACCCGCCTGCTCGGCTCCGAAGGAGTGAGCGCCTGCACGATCACGGCCGCGGTCTCGACGGACGGCGTACGCCTTGAGGTGCGCGCCGACGGCGTCGCGGAAACCATCGACGTGCAGACCGAAGGACGCCCATGATCCCGCCGATCGCGCCGCGGTGGGTGTCGCGGCATCCCCTCTGGCCGCTGATCGCCCTGCAGGTGCTGCTCGCCGTACAGGTGCCCGTCTACACGACCCTCGGCATGGACGGCCCGGCGGGGAACCCCGTCGCGGCCACCGTCGCCGTGGCCTTGGTGCTCTTCCTGAGCCTGCGGCACAGCCTGGCCGCCGCCAGGGGCGAACGCCCCGCGGGCTGGCCCTGGACCCTGGCCGCGCTCGTCGTGCTGGCAAACGTCCCGCTGTGGTGGGTCGGTTCGAACTGGCAGGCCGTCACCGCCTTCTCCCTTGCCTCCATCGTGATGCTGCTGCACGGCCGGCTGATGCTGGTCGCAGCCACGTTGCAGCTCCTGCTCAACCCGGTGAAGGAGGTGACCTCCATGCTGGGTGACAGTGCCTACACCACCCCTCGGGCCCTCTTCCTGGGCGCGTACGCCCTGTTCGGCCTCATCCTGTACGCCAGCACGCTGATCGGCGGCGCCTTCCTGGTCCGGTTGCTGGCCGAGCTGGAGGCCGCCCGCACCGAGCTGGCCGCCACCGCCGTCGGCGAGGAACGCATCCGCGTCTCCCGCGACCTGCACGACCTGCTCGGCCAGAGCCTGTCGGCCATCTCCCTCAAGGGCGACCTGGCCCTGCGCCTGCTCGCGAAGGACACCGCCGCCACCCGCGCCGAGATCGAAAGCCTGACCGAGGTCGCCAGGGACGCGCTCAGGGACATACGCGCGATCACGCGCGACGAGCACTCGGTGTCGCTGCGCACCGAGATCGATGGCGCCGCCGCCCTGCTCGGCGCCGCCGGCGTCGACATCCGCGTGGATGTGGCCGACCTGCCACCACTGTCCGGTCCCGCCCAGAACGCGCTGGCCTGGGCGATCCGCGAGGGCACCACCAACCTGCTACGGCACAGCGACGCCCGCACCTGCACGATCACCTTGACCCGCGGCCAGGGCGCGGTACGGCTGGACATCGTCAACGACGGCGCCCAGCCGCCCTCGACGCCCTCGCCGGGCACCGGGCTCTCCGGGCTGGCCGAGCGGGCCCGCGCCGCCTCCGGCACCTGGCTCACCACCGCGCACGACGGTCGGTTCCTGCTGTCGGTCGAAGTCCCCGAGGAGGTCGCATGATCCGCGTACTGATCGCCGAGGACATGCACATGATCCGCTCAGCGCTGGTCGCCCTGCTGTCGCTGGAGGACGACATGGAGGTCGTCGCCGAGGTCGAACGCGGCGACGAGGTCCTGGCCACCGCCCTGCGCGTGCGGCCGGATGTCGCGGTGCTGGACATCGACATGCCGGGGCTGGACGGGCTGTCGGCAGCGGAGCAACTGTCCGCGCGGCTTCCCGGCTGCCGCACGCTCGTCCTCACCGGGCTCAGCCAGCCGGGCAACCTGCTGCGCGCGCTGAAGGTGCACGTGAAGGGCTTCATCGTGAAGGACGCCCCGGCGAAGACCCTCACCGACGGCATCAGGCGCATAGCGGCAGGGGAGCGGGTGATCGACCCCGAGCTGGTCGCCGCCGCGCTCGAGACGGGCAGCAGCCCGCTGACCGCTCGTGAGACGGAGGTACTGCGCGCGGCGGCGAGCGGTATCCGCGTCGCCCAGATCGCCACCCAGCTCTCGCTATCGCAGACCACCGTGCGCAACTACCTGTCCAACGCCATCGGCAAGGTCGGCGGGCGCAACCGCATCGACGCGATCCGCATCTGCCGCGACGCGGGCTGGCTGTAGGTGGCAGAACCGCGGCGGCGGCCGCGGCCGACGGCGGCCATCCTGACAACGAGGCCCCCTGGCGACGCCGCGCACCTGGTGCCGATCTTCGGCGTCCGCGGCATGAACTCGGCCATCGACGACACCCACAACCTCGCCTGGAAGCCGGCCTTCGTCACACGCGGCGCCGCCTGCGGGAATGAACCTGGCTGGTTTCCCGATCCGTCCGGCTCACGGCACCGAGCGCACAGTACGCGCTCGGCGCCGGAGGGCGTGAGGGCCGTACCGCGGATCCGCGGTCACGCCGAGACGACCGTCAGACGGCCGTACGCGACCACTGCTGGTTGGTGCCGGTGTTGCACGGATACTGCTTGAGGATCACGCCGTCCGCGGTCGATGCGGACGGTACGTCCACGCATTTGCTGCTGTGTCGTGCCCGGAGCTGGAAGTAGCCGCCGGCGGCGACCATCTGGAACTGCTGGTTGGTGCCGGTGCCGCAGGTGTACTGGATGAGCTCGGCACCGTCGGAGGTCGAGGCGCTCACCACGTCGAGGCACTTTCCGCTGTGGCGGCTGATGAGGCGCCAGTAGCCGCTGCCGGCGTCCTGGAACTGCCACTGCTGCCACGCGTTGCCGCCGTACGTGTACTGGCCGACGCGCGCGCCGTTGTCGGTGTTCGGTTGTTGGACGTCCATGGCCTTGCCGCTGTGGCGCACGTTGATCCTGTAGGTGGAGTCGCCGCCGCCGATGGTGTCGCCCCAGGCATACCGGATCCGGTCGGCGCCGGAGGTGTTGCGGACGGTCAAGTTGAGATCGGTGCCGCTGCCGCTCAGGGCGTACATCGAGTACCAGTCGTAGCCGATGTCGCCCGGCTTGCCGCCGAGGGCGGGCCAGTAGGTGCCGCCCATCTGGTTGTCGCGCATGACCTGGGCCATGGCGCGGATGTGGCGCACGAAGTTGTCGGTGCTGCCCGCGTCGCCGTAGTCGAGGCCGGTGGACATCGGCGCGCCGAACTCGGTCGCGACCGCGCGGGAGGCGCAGTTGCCCAGGCGGGTCTGGATGTGGCTGCGGAAGGCGTCGTAGGTCATCGCGCTGTAGAAGAAGGCGTAGTGGTGGAAGGACAGCAGCGTCGAGTTGAAGCGGCTGTCGTTGCAGATGTCGCGCAGGTCCTGGCTGTAGCCGGTGCCGCCGATGAGCACCCGGCCGGGCACTGCCGAGGTGTGATGGCTGAGCCAGTTCGCTGCGACGTTGCGCCATTCCGCCGATGTGTAGCCGTGCGGCTCGTTCATCGGCTCGAAGTAGACGTTGCTGTTCGAGCCGTACGTGTTGGTCACGCTGGACCACATCGTGTTCCATGCGGCGAGGTTCGTGATCCTGCCGCCGGAGGCGGCGCCGTCCTCCCAGTAGGCGAGGATGACCTTGAATCCACGGGCGGTGGCGGCGTCAATGGCGCCGCGGTAGGCGTTCCACCAGGTCGTGTTGGCCACGGTGTGAGTGTTGATAGGCAGCCGGACGGTGTTGACGCCCATGGTGGCGGCCATGTCGTCGTAGAGGGCGTTGGCCTTGGCCCGTACTGTCGCGTTGCTGTCGGACTGGCTCAGGCCCTGCACGACGAGCGTGCCGGTGCTGAAGTTGTCACCCAGCACGGCCCAGTTCATGCCTCGGAATTGGCTGGTGGCGGCATCGGCCGGCGGCGCGGAGACGACGAGGCCTGCCACTGCGGCGAGCGCGGTCACCACAAGGGCGATCAGTAACCGGCGCGACCACCGGGTGCTCCGCGGCGGTCCTGATAAGAGACCATCAGACGCCGTGATCAGTACCATGAAATGTCCCATCACTAGATCTGAATTCCTGGGTCTAACCTCGCTATGCGGCTCCATCTGGCCGCATGATGAATCGCCATCCCCAGGCTCAGAGGGGCGGCACGATCGGACGGATCATTCCGTCTGCGGCGAACTCCATCCGGTCGACGGCCACCTCCCTGTTGGTCCCGTTCCCCGCCGGCACGGCGAACCGGTGATAGGCGATGTACCACGTGTCGGTGCCGGGCATGCGGACGACCGAATGGTGCCCGGTGCCCTTGATTCCGGCCTCCAGCCGCTTCTGCAGCACCACGCCGCGCTTGGTCCACGGTCCCAGCGGGCTCGACCCGGTCGCATACGCCACGCGATAGTCCTCGCTGCGGGTGTCGTTCTCCGACCACATGAGGTAGTAGATCCCGCCGCGTTTGAACACGAACGGCGCTTCGTTGTAGCCCGATGGGGTGATCGTCCGTACGTGCGCTGGGTCGAAGGAGGTCATGTCGCTGTTCAGCGGCACGACGCGGGCGACGCCCTGCCCCCAGTAGAGGTATGAGCGGCCGTCGTCGTCGGTGAAGACCATCGGATCGATCGCCTGGCCGGAGTACTGGCCGGCGGCGATGAGCGGCCGTCCGAGCGCGTCCCGGAACGGGCCCGTCGGCGAGTCGGAGACCGCGACGCCCAGCTGCTTGGCGGTGTTCCCGGTGGCGGCGCCGCCGCTGAAGTACAGGTAGTAGCGGCCATTGGCCGCCGCGACAGCCGGGGCCCAGGCCGATTCGTCTGCCCAGGACACGTCGGGGCCGTGATCCAGGGCAACGCCGTGGTCGGTCCAGGTCACCAGGTCGGCGGAGGAGAATGCCTTGTAGTAAGTGCCGCGCCAGCCCGCGTAGCCGTCGGTCGTCGCGTACAGGTAGTAGCGGCCGTTGATCGCGGTGACGTGCGGGTCGGCGAACAGGCCGGGGATCACCGGGTTCCGGTTGGTCTTGGGCGCCCAGGGCGCGGCGATCCGGAACGAGCTGTCCGCGAGGAAGGTCGCGGTGTCCTGGTACGGGTCCAGCCAGAGCCCGAAGTCGCGGTGCCTGATCCGCCGGTTCGGATAGTTGTAGGAGGTCAGCGACGTCGATCCGGCGACGGAACCGTCGACGGCGCAGAACGTGGCGTCAGCCCGGAACGTCGCGTCGCCGGTGTTGGCGTCCACACGCAGCCGCCAGTCGCGGTGCCGCAGAAATCGGCCGTCCTTGGTCTGGAAGGAGTAGCAGGAGGGCATGGCCAGGCCGTTCACGATGGTGAAGGTCGCGTCGAGCTTGGTTTGGGTCGTGGCGGCCGAGGTGACCGGGTCGACGCGGCCGAGCGCGTCGGCGTGCCGGACGTACCGGCCGGGGTAGTTGACCGTCTCCAAGGACCGGGCGCCGGTCGGCAGCGTCGCGGCGAGCGCCGGAGCGGCCATGGTCACTAGGTCAAAGCAGGCCAGAACGAGCGCGGCCGTGGCGGCCGCCCATCTGCTCACCGTCATGCGTGCCTCTTTCCGAGCACCATCGATGTCAGGGCTGTCACTCTTGGGTGGAGAGTCGATTCATCATCCGGCCAGGTCAGGCGTCGTCATAGGGATCGGCGACCGCGCCGCCGCGCGGGTCGAGCCGTTGACGGGTGATCACACGGGTGGGACGCTCGGCGTGTCGAGCGGGGTTGCCCATGTCCTCGCAGGACTGCGGGTTGGCGGAGATGATCCGGCCGTCGGGCCAGGAGGTCAGCAGGCCATGGGTGATCATGCCGCCCAGGGAGTGGCCCGAGACTCCGACGCCGATGCCGGTGTCGATGTGCCCGGCCAGCGGTCCGCTCGTGTTGAGGGCGAGGGTCTGGGTGAGGATCTGCGAGACGTCCTTGGAGGTGTTGCCGTTTCTGACGTCGTCGAAGGTGTGGTTGAAGTGCGGGGCGGGGACGATGAAGCCCGCCGCGGCCAGGGCCCGGATGATGAACAGGGAGTTCTGCGGGCTGCTTTGAAAGCCGTGGGTGAAGTTGTAGACGGGGAAGACACCGTCGGCGACCGGGGCGTTGGTCACCGGGTTGCCGCCGGGGGTGCCGGTGGCGGGGTAGTAGACGTAGGTGGTGCACGGGCGGCTGCCGCGGGTCCAGTCATACCGGCGCACGCCGACCGCGAACGGCGTGGTCGGCGCCGTGTCCAGCGGCCCGACGGCGGCGAGTCCCTGCCTCGCGCCGAGCAGGGACAGGCCGAGGCCTGCCGCTCCGGCCGCGCTCACGCTGAGGAATGTCCGCCGTTGCATGGTCATGGATGACTCCTTGGGTGCGGGGACGGCTGTAGCGATTGGAGTTCGGTTGGGTCCGTTGCCGGGTGCGTCCAGTCGGCGCCGGAGTTGTTGATGCCGGGTTCCAGCCGTTGCCCGGTACGGCGTGCTGGGCGGGCCCGCGGTAGGGAGTTCGATGGCTCCCGCGTCGTGAGCCCGCACACCGCGGCGCCGCGGACATCCTCCTGAACCGCTCGTGGTGAGGAGTCAGCCGGTCGTGGCGCCGAGGTCGAGGTAGTCGATGTTGGGCAGTCCGGCTGCGGTGGCCGGGTTCCA
>NZ_JBFAQB010000033.1:0-71204 GCF_040676995.1 Nonomuraea sp. NPDC049419 | reverse complement strand
ATCCGCTGCCTGAAGCGCTACGTCGCTCGAGAACTCCACCGAATCATCACATCAAACGATCAAGAACATGCCGCTTGACATCCATAGGAGCATCCGTCGCGGGACCGCCGGGAGCGTGGCTGCTGGCCAACGACACCCTGGACGCCCGCGGCCGCACGGTCACCGCCCTGCCCGCATGGACCCGTGAGTGCTCGCCGCCGCCGCCCACGTCGGGACAGCCCGCGCCCTCGCGGATCGGCCTGCCGGCCGTGCAGGCGTGCTTCGCCAAGCTCACTGATCTGGGTTACCGACAGCGGTTCGCGTACCACCCGCTCAGCGCCTTCTGGCCGCTCCAATGGGTGGAGACCGCGCTGTTCCTGGCCCTGTCGGCGCTGCTCGCCGGCTTCTGCCTCTGGTGGACCCGCCACCGCCTGCCCTGAGGCAAGAACGCTCACCCCGCCACGGGGTCACTCAACCCTGCCGGAAAACAAGAAGGGAAACTGTCATGAGTCATGCCCGCAAACGGTTTAAGCGCGCGATGGCCGTCGCCGCGAGCCTGCTCGCCCTGGCGACGCCGGCCGTGACCGCAACGCCCGCATCAGCAGCGGCGCTCCCCGTGCCCGCCCTGCCCGAGCCGACCGGCTCCAGCCCGGTCGGCGTCACGTCCCTGCACCTGAAGGACACCTCACGCGCCGACCCGTGGGTGCCGTCGGTGACGTTCAGGGAGCTCATGGTGTCGGTGTGGTATCCGGCGAGGTCGCCGGGCCGCAAGCGGGCGCAGTACATGACGCCCAAGGAGTCCGAGCTGCTCCTGAAGGACGGGAAGATCACCACCGTCCCCGCTGACATCCTCAGCAGGACCAGGACCAACGCCTTCACCGACGCCGAGCCGGCCGGCCGCAGGCGCGGCCTGCCGCTCGTGGTGCTCTCCCCCGGCCACGGCAAGCCCCGCTCCGAGCTCACCGGGCTGGCGGAGGAGCTGGCGAGCAGGGGGTACGTGGTGGCCGCGATCGACCACACGTACGAGAGCGTCGCGACGACCTTCCCCGACGGGCGCGTCACCGAGTGCGTCACCTGCGAGATCGACAAGAACCCCGACTGGTGGGTGGGGCTGGTCAAGAGCCGGGCGCGCGACGTGTCCTTCGTCCTCGACCGGCTGACCGGGCCGCGACCGGCGTGGCAGGGCTCCCGCCTCATCGACCCGTCCAAGATCGCGATGGCCGGGCACTCCGTCGGAGGCGCGAGCACCATCCCGACCCTGCTGAGCGACTCCCGTGTCCGCGCCGGCATCGACATCGACGGCACCACCGACATGGCGATCCCGGACAGCGGGCTGAAGCGGCCGTTCCTGTTCCTGGGCAAGCCCGCCACCTACACCCCTGGCCAGGGTGAGGCCGCCGCCACCTGGGAGCGCGACTGGAAGCGCCTCACCGGATGGAAGCGCTGGCTGCTGCTGACCGGGGCCGAGCACCTGTCGTTCACCGACCTCGGCCTGCTGGTCGACCAGCTCGGCATCGACGCGGGCGCCGACATCGCCGGCGCCCGCGCCATGACGATCACCCGCAGCTACGTGACGGCCTTCCTGGACCAGCACCTGCGCAAGAAGCACCGCCCGCAGCTGGACAAGCCGTCCCCCCGCTACCCCGAGATCAAGCACTGCTCCCCCGAGAGCAAGACCTGCAGGTAGGAGCACGGCGGCGCGCATTTCCAAGATCCAGTAGAGGTCTTGAGCATTTCCGCGCGCCGCCCCTAGCGTCGTGGTCATGCGACAGATCGACAACCTGGACGTTCTCAGGATGCTGACGAACCGGTTCAGGATGAAGCTGTACAGCCTGCTCTTCCGCATCGGCCCGGTCACGGTGAGCGAGCTGGCCAGGCGCATGGACGCCGACCCCGGCCAGGTGAGCTACCACCTGCGGCAGCTGCAGCGCTACGACATGGTCGAAGACGTGCCGGAGCTGGCCAGGGACAGCCGGGAGCGGTGGGTGCGCGCGGCCATGCCCGGGTGGCGGGTGGACACGGACCTCGAAGGCCCGTACGCGGCGGCCGTGATGCAGGCGTGGACCGCGCAGTGGGTGATCGACCAGTTCGAGCGGCTGCGCGACTTCGAACGCAACCTCACGGCGTTGCCCGAGGAGTGGCGGGACGCGGGCTTCGGCAGCAGCCGCCACCTGCGGCTCACCAGGGACGAGATGGCCCAGCTCAACGAGCAGCTCAACGCGGTGATGGAGCCGTGGCGCAAGCTGACCGCCGAACGCATCGCGGCCGACGAGACTCCGCCGGGCAGCCTCCCGATCTTCCTCTTCTACCACGCGTTCCCCGAGCTGCCGTGAGGCGGCCTTGCCCGCACGGCATCCACGAGGAGTTCGCCCGCGCCTATCTCGCCGAACGGCGCGCCGAGGCCGACCGGTCCCGGATGATCCCGCCCCGCCCGCCCCGGCGGGTGCGCGCCCGGCTCGCGGACGCCTTACGCCGCTTGGCCGACCGCCTCGAACCCGCCCCGCCGCCCGTCCGCGCCGGTCAGGACTGGTGCGGGTCGTAGCCGCTGAAGCCGCTCAGCTCCACGGCGCTGTCCGGCAGGAGGGGCACCCCGCTGCTGGAGTCGAGCACCACCCGGCGGCGCCGCAGCTCGGCCGGGCCTTTCTGGTCGAGCGGCACCTTGAGCTTGCTCCCGTAGGGGCAGCGCAGCTCGGCCGGGTCGGGGGTCTCGTCCGGGAGGTCCGTCTCCAGCTAAGCCCCGCTCCCTGAAGCGACACCTCAGGCCATAAGCGACGCTCCCCCAGAGAGACCCAGCCCTCCTCGCCATCGGTGCGACCGGCCAACCGGAAAGCACGTCCCGACCCACCATCCGGACACTTCCCCCCACACTCCACCCAGGCGGCGACATCGTTAGTTATGCGAATATAATCGTTGTATGCCTATAACCGATCCGTCCACCTCCGCCGCGGCGGCGCCCCCCGCGCTCGGCCGGCGGCGGCGGATGCTCGTCCTGGCCATCTGCTGCATGAGCCTGTTCATCGTCGGCCTGGACAACACGATCGTGAACATCGCGCTGCCCGCCATCCGGCGCGACCTGAACGCCTCCGTCTCCGGCCTGCAGTGGATCATCGACGCCTACACGGTGGTGCTGGCCAGCCTGCTCATGCTGTCCGGCTCCACCGGCGACAGGATCGGCCGGCGCCGCACGTTCCAGACCGGGCTGACGCTGTTCACGCTGGGCTCGCTCATGTGCTCACTCGCCCCCAGCCTGGGTTGGCTGATCGGGGCGCGGGCGCTGCAGGCGGTGGGCGGGTCGATGCTCAACCCGGTCGCCATGTCGATCATCACCAACACCTTCACCGAGCCGCGCGAGCGGGCCAGGGCGATCGGCGTGTGGGGCGGGGTGAGCGGCGTCAGCATGGCGCTGGGGCCGCTGGTGGGCGGCGCGCTGGTGGGCGCGGTCGGCTGGCAGTCGATCTTCTGGATCAACATCCCGGTGGGCGTGGCCGCCTTCGTGCTGTGCGCGCTGTTCGTGCCCGAGTCGCGCGCGCCGCGCCCGCGCCGGGTGGACCCGGTGGGCCAGGTGCTGGTCATCGTGACGCTGGCGACGCTGACGTTCGGGCTGATCGAGGCCCCGGCCGCCGGGTGGGGGTCGCCGCGTACGCTGGCCTGCTTCGCGGTGGCCGCGCTGGCGCTGGCCGGGCTGATCCGCTACGAGCTGCGCACTGAGGAGCCGCTGATCGAGCTGCGCTTCTTCCGCAGCGTGCCGTTCGCGGGCGCGACCGTGACGGCGGTGTGCGGGTTCGCCGCGCTCGGCGGCTTCCTGTTCGTCAACACCCTCTACCTGCAGGACGTGCTGGGCCTGTCCGCGCTGCACGCCGGCCTCTACACGCTGCCCATGGCGGGCCTGACCGTGCTGTGCTCGCCGCTGGCGGGCCGGATCGTGGCCAACGCCGGGACCCGGGTGCCGCTGCTGCTGGCCGGCGCCTCGATCGGGGCCAGCGGCCTGATCATGACGGGGCTGGCGACGGACACGCCGATCTGGCGGCTGATGGCCGCGTACGTGCTGTTCGGCCTCGGCTTCGGCATGCTGAACGCGCCGATCACCAACACCGCCGTGTCCGGCATGCCACGCGAGCGGGCCGGGGTGGCGGCGGCGGTGACCTCGACCAGTCGGCAGATCGGGCAGACGCTCGGCGTCGCGGTCATCGGCGCGCTGGTCACCTCGGCGGTGGCGGGCCCGTTCGCCACCGGGTTCCCGGCGGCCAGCCACGTCGGCTACTGGATCGTGACCGGCTGCGGCGCGGCGATCGTGCTGCTCGCTATCCTGACCACCACCGGCTGGGCCCGCCGCAGCGCCGCGCGCACCGCCGAACGGCTGGCCCACCCGCAGGAGACGACATGAGCGACATCCACGAGCAGGAGGCGGTGGCCCGGGTGTGGGCCGCCATGTACGACCTGGTCCTGCGGCAGGAGAACCGCCGCAAGGAGGTGGCCGACGCGCTCGGCATGAGCTTCTTCCGCATCAAGGCGCTGCGCTACCTGCTGGCCGGGCCGATGACCATGCGGGAGCTGACGACCGAGCTGGCCACCGACAAGCCGTACACCTCGCTGATGGTGGACGACCTGGAGCGGCGCGGCTACGTCACCCGCAGCGTGTCCCCCGGCGACCGCCGCAGCAAGATCGTCACGCTGACGCCGTCGGGCACGGCGGTCGCCGAGGAGGCCCAGCGCATCCTGGCCCGCCCGCCGCGCTCCCTGCTGGCCCTCGACCCCGACGACCTGGCCGCGCTCGACCGCATCATGACCAAGCTGCGCACCCCTGAGGAGCAGGCCGCGCGCTAGAGGGCGGCGTCGGCGTCGAGCGGGAAGATGGGCCGCTTGAGGTTGCGGTAGGGCAGCCGGTGCAGGTCCTGGTCCACGCCGCCGGGCGTGAGCGCCAGCATCCAGCCGGCGGCGGCCTCGAACAGCTCGGGCTCCAGGTAGCCGATCTTCACGGTGACGACGTCCACCTCGGCGACCTCCACCCCCAGCCGCCGGTACGACTCCAGCAGCCGGTACTGCATGCGCCGCGAGGTGAGGAAGACGCTCAGGCCGCCGATGCGCACGCTGACCACCCGGCCGCCGTCGGGGTCGTCGGCCACGGCCTCCAGCGTGCCCTCCAGCAGGAGCGGCCCCGGCGCGCGGGTGTCGATCCGGCCGCCGGCGCGCACGCTGACGGGCGAGCCGACCGGCAGGTGCCCGACGCGCGCCACCGCTTCGGGGTCGACGAGGGAGGCGAAGACGGCGCGTACGGAGCCGTCGCGGATCTCGGTCCTGGCCAGCAGGCGCTCCAGGGCGTAGGTGACGTCGTCGGCGCCGCCCGCGCCCGGGTTGTCGCCGGAGTCGCTGATGAAGTAGGGCCGGGCCGCGCCCTCCTTCAGCGCCGCGTCGAGGCATTCGTCCATGGAGCCGGTGGGGGCGACGAAGGCGAAGTCGTCGCGGGCGTCCCAGAACGCCTGGCCCAGCTCGCGGGCGGCCTGCTCGGTGGCGGCCCGGTCGGTGCCGGTGGCCACGACGGCGCCGGTGCAGCGCGGCTCGTCGGCCCAGGCGAAGCCGATCCAGATGGCCGCGTCGATCACGCCGGGCCTGGACTCGACCTCGGGGATGCGGGCGTACAGGCCGCGGGCGGGCTCGACGCGGGTGCTGGTCATCTCGCCGGGCAGCAGGATCGGCACGTGCACGAGCGCCTTGTGCGGCCGGCCGCCGGCGTGCAGCGCCTCGACGAGGTTGCGGGCGGCGCGCTCGCGGGTCTCCCAGACGTCCACGTGGGGCGCGGTGCGGTAGCAGGTCAGCAGGTCGCAGCCGTCGAACAGGACGTGGGAGACGTTGCCGTGCAGGTCCATCGCGGCCGACACGAGCGGCTCGGGACCGATCACCGAGCGGATCGCGGTGACGAGGTCGCCTTCGGCGTCCTCGCGGCCGACGACGCTCATGGCGCCGTGGATGTCGAGCAGCACCCCGTCGAAGCCGCCCTGGCCGAGGCCCTGGACGATCTCCTCGCGCCAGGCGTCGTACGCGGCCGGCTCGACGGCGCCGCCGGGCAGGGCGCGGGCGTGCACGAGCGGCACCCACTCGACCTCGGCCGCCCACGGGCTGCCCAGCCAGTCGTAGCGGTCGAGCAGGGCTTGGCCGCGGGTGACGTCGAAGTCGGCGGTGCCGCTCAGGTGCGGCGAGAAGGTGCTGGACTCGATGTGGATGCCGCAGACGGCGATGCGCAGGGACCCGGTGGTGGATACGGCGGTGGTCACGGTGGTGCTTCCTAGGTGGTGGCTTCGGTGGTGGGGTGCAGGTCGGTCGTCTCGCGCAGCAGCCGGCCGAGCCCGATGAGGGCGGCGTCGGGGCCCGCCGCGCTCGCCTCGATGGACAGCGACTGGGTCAGGGGCGGCAGGCAGCGCTCGTACAGCATGCCTTTGACGGCCGCGACGTAGACGTCGAGGCTGGACAGCGCGCCGCCGATGACGACGCTGTCGGGGTTGAGGAAGTTGACCAGGCCCGACAGGGCGACGCCGAGCAGCCGGCCGGCCTGGCGCACGAGCGTCACGACGGCGGGGTCGGCGTCCGCGGTGGCGGCGACGACGTCGCGCAGGCCGGTGACGGGCCGGCCGCGGCGGGCCAGCTCGCGCACGAGTGCGGCGCCGCTGGCGACGGTCTCCAGGCAGCCGCGGCTGCCGCAGGAGCATTCGCGCTCGCCGCTGTCGGCCACCCGCACGTGGGTGAGGTCGCCGGACAGGCCGCGCCCGCCGCGGTAGATGCGGCCGCCGGTGACCAGGCAGCCGCCGATGCCGCTGCCGGCCTTGACGTAGATCATGTCGCCGGTGGCGCGGCGGGTGACGTACTCGCCGATGGCGGCGGCCTTGGCGTCGTTGTCGGCGAGGGCGCCGGCCTGGAAGCGCTCGCGCAGGTCGGCCTGGACGTCGTAGCCGCTCCAGCCGGGCATGCGGGCCGGGCCGACGAGCCGGCCGTGCGGGAAGTCGACGGGCCCGGGCAGCGCCATGCCGACGGCCAGTAGACGGCGGCCGGGCGCGTGGGCGGTCCTGACGCGGTCGAAGGCCTCGCTGATCTCGTCGAAGATCGCCTGCGGGCCTGCGCTTATGTCGACGGCGAGCTCCTCGGCGACCTGGAGTGCCCCTGAGGGGGCGCACAGGCCGACGCGGGCGTGCCGGCCGCCGAGCTCGGCCACGGCGAGCACGCCGCCGTCCTCGCGCAGCCGCAGGATCCTGGGCCGGCGGCCGCCGGTGGAGGCGCCGACGCCCTCCTCCAGGATCGTGCCCTCCTCCAGCAGGCGGCGTACCACGCTGGAGACCGTCGAGGGAGCCACCTCCAAGAGCTCCACCAGGTCCGCACGAGAGGCGGCCTTGCCGCTGGCCAGCAGGCTCAACGCCTGCTCGCGCAGCTTGGCGGGCGGCTCCGGCATGTCTCTCCTCCCCCCTGGCGCAGCGCAGGCGAGCACGGGGGCCCGCGAGCGGGCCCGACCCCTGGGCCCAGGCGGGCCATCACAGCAGACGCCCATCATCGGGCACGAAGACGATCACCGAAAGATGTCGCGCGGATGTCGCATGCGTTCCCCGCGGATCTCGCCCGGCGGATCTCCTCGCCGCGGACTCTATCCCGAAATAAGTCCCCCGAACAAAGCGGATTTTTCACATTGACTTAGTACTTGTACCTCTATACATTCTCCGGACTGAAGGCCCCCTGGAGGGCCCGCGCACGTCTCGACGAGGAGAAACATGGGGACGAGAACCCGCATCGTGAGCGGCGTGGTGGCCATCGGGCTCGGTTTGACCGCCTGCAGCGCGGGCGCCGGCGGCGGTACGCCGCAAGGCGGAGCGGCGCAGAGCAAGGACACCGTGACCGTGGCCCTCCGCACGCCGAACTGGATCCTGCCGATCTCGGCCCCCGGATTCACCCAGGGCGAGAACGACATCTTCTCCACCGCCCTGTACCGCAAGCTCTACAGCTTCCAGCTCGACGGCACGACCGAGGACAACGTCAACCCGACGCGGTCGCTCGCCGAGCCGCCCGTGGTCAGCGACAAGGGCAGGACGCTGACCATCACGCTCAAGGACAACACCTGGTCCGACGGCAAGCCGATCACCACCAAGGACGTCGAGTTCTGGTGGGACCTGGTGACCACCAACAAGGACAAGTGGGCCTCCTACCGGCCCGGCGGCTTCCCCGACAACGTCGCCGACTTCAAGGTCAAGGACGACAAGACCTTCTCGATCACCACCAAGAAGGCCTACAACGCCGCCTGGTTCGTCGGCAACCAGCTCAACCGCATCGTCCCGCTCCCCCAGCACGCCTGGGACAAGGGCGATCCCAAGAAGACGTTCGAAGAGCTGACCGCCGCCTCCAAGGACCCCAAGACCTACGCCACCAACCCGCTGTGGAAGACCACCAGCGGCCCCTGGAAGCTGGAGAGCTACGTCCCCAGCGGCGAGGTGGTCCTGGCCAAGCAGGACGCCTACTCCGGCCCCGACAAGCCGAAGATCGGCAAGATCGTGCTGCGCCCGTTCACCGGCGACGACGCCGAGTTCAACGTGCTGCGCGCCGGCGACATCGACTACGGCTACATCCCGCCGGCCAACCTGTCGCAGAAGTCGTACCTGGAGTCCAAGGGCTACAAGGTCGCCCCCTGGTACGGGTGGTCGATCACGTACCTGCAGCTGAACTTCAACAACCCCGAGACCGGGGCGCTGTTCAAGCAGCCGTACCTCCGCCAGGCATTGCAGCACCTCATCGACCAGCCCACCATCAGCAAGGTCATCTGGGCCGGCATGGCCGCCCCCACCTGCGGCCCCGTCCCCGCCAAGCAGGGCTCGCCGGCCGGCGAGGGCTGCGTCTACCCGTTCGACCCGGCCAAGGCCAAGCAGCTGCTGGAGAGCCACGGCTGGAAGGTCACCCCCGACGGGACCACCACCTGCGCCGACCCCGCGCTGTGCGGTGAGGGCATCGCCAAGGACACCCCGCTGAACTTCACCGTCACCAGCCAGTCCGGCTTCGCCGCCACCACCAAGATGTTCGCCGAGATCAAGTCCCAGATGGCCAAGCTCGGCGTGCAGCTGACCATCAAGGAGGTGCCCGACTCCGTCGCGGTCACCCCCGCCTGCAAGCCGGAGGAGTCCAAGTGCGACTGGGACATGTCGTTCTTCGGCTCCCAGGGCAGCTGGTACTACCCCGCCTTCGCCTCCGGTGAGCGGCTCTTCCAGACCGACGCCCCCGTCAACCTCGGCAGCTACAGCAACCCCGAGGCCGACGAGCTGATCGAGAAGGCGCAGTTCTCCGACGACGCCGGCGCCCTCCAGGAGTACGACGACTTCCTGGCCAAGGACCTGCCGGTGCTGTGGATGCCCAACCCCGTCTACCAGATCTCGGCGTACAAGTCGGGCCTGCAGGGCGTCGAGCCGCAGGACCCGATGAACCTCATGTACTTCCAAGACTGGTCCTGGAAGAGCTGACCCTTGCCCCGGTACCTCCTCACCCGCCTGGGCCAGGCCCTGGTCATCGTGATCCTGGTGACGCTGATCACGTTCGTGATCCTGCACCTGCTGCCGGGAGGCGCGGCCAGGGCCATCCTGGGCAAGGAAGCGACGCTCGAGCAGATCGCCGCCTTCAACCACGAGATGGGGTACGACCGGCCGCTGTGGCAGCAGTACGCGATGTACCTGCAGCGGCTGGTCACCGGCGACCTGGGCTACTCCTTCCAGCTCAACCAGTCGGTGTCGGAGGCCATCGCGCAGCGGCTGCCCAAGACCATGCTGCTGTCGCTGGCCTCGACCCTGCTGGCGGTCGTGGTGGCCGTCCCGCTCGGCGTGGTGCAGGCCGTACGGCGTAACCGCTGGCCCGACTACACCATCAACGGGCTGTCGCTGCTGGCCTACGCCACCCCGATCTTCTTCATGGGCCTCATGATGATCATCCTGTTCTCGCAGGTGTGGCCGCTGCTGCCGCCTGAGGCGCCGCAGGGCTTCACGCTGGCCGAAGTGCTGGCCGACCCGGCCGGGCTGGTGCTGCCCACGGTCACGCTGGCCATCCTCACCGTCGCCGTCTACTCCCGCTACATACGCTCGTCCATGGTCGACAACCTCAACGAGAACTACGTGCGCACGGCCCGCAGCAAGGGCCTGCCGGAGAGCCGCGTGATCGTCGGCCACACCCTGCGCAACGGCCTGTTCCCCGTCATCACGCTGCTCGGCATGTACCTGCCGGCGCTGTTCAGCGGTGCCCTGGTGGTCGAGCGGCTGTTCAACTACCCCGGCATGGGGCTGCTGTTCTGGCAGGCGGCGCTCAAGCGGGACTACCCGATCCTGCTCGGCGTCACCCTGCTGATCTCCGTGGCCACCGTGCTGGGCGCGCTGGTCGCCGACGTGCTCTACGCCGCCGTCGACCCGCGCGTACGACTCAAGGCAGGCCGTTCATGACCGCGACCCCGCACGAGGACGAGGCGCCCGTCCGCGGCATGTGGCGCCAGGGCCTGGAGGTGTTCTGCGAGAACCGGCTGGCCCTGGTGGGCGTCGGCCTGTTCGTGCTGCTGGCCGCCTTCAGCTTCCTCGGGCCGCTGTTCTACCAGACCGACCAGGTGCACACCGACCTGACGAAGGTGTTCCTCACCCCCGGCGACGGGCATCCGCTCGGCACCGACGGCGTCGGCTACGACCAGCTCGGCCGGCTCATGCTGGGCGGGCAGACCTCCATCGTGGTCGGCCTGGCGGCCGGCCTGCTGGCCACGGTCGTCGGCACCGTCTGGGGCGCCGTCGCGGGCTTCGCCGGCGGCTGGCTGGACGCGGTCATGATGCGCGTGGTCGACGCGTTCATGTCGATCCCGGCGCTGTTCCTGTTCATGCTCATGGCCTCGATCGTCACGCCGACCGTGCCGATGCTCATCGTCATCATCGGCGCCTTCGCCTGGCTCGGCCCCGCCCGGCTGGTCCGCGGCGAGGCGCTGACGCTGCGCACCCGCGAGTACGTCATGGCCATGCGCGGCATGGGCGGCACCGGCGGGCGCGCGGTGCGCCGGCACATCATCCCCAACGCCATCGGCACGGTGATCGTCAACGCCACCTTCCAGGTGGCCGACGCCATCCTGTACGTGGCCTACCTGTCCTTCCTCGGCCTGGGCGTGCCGCCACCCGCCGCGAACTGGGGCGGCATGCTGTCGGACGGCCTGTCGGACACCTTCAGCGGCCACTGGTGGCTGCTCTACCCGCCGGGCATCGCCATCATCCTCATCGTCCTCGCCTTCAACTTCATCGGCGACGGGCTGAGGGACGTCTTCGAGGTCCGCCTCCGGCGGCGTTGACAGGAGTTTTTCGCACCATGGGGAACCCCACCAGCGAGCCGCTGCTGCGGCTGCGCGACCTCAGCACCGACATCGCGCTGCGGCGCGGCACCGTGCACGCGCTCGACCGCGTCACCCTCGACGTCCACCAGGGCGAGACGCTCGGCATCGTCGGCGAGTCGGGCAGCGGCAAGACCATGACCGTGCTGTCGATCATGGGGCTGCTGCCTGCCGGCGGCTCCGTCGTCGGCGGGGAGATCCTCTTCGACGGCCGCGACCTGCGCACCATGCAGGCCCCCGAGCTGCGCCGGGTGCGCGGCGTCGAGATGGGCATGGTCTTCCAGGACCCGCTCACCTCGCTCAACCCCACCATGCGCATCGGCGCCCAGGTGGCCGAGCCGCTGCGGGTGCACCAGAAGGTCGGCAAGGCCGAGGCGCGCGAGCGGGCGATCGAGATCCTGCGCAGGGTCGGCATGCCCCGCCCCGACAAGATCGTCGACGACTACCCGCACCAGCTGTCGGGCGGCATGCGCCAGCGCGTGGTCATCGCCATGGCGCTCATCCGCTCCCCGCGCCTGCTCATCGCCGACGAGCCCACCACGGCTTTGGACGTCACCACCCAGCGCCAGATCCTGGAGCTCATCGACGACCTGCGCGAAGAGTTCAAGATGGCGGTCATCCTGGTCACCCACGACCTCGGCGTGATCGCCGGCCGCGCCGACCGCGTCGCCGTCATGTACGCCGGCCGCGTCGTCGAGACAGCCACCACCCCCGAGCTGTTCCGCGCGCCCCGGCACCGCTACACCGAGGCGCTCATGCGCGCCCTGCCCGAGTCGGCCACCGACGGCGACGGCCGCCTCTACAGCATCCCCGGCCTCCCGCCCGACCTGTCGCGCCCGCTGACCGGCTGCCGCTTCGCACCGCGCTGCCGCTTCGCCACCGACGAGTGCCGCACCGGCGACATCGCGCTCACGGCGGCCGGGAACGGGCACGCCTTCGCCTGCCTGCACCCCGTCACCGAGCCCGTCGTGCTCGCCCCGCCCACCGGCCGCGAGCAGGCCGCCGCGGCCGCCGCCGAGCCGATCCTGAGCGTGCGCGACCTGGTCAAGGAGTACGACGCGGGCGGCGCCGGGCTGAAGCGCTCCAGCGGCAAGGTGAGCGCCGTGGCCGGGGTGTCGTTCGAGGTCGCGCCCGGCGAGACGCTCGGCATCGTGGGCGAGTCGGGCTGCGGCAAGTCCACCGTGGGCCGGCTCGTGGCCGGGCTCGAGCCCGCCACCGGCGGCAGCATCGTCGTGGACGGCACCGACATCGCCGGCCTCGACCGGCGCGCCCGCCACCGCATGCACCGGCAGGTGCAGCTGATGTTCCAGGACAGCTACGCGGCCATGAACCCGCGCATGCGCATCGACTCCATCCTCACCGAGCCGCTGGAGATCCAGCAGGTCGGCGACGCGGCGCAGCGGCGCGCCCGGGTCACCGAGCTGCTCGACCAGGTCGGCCTGCCCAGGACGGCGCTCGAGCGCTACCCGCACGAGTTCTCCGGCGGCCAGCTGCAGCGCATCGGCCTGGCCAGGTCGCTGGCGCTGCGCCCGCGGCTCATCGTCGCCGACGAGCCGGTCAGCGCGCTGGACGTCTCGGTGCAGGCCCAGGTGCTCAACCTGATGCGGGACCTGCAGGGCGAGCTGGGCCTGTCGTACGTGTTCATCAGCCACGACCTGTCCGTGGTCGACTACATGGCCGACAGGATCGGCGTGATGTACCTCGGCAAGATGGTCGAGATCGGGCCCGCCCACCAGGTCGTCCGCGCCCCGCGCCACCCCTACACGCAGGCGCTGCTGGACGCCGTCCCCTCACCGGACCCCGATCACGTGCCCAGCCCGGACACCACGATCAAGGGCGAGCTGCCGAGCGCGCTCAACCCGCCGACCGGCTGCCGTTTCCGCACCCGCTGCCCGCTCGCGCAGGACGTGTGCGCCACCGAGCCGCCCCTTCAGGGCGGGGCGCACCAGGTGGCCTGCCACTTCCCGCTGCGTCAGGAGGAGCCGGCCGCGCCCCTGGCGTAGGCCGGCCAGGGGCGGGCGGGGAGGCGTTCGACCGGCCAGGCCCTCGCGCAGCAACGCGGCGGTGTGCCGGTTGAGCGTCGAGACGTCGAGGCCGAACGCCCTGCTGAGCTGCCCGATGGACATCGGCCCCTCGCGGCGGATCCGGGTGAGCAGGATGTACGCGCTGCGGTCGAGGTGGCGGTGCCGGCCGAGCCGCATGGTCTCGTACTCGACCGCGGCCAGGGAGTCCGTGGGCTTGTCCATGCCAGTCATGGGACGACTCGGCGACCTGTACGGCAAGCGCCGCATTCTCGGCCTGCCGGCCGACCCCGCCCCCGCCACCGAATCCTGATCAGGCGTCCACGGTGAAGGTGAACCGGTGCGCGCCCGACGGCACCCTGGCCGACAGGCGCACCCGGTGCACGGTCTCCTGCTCGCCGGCGTGGCCGCGTACCGCCAGTTGGTCGGCCTCGGCCCGCCACCCGGCCGGAACCTCCAGCGCGACCGGCCCCCACACGATCCGGCCATCGCCCAGCACCGGGCGGCGGCGCGACACGAACACCTCGGTCACCCGCGCGTCCCGCGTGGTGAAGCCGAAGGCGTCGGTCAGCTCCAGCCCGCCGGGCCGCCACCGGAACGTCCGGGTGAGCCGCTCCAGGCAGGGCACCGCGTAGGCGGCGGTGAGGTCGAGCGCGAACGACACCGCGTCGCCGTCGACGGCGTGCTCCAGCACCTCGGCCCGCCGCTCGGGCCCCGGCACCTGCCCCCGCTCCTCGACCAGCGGGATCGAGTGCCACTCCGCCGACGCCTGCGGCACCAGGTAGCGGCCCTTGCGGAAGTAGTCGCGGGTGTACTCCGGCGCGCCCAGATCGTCCAGCACCGTCTCACCCCGCACGTGCAGCACGAACGTGCCGACGTCGAGGTGGTTGTGCGGCTCGTCGTTGTGCCCGCCCTTGGCCGCGAACGCCGCCCCGCAGGACCGCGCCACCACGATGCCCGCATCAGGCAGGTACGCATGCGGCTCCGGCTCCGCCACCGGAACCTCCCGCGCCCACCACAACGTCCGCGACAGATGCGCCCACCGATAACAGGCGTCGTCGTGGAACGACGGCTCCCCTGCGGTGACCGGCACCGGCACGCCCAGCCGCTCCGACAGCCGCGACAGCAGCCCCGCCGGATAGACGCCGCGCGCCTGCGCGTCCGCGAACGCCGGCCTGGTGCCGTCACCCAGATCCACCCGCGCCGGGTAGGCGGCCATCTCCCGCACGTGCGGATCGTCCAGCAGGTCCTCGCCGGTGTGCTCGCGCAGCGCCTCGGCGAAGTACACGAAATACCCGAACCCGTACGCCCAGTAGTCCGGGCCCTCCAGGCAGGCGCCGTCCGCGCCCGTGCCCGACAGGAACGCCTCCATCGCGCCCTTCAGCCGCGCCACCACCCGATCGGCGCCCAGAGCCAGCGCCGCCGCGCCCGCCGCGCCCGCGCACACCGCCGACCAGTTGTGCCGGGCCGACTCCCACCACATCGTCCCCGCCTCCAGCGGGGCGAAGACCCGCCGCTCCACCTCGGCGCGCACCCGCGCCCGCACCCGCGCGTCCACGTGCCCGCCCAGCAGCCGCACCCCCTCCGCCAGCGTCTGCGCCGTCTCGGCGGCGAACAGGTCCACGAACGCGTTGGGGTCACCGCCCTCCGGCTCGTGCGCCGGCAGCACCCAGGAGTACTCGTCGCACACCGACCACAGCAGGTCGTCCAGCGCCGGATCGGGCCGATCGTCCAGATGCGCGGCCAGCAAGAGCGCGGCCAGCCTGCGGCGGCGCTCGAAATAGACGCCCTCGTACGCCAGCCGGTCCCCGCCGTCGGCGAAACGCCGCCACAGGGAGAACGCCAGCTCGGGAGCCGGCGACGTGCGGGCACGCTCCGCCTCCTCGTGAATCTCGCGGACCAGACGGGTCAAGACATCGGCGGACATACGGTCCTTTCACCTCCAGCGGAGTCATGTGATTCTCCCAGCCCCCGACCCAGGAAAATCGCCTCGCGGCACGACCACCCGCCCGGCTAGATTCATGAACGTGGCGCAACCCCTCGAAATCGCGTGCGACGAATCCGGCGCGGAGGGCGAGAAGCTCGTCGGCGGCAACAGCGACGTCTTCGCCCACGCCAGCGTGCTCATGGACGCCGAGGCGGCCGCCGCCGTCATCGCCGAGCTGCGCGTACGAGCGCCCACCCCCGCCGACGAATACCGCGCCAACCACGTCCTGCGCGAGAAGCACCGCGCCGCCCTGCTCTGGCTGCTCGGCCCCGGCGGCCCCGTGCTCGGCCACGTCCGCGTCTTCGTCGCCGACAAGACCTTCTGGCTCACCGGCAAGGTCACCGGCCTGCTCAAGGACGACCACACCCCGCGCCTCGGCCTCGACCCGCTCGCCAGGGCCGACGCCGTCGCCCTCTACCGCGAGGGCCGCCGCACCTTCGGCCCCGGCCGGTGGGCCGCCTTCCTCGACTCCTTCAACTACCTGCTGCGCGCCAAGAACGGCCAGGGCATCACCACCTCCGTCACCGACACGTACCTGCTGATCGACGAGCTGCGTACGGCCAAAGGCCCGGCCGGCGACGTCATGCGCGCACTGTGGGAGGTCCGTGACCGCGTCGGGGAGTTCCGCGACCGCCTGCTGACCGACCCCCACGTCTTCCCCGCGCTCGACCCGCTCATCCCCGCCATCGTCCAGGCCGTCACCTCCTGGGGCGACGGCCGCGGCCCCGTCGCCGTCGTGCACGACCGCCAGACCACCCTGACCGACGAGCGCATCGCCCAGATGCAGCAGATACTCGGCGGCCGGATGGCCGGGCTCCGGCTCGTCGTCTCCGAGCTCGACGAGCGCGTGCAGGTCGCCGACGTGCTGGCCGGCATCGCCCGCAAGGCCGCCTCCGACGAGCTCAACGGCCGCCCCGACCCCGAGCTGACCCACCTCCTGCGCCCCTACGTCGATCCCGCCTCCATCTGGGCCGACGAACGCGGCCCTTTCGTATAAGCCCAGGTCATGCCCCGGTAAACACCACCACCCCCACACGATCGCCACCAAACGTGACGTTAGAGTGACGTAGTGTGAACGAGACGAAGCAACTGGAAATCTCCTGGCCCGGCCTCGGCATCACCGTGGCCGCCGAACTCGACCAGCGCAACCCCTCACTGGCCCAGGCCCTGTGGGACGCGCTGCCCTACCGCAGCCTCCAAGGTCACGCCCTGGTCGCCGGGTACCACCTGTACCACCTCGCCCCGGTCCACGCCCTGCTGCACACCGCCGCCGAATACAAGGTGGACCGCCGCACCGTGCCCGACGGCACCCTGTTCTGCTCCCGCCTGCAACACCTCGGCATCAAGTACGGCGAACTCACCGAACCCATGACCGCCACCCCGATCGGCCAGGTCGTCGAAGAGGACCTCGACGCCCTCATCCACGCCGGCCGCGAAGTGTGGAACTCCGTCTACACCACCAAGGAACCGGTCATCGCCGAAGTCCGCCGCGCCGGCCAGACCGGCGGCCACGTGCTGCCCCGCCTGCCCGTCGGCGACCCCGAGCTCAACCAGCTCGCCAAAGAGGTGCACGCCGAGACCGAGCGCATCTGGCTCGACCCGCCCAGAGAGCTCCTCGACCTGCACGAAGGCCGCATCCCGTCCGGCGCGGGCAGCTACGAGACCGTCCTGACCACCCTGCTGTTCGTCAACGGCGAGACCCGCCCGCTCGGCTACAGCTGCTATGGCGGCCTCGTCCGCGCCGCACTCGACGGCATGCCCATGCCCTGGCTGCGCCAGATGACCCGCCAGCTCGCCCACACACCCGCCGAGTTCCTCGGCTACTGCGGCCTCGACCGCCTCTGGGACTTCACCCAGCGCCTCCTGGACGGCCTCGAACGCCTCGACAGCCATGAGGACTACATCGCGATCATGGCCCACATGGCCCTCTACTGCAACTGCCTCGGCGGCTGGAACCTGCACCTGTTCCCCTGGGAGGCCGGAGCCCACCTGCGCAGACTGCAGGTCCAGGCATGAGCGCCGGATCCCGCGTGGTGGTGATCGGCGGCGGCGTCATCGGGCTGTCGATCGCCTACCACCTCGCCGAAGCCGGAACCGACGTCACCCTGCTCGAACGCGGCACGCTCGGCTCCGGCGCCTCCCGCGCCACCGCCGACGTCGTACGCACCTACTTCGCCGGCAACCCGGTCAGCTCCGCGCTCGCCGTCCGCAGCCTCGCCGCCTACCACGCCTTCCCCGAAAGGCCCGGCATCGACCTGCCACTGCGGCAGGTCGGCTACCTCGTGCTGTTCACCGAACCCGAGCAGGTCACCGCCTTCGAAGCCGACCTGCCCGCCCAGCACGCCGCAGGCGTCGACGTCGGGCTCATCGGCGCCAAGGAGGCCAGGCGCCGCAACCCGCTCATCGGCGACCTGCCGCTGCTGGCCGCCGCCTACTCGCCCGACGCCTACATCTCCGACACCACCGCCATCGTCACCGCCTACGCCATGGCCGCCGAGAAAGCCGGCGCCACCCTGCGCACCGGCTGCCCGGTCACCGCCATCGACGCCGAAGCAGGCCGCGTCCAGACCGCCGACGGCGAACTGTCCGCCGACGCCGTCGTCTGCGCCGCCGGCGCCTGGTCGGCCTCGCTCGTCCGCTGCGCCGGCGTGGACCTGCCGCTCACCGAACCCATCGAGCAGGAGCTGCTCACCACCGACCCGCTCCCGCCCGGCACGCCCGACATCCCGGTCACCCTGCACGCCGCCAGCGGCCTGCTGATCCGGCGGCGCGACGACCGCATGCTCATCGGCATGGGCTACCCAGGGCCCGACCGCGAGTCCTGGCGCCGCGACGTCGCCGCCCGGCTCGCCGAGACGTACCCGAGCCTGGCCGGCCTCGCCCTGCACACCGCCGTCACCGGACTGCGCGACGCCAGCCCCGACAAGACCGCCTTCATCGGCCACCAGCCAGGCCCACCGGCCTTCCTGTACGCGACCGGCTTCTCCGGCCACGGCCTGTGCAACGCGCCCGCCGCCGGCGAACTCGTCCGCGACCTCTACCTCGACCAGGACCCCGGCATGGACGTGACCGCCCTGGCGGTCAGCCCACGACGAACGGGATGACCATGACCGACGACCGCTTCATCCTCGACCCGGCCACCCGCGACATCCACGCCGACAACGAACGCCTGCGCGCCGCGGGACCACTCGTGCCGGTGACCGCGGAGGGCGTACCGGCCTGGGCCGCCACCCGGTACGCCACGCTCATGACCGTCCTCACCCACCCGGACCTGTCCAGGGAGCTGCGCCACTGGTCAGGCCGCGACGCCCTGCCACCGGGCACCGCCATCGACCGCATCGTCACCGACACCTCCATGCTCAACGCCGAAGGCGAACACCACCGGCGGCTGCGCATGCCGCTCACCGCCGCGTTCTCACAACGCCGGCTCAACGGCCTGCGCCCGCGCATCGAGGAACTCACCGCCCGGCTCATCGACCACCTCGCGGAGCAACCGCCCGACCAGCCGGTGGACCTGCGGCTCGAATACGCCTACCCGCTGCCTCGCGAGGTCATCTCCGAGCTCATCGGCATCCCGCCCGAGCACCAGGACGAGCTGCACCGCCTCACCGACGCCGTCGCCCAGGTCGGCGACCTCGAAGACTCGCCCGGCCTGCGCAAAGAGCTGCACGAACTGCTCGACCAGATCATCGACGAGCGCCGCGGCACGCCGGGAGAAGACCTCATCACCGACCTGTTCCGGCTGCACGAGAAGGACGGCGGGCGGCTGTCGGAGGACGAGCTGTTCGCCACCATCGAGCTGCTGTTCATCGCCGGGCACGTCACCACCGTCAACCTCATCACCAACGCCATCGGCGCCCTGCTCGGCCAGCCCGGCCAGCTCGGGATGCTGCTGTCCGGGCAGTGCCCGTACAGCGCCGCCGTCGAGGAGACCCTGCGGTGGGACTCGCCCATCGCGTACTTCCCGATGCGCTACGCCGTACGCGACGTCGAACTCGACGGCGTCCGCGTACGCGCGGGAGAGCCCGTCCTGGCCTGCTTCGCCTCCACCGGACGCGACCCCGACCAGTACGGACCCGACGCCGACCGCTTCGACATCACCCGCCGGCAGACCCAGCACCTCGCCTTCGGCCACGGCCCGCACTTCTGCCTGGGCGCGCCACTGGCCAGGCTGGAAGGCGAGATCGCGCTGCGCGCGCTGTTCACCGCCTTCCCCGGCATGCGGCTCGCCACGCCCGCCGAGGACCTGCCGCCGCTGGACACCCTGCTCGGCAACAGCACCCGCGCCATGCCCGTCCTGCTGGGCCCACGCGCCGGCTGACCACATGGGCCGCCCCGCGCGGCCCATCCCCGGGCACGCACTCCCCCCGCACGCGTTCTACGCTCCATGAACGACGATTGGAGCCAACGCCGTGCCACACCCCGACCTGCCACCGGCCACCGCCCCCATGCGGCTGGCCACCACCATCCGCCCCTACGACTGGGGCTCGGTCACCGCCCTGCCGCGCCTGTTCGGCACGGAGCCGACCGGCGAACCGCAGGCCGAACTCTGGATGGGCGCCCACCCCGGCGCACCCTCGACCGCCGGCGGCGTCCCGCTGAACGAGCTCATCGCCCACGACCCCGCCGCCACCCTCGGCGCCCCCGCCGCCGACCGCTTCGGCCCCGAGCTGCCCTACCTGCTCAAGGTCCTCGCCATCGAACGCCCGCTCTCCCTCCAGGTCCACCCCACCACCGAGCAGGCCAAGGCCGGCTACGCCGCCGAGAACGCCCGCGGCATCCCGCTCGACGACCGCACCCGCACGTACAAGGACGCCTCCCACAAGCCCGAGATGGTGTGCGCCCTCACCCCCTTCCACGGCCTGTGCGGCTTCCGCGCCCCCGCCGCCACCGCCGCGCTCCTCGACCGACTCGGCCTGCCCGGCCTGCGCCCCTGGATCGACGCCCTCACCACCGGCGAGCCAGGAGCCGCGCTGCGCCGGGTGTTCGCCGAGATGCTGGACGACGCCGCCCGCCCGCTGCGCGCCGGCGTCGAGCGCGCCCTGATGGAAGCCGCGGAGGACGACGAACTGACCGTCTACGCCGGCATCGCCCGCGCCTACCCCGGCGACCCGGGCATCGTCGCCGCCCTCCTGCTCAACCACGTCGGCCTGGCCCCCGGCGAGGCCCTCTACCTCGGCGCCGGAGTCCCCCACGCCTACCTCGGCGGCATCGGCGTCGAGATCATGGCCAACTCCGACAACGTGCTGCGCTGCGGGCTCACCTCCAAGCACGTGGACGTGCCCGAGCTGATGCGCGTCGTGGACTTCACGCCGACCGCCCCGCACCGGGTCGAGCCGGCCGAGGACCCCCGAGGGGCGTACTCCTACCGGCCGCCCGCCCCCGAGTTCGCCCTCACCCGCCACGAGCTGACCGGCGAGCACACCGATCAGCTGCCCGGCGGGGTGCCGCAGATCGTGCTGTGCGTGGAGGGCGAGGCCCGCCTCGGCGACGATCTGACGCTGCGCCCCGGCGAGTCGGCGTTCGTCCCTGCCGCCGCCCCCTCGGTGACGCTGGCCGGCAAGGGGACGGTGTACCGCGCCGAGCCCGGCGCCTTTACACTGTAGATCACAGACGGCGGAGCATCAGGACGTTGTCCTTGCGGAGGGTGGGGGTGCCGTCGGGGGCGGTCTGGGGGCGTTCGAACTCGGCCTCCTTCAGCACCTCCCACTCCCCCTCGGTCAGGTCCAGCGATTCGCGCACCTCGCGGGGCGTCGGGAGGTGCACGTCGGGGTGGGGGTTCTGCTCCCAGGGCGGCCCGGCGGCGTGCCCGGCCACCAGCAGCACCCCGCCGGGCGCGACGGCCGCGGCGGCGGCCCGCAGGATCTTCTCGCGGGGCAGGTCGTGCGGTGAGTGCAGGTAGCAGGCGGTGACCAGGTCGTACGTGCCCTCGGGGAAGGACCGGCCGAGGTCGTGCTGCTGCCAGCCGATCCGGTCGGCCACGCCCATGCGCTCGGCGAGTTCGGCCGCCCGGCGCAGCGCCACCCCCGACACGTCGGCCGCGGTGACCCGCCAGCCCCGCTTCGCCAGCCACACCGCGTCGCCGCCCTCGCCGCTGCCCAGGTCGAGCGCCCGGCCCGGCGGCAGGTCGCTCAGCTCGCGGACGAGCACCACGTTCGGCTCGCCGGTCCAGAGGCGCTCGCGCTCGGAGTAGCGGCCGTCCCACAGCTCCTCAGGGGTCACCTCGGCCTGGGTGGCCCGGAGGGCGGTGACGGCGGCTCTGGTCTCCTCCTCGATCAGGTCGGCGTTGATGGCGGCGCCGGCCTTGACGCCCGCCGCCGCCGAACCGATGACCTGCTCGAAGAGGCTGGTGACGTTCCCCGCCGCCCACACGCCCGGCACGGACGTGCGGCCCGTGGGGTCGGCGGGGATGTGGGTGCCCACCACGTGGCCGCCCATCTCCATCTCGGCGGTCTCCAGGCCGAGCCGCGCCAGCGGTCCGACGCGGGCGGTCAGCCGCGTGCCCAGAGCCAGCGCCTGGCGGGCGTGCTCGCGGCCGTCGGCCGTCCGCACGCCGTGGAGCCGCCCGTCCTTGAGGACCAGCTCCGTCACCTCGCCCTCGACGACCGCGACGCCCCGGGCGTCGAGCTGCTCGCGCTGCTCGCCGGACGGCTTCTCCATGGTGTGCAGGAACAGGGTCACGTCGTCGCTCCACTGCCGCCACAGCAGCGCCTGGTGCACGGCGAGCGGGCCGGTGCCGAGCACGCCGACGGCCTGGTCGCGTACCTCCCAGCCGTGGCAGTACGGGCAGTGCAGCACGTCCTTGCCCCACAGCTCGGCCAGTCCTGGCAGCGGGGGCAACTCGTCGATCAGGCCGGTGGCCACCAGCAGCCTGGCGGCCTCGACGGCGGTGCCGTCGTCCAGCGTGAGGCGCAAGCGCCCGTCACCGAGCCGCTCCGCTCCCGTCACGGCGGCGTTCTCGACGCGCACGCCGTACGCGGCCACCTCCTCGCGCCCGGCGGCCAGCAGCTCCGCCGGCGGCGTGCCCTCGCGGCCGAGGTAGACGTGCACCCCCTCGGCGGGGGCGTTGCGCGGCCGGCCCGAGTCGACCACCAGCACGCTGCGGCGGGCCCGGCCCAGCGTGAGCGCCCCGCTCAGCCCGGCGGCGCCGCCGCCGATCACTACCACGTCGTACGTCTTCATGTCGCGGTCTCCCTTCCGTATGCCAGGCAACTGTGCGCGAGCCGCCGGCGAGTTGACAAACTTCGTTGCCGAAATGGCAAGGTGGGATCCATGGAACTCGACGAGGTGCTCCAGGCGGTGGGTCCCCGGCTGCGGGCCCTGCGCCTGGAGCGCGGCATCACGCTCACGCAGCTCGGCAAGAGCACCGGCATCTCGGTCAGCACCCTGTCCCGGCTGGAGTCCGGCGGCCGCAAGCCGACGCTCGAGCTCCTGCTGCTCCTGGCCAGGGCCTACCAGGTGCAGCTCGACGAGCTGATCGACGCGCCCGTGACGGGCGACCCGCGCGTGCACATGCGGCCGGTCAAGCGGCACGGCATGACCTACATCCCGCTCACCCGGCGGCCCGGCGGGCTGCAGGCGTTCAAGCAGATCTATCCGCCGCACTACCCGGGCTACCTGCCCGAGCAGCAGGTGCACGAGGGCTACGAATGGCTGTACGTGCTGTCGGGCCGGCTGCGCCTGCTGCTCGGGCCGCACGACACGACGCTGGTGGCCGGGGAGGTGGCCGAGTTCGACACGCGGACGCCGCACGCGTTCATCAACCCGGGCGACGAGCCGTGCGAGGTGCTGGCGCTGTTCGGCAAGCAGGGCGAGCGCATGCACGTACGCGCCCGTCCCGCCGCCCGCAAGCAGGACTGAACGCCGAGGTCAGCGTCCTTTTCGAGAGCGTTGTGGGGGTTCGTCAGCGCGTTGACGGGCAGGGCGGCGGGGCGGGATCGCGGACTCCCGGACGGGCGGCGGCAAAGGCCCTAAAGTCCGTGCTGGGGGGTGCTCGATGAAGCTGGTGATCGACGGCGTGACGCGGCTCGTACGGCGCTACCGCCCTGACGGCAACCCGCTGCGCCGGCGTACCGACCGGTGGGAGAGCGCGGGGCTGGTGGTGGCGGCGCTGCTGATCCTGCTCTCCCTGTGGCCGGCGACGGCCGCCGCCCGCCAGGCGTACGCGGGCGCACTGGCCACCGGCGCGGGCCGCCAGCAGGTCCGGGCGACGCTGCTGGCCGACACGCCGGTGACGACGCTGTCCTTCGGCGAGGTGGGCGGCGGCGGGCTGGTCCCGGCGGGCTGGACGACGGCGTCCGGCCGGCGGCACACCGGGAAGGTGTCCGTGCTCTCCCCCGCCAAGGCCGGCGCGCAGCTCACCATCTGGGTCGACAGCTCAGGCCGCCCGGCTCCGCCGCCGCCCAGCGAGGCCGAGCTGCGCATCACGGCGGCGGCGACGGCCCTCATGATCCTCGGCGTGGCCGCCTGCCTCGTGCTGACGCTGTTCGCCGCCTTCCGCCACGCCCTCGACCGCGTCCGCTACCGCGACTGGACCGTCGCCTGGGCGCTCGCCGACGACCACTGGCGCCAGAGCCCCTCTTGACCACGACGATCGGCGGCGCCGGGGGCGTTCGGCTGAGGGTCACTGCAGGGCCGAGTGGCGGCGGCTGTAGGCGAAGTAGATGATCAGGCCGATGACGAACCAGACGGCGAAGCGCAGCCAGGTGTGCGGGTCCAGGAACGTGATGAGCCAGATCGAGAAGACCACCCCGATCGCGGGCACCACCGGCATCCACGGCGTGCGGAACGTGCGCGGCAGGTCGGGCTGCCGGTAGCGCAGCACGATCACCGCCGCGCACACCACCACGAACGCCAGCAGGATCCCGATGTTGGTCAGCTCGGCCGCCTCCCTGATGGGCAGGAACCCGGCGATCACCGCGGAGGCCGCCCCGACGATCCAGGTGACGCGGGTGGGCACCCGCCGTACGGGGTGCAGCCTGGCGAACCACGCCGGCAGCAGCCCGTCGCGGCTCATCGCGAACCACACCCGCGTCACGCCCAGCATGAACGTGAACATGACGGTCAGGATGCCGATGATCGCGCCGGCCGCGATGAGCGAGGCCAGCCCGGACAGCCCGACGGAGGCGAACGCCGAGGAGAAGCCGCTCTCCGGGTCGATCTCGCGGTAGTTCTGCATGCCGGTGAGCACGAGCGTGGCCAGCACGTACAGGACCATCGCGATGATCAGCGAGTAGATGATCGCCTTGGGCATGTGGCGCTGGGCGTCGCGCGACTCCTCGGCGGCGGTGCTCATGGCGTCGTAGCCGAACACCGCGAAGAACACCGTCGCCGCGCCGGTGATGGCGCCGCCGATGCCGAACGGGAAGAACGGCGAGTAGTTGGCGGTGTTGATGTGGAAGAACCCGACGACGATGACGAGCAGCACGACGGCGACCTTGATGGCCACCACGAACGTCTCGAACCTGGCGGCGGCGCGGATGCCGAGGTTCAGCAGGTAGGCGATGAACAGGCACAGCAGGGCCGCGAACAGGTCGACCACGCGCCCCTCGCCGGTCCCCGGCGCGCCCAGCATCCAGGGCGGCAGCGTGAAGCCGAGGCTCTGGACGAGGAAGCCGAAATAGCCGGAGATGCCGATGGCGACGACCGCGACGATGGCGGTGTACTCCAGCAGCAGGTCCCAGCCGATGAACCAGCCGACGATCTCGCCGAGCACCGCGTAGCCGTAGGTGTAGGCGGAGCCTGCCTTCGGGATGAGGCCGGCGAACTCGGCGTAGGAGAGCGCGGCGGCGGCGCTGGCCACCCCCGCGATGAGGAACGACACCAGCACCGCGGGCCCGGCCGTCTCGTGGGCGACGGCGCCGGCCAGCGCGAAGATGCCGGCCCCGATGATGCCGCCCACGCCGATGGCGGTGAGCTGCCACATGCCGAGGGTCCTGGCCAGCTCCCCCTCGTGCTCGGTGGCGATCTGCTCCACCGGCTTGCGCCGGAAGACGCCACGGGAATCGACCATGACACCCCCACTGCCGATCGTCGCATCCGTGGGGGCGACCTTCCCTTCTGGTGGCCGCCTAACCTGCGGCGCGCCGCCTCAGCACGGCTTTCTGAATCTTGCCGGTGGAGGTCTTGGGGAGATCCCAGAAGTGGACGGACTTGGGGGCCTTGAAGCGGGCGGGGTGGGCGGTCAGGACGTTCTCGACCTCGATGGAGGCGATGTTCTCGCCTCCGGAGATGATGACGTCCTCGGCGCGGTCGACGACCTGTACGTAACCGTCGGGGAGCGTCACCCCCAGGTCGCCGGTACGGAACCAGCCGTCGGGCGCTAGCATCCGTGCCCTGACGAGGACGAGAGGCGACGACGAGAGGCGAGCACGTGAGCGAGCACCCCCTGTGGCCGGCGGACGGCGCGGCCACCATCACCGCCTTCCCCGTACGCGCGGCGCGGCCCGCGCCGGCGGTCGTGGTGTTCCCCGGCGGGGGCTACCACCATCTGGCCGACCACGAGGGCGCCCCGGTGGCGCGGTGGCTGAACGGGCTCGGCGTGGCCGCGTACGTGCTGCGCTACCGCCTCGCGCCGCACCGCCACCCGCTGCCGCTGCTCGACGCCGCGAGAGCGGTGCGCTGGGTCCGCCACCACGCCTCCGCTCAAGGTGTGGACCCGGCCAGGGTGGGGGTGCTCGGGTTCTCGGCGGGCGGCCACCTGGCGGGCCTGCTGGCCACCGAGCCCGGCCCGGCGCTGCCCGAGGGCCCGCCCGACGCGATCGACCGCGCCGACCCGCGGCCCGGCCTGGCCGTCCTGGGCTATCCCGTGACGGTGCTCGACGGGCACCGCGGCTCCGCCGGCAACCTGCTCGGCCCCGCTGCGCCCGCGTCGCTGCGCGCCGAGCTGTCGCTGCCCGGACGCGTGTCCGCCGCCACGCCGCCGATGTTCCTGTGGCACACGGCCGACGACGAGTCCGTCCCGGTTGCCGGCACCCTTGAGCTGGCCGGAGCGCTGGCCAGGCACGGGGTCACGCAGGAGCTCCACGTCTACCCGAACGGCCGGCACGGCCTCGGCCTGGCGGCGGGCGAGAACCCGACGGCCGCCGACTGGACCGCCCGCTGCGCGGTCTTCCTGCGCGACCAGGGCTGGTGACCCGAGCCGGGCGGCCCCGGCCATGGACGCGGCGGTCCTGCACGGCCGGGAGCGGTGCGCCCCGGCCTGGCCACGCGGGTCGCGTCCGCGCAGGACAGGGGCCCATGTGGGCGACGCGCCGGGATTACTCATGCGCGGCGCCGCCCGCGGGATTCATCATGGAGTCCCCCGCTGACGGAGGTGGCGCCATGACGACCGCGAGCACGGGGCACGATGAGCCTGCGCGCAGGGTGGCGGCCGGGCTGGGACGGCGGCCGGACGGTTTGTCCGGGGTGGTGGAGATCCGGTTGCACGGGGTGGGCGGCACGTCGCCCCAGTCGCTGCTCGACGACCTCGCCCCCATGCAGGTCTCCGGCGACCGCATCGCCGGCTTCTACCGGACGGCCGACCGCGAAGGGCGGCACGTGGAGGCGTACTCGTGGGGCGGCCTGACCTCGGGCAGCGCCTGGCGGGTGCTGTGGCTGTTGCTGCTGCCGTTCGCGATGGCGAACATGGCGGCCCGCATGTTCCCGCCGTGGCTGCCGGGCAGGCCGCGCCGGTTCGCGGTGTTCCTGTGGGCGGCCAGGGTGGCGTCCTTCGGCCTGACGCTCAACCTGGTGCTGCTGGCCGCCGCCATCCCGGTCGACTACGTGGCGTACCAGTGCGGAGGCGTGCCGGCGTGCGCGCGCTGGCCGGCCTGGCTGCTGCCGCCTGAGCGGCCCGGCGTACGGATCCTGGTGGGCGCGCTGGTGCCGCTGCTGGTCATCGCCGTCCTGTACCTGCTGGCCCACACCTCCCAGAACCGCTACGACCAGACGAAACCGCCCGCCTATGACACCGGCGTGCCACCCAGGGAGACGGGGCTAGGCGAGGGCGAGTTCCCAGGTCTGTCGGACCCCGCGTTCTGGGACGACGTCGAGCACACCAGGACGCTCACCCGCCTGCACGTGGCCGGTGCTGTGGCGCTCGTCGCCGCGCTGGTCACGTGGACGTCGCACGCGGTCAGGCCGCTCCCTGGGCCGTGGGAGGCGATCGGCGTGGCCGTCCCGCTGGCCGTGATCGGCCTGTGCGCGCTCGCCCTCGTCGGCAGGCGGAAAGCCGGCTCGTGGGCGCTGCTGGCGGTGGCGGGGGCGGCGATGGCGCTCTCGGCGGTGCTGGCCGCCGGGCAGCCGCCGGGCGACCCGTTCGGCGCGGGCCCGCACGAGCTGCCCGGCCTGCAGGTGTTCATGAACGGCGTGTACGCGGGCGTGCTCGGCGCGCTCTTCCTCGTCCCCGTCACCCTGGCCGCCGCCGCGTGGACCAGGGCCGACTGGCCCGGTGTTGCCGCGCGGGCCGTGCTCGTGCCGGTCGGGTTCGCCGCCGGGGTGGCGCTGCTGTCGGTGTGGGAGACCGACTACGGGTGGATCTGGACAGGGCTTGGGCTGGGCGTCGCGGTCGGGGCGTCCGCCGTCCTGACGAGCGGTGACGGCCGGCTGGGCGGCAGGTTCCGCTGGGGTGCGCCGTTCGTGGTGCTGGGGCTCGCGGTGGCCGCGCTCAACACGTTCATGCTGGCCACGCTGCTGCTGGTGGCCGAGTGGCTGGGCACGCTGCGGCCCTGCCACGACCCGCGCCGCGGCGGCTGCCTGGACGTCCCTGAGCCGGGGACGGCGGAGACGCCGATCGCGGTGTTCCCGATCATCAGGAACGTCATCCCGTACCTCATCGTGGTCCCCGTGCTCCTGCTGCTCTGCTTCCTGCTCTACCAGGGGGTGCGCTGGTGGGGCAGCGGCGTGAGGGGCGCTGCCGGGATGGCCCGCCACTACCGCGGGCGTTTCGCCGTCCCCGACGGCCCGCTGAAGCGGTGGTGGGCGTCCACGGTGGACGAGCGCCCGGTCCCCGAGTGGCACCGGCGGCTGGTCGAGAGCTGGCCGGCCCGCGTGGCCAGAGCCCGCCGGCTGGCCAGGGTGCCGCGCGACCTCGACCTGCTGCTGACGGCGCTGATGGCGGTCGGCGGCATGGTGCTGGCCTGGGTGCAGTGGCGGGTGTGGTGGCACGACGACCTGCCGACCAACGCCAACTGGCTCACCTCGCTGTGCGCGGGCATCGCGATGCTGCTGCCGTTCGTGCTGGTCGGGCTGCTGCGGCTGGGCTGGAAGGACGAGCGCAACCGCCGCCTCATCGGCGTGCTGTGGGACGTCGCCACGTTCTGGCCGCGGCACTGCCATCCGCTCGCCCCGCCGTCGTACGCCGAGCGCGCCGTCCCCGAGCTGCAGCGGCGGCTGTGGTGGCTGCACGACAACGGCGGCGTCCCGCTGCTGGCCGCCCACAGCCAGGGCTCGGTCATCGCCGCCGCCGCGCTCGCCCAGCCCTGCTCCAGGCCGCGCGACGACCGGGTGACGCTGGTGACGTTCGGCTCGCCGCTGCGCACCCTCTACGCCTGGGGCTTCCCCGCCTACTTCAACGACGAGCTGTTCCGCCGGCTCGCCCACGGGCCCGGCATCCAGGTGGCCCGCTGGCGCAACTTCTGGTGCGACACCGACTACATCGGCGGCCCCGTACGCGAGGACGTGGACGAGCAGCTGCCCGACCCGCCGGACTGCCGCTTCCTGTACGGCCAGCCGCCGCCCGCCATCGGCGCCCACACCGGCTTCTGGGAGGACCCGCGGCTGCACCGCCGCATCGCCGAGCTGGGCGCCGGTTTCCCCTCCCCGCCAGGGGCAGGAAACAGCTCATGAACGACACCTACGACAAAGTCGCGATCGTGACGGGGGCCGACTCCGGCATCGGCAAGGCCACCGCGGTGGCGCTGGCGGAGCAGGGCTTCGAGGTGGGCGTCACCTACCACCGGGACAAGGACGGCGCGGAGGAGACGGCCCGCCTCGTGCGCGCGACCGGCCGCGCCCCCGCCGTCCGTCAGCACGACCTGACTGATCCCGAACGCGCGGCGGCGGTGGTGGACGAGCTGGCCGACGAGCTGGGCGGGCTCGGCGTGCTGGTGAACAACGCGGGCACCGGCAGCCACGAGCCGCTGCTGGAGATGGGCTACGACCGCTGGCGGTCGGTGCTGGCGGTGGACCTGGACGGGCCGTTCCTGTGCGCGCAGCGGGCGGCCCGCCGCATGGTCGCCTCGGGGCGGGGCGGGCGGGTGGTGAACATCACCAGCGTGCACGAGGAGTACCCGAAGATGGGCTCGGGGCCGTACTGCGCGGCCAAGGGCGGGCTGCGCATGCTGAGCCGGGTGCTCGCGCTGGAGCTGGCCGAGCACGGCATCACGGTCAACGCCGTCGCGCCGGGCGAGATCGCGACGCCGATGACCGGGCAGGAGGACATGCCGCCGCAGACCGGCAGCAGGCCCGGCAACCCGATCCCGCGGCCGGGCGACGCCCGCGAGGTGGCGGCCGTGGTGGCGTTCCTGGCGGGGCCCGCGGCGTCGTACGTGACGGGGGCGACGGTGTTCGTGGACGGCGGGATGACGATGATGGGCCCTCAGGGCGCGTCGGCGCTGGGATCGAGTGATTGGCGATACCTTTAGCCCTCCGCCGCGAGGCGGGATTTCACACCAGGTCAGGCGGTTCCCATCACGGGCTCCTCCAAGGGTGGCGGGCCCGTGACATCGACCTTCCGCGATCGCCAGCATTCCTGTCCGCGCAGAGACTCCTACGCTCCGTATCAATATCACTACTTTTAGTGGCGACTGCCCTGCCGACCCCGCCCGGAGGAAAGATGCCCACGGAGCCGACGGAGACGCGGCTGAGCCTCGACACGAGGGCCGCGCGCAACCTGGCCACCACCACCAAGACCGTCCCCCAGATGCAGGCGATCAGCTCCCGCTGGCTGCTGCGCATGTTGCCCTGGGTGGACGTGCGCGGCGGTACGTACCGGGTGAACCGCCGGCTGACCCATCGCATCGGGCGCGGGCGGGTGGCGGTGTCCAACAACGGGGCCGACGACGTCCGCGTCGTGCCGGAGACGCTGACGGAGATCCCGGCCCTGCGCGGCTTCGGCGACCCCGCCGTGCTGGCGGAGATCGCCTCCACGTTCACCGCCCGCGAGGTGCAGCCGGGCGAGATCGTCGCCGAGGCGGGCCGTCCGGTGAACCAGACCTGCGTGATCGCCCACGGCCGGCTCGAGCGCCTGGGCACCGGCCCGTACGGCGACCGCCAGTTCCTCGGCATCATCGCGGCCGGCGACCAGTTCGGCGACGAGGCGCTGACCGAGGACGACCCGCGCTGGCCGTGCACCTACCGCGCGGCGACGGCCTGCACGGTGCTGGTGGCGCCGCGCTGGGAGCTGCGCCGCGTCGCCGACCGCTCCCCCGAGCTGCGCGACCATCTGGCCCGCTACCTGGAGGTGCTGAGCCGGCCCGCCAACCGCCGCGGCGAGGCGGCGGTGCAGGTCGCGGCCGGGCACAGCGGCGAGCCGGCCATCGGCGGCACGTTCGTCGACTACGACCTGCACCCCCGCGAATACGAGCTGAGCGTCGCCCAGACCATCCTGCGCGTGCACACCCGGGTGGCCGACCTCTACAACCAGCCGATGAACCAGATCGAGCAGCAGCTCCGCCTGACCATCCACGAGCTGCGCGAGCGCGAGGAGTGGGAGCTGCTCAACAACCGCGAGTTCGGGCTGCTCCACAACACCGACTACGACCAGCGCATCTACACCTGGTCGGGCCCGCCCACCCCCGACGACCTCGACGAGCTGATCAGCATGCGCCGCAAGACGAAGCTGCTGCTCGCCCATCCGAAGGCGATCGCGGCGTTCTTCCGCGAGTGCAACAAGCGGGGGCTGGTGGTCGGCAGCACCGACGTGGGCGGCCACGAGGTGCCGGCCTGGCGGGGCATCCCCATCTTCCCCTGCGGCAAGATCCCGATCTCCGGCGCGCGGACGACGTCGATCCTGGCGCTGCGGACGGGCGAGGAGGACCAGGGCGTGGTGGGCCTCTACCAGACGGGCATCCCCGAGGAGTACGAGCCGGGGCTGAACGTGCGCTTCATGGGGATCAACGAGCGGGCCGTGATGTCGTACCTGGTCAGTGCCTACTTCTCGGTGGCGATCCTGGTGCCGGACGCGATCGGGATCTTGGAGGACGTCGACATCGCCGCCCCGCGCTCGTGACCGGCCAACCCCAGGAAGAGGCGTGACATGCCGGACATCTCCCCCCATGACGCTCCGGTGGCGCGGCTCCTGGCCGGGCCCGCCGGGCTGGGCTCGTCCTCGCTGAGCCTTCGGGCCGCGCTGCTGCCGCACCGGCGCGCGTACGAGGAGGGGGACGGGCACGAGCCCCCCGGTTCGCCGGTGGGGCCCGTGCCCGGGTCCGACCTGACACCCCTCCCCTACCGCGAGCGCGAGTGGGGCGACGGCACGTACCCGCCGCTGCTCTGCCCCGAGACCGTCCGCGTGGACGACGCGCTCGCCGCGGAGGTGGACCGGCGGCTGACGGCCTGGGCCGGGCGCATCGGCCTGCACGAGGGGCGGATGGAGGAGTTCGCCGCCACCGGGTTCGGCCGGCTGGCCACGCTCGCCCACCCCGACACCGACGACCCCGACCGGCTCCTGATCGCCGCCCAGATGAACGCCGCCTGGTGGGCCGCCGACGACTACTACGCCGACGAGACCGACCTCGGCGCCACCCCGACCGAGCTGCCACCGCGGCTGGCGCTGGTGACCTCCGCCATGGACCCGCCGCCCGACGCCGGCCGCTACACCGAGCAGCTCGAGGCGGCCATCGCCGCCGACCCCGTGCTGGTGGCGCTGCGCTCGGCGCTCAGCCACGTCGCCCGCCACGCCACCGACGCGCAGATCCTGCGGGTCCGCAACATCACGAGCCAGATGTACGTCAGCTGGGCCGCCTACGCCGCCTGGCGCTACCTGGAGACGCCGCCGCCCGTCTGGCGCTACCTGGCCGCCCGCCAGCACGACAGCTTCTACACCTCGATGACGCTCATCGACGTCGTGGGCGGCTACCGGCTGCCCGCCGAGCTGTTCGCCGAGCCGCGCTTCCACACCGCGCTCATGCAGGCGGGCACCGCGAGCGTGCTGGTCAACGACCTGCACTCGGCGGCCAAGGAGGCGGCCGACGAGCTGCCCGACTCCAACGTCATCCTGCTCATGGCCGCCGAGGACGGCTGCTCGGCCCGCGAGGCCACCGAGCGCGCCGTGCACCTGCACAACGACTTCGTCCGCGGCTTCGAGCAGAGCAGGCAGGCGCTGTCGGCCGTCCCCTCGCCCGAGCTCAAGCGGTTCCTGCGCGGCGCGCAGGCGTGGATGGCCGGGTGCCTCGAATGGCACGGCAGCAGCAGCCGCTACCAGTCCTGACCGTCACCCCGTCCCGTAACTGAGAAGGAGCCGTTGATGACCATGACGCCCCATGCCCCCGTGCTGAACAGCCTCTACCAGCAGTCGGTCGCCGACTACTGGAACACCGAGGAGAACCCAGTCAACCTGCGCCTCGGCGAGGTGGACGGCCTCTACCACCACCACTACGGGGTGGGCGAGGTGGACTGGTCGGTCCTGGAGGGCCCGGCCTCGACGCGGGAGAGCCGGGTGGTCAAGGAGCTGCACCGGCTGGAGACCGCGCAGGCCGAGATGCTCATGGCGCACCTCGGGCCGCCGCGCCCCGACTACCGCGTGTTCGACGCCGGGTGCGGCCGTGGCGGCTCCAGCCTGCTCGCCCACCTGCGCTTCGGCTGCGAGGCCGACGGCGTGTCCATCTCGGAGTCGCAGGTGGCCTTCGCCAACCGGCAGGCCGAGGAGCGCGGCGTCAGCGACAAGGTGCGCTTCCACTTCCGCAACATGCTCGACACCGGCTTCCCCACCGGCGCGTTCCACGCCTCGTGGAACAACGAGAGCACCATGTACGTCGAACTGTCCCTGCTGTTCGCCGAGCACGCCAGGCTGCTGGCCCGGGGCGGCCGATACGTCTGCATCACCGGCTGCTACAACGACGCCTACGGCCTGCCGTCCCGGGCCATCAGCCAGATCAACGCCCACTACATCTGCGACATCCACTCCCGCAGCACGTACTTCAAGGAGATGGCGGCCAACCGGCTCGTCCCGGTCAGCGTCATCGACCTCACCGCGGCCACCATCCCCTACTGGGAGCTGCGGGCCAGGACGCACCTGGCCACGGGGATCGAGGACGCGTTCCTGGAGGCGTACAAGAGCGGCAGCTTCCAATACCTGCTGATCGCCGCCGACCGCGTCTGATCACACGCCTGCTGCGCGCCGGTCGGCTCCGGCGCGCAGCACGTGCGTCCAGGACAGGAGCGGCGCCGCGACCGCGCAGGCGGCGGTGAACCACAGCGGCGACATCCCGATCGTCAGCCGGTCCGTGGCGGCTGCCAGGGCCACCACGGACACGCCGGCCAGCCCGGTGACGGCCAGCGCGGCCAGCGCGAGCCTCCTGCCCCGCCACAGCACGGCCGTCAGCACCACGACGGCCAGTCCCCCGAGCCCGACGGCGGCCTCGAACCCCCGCCACAGCAGGGACAGCGGCTCACCGATCATGCTCTGTACGGTGTGCGGAGGCAGGTACCGGGTGAGCCACAGCGGGTCTCCGCTGACCAGCGGCGGGCTCAGGACGCTCACGCACGCCGCGAGACCGGCGAACCTCACCAACGGCGCGGGGCCTTCAGGGGCCAAGGCGGGTGGCCCGGCCGGTGACGGGGCCGGCGGGAGGGCCAGATCGTGGGCGGAGCGAGCCAGCCAGATCACGGTCATGGCGTCCATGACGGCGTACGCCGCGAGGTCCACGCCGGCGATCCGGGCCGGCAGGAGCGCGACGAACATGATCAGGAGGAGGGGAAGGACCTGCGCGGCGACGCCGTACAGGACGGTCGCGCGCCGCCACCGGCCGTCCCGCCACTGAGCCGCCAGCACCAGCACATACCAGAGCGTCCCGACCAGGCCGCTCAGCCCCGCCGCCTGGGCCGCGCGCTCCCAGTCGTGCAGGCCGAACGCGTAGAACACCTCGCCCGCGACCGTCGTCACGTAGCCCAGCAGCCCCGCCGCCAGCGCGAACCCGGTCAAGCTCCACCGCTGCCGCAGCACGGGATGGAAGGCCACCACGACCGCGGCCAGCACCGTCGCATCGAGCACCACGGCCCACCACGGCCAGATCGGCGCGGCAGCGTAGACGACCCAGGTGCCGGCGACGACGTAGAGGGTCAGCCGCAATCGCCGCTCATCCCGCCCTGCGGGGTGACGGGCTGCTCCGGGCGGTGGGCGCAAGGGGCCGCGGAGGGACTGCCACAGCGTCCAGGACCAGACGGCGCCGACTGCGAGCAGCAGGCTGACGCTCGGCCGCGACATTCCGGCGATGACGTCCCGCAGGGTCGGCTCGCCGCCATCGCCGTCGTCGGTCTCCTTCAGGACGGTCAGCCGTTCGAGGGGGCCGATGTCGCCGCCGGTCAGCGCGATGCCGGCGGCGACGGCGACGGCGATGACGTAGGCGGCGGTGAGCAGGAGGGCGGGGACGGCTGATCGGTGGCGGCGCACAGGGGGTCACACTCTCCAGGAAAGCCAGGTGTACTGGCGTGAGGACGCCTCACCTTAGCGGGTCGGAGTCACCCGGTCGATCTTGCAGGCCGGGCCGCCAGGCGTACGCCCCGCCTCGCCGCTCGATGCGGCCCAGCCCGGGGAACGGCAGGTGGTAGGCGTGCACCGGCACCCCCTCGTCAGCGGCCCACGCGAGCAGCCTGCGGCGCGCGGCCACCGACCGCACCTGGTCGTGGTCCCATGGCGTGCGCCAGTCGGGATGGGCGAGCTGGAGCGGGTCGTAGAAGGTGTCGCCGAGGCAGAGCAGCCGCTCGCCGCGCGAGCGCAGCAAGATCGCGGTGTGGCCGGGGGTGTGGCCGGCGGCGTCCACGGTGTGCACGCCGGGCAGCAGCTCGGCGTCGTAGCTCGCCGGACGCAGCCGCTCGCCGAAGAGCCTGATCGCCTCCAGCGCGGGCCCGCGCTGCTCGTCGGGGATCCGCTGGGCGCGGTCGGACCAGTAGGCCACCTCGGCGGCGTGCGCGTACGCCACCGCGCCGGGGAAGGCCGGCTCGCCGTCGGTCCCGGCGCCTCTGACGTGGTCCTCGTGCAGGTGGGTGAAGACGACGACGGACACGTCGGACGGCGTCAGCCCGGCCTCGCCCAGGCCGGCGCCGAGCTTGCCGACGTAGGGCGTGAAGGCGGGCCCGTAGCCGAGGAAGCCGGGCCCGAGCCCGGTGTCCACGATCGCGATCCCGTCGGAGGTGCGCACGCACAGGCAGTTGTACGCGCACGTCAGCGTGGTGCGGCCACTGCCCTCTTCGGCCACCGCGTCCCGGAGCTCGGGCTCGGGCACGCCGGTCGCGGGCTGGTAGAAGGAGCCCAGCGGCGGCTCCAGCGGCGGCTCTGACTGACCGTCACTGACGACGGCGCACTCGAGATCACCGACCGTGAAACGATGAAACATGCGCGGCCCCCTGCCCTGCGGACGTCCCGGCCACCTTATCGACGGGGCGGCGCGAGCACGGCCCGAGGCGGGACGGCGCGGCGCGCGAGCACGGGCCGAGGCGGGATCGATGCCGCTCTACGGGTGGGCCGACAGGAACGTCTCGATCGTCCGCACGAAGCGGGGCGGGTCGTCGCGCCAGGGGAAGTGGGCGGCGGCGGGCTGGACGACCGTCTCGGCGGACGGCAGCAGCGCGGCCAGCTTCTCCGCGGCGGACGGCGGGGTGTTGAGGTCCGCCTCGCCGGCCAGCACCAGCGCGGGCACGTCGAGGGTGGCCAGCGCCTTTCTGGTGGCGTCGGGGTCGAAGGCGGAGCCGAAGACGGCGGCGGCATCGCTGTTGCGGGCGGGGGCCTGGGCGGCGTGGTAGCGGCGGGTCTCGTCGTCCCAGCGGCCGTAGAAGAAGGGGTCGAGGGCGTCCCAGTCGGCGCCGGTGCCCGCGACGACGGCTTCGAGCGCGGCGTACGCCCGCGGGTACCAGGGCTCGGCGGCGCGCAGCCGGGCGACGTCGAGGCGGTCCTGGCCGGTGACCTCGATGCCGGCGCCCATGGGGCTGGGGGTGACGAGGACGAGGGCGGCCACGCGGCCGGGGTGGCTGATCGCGTACTGGAGGGCGAGGTTCGTGCCGGCGGAGTGGCCGAGCAGGGTCATGCGGTCGAGCCCGAGGTGGGTGCGCAGGGCTTCGACGTCGTCCACCTGCCGGTCGCACCGGTACGTCTCGGGGTCCGCGGGCGTGGCGGAGCCGCCCGTGCCGCGCGGGTCGAGCTTGACCAGCCGCCGGTGCGCGTCGAGGCCGCCGAGGTCTCCGAGGTAGGCGGAGTCCTGCATCGGCCCGCCGGGCAGGCAGATGAGCGGGTGGCCTGAGCCGGACTCGTGATAGGCGAGGGTGGTGCCGTCGAAGGCGGTGAAGGCGGGCATGACGAAGAGCCTCCCAGCGCCGTGATGTGCAGGCAACGGGATATTTCCCGCCGTCTTCTTGCGTCATGCGCAAGACAGTAGGTCGCCAGACGCAAGGCCGCTTAGAGTCGAGCCATGGCACACCACCACACGCACGATTCCGGACATCAGGCCGCCCACGGCTCCGACGAGCACGACCGCCGGCACGGCGCCGATCACGCCTCAGGGCATGGGCATGGGCATGGGCATGGGCACCACGACCCGCGCGCGTCGGCGGCGATGGCCGAGCTGCTGGATCTCGACGCCGAGGTGCTGCGACCGCACCTGGCCGAGGTGACCGCGTGGATCGGCGAGCTGACCGCCGGCCGGCCGCCCCTCCGCCTGCTCGACCTGGGCAGCGGCACGGGCGCGGGCACATTCGCGCTGCTGGAGCGGTTCGCGGACGCGGAGGTGACGGCCGTGGACATGTCGGAGGACATGCTGCGCCACCTGGAGGCCAAGGCCCGCGAGCGCGGCGCGGAGAAGCGGATCCGTACGCTCCAGGCGGACCTCGACAGCGCGTGGCCCGAGGTCGGCACCGTCGATCTGGTGTGGGCGGCGGCGTCGCTGCACCACCTGGCCGACCCCGATCGCGTCCTCGGCGAGGTGCTCGCCGCGCTGCGTCCCGGCGGGCTGCTGGTGGCGGTCGAGATGGACTCCTTCCCCCGCTTCCTCCCCGAAGACCTCGGCTTCGGCCGCCCAGGGCTGGAGGGGCGCGGTCACGCCGTGCTGGACGAGCGCCGGGCCGCCGCGCTGCCCACGTTCGGCTCCGACTGGGGGCCGCGGCTGGCGGCGAACGGCTTCACGGTGGAGGCGCAGCGGGAGTTCGTCATCGACCTGCGGCCCCCGCTCCCGCCGGCCGCCACCCGCTACGCGGAGGTGGCGCTGCGCCGCATGCGCGGCAGCCTGGAGGGCACGCTGGCCGCCGACGACCTGGCGGTGCTCGACGACCTGCTGACCCCGGACGGCCCGCGCAGTCTGTCGCGCCGCGACGACCTGTCCGTACGCACCCGCCGCACGATCTGGCTCGCCCGCCGCCCCCACACCGGCTTTTGACCACTTTTTGCCAGCCGCTGATACGGGTTAGAGCTCCTTTTGCGGACACACGGGAAGGTTCGAGGACGGATCGGCTCAAAATCACCGCACCGGGAGATGATCGTGCCCGCCAAAGGCAGCAGCAAAGCGTCCAAGAAAACGAGCAGCCAGCCGTGGCTGCACGTGGACGGCACCGAGATCCAGGAATACGGCACAGTGCGGACGTGGCCGCTGGCCCTGTCCGATGAGGCCCGCAACTACTCCTGCGGCCGGCTGAACCAGATCCTGGCCGACACGCAGATCCTCTACGCCCTGTACAAGAAGCATCACTGGCTGATGCGCGGCCCGACGTTCTACCAGCTCCACCTGCTGCTCGACAAGCACGCCAAGGAGCAGCTCGAACTGGTGGACGAGATCGCGGAGCGGGTGCAGACGCTGGGCGGCATCGCGGTCGGCGATCCGCGGCACGTCGCCGAGATCACCGTGGTCCCGCGCCCGCCGAACGGCGCCGAGGAGGTGCCGGCCATGCTCTCGCGCCTGGTCGAGGCGCACGAGACCATCCTGCTCGCCTCGCGGGACGCGGCGTCACGGGCCGCCGAGCTGGGCGACGACGGCACCAACGACCTGCTGGTCTCCGAGGTGATCAGGACCGGTGAGATGCAGGTCTGGTTCCTGGTCGAGCACCTCGTGGACACGCCGCTGGTCGAGACGCCGAGCGACGGGGAGACCAGGACGCCGCGCAAGACGACGACCCGCTCCGGCAAGTGACGGTCCGCACGGGCGAGTAGAGGCGCCCGGCTCGCTCCCGCGGGCCGGGCGTCCGCCGCCGACGTGCCGTCCTAGCCACGCCCGTAGCGGTCCTCGGCCCGCCAGAAGTACCAGGATCCGAGGACGAGCGCGAGGACCGCCCACATCAGGCACGCCAGCCAGACCATCGGCGGCGGGCTGTGGCTGCCGATGAGGATGTCGCGCATCCACTCGATGTACGACGCCGCCGGGTTCAGGTACATCACGGTCGCCACCCATTCGGGCAGCCCGGCGCTGTTGACCACCTTGTCGTGGATGGCGAAGAACACGCCGGAGGCGTACAGCCAGGTCCGCATGATGAACGGCAGCAGCTGCCCGAGGTCGCGCAGCTGGGAGCCGAGCCTGGCGAGGATCAGCCCCGCCCCGATGTTGAACATCGTCTGCAGCACCAGCACGACCGGGATCATCAGCCAGAACCAGTTGGGCAGCTCGCCGGTGAGCACCACGATGAGCAGCAGCACGCCCATGGAGATGGCGAGCTGCTGCAGCTCCTGGATCGTGTACGCCAGCGGCAGCGAGGCGCGCGGGAAGTGCAGGGCGCGGATGAGGGACAGGTTGCCCGAGATGGACTTGGCGCCCGCGGTGGCCGTGCGCTGGGTGTAGGTGAAGACGAACATGCCGGTCAGCAGGAACGCGGGATAGTTCGGCACCCGGTCGCTGCCGCCCAGGATGAGACCGAACATCACGTAGTAGATGGCGGCGTTGAGCAGCGGGGTGATGACCTGCCACAGCTGCCCGAGCGCCGAGCCCGAGTATCTGGAGACGTTGCGCGAGGTGGCGTAGGTCAGCACGAAGTGCCGCCGCTCCCACAGCCGGCGCAGGTAGACGGGGAACCGGGGACGCGCGATGGCGGGGCGCAGGCCGTGGCGGCGGGCCAGCTCGGCCAGGGAGCCCGGCGCCGGTTCTGCGGTCTCTTCCACGTGACTCATGAGCACCTCGCGCTGGTGACCGGAGTGTCGTGCCACGATCATCCCTCGCGACCTGGCCGGCGGTCCCGTTATCCGCCGGTGCGTCGCGGGTGCTTTCACCTGAGAGTCGAGCCGGACAGGCAGGGCTGAAGGGTCTGGCCGGCGGCCTCGGTCAGGGCGGCGATCTCGTCGCGGGTGCGGTGGGCGTGCGCGGCGGCGTGCGTACGGGAACGCGTTACCGAACCGCGTTCACGTACTGTCGCATCACAGGGGCAGGGTCACGCCCGTCACGGCGAAGCGTTCGACCTCGGCGACGTGGCCGCCGGTCGAGGCGACGACGGTCAGCGTACGGCCGTCACGTGGGGTGAAGGAGAGCTTGCCGGACCACGGCGACTTCCGCCCGCCCGCGCTCACGCAGCAGCGCTCGCCGAGCGGCTGGTCAGAGCCGGGGTGCAGGACCTGGATCCTGATGCTCTCGTCCACGCCGGTGATGCGGCCGCCGACGGTCAGCGGCGAGGTGACGGAGGCGCCGTACGCCGGCTTGGTGAGGGAGAGCGTGGTGTCGTCGGTGCCGACGACCTCCCAGGGCGCGTGCTCGCCCGAGCCGTACCGCATGAGGTGCACCACCGCCGCCACCATCGGCTTCGGCCCCTCCTCCGCCCGCAGGCCGACGTGCACGCGGGCGTGCTCGCCGTCCACGACCGTCTTGACGGCCTGGTCGATCTCGGTGAAGCCGAGGTAGTCGCGGGAGAAGCCGATCGCGGTCGCGGCGGGGTCGAGATGCCACGGCTGGTGGCCGTTCTTCTGGTAGGCGCGCTGCCAGGCGGCCACCTCGTCCGGCCCGGAGAACGGCCACAGCGGCTGGTAGCGGCCGGCGATGAGCAGCCGCGCGGGCGCGGAGGCGCCGGACGTGCGCGGGGCGGGCGCGGGCGTGCCGGACGTCGGCACCTCGCCGGGGCCGGGCGTGACGGTGGAGTCGGGCTCAGGTGTGGTGGCGGCGGGGGTGAGGGTGGCGGTGAGGGTGGCGGTGGTGCCGCCGCCCGGGGCGCCCCCGCAGCCCGCCGCGCCCAGGGCGAGCGCGGCCAGCAGGGGCAGCACGCGTACGGTCGTCGCTCTCATGCGGTACCTCCTGCCGACGGGCCATCTGTTGAGGTAGACGTACCCAGGACGGCCATGGTTCGCGTGCCTCTTCGTGCGCCTGGCGAAGGTCCCGGCGGGCGAGGTCTTCGGTCCATGGCTGAGCCGGGCCTGCGCGGGTAGCGTCCGGGCATGACCACCTTCGATCTCACCGCCCTGCGGGCCGTCGTCTTCGACACCGACGGCGTGGTCACCGACACGGCCCGGGTGCACGCGGCGGCGTGGAAGCACGTGTTCGACGGCTTCCTGCGCGGCCGTTCCGCACCGTTCGACGTACGCGCCGACTACCTGACCTACGTGGACGGGCGGCCACGGCTCGACGGCGTGCGCACGTTCCTGGCCTCGCGCGGCGTCTCGCTGCCCGAGGGCGAGCCGGACGACGAGGCGGGCGCGCCGACCGTCCACGGGCTGGGCCGGGCCAAGGACGAGCTGTTCGTCCAGGAGATCGCGCAGCACGGCGTGGCCGCGTTCCCCTCGACGGTCGAGCTGCTGCACGAGCTGCGCAGGCGGGGCTGCCGCACCGCGGTGGTCTCGGCCAGCAGGCACTGCCGCTCGATGGTGGCGTCGGCGGGCGTGCTGCACCTGTTCGACGTGCTGGTGGACGGCACGGACGCGGCCAGGCTCGGCCTGCCGGGCAAGCCGGACCCGGCGCTGTTCCTGGAGGCCGCGCGGCGGCTCGATCTGCCCGCCGGGCAGGTGGGCGTGGTGGAGGACGCGGTGCCCGGCGTCGAGGCGGCCCGCAGGGGCGGTTTCGGGCGGATCGTCGCGGTGGACAGGAGCGGCACGCGGGCCGCCGCGATGCTGGCCGCGGGCGCCGACGCGGTGGTGTCCGACCTGGCGGAGGCCGACGTCACGGGACGGGTGCCGGTGGGGCGGCGATGAGCGCGTGGACGCTCACGTACGAGGGGTTCGATCCCGAGGGTGAGGGGCTGCGCGAGGCGCTGTGCACGCTGGGCAACGGCCGGTTCGCGACGCGGGGGGCGACGCCGGACGGGGAGCCGCGGACGCCGGGCACGTATCTGGCGGGGTGTTACGACCGGCTCGACTCGGTCGTGGCCGGGCACACCGTCACCAACGAGGACATCGTCACCCTGCCCGACTGGCTGCCGCTCTGGTTCGCCACGCCCGGCACGGACTGGTTCCGTCCGCAGGCGGCCGACCTGCTGCTCTACCGGCACGAGCTGGACCTGCGGCACGGCGTGCTGGTGCGGCTGCTGCGCTGGCGCGACGAGGAGGGCCGCGTCACCCGGGTACGCCAGCGCCGCGTGGTGTCGATGGCGGATCCGTACCTCGCGGCGCAGGAGTGCACGTTCACCGCCGAGAACTGGTCGGGCCCGCTGCGGGTCCGGGCCGCCCTGGAGGGGCGGGTCGCCAACGAGGGCGTGGCCCGCTACCGCGACCTGCGCGGCGACCACCTGACCTGCCACGAGACCGGCTCCGAGGACGATCTGGCGTGGCTGATGGCCGTCACCCGCTCCTCCCACGTCGTCGTGGCGCTGGCCGCCAGGATCGACGCGGAGACCGGCACGAGAGCACGTCCGGTGCTGGCGGGTGACCACATCACCTCCGACCACGTGCTCGACCTGGCGGAGGGACGCCCGTCCCGGCTCGTCAAGACCGTGGCGCTGACGTCGTCGCGCGACCCCGCCAGTCACGACCCGCGCTCGTCGGCGCTGCGGCACGTACGCGGGGCGCCGCCCTTCCCCGAGCTGCTGGCCCGGCACATGGCGGCATGGGAGCGGCTGTGGGGCAGGGCCAGGATGGACGTGGACGGCTCTGAGCTGTCGCAGCTCGTCCACGTGAACATCTTCCACCTGCTGCAGACGCTCTCCCCGCACACCGCCGGCCTCGACGCGGGGGTGCCCGCGCGGGGGCTGCACGGCGAGGCGTACCGGGGGCACGTGTTCTGGGACGAGCTGTTCGTCCTGCCGTGGCTCGCGCTGCGTTTCCCCGAGACCTCCGAAGGGCTGCTGCGGTATCGGTGGCGGCGGTTGCCCGAGGCCATGGACGCGGCCCGGCGGGCCGGGCACGACGGCGCCATGTTCCCCTGGCAGAGCGGCAGCGACGGCCGCGAGGAGACCCAGGTCCTGCACCTCAACCCCAAGTCGGGCCGCTGGCTGCCGGACGACTCCCGGCTGCAGCGGCACGTCGGCCTGGCGATCGCGTACGACGTGTGGCGGCACTTCCTCGCCACCGGCTCGATGCCGGCGTGGTGCGCCGAGATGCTGCTGGAGATCGCCCGCTTCTTCGCCTCGCTCGCCGTCGAGATCGACGGCCGGTACGAGATCCGCGGCGTCATGGGCCCCGACGAGTACCACGAGACCTACCCAGGCGCGGCCTCCCCCGGCCTGGACAACAACGCCTACACCAACGTGATGACCGCCTGGCTGATGCGCCGCGCCCGCGAGGCCGCCGCGCTCTGCCCCGACGTCACGCCGCGCCCCGGCGAGCTCGACCACTGGGACGACGTGGGCCGCCGCCTGCGGATCGACTTCCACGACGGCGTCATCAGCCAGTTCACCGGGTACGCCGAGCTGGAGGAGCTCGACTGGGACCGCTACCGCGGCGTGCGCCGGCTGGACCGGGCGCTGGAGGCCGACGGCGACGACGTCAACCGCTACAAGGCGTCCAAGCAGGCCGACACGCTGATGCTCTGCTACCTGCTGACCGGCGACGAGCTGACCGGACTGCTCGAACACCTGGGCTACGAGGTGGACGACGGCCTCATCCCCCGCACGATCGCGTACTACCTGCGGCGCACCAGCCACGGCTCCACGCTCAGCGCCGTCGTGCACGCCTGGGCGCTGGCCAGGCTCGATCGGGAACGGTCGTGGGAGTTCTTCATCGAGGCGCTGCAGAGCGACCTGAAGGACGTCCAGGGCGGGACCACCGCGGAAGGCATCCACCTGGGCGCCATGGGCGGCACGCTCGACCTGCTGCAACGCTGCTACCTCGGGGTGGAGCCGCGGCGCGACGGCCTGTGGCTCGACCCGCTGCTGCCCGACCGGCTCGGCGAGGCGTCGATGCCGATCTGCTACCGGGGGCGGCGGCTGTTCATCGACGCCGATGACCACGAGGCACGCGTCAACGGGGTCGCGTGCCGCACCTTCAAGCTAGGAGAGGCCATCATGTCCGGCACCGGGGACCTCGGACGACGCATCATCCACCACCGCGAGCGCCGCGGCCTGACCCGCGAGCAGGTCGCCGGGCACGCGGGCATGTCGGCGGGCTACCTCAAATACCTGGAGGAGCACGCCGACACTCCCGACGGCGGCACGCTCTACCGGCTCGCCGACGCGCTGGGGACCACGGTGGACGAGCTGCTCGGCGGCGGGCACGACCGGCCGCCCGGCCGTGGCCCCGCCGCCGCGCACCCGAGTATGGAGACGCTGGACGAGGCCGAGTCACTGCGGCTGATCGCGCCGGGCGGCATCGGGCGGGTCGCGTTCAGCGGCTCGCACGGGCCGACCGTGCTGCCGGTCAACTACAAGCTGCACGACGGGAACATCATCTTCCGTACGGCGGCGGGCGGGCCGATGGACAAGGACCTGCGTACCGGGCTGGAAGGCGTGGACATCGTCATCGCCTTCCAGATCGACCACTTCGACGAGACCACCAGGGAGGGGTGGAGCGTGCTGGTGCAGGGGCCCGCGCACCACATGCCGCCCGAGGACACGCCCGAGCTCGCCCGTTCCGGGGTCACGCCGTGGGCGGGCGGCGACCGGCCGCTCTACATCCGGATCACGCCGCAGCGCGTCACCGGCCGCCGCATCCACGGCATCTGACGGGGGCTATCGGCAGCCCGTGGCGGCGAAGGCCATGAAGCGGGTCGTCTCGCGTTCGTCGAAGTTGTCGTCCGAGCCGATCACCAGCGTGCACTCGCCGCCGGCCAGGCGCGGACCCCACGACAGGCTCTCCAGGTTCTGCACCGGAGGACGGAACGTGCCGAGGTCGTAGACCAGGCGCTTGCCGACCGGGCGGTAGCCGCCGCGGGCCAGCGAGTCGCGGCCGAGCACGTCGGAGGCGCCGCGCAGGTCGATCTCGTACAGCTTGACGCGGTAGTTCACGCCCTGGATCCAGGAACGTTCCAGCGCCAGGTAACGGTGGTCGTCGATGGCCAGGATCTCCGACACGCCGGTGTCGGCGTCGCCGGTGGGCGGGTTCGGCGGCTCGGGCAGGCGGTCGAGGCGGTAGGCGTACTGGCCGCGCGGCCTGCCCTGGCGGTCCCAGACGGTGATCCTGGCCACCGAGCCGCGCTCGGCCGTGGGCAGGGGGCCGTCCTCGTAGCGCGGGCCCTCGGTGACGGCGGTGACGGAACGGGCGGTGACCGCCAATCCCTCGAATCCGAAATTACGCCTTGGTCCGCGTTCCGTAGTCGTCAGCCGCAAATTACGCGGGAGTGCGAATTCGCCTACTTGGCGGCCGTTCAGGTCTGTTCTGCGAATGGCCGGTTGCGACAGGGGAATGTCGGGATTTCTGGCGTCGGGCCGGTCACCCTCGTCGCCCCACACCAGCCGGCCCGTCCACCGGTCGAACCTGATCGTCTCCGGGTCCGCCGCACCCGGCCTGCCGTACCCGGGGTAGGGGGTGCCGTCCGGGCGGGTCAGCGTGCGGACGCCGGTCAGGCGGACGCCGGTGAAGTCGCCGGTCCTGGGGTTGATGTCGAGGTGGCCGGTGTAGAAGCGGGCCGGGTTGTAGCGGTCGCGGTCGTCGGAGATGAGGTACCAGGTGCCGGTGCGCGGGTCGCGGTCGACGCCGGACAGGCCGCCCACGGTGGTGCCCTGGAACGTCATCTGGTACGGGATGCGCTGCTCGCCGAGGAAGCGCGTGATGCGTACCGGCGCCCGCCGCTCCGCCGCCTGCGCCGCCTCCGCCGCCGGCGCGGTGGCCAGCACCGTGGCGAATGCCATGGCCATTCCGGTTATTCTCCGAGCACGACCCATTTGAGCCTCCGTCCTGGAAATCGACGGAGGCCATGAAAGCGCGAATCACCAGCGAAGTCCACGAACCACCCAACGGCATGCCGCCCTCCAAAAGCCGCAATCCTTCTTAGGGCCGGCCCAGGAGGAGGGTGCCTATGACGGTTGTCGCGTCGTACTCCTGTGAGGTGGTGATGCGGGGAAGGAGGCCGGCCGAGCTCACCGCTTCGGCGGTGGTCGCCGCCTGGTTCTGGCTGGTCTCCACCAGGAGGCGGCCGCCGGGGGCCAGCCAGAAGGGGGCGGCGGCGATCACGCGGCGGACGACGTCCAAGCCGTCCTCGCCGCCGTCCAGGGCGAAGCGGGGCTCGTGGAGGCGGGCTTCCGGGGGCAGGAGGGCGACCGACTCCGAGGGGACGTAGGGCGGGCTGGTGATGAGGATGTCCACCCGGCCTTGGAGCGACGGCGGCAGGGGGTCGTAAAGGTCGCCCTGGTAGACGTGCGCGCCGGGCAGGTTGCGGCGGGCGCAGCGCACGGCGGCCGGGTCGAGGTCGGCCGCGTGCAGCTCCACCCGCCCGGCCAGCCCCGCCGCGACGGCGGCGCCCATGGCGCCGGTGCCGCAGCACATGTCGAGGACCACCGGACGGCCCGGCACCTCGCGGGCGAGGGCGACGGCGCGGTCGATGAGGAACTCCGTACGCGGCCTGGGCACGAACACGCCGGGCTCGACGTGGACGCGCAGCCCGCAGAACGACGCCCACCCGAGGACGTGCTCCAGGGGCTCGCCGGCGACCCGGCGTTCGAGCATGGCGGCGAGGGCGTCGGCGGTGGCGTCGGCGGTGGCGGCGGTGGAGACGAGCAACTCGGCTTCGTCCTCGGCGAAGACGCAGCCGGCGGCACGCAGCCTGGCGACGATCTCAGCGAGAGGAAGCGACGAGGAGGAGACAGACATGGGAACCTTTCGGGATGCCGTCGGGCGCTCCCGCGGTCACCTAGTCCTGGTGGGCCGCACGGTTACGGGAAGGGAGCACCCGGCCTGACACAGCGGCGATGGGTCTCACCTCCCTGGGACGAGCACGGACGATCACTTCTGCGGACGTCACGGTATCAGAGCGCCTCCCGCTGCGGGTGAGAGGGTGGAAGCGGTGGTCAGATGCGGCGGGCGAGGGCCAGATCGGTGGTGAGGGTCAGGTCGAGGCCGTCGCCCACCAGCTCGCCGACCTCGCCCAGCACCCGCTCCCGCACGTCGGGCGGGAGGATCCGGTACGCGGACAGCGTGCCGGTGAGGGTGACGAAGCGATCGGCGTCGTAGCGCTCGGTCCTGGCGTAGCGGCGCCGGTCGAGGTCGGTGAAGCGGGGGTCGCCCTCCAGCAGGTGGCCGGACTCCTCGGCGCGGTCGCCCTCGTTCTGGTGCAGGCTCTGGCTGGCCAGGCCGTACCGCTCGGCCAGCCGGCCGAGTGCGGCGCGCACCCCGTCGTCGGCGGGGATGTAGTGGCTCCAGAACAGCGCCAGCGCCCCCGAGGGGGCGAGCGCGGCATGGGCCAGGTCCCAGCGCCGGTCGGGGTCCACCCAGTGCCAGGCCTGCGCGGAGTAGAGCAGCGCGAAGCGGCGGTCGGGGACGTAGTCCTCGAAGATCCCGCTCACCACCCGCACGCCGGGGCACTTGGCCGTGAGCGCCGCCGCCATCCTGGGGTCGGGCTCGACGCAGGTCAGGTCGCTCACGCGGACGGCGAAGCCGGCGGTGGCCTTGCCCGTGCCGGCGCCGACCTCCAGCACCGGACCGCCGGGCGCGTACGCGAGCACCTCGGTGACGAGCTGCTCGGGGTAGCCGGGCCGCGCGGCCTCGTACTGCTCGACCGCCTCGCCGAACACCACGCTCCGCCGCCGGTCCACTCCCATGGCGCTTCCCCTTCGTCCGTACCCGGGTGCCGATTCCATCACGCCCGGCGCGGGCGGGCGGAAGGGAGTAGGGTCCGGTGACTGTGAGGGATGAGCGCGACGAGCCGGTCGAATACCGGCAGAGCCGGTTCCGTACGCCGCCGGGCGCGACCGAGGTGCTGCTGGTGCGGCACGGCGAGTCCGAGCCGGCCCGCCCCGACCGGCCGTTCCCGCTGGCCGGCGGGCAGGGTGACCCGGCGCTCGCGCCCGAGGGCCGCGAGCAGGCCGAGCGGGTGGCGCTGCGGCTGGCCGCCGAGCGGATCGACGCGATCTACGTCAGCACGTTGCGCCGCACCTCCGAGACGGCGGCGCCGCTGGCCGCCCGGCTGGACGTGACGCCGGTGGCGGAGGCCGAGCTGCGCGAGGTGCACCTCGGCGAGTGGGAGGGCGGGCTGTTCCGCCGCATGGTGGCGGAGGGCCATCCGGTCGCCCGCCGCATGGCGCAGGAGGAGCGCTGGGACGTCATCCCCGGCGCGGAGCCGGCCGCGGCGTTCTCCGAGCGGGTCAGGAAGGTGCTGGAGAAGCTCGCGGCCGCCCATCCCGACCAGCGGATCGTGGTGGTGACCCACGCCGGCGTGATCGCGGAGGCGCTGGCGGCAGCCACCGGGTCGCGGCCGTTCGCGTTCCTGGGGGTCGACAACGCCTCGGTGTCGCACCTGGTGCTGACCGAGGCGCGGTGGATCCTGCGCAGGTTCAACGACACCGCGCACCTCGCCCCCTTCTTCACCACCACCGCCGCGCTGCCCACCTGACCGGGGCCGCGTGGTGAAGAGGCTGATCGCCCGGCTGTGGCGGAGCCTGCGCGGGTCGGTGAAGTGGCGGCTGCTCTACCTGACGCAGGACAAGTTCATGGTCGGGGTGACCGGGGTGGTGCGCGACCGCGACGGGCGGGTGCTGCTGCTGCGGCACCGGTTCTGGTCCGAGGAGCGCCCGTGGGGGCTGCCCACGGGCGGTGCGAAGCGCGGCGAGACGTTCGAGCAGACGGTCGTGCGCGAGGTGCGCGAGGAGACCGGGCTGGAGGTGCGAGTGGGCGAGCTGGTGCTGCTCAAGAGCGGGTTCCGGCTCAGGGTGGAGGTCGCGTACGCGGCCGAGTACGCCGGGGGCGGCACCCTGCGGCTGAACGCGATGGAGATCCTGGAGGCCCGCTGGTGCGCCCCCGACGACCTGCCCGACGGCTTGATCCCGTCGCACCGGGCCTTGATCGAGGCGGCCCGCTGACCGTGCCCGCTTGATCGTGCCCACTTGATCGTGCCCACTTGATCGTGCCCGGTTGATCGAGCCCAGGCTGGTCGTGCTCAGCGGGCGTCGAGCGCCCAGTCGGCGCCGAAGGAGCCTTCGAGCCGGTGGCGCGAGCCGGGGTGGAGCAGCCGGGCCACGCTGACCAGCACGTCGCGCGACCAGGTGCGGCGGCGGACGAGCAGGCACGGCTCGTGGCGGCCGATGCGCAGCAGCCTGCGCTGGGCGGCGTCGCCGAGCACCGCCTCCACGATGTGCTCGCCGCGGGTGAGCGGGGCGACCTCGTTGAGGTAGGCGTGGGGGGTCTGCCGGGTGAAGTCGCGGTCGAGGTAGTGGGGCGCGGCGGCCGGGTTGACCAGGCGGTCTTCGAGCTGGATCGGGGTGTCGTCCTCGAAGTGCACGATGAGCGAGCGGTAGACGACCGGCCCCGCGGCGGCGCGCAGCTCGGGGTCGGCGGCGTCGGACGGCTCCTCGCGGACGAGGACGACCTCGGTGTGGTGGCGGTGGCCGTGCCGGCGGATGTCGTCGGCGATGTTCCTGACCTGGAGCAGCGCGGAGGCGGCCTTGGGCGCGGCGACGAACGTGCCGACGCCGGCCCGCCGCTCGATGAGCCCCTCGTGGGTGAGCTCGCGCAGCGCCCTGTTGATGGTCATGCGGGACAGGCCGAGCGCGCTGACGAGCTGGTGCTCCGACGGCAGCTGCTGGCCGTGTGCCCACCGGCCGGAGCGCACGCCGGCGCTGATGACCTTCTTGACCCGCTCGTACGCGGGTGCCGAGGCGGGCCCGAGCTGCTGGAACTGGGCGGCGAGCTCGGACTCGACCACCGTGATGGGCACCATGGCTCGGCGGATCCTCCGGTCGGGGGACGGCGGGCGGAGCGATCTCCGGACTCGATGGCCCGAAGTTTATCTTCCTCCCAAGGGTGGCGGCCTGTATATACAGGACTGTACATTTCCCCTCGAACCCCCGTTTCCCCCAGGGCGCGTGACGCGCGAGAGGCGGACCGCCATGACCGACCATCAATCCCTGGGCGCGGGTCCTGCCGTGGAGCGCCGGACGATCGACGTGATCCCCGACGCCGAGCGGCACGGCACGCCGCGCAGCCAGTTCACCCTCTGGTTCGGCGCCAACATGCAGATCACCGCGATCGTGGACGGCGCGCTCGCCGTCGTGTTCGGCGCCGACGCCCTCTGGGCGATCATCGCCCTGCTCATCGGCAACGTGCTCGGCGGCGTGGTGATGGCGCTGCACTCCGCGCAGGGGCCGCGGCTCGGACTGCCCCAGATGATCTCCAGCCGGGCGCAGTTCGGCGTGCTCGGCGCCGTGCTGCCGCTGATCCTGGTCGTGCTGATGTACCTCGGCTTCGCCGCCACCGGCAGCGTGCTGGCCGGGCAGGCACTCGGCCGGATCCTGCACGTGCCGGCGACCGCCGGGATCCTGCTGTTCGGGCTGCTGACGGTGATCGTCGCGGTGACCGGCTACCGGCTCATCCACACCGTCGGCAGGATCGCGACCGTGATCGGCGTGTGCGGTCTCGGCTACCTGCTGATCAAGGTGTTCACCACGTACGACGTGGGCGCCTTCGTCGGCGTCAAGGGCTTCGAGGCGCCGACGTTCCTGCTGGCCGTGGGGCTCGGCGCGGCCTGGCAGCTGACCTTCGGCCCGTACGTCGCCGACTACTCGCGCTACCTGCCGCGCAGCACCAGTGAGCGCTCCACGTTCTGGGGTACGTTCCTCGGCAGCGTCATCGGCTCGCAGTGGGCGATGTCGCTGGGCGCGCTGATCGCCGCCGTCTCGGGCGCGGTGTTCGTCGGCGACCAGGTCGGCTTCGTCGGCGAGCTGGCCGGTCCCGCGGCCGTCGCGCTGCTGATCTACATCGTGATCGTGGTGGGCAAGCTGACGGTGAACACGCTCAACGCCTATGGCGGCTTCATGTGCCTGCTGACGACCGTGACCGCGTTCAACGGCCGCTCGCGGGTCTCGCCGGTGGTGCGCGCGCTCTACATCGTCGGCTTCACCGCCGTGTCGGTCCTGGTGGCGATCATGGCCAGCGCGGACTTCCTGGACAATTTCAAGAACTTCGTGCTGGTGCTGCTCATGGTGTTCACGCCGTGGAGCGCGATCAACCTCACCGACTACTACCTGATCTCGAAGGAGCGGGTGGACATCCCCGCCCTGTACGACCCGGCGGGCCGCTACGGCCGCTGGAACGTCACCGCGCTGGTCAGCTACGCCTTCGGCGTGGTCGTCCAGATCCCGTTCCTCGCGCAGAAGCTCTACACGGGGCCGGTCACCGAGCTGCTCGGCGGCGCCGACATCTCGTGGATCGTCGGCCTGCTGGCCACCGCCGCGCTGTACTACCCGTGGGCCAGGCGGACGTCGAACCCGCCCGCGGAGATGATCTATCCGTCCACCGAGCCGGTCGCGGCTCGCTGACAGAAAGGACCCGGTCATGGAAGGCGCACGCCCGGTCAGGGCCGCCCGTGGCACCGAGCTGACGGCCCTCGGCTGGCAGCAGGAGGCCGCGCTGCGGATGCTGCAGAACAACCTCGACCCCGAGGTGGCCGAGCACCCCGACGACCTCGTCGTCTACGGCGGGACGGGCCGCGCCGCCCGTGACTGGCGCTCCTTCGACGCCATCGTCCGCACGCTGCGCACGCTCAAGGCCGACGAGACGATGCTGGTCCAGTCGGGCCGCCCGGTGGGCGTGATGACGACCCACGAGTGGGCGCCGCGCGTGCTGATCGCCAACTCCAACCTGGTCGGCGACTGGGCGACGTGGGAGGAGTTCCGGCGCCTGGAGGCGGCGGGCCTGACCATGTACGGGCAGATGACGGCCGGTTCGTGGATCTACATCGGCACCCAGGGCATCCTCCAGGGCACGTACGAGACGTTCGCCGCGGTCGCGGCCAAGCGGTTCGGCGGCTCGCTGGCCGGCACGATCACGCTGACCGCCGGGCTCGGCGGCATGGGCGGCGCCCAGCCGCTGGCCGTCACCATGAACGGCGGCGTCGCGATCTGCGTGGAGTGCGACCCGTCGCGCATCCAGCGCCGGCTCGACCACGGCTACCTCGACGTCAAGGCCGACGACCTGGCGCACGCGCTGCGGCTGGCCGCCGAGGCCAGGGACGCCCGCAGGCCGCTGTCGATCGGGCTGCTCGGCAACGCCGCCGACGTGCTGCCGCGCATGCTGGCCGAGGGTGCGCCGATCGACGTGGTGACCGACCAGACCAGCGCGCACGACCCGCTGGCGTACCTGCCGCTCGGGGTGGCCTTCGAGGACATGGCGGCCGAGCGGGACAAGGACGCGGCCGGCTTCACCGAGCGGGCGCGGGCGTCGATGGCGCGGCACGTCGAGGCGATGGTCGGCTTCCAGGACGCCGGGGCCGAGGTGTTCGACTACGGCAACTCGATCAGGGGCGAGGCGAAGCTGGCCGGCTACGCCAGGGCCTTCGACTTCCCCGGCTTCGTGCCCGCCTACATCAGGCCGCTGTTCTGCGAGGGCAAGGGGCCGTTCCGGTGGGCGGCGCTGTCGGGTGACCCGGCCGACATCGCGGCGACCGACCGGGCGATACTCGACCTGTTCCCCGACAACGAGCCACTGGCCCGGTGGATCCGGATGGCCGGGGAGAAGGTGCACTTCCAGGGGCTGCCGGCGCGCATCTGCTGGCTCGGGTACGGCGAACGTGACCGGGCGGGCGAGCGGTTCAACGACATGGTGGCCTCGGGCGAGCTGCGGGCGCCGGTCGTGATCGGCCGCGACCACCTCGACTGCGGTTCGGTGGCCTCGCCGTACCGGGAGACCGAGGGCATGCGCGACGGGTCCGACGCGATCGCGGACTGGCCCCTGCTCAACGCCATGGTGAACGTGGCCTCCGGCGCCTCCTGGGTGTCGATCCACCACGGCGGCGGCGTCGGCATCGGCCGGTCGATCCACGCCGGGCAGGTGACGGTGGCCGACGGCACCGCGCTGGCCGGGGAGAAGATCAGGCGGGTGCTCACCAACGACCCGGGCATGGGAGTGATCCGGCACGTGGACGCCGGGTACGAGGAGGCGGAAGAGGTCGCCGGCCGCACCGGCGTGCGGGTGCCCATGAAGGAGTCCTGATGCCGTCGTCGTTCCCGCTGAAGGCCCCGGCGCCGTCGTTCCCGTTGGAGGAGTGCTGATGCCGTCGTCGTTCCAGGAGATGTGGGCGGAGCTGCTGCCCGTCGGCCGGCACGCCGGGTCCGGCGGTTACCGGCGCTTCGCGTGGACCTCGGCGGACGCCGAGTGCCGTGACTGGTTCCGCGAGCAGGCGGCGGCGCGCGGGCTGGACGTCGAGACCGACCGCAACGGCAACCAGTGGGCCTGGCTGGGCGACCCTTCTGCGGGTGACGCTGTGGTGACCGGGTCGCACCTGGACTCGGTGCCGGACGGCGGCGCGTTCGACGGGCCGCTCGGCGTGGTGTCGGCGTTCGCGGCGCTGGACGAGCTGGCCGCGCGGGGGGTGCGGCCGTCCCGCCCGGTCGCGGTGGTGAACTTCGGCGACGAGGAGGGCGCCCGCTTCGGGCTGGCCTGTGCGGGTTCGCGGCTCACGGCAGGGCAGCTCACGCCGGAACGGGCCGCCGCGCTGCGCGACGCCGGCGGGGTCACGCTGACGCAGGCGATGGAGCGGGCCGGCCACGACCCTGAGGCGATCGGCCCCGACGAGGAGCGGCTGGCCCGCATCGGCGTGTTCGTGGAGCTGCACGTCGAGCAGGGCCGCCACCTCGCCGACACCGATTCCCCGGTGGGCGTGGCGTCGGCGATCTGGCCGCACGGGCGATGGCGCTTCGACTTCAGGGGCGAGGCCAACCACGCGGGCACCACCCTCATGCAGGACCGGCACGACCCGATGCCCGCCTACGCGGCGACCGTGCTGGCCGCGCGGGAGCGGGCCGCCGCGGCGGGCGCGCGGGCCACGTTCGGCAAACTGCTCGTCGAGCCGAACGGCGTCAACGCGGTGCCGAGCCTGGTGCGGGCCTGGCTGGACGCGCGGGCGTCCGACGAGGAGACGCTGGCGCTGCTGCTCGGCGCGATTGAGGACGCGGCGCGCGAGCACGCCGCCGGCGAGGGGGTGGAGGTCGGCCTGGAACGCGAGTCGTTCACGCCGGTCGTGGACTTCGCGCCCGCGCTGCGCGACGAGCTGGTGCGGCTGCTGGCGGCGCGCCGGCCGTACGAGGTGCCGGTGCTGCCGACGGGCGCCGGGCACGACGCCGGCATCCTGGCCGCGAGGGTGCCGACGGCGATGCTGTTCGTCCGCAATCCCACCGGGGTGTCCCACTCCCCCGCCGAGCACGCCCGCGAGGACGACTGCGTGGCAGGGGTGGAGGCGCTGGCCGACGTGCTGGAGGGGCTGGCATGCCGGTGACCTACCACGCCGAGCACGCCTGGATCGGCGGCACGGTCGTGGCGGGGGTGGTGATCGAGGTGGCCGGCGGGCGCGTCTCCGGCGTCCGTACGGGCGTCGCCACTCCCCCGCCCGGCGTCACGGTGCTGCGCGGCCTGACCCTGCCCGGCCTGGCGAACGCGCACTCGCACGCCTTCCACCGGGCCCTTCGCGGCATCGCGCAGCGCGGCTCGGGCACGTTCTGGACCTGGCGCGACACCATGTACGACGTGGCCGGCCGGCTCGACCCCGGCACGTACCTGGACCTGGCCACCGCCGTCTACGCCGAGATGGCGCTGGCCGGGATCACCTGCGTGGGCGAGTTCCACTACCTGCACCACGCGCCGGGCGGCACCCCGTACGCCGGCCAGAACGCCATGGGCGAGGCGCTGATCGAGGCGGCGGCGCGAGCCGGGATCAGGATCACACTGCTCGACACCTGCTACCTGTCGGCCGGGTTCGGCGCGCCGCCCGAACGGCACCAGCTCCGCTTCAGCGACGGCGACGCCGCCGCCTGGGCGGTCCGCGCGGGCGAGCTGAAGGAGCGGCCGCACGCCAGGATCGGGGCGGCGGTGCACTCCGTGCGCGCGGTGCCCGCCGACCAGATCGCGACCGTCGCGGAGTGGGCCGCCGGGCGGGCGGCGCCGCTGCACGTGCACCTGTCGGAGCAGCCCGCCGAGAACGAGGCGTGCCTGGCCGCGCACGGCCGCACGCCCGCCGCGCTGCTGGCCGAGCGGGGCGCGCTCGGCCCGCGGACGTCCGCCGTGCACGCCACCCACCTGACCGGCGACGACATCGCGCTGCTCGGCGGCTCGGCCACCACCGTCTGCATGTGCCCCACCACGGAACGGGACCTCGCCGACGGCATCGGCCCCGCCGCGGACCTGGCCGCCGCCGGATCCCCGATCAGCCTGGGCAGCGACAGCCACGCCGTGATCGACCTGTTCGAGGAGGCGCGGGCGGTGGAGCTGGACGAGCGGCTGCGCACGCTGCGGCGCGGCCACTGGAACGCCGCCGCGCTGCTGCGCGCCGCCACCGAGGACGGGCACGCCTCGCTGGGCTGGCCGGAGGCGGGCAGGATCGAGGCGGGCGCGCCGGCCGACTTCGTGACGGTCGCGCTCGACTCCGTCCGCACGGCGGGGCCGCCGCCGTCGCTCGGCGCGGAGACCGCGGTGTTCGCCGCCTCCGCCGCCGACGTCCGGCACGTCGTGGTGAACGGCCGCCCGATCGTCCGCGACGGCGCGCACCTGCTGGTCACCGACGTGCCCGGCGAGCTGTCCCGCACGATCACCCACCTCACCGCCCAGCTGTAACGCAGAAAGGAGCCGTGCCGTGTCCGTCGCCATCACCGGGATCGGCAGCCTGCTCACCAACGACCCCGAGCTGGGCACGATCACCGGCGCCGCCGTCGTGTTCGACGCGGGCCGGGTCGTCTGGGCCGGGCCGCAGGCGCGGGTGCCCGACGCCGACGAGCGGGTGGACGCGGGCGGGCGGGCCGCGATCCCGGGGTTCGTGGACTCGCACGCGCACCTGGTGTTCGCCGGTGACCGCACGGCCGAGTTCGACGCCCGCATGTCGGGCCAGCCGTACACCGCGGGCGGCATCCGCACGACGGTGGCGGCGACCCGCGCGGCGAGCGACGCGGAGCTGGACGCGAACGTCGCCAGATACGTCGCCGAGGCGCTGCGCCAGGGCACCACGACGATCGAGTGCAAGTCGGGCTACGGCCTGACGGTCGAGGACGAGGCCCGCGCGCTGCGCATCGCGGCAGGTCACACCGGCGAGGTGACGTACCTGGGCGCCCACGTGGTGCCGCCCGAGTACGCCGGCGACCCGGACGCGTACGTGGACCTGGTGGCGGGGCCGATGCTGGACGCCTGCGCCCCGCACGCCCGCTGGGTGGACGTCTTCTGCGAGCGGGGCGCGTTCGACGGCGACCAGTCCCGCAAGGTGCTCACGGCGGGACAGCGGGCGGGACTGACGCCCCGGGTGCACGCCAACCAGCTCGGCCCGGGGCCGGGCGTGCGGCTGGCGGTGGAGCTGGGCGCGGCGTCGGCCGACCACTGCACGCACCTCGACGACAAGGACGTGGACGCACTGGCGAGCGGCTCGACGGTGGCGACGCTGCTGCCCGGCGCGGAGTTCTCCACCCGCTCCCCGTACCCGGACGCGCGCCGCCTGCTGGACGCGGGCGTGACGGTGGCGCTGTCCACGGACTGCAACCCGGGGTCGAGCTTCACCAGCTCGATGCCGTTCTGCGTGGCGCTGGCCGTGCGCGAGATGGGCATGACGCCGGACGAGGCCGTGGCCGCCGCGACGCTGGGCGGCGCGCGGGCGCTGCGCCGCGACGACGTGGGCCGCCTGTCCCCCGGCGCCCGCGCGGACCTGGTGCTGCTGGACGCGCCGAGCCACGTCCACCTCGCCTACCGGCCGGGGGTCCCGCTGGTGGCGGGGGTCTGGCGGAGCGGCGTACGCGAGGTCTGACGGGCGCTCACATGCGCTCGGCGCCGGCTCTGATCGCCTGCCGGATGCGGGGGTAGGTGCCGCAGCGGCAGATGGTGCGGATGCCGTCGAGGTCGTCGTCGGTGATGGCGCGGCCCTCGGCGGCGACCCCGCGCACGAGGTCCACGGCGGCCTCGCCGTGCCGAGCATGGTCGTCGACCTCGACGACGACGAGCGGCTGGCCGGCATCGCGCGGCGGTTCCTCGTGCCGATGCTGGAGCCGCGCTGATCAGCCCAGGGTGACCGGCAGGGCCGCCAGCCGCAGCGTCCCTGGATCGGGCAGGTACGCCGGCGCGCCCTTGAGCTCCATGCCGGGGAAGCGGCGCAGCAGGGCGCCGAGCGCGACGCCGGTCTCCACGCGGGCCAGCCCCGCGCCCACGCAGAAGTGCGGCCCGTGGCCGAAGCCGAGGTGCGGCACGGGCTCCCTGGTGATGTCGAACCTGTCCGGCTCGTCGAACACGCGCGGGTCCCGGTTCGCCGCGGCCACCGAGACGGTGACCGGCTCGCCCTTGGGGATGCGCACGCCGCCGATCTCGACGTCCTGCGCCGCGAAGCGCGGCACGGTCATGATCTGCGGGGTGCACCAGCGGGCCAGCTCCTCCACGGCTCGCGGCATGAGCGCGGGGTCGGCGCGCAGCGCGGCCAGCTGATCGGGGTGGGCGAACAAGGTGACCAGGGCGTTGGCGATGAGGTTGGCCGGGGTCTGGCCGGCCAGGACCAGCAGCCACACCATGGTGACCAGCTCGTCGTCGGAGAGCCTGTCGCCGTCCTCGCCGGCGATGCGGGCCAGGTCGGAGACCACGTTCGCGGACGGTGTCGCGCGCGCCTCGGCGATCGCCTTCTTCGCGCCCTCGATGATCGCCGGCAGCGCCTCCTTGAACGCCTCGCCGTGGCCGCTCGCGACGGCGACGCCGTACTCGCGCCAGGCGGGGCGGTCGGCGGCGGGGATGCCGACCAGCTCGCAGATCACCTCCATGGGCAGCGGCCTGGCGAAGTGCGCGAGCAGATCGGCCTCCTGGCCCGGCAGCTCGGCGAGCAGGCGGTCCACGACGGCCTCGATGCGCGGGGCGAACTCCACGGCCTTGCGCGGCGTGAACGCGGGCGCGACGAGGCGGCGCAGGCGGGTGTGCTCGGGGCCGTTCATCTCGGACATCGTGCGCATGTAGCGGACGCAGTGCTCGGGGACGTCGGGGCGCAGGAAGCTGGTTGAGTTGATCTCGAGGCGGGGGTCGGCGAGCGCCGCCCTGGCCTCCTCGTAGCGGGTGACCGCCCACAGGTGGCCGAGTCCCGGCACCAGCAGCCGTACCACGGGGGACTTCTCCCTGGCCGGGGCGTACGCGGCGGCGAGGTCGCGCAGCACCGCGAGGTCGGACAGGTCTATCTCCGGCACGTCGGTCATGACGCCGCCTCTCATTTCGAATGATGCCATCATCTGAATGTTGACGGTATCTTGCTTTCCGGACACTCGGCAACGGAGGAGGGCGGTTGGTCCGGCTCACCAGGGCACAGACGCAGGAGCGCAACCGGGCGAAGGTGCTGGCGGCGGCCAAGGAGGAGTTCGCCGAACGCGGCTACCGCGACGCCAAGATCGACGACATCGCCGACCGGGCCGAGCTGACCCGAGGCGCGGTCTACTCCAACTTCCCCGGCAAGCGTGCCCTGTACTTCGCGGTGCTGGCCGACCTGGCCGAGCACGCGCCCGTACAGCCTCCCGGCGAGCCCCCGCCGACCGTGCGCGAGGCGCTCGGCGCGGTCGCGCGGGCCTGGGTGACCCGGCTGCCGCTGGTCACCGACGGCGAGCACGAGCCGAGCCGGCTGGGCATGCACCTGCTGCCGGAGATCCTCGCCGACGAGGCCACGCGCAAGCCGTACGCGCAGCTCATGCGGCTCAACGCGATCCTGCTCGGGCTGGCGATGGAACGTCTGCGGCCGCCCCGTGAGCCGGACGGGCGGCTCGTGCGGCTCGCCGAATCCGCGCTCACCGTCCTGCAGGGGGCCGCGCAGCTGTCGGCGGCGGCGCCCGGGTTCGTCGATCCGTTCAACGTGATCAGGACGTGCGAGCAGCTCGCCGGCCTCGACCTCGACGACCGCTGGTTCCAGGCCCCCATGACCCCCTCGGTCCTGTCCCCTGCTTCCCGCTGGGCACCGCCGTCCGGGACCGTGGACGCGGTCTCCGGCGAGCCCGCCCACCCCGAGCGCGACGGGGTGGTGGCGGTGCTCGGCCTGCACCGGCTCTCGGCCGCCGAGGAGCTCGTCCGCGCCGCGCCCCCCGGCGCCGAGCTGACCGTCGTCATCGTCACCGGCGCCCCCAAGGAGCTGCTCCCCCTGGCCCGCCTCGTCATCGCCGAAGTGGTCACCTGCCTGCGCCATGCCTTCCCCCGCGCCGCCTGGCCCGGTCTGCGCGTCCTGTACGACGACACGGGCGCGCTGGCGTCGGCCGCGGGCGTAGCGGACCCGGACGACCGCACAGAGGTGGCGCTGCGGGTGCGCGAGGGCCACGTGCAGCTGAGAGCCGAAGGCTTCGGCGCCTGCCACGCCGCCGCCCTCCGCCCCTGACCTGCGGGTGGGGTGGGGTTCGCCTTCCAGTGGAACCGAGGTGGGTGGGTGCGCGGTCCAAGGTAAGGGCGACGCTCACGCCGGCGTCCAGAGCGGGCTCGACACCGCCGGAAGGCCGGCCGACGCCGCCAGGCGGCCCTTCCCGCCCGGCACGTGCCGGGCGTCGCCCCCCGCCAGCTCCACCGCCCCGCTTGCGGTGGCATGCCCTTCATAATGGGGACCGTGGTGGAGCAGGAGGCCGGGGCGGTCGTCGGGCGGCGCGAACGCAAGAAGCAGGCCACCAGGGCGGCCCTCAGCGCGGCCGCACTCCGCCTCTCCCTGCGTCACGGCGTCGAGAACGTCACCGTCGAGCAGATCGCCGGTGAGGCCGACATCGCGCTGCGCACCTTCTTCAACTACTTCTCCAGCAAGGAGGAGGCGGTGGTGGCGACCCTCTCGGCCGCCGCCGAGCAGCTCATCGCCGAGTTCCGCGCCCGGCCGCCTCAGGAGACGGTGCTGGCGGCGTTCAGGGAGGCGGTGCTCACGGTCATGGACGCGAGCGATGCCGGCGGCCGGGACCACATCCGGGCGTTGCGGCTGGTCAGGACCACGCCGTCGCTGGTGCCGTACGAGCTGGCCGTGCTCGCCGCCCAGGAGCGGGCCCTGGCCGAGGCGATCACCGAACGCATCGCCCCACCCCCTTCCGGGGTGGCCTCCGGGGACGCCGGCCTGGACGAGGGCGAGAGCGTCTATCCGATCGTGTGCGCCGGCGCCGTGCTGAGCGCGCTGCGCGTGGTGCTGGATCGGTGGTCCCGCCAGGCGGGCGAGACCGGCCTGGCGCCCGACATCGCGGTGCTGCGGCGCCGGTTCGACGCCGCCATCGCCGAGCTGGCCGCCGGCCTCGACCGCCCCGGCAGGGCGCCGGCCAGCCCAGATCCCGCCCCTGCCTGAGCGAGCCTGCGGCCGAGCCAGGCCCCACCCCCGCCGAGCGAGCGTGCGGCCCTCCAGACAGGCCAGACCCCACCCCCGCCTGAGCGAGCGTGCGAGCCTCCGGGCGGGCCGGCCTCGGGTGGGCGCCCCCTCAGCCCGTCCAAGGGTGCGTTCTGGTGGAAATCGCGTTGCGGGTGGTCGTCCCGGGTGACAGCATCGAAGGCTTCTTACGGTGATGACGGTGCTGGTGGTGGCGGGATGCGATGGGCGGGGGCGGTGCTGGCGGTCGGGTCGGCGTGTGGGTTCGCGTTCTCGGGACCGATGGCGAAGTACCTGGTGGCGGGCGGGATGACGCCGGTCGAGGCGGTGTGGGTACGGCTGGCCGGGTCGGGGGTGCTCATGGTGCTCGTCCTCGGCCTGTTCCGGCCTGGGGCGTTGCGGATCGCCCGGTCGCGGTGGACGTTCGTCGGCCTGTACGCGCTGACGGCCGTGGCGGCCGTCCAGACCCTGTTCTTCGTGGCGGTGACCCGGCTGCCGGTCGGGATCGCGCTGCTGCTGGTGTCGATGGCGCCGGTGCTCGTGGTGGCCTGGGTCCGGCTGGTACGCCGCCGGCGCCTGCCCAGGTCCGCGTACGCGGGCGCGGTCGTCGCGGTCGCCGGCCTGGCGATCGTCGTGGAGGCGTGGCGGGAGATCCGCCTCGACGGGCTGGGCCTGGCGACGGGCCTGCTGGCGGCGGCCTGCTCGGCCGGCTACTTCCTGATGAACGAGAGCCTCGGCGACGAGGTGGACCCGCTCGCGCTCATCGCCTGGGGCACGGTGGGCGCGACCGTGGTGCTGGCGCCGTTGGCGTCGCCGTGGGAGCTGCCCTGGGAGGCGTTCCGGGCATCGGTGGCGCCGGGCGGGGTCGAGCTGCCGGTGCTCGTGGCGTACCTGCTGATGGTGGTCGCGGGGACGGTGCTGCCGTACGTGTGGGGCGTGCACGCCGTGCGGCGGCTGTCGGCGGCCGTGGCCGCCACGATGGGCACGGTCGAGGTCATCGCGGGGGCGGTGATGGCGTGGGGGTTCGTCGGGGAGACGCTGGGCGTGTCGCAGATCGCGGGCGGCGTGGTCGTGTTGTGCGGCGCGGTGCTCGCCCGCCGTTCGCATCGCGCTCCCGACCGCGTACTCGCGTGATCACTCCCCGCCTCTGGGCGGCAGGCCGGCTTGGAGGAGCCAGCCGCCGTCGCCGTCGGGACCGGAGTCGAGGGTGCCGCCCACGGCGCGGACGCGTTTGCGCATCCCCGCCAGGCCGTGACCGGAGGACGGCAGGGATTCCGACGTGGCCGGTGGGGGGCCGTTGTGCAGCTTCACCGACAGCCCGCCGCCGGAGGCGGCGACCGTGACGCGGACGCGGGTGCCGGGGCCGGCGTGTTTGAGCACGTTCGTCAGCCCTTCCTGGACGATGCTGGCGGCGCACATGCGCAGCACCGGCGAGACCGTCGCCATGCCGGGGTCGAGGCCGAGGTCCACGACGAGGCCGGCGGCGGACATGCGGCGGGCCGCCGCGCGGATCAGCTCGGCCGCGTCGAGGTGCAGGTCGGCGCCGTGCAGCAGGTTGCCGAGGTCGCGCAGCACCTGGTTGCCCGTCTCGCGGATGTCGGTGAGCGCGTGGCCGACCGGCCCGTCCGGAGCGGCGTCGCAGGCGGCGCCGGCCCGCAGCACCATCGCGCCGACGTGGCCCGCCACCAGGGTCTGGACGTCGCGGGCGATGTGCTCGCGCTCGGCCAGCAGGTCGGCGCGGGCGCGGGCGAGCGTCAGGCGTACGGCCTCCTCGGCCCGCAGCCGCTCGGCAGCGGTGACCGCGCGGCGCATGCCGAAGTAACGGCCGACCGCGATCGGCATCGCCACCAGCGTCATGAGGACGAGCACGCGCAGGGTGGTGATCCTGCTCAGCGGCTCGAACACGGCCACCGCGACCACCACGCAGCCCGCCGCGTACGCCAGCGCGGTCCGCGCCCACGACGCCACCCGCATCGCGAACACCCCCATCGCCACCATCAGGAGCAGCATGCCGGTGTCGGCGGCGCGGTGCAGGTGGGCGTCCGCGGCGAGCAGCAGCACCCCTTCGACGGCCACGACCAGGCCGGGCAGCCTCCTGGCCACGCCGAGCGCCAGCCCGGAGACGACGGCGGCTACCTGGACGATCGCGACCGGATGGCCGCCCGAGTGCCAGACGTCCCACGTGCTCAGCACGGCCAGCAGCACGCCGCCGGCCGCCAGCAGCACGTCGGGGGTGACGTCGCGGGTGCTGCGGTACAGGTAGCCGCCGATGACGGCGGGCGCGGCGGGCAGCAGGAGCGCGAGCGCCATCGTGCCGGGGGTGACGCCGGGGGCCGCCACGGTGAGCGCCGTGGCCAGCATGGCGGCGGCCATGGGGCCGCGCGCCGCCCTGAGCCCGGAACGGTAGCCGGTCAGGCACAGCGCCACGCACAGCAGGATCTGCGCGCTGTCCGTGCCCGGCGCCAACCGGCCGGCGATCACCACGAGGGCGGCGAGGTAGACGGTGACGGGGCCGGGACGCTGGCGTACGACGCCCATGGGCAGGCCGGCCAGCAGCGCCGCGGCGAACTCGGGCGGCGTCGGCGACGCGGTGCCCTCACTCGCGTAACCGTTGATCACCAGTTCCAGGGCGACGGCCGAAGCGGCGAACAGCCCATCCAGCGACACACCGCGCGAACGCATGCGCTAACGCTACCGATTGATCACCTCACACGGGCACATCCTCGCGCCGAACGCGTTCGCGGCACGGTCAGAGCGTGGTGGGGAGGACGGGGAGGCCATGGATGCCGGGGTCGGCGGCGAAGAGGGCGCCTGCCTCGGGTTGTTCCTTGCGGTTCACGTCCAGGGCCGAGGTGGTGATGTAGAGGCGGTTCAGCTCTTCGCCGCCGAAGGCGACGGCGGTGACCTTGCGGACCGGGAGGGTGATCACCGCGTCGAGCCGGCCGTCGGGGGCGTAGCGGTGGACGGCGCCGCCGTCCCACAGGGCCACCCAGACGCCGCCCTCGGCGTCCACCGTCAGGCCGTCGGGTGCTCCCTCGGAAGGGCCCACGACGGCGAAGGGGCGCCGGCCGCTCAGCCCGGTCTCCGGGTCGTAGTCGAGGACGTCCACGCGGCCGGTCTCGGTGTCGGCGTAGTAAGCGAGCCGGCCGTCCGGGCTGAAGCCGAAGCCGTTGGAGATCGTCACCTCCGGCAGCACCACGCGCAGCTCGCCGCCGGGCCCGGCCACGTAGAACGAGCCACGGCCGGGGGCGGAGTCGTAGGCCATGCTGCCGATGTAGAAGCGGCCGTCGGGGTCGCAGCCGCCCTCGTTCATGCGGACGCCGGGGTCGGTCCACGCCTCGCCGAGCGAGCGCAGCGGGGCGTCGAGGTCGTCGGAGTCGGCCAGCAGCAGCTCGCGCTCGGCGGCGACGACGTATCCGCCAGAGACGCGGGGGCGCACGACGGCGGCGACCTCGGCGACGTGGCGGCGGCGCACCTCGCCGCCGGGCGTGAGTGCGAGGACGTCGCCGGCCAGCATGTCCACCCACCGCAGCCCGCCCCACCGGCCGGACCACACGGGCCCCTCGCCGTGCTGGGCGACGGGGTCGGTGACGGTGTACGCGGTGATGGTCATGCCGCTTCTCCTCCATGATCGCCGGGGTAGGCCAGCCTAGTACGGGGCGGGGTCAGATCCGGCGGGTGGCCGTGACCAGCAGCAGGGCGAGCACCGCCAGCGCCGCGCCCGCCGCGTACGTCACCGCCACCCCGTGCGCCAGCGTCAGCCCGCCGGCGAGCGTGCCGGCGCCGATGCCCACGTAGATGGCCGACGCGTTGAGCGAGACGACCAGGGACGCCTCCCCCGGGGCGACGCCGATGAGCCGGTGCTGCTGGGGCGGCGTCTGGCACCAGGTGCCCGCGCCCCACCCGGCGGCCAGCAGCCCGACGAGGACGACGGGCACGTCCTGCGCGCCCGCCAGCCGGCCCAGCCCGGCCAGACTGGCGGCCATCACGACATATCCGGTCATGAGCACTCGGCCGGCGCCCCACCGGTCCGTGGCGTACCCGGCGGCCAGGTTGCCGAGGACGGCGCCCAGCCCGTACAGGAAGAGCATCGACGCCGTGGACTCCACGCCGACGGCGCGCATCGCGGGGGCGCTGTAGGCGTAGACGGTGTAGGTGGCGGCCATGCCGAGCACGGTCAGCGCCAGCACGGCGGGGACGGCGGGGCGCCGCAGCACCCTGAGCCGTACCCGCAGCGGCACCGGGGACCCGCCGGGGAGCGCCGGCAAGATCACGTACACGGCGGCGGTCACCACCAGGCAAGCCGCCGCCACCAGGCCGAGCGCCGCCCGCCAGCCGAGCCACTGCCCGGCCAGCCCGCCCAGCGGCACCCCGGCCGCCGTCGCCACCGTGAGCCCGCCGACGACCGTGGCGAGCGCCCGGCCCCGCGCCTCGGGCCGCGACAGCGCCGCCGCCACCGCCCCGGCGTTCGGCGTGAACGCCGCCGCTCCCGCCGCCGCCACGACCCGCGTCACCAGCAGCACCGCGAACGTCGGAGCGAGCGCCGACCCGAGGTTCGCCAGCGCGAGCAGCAGCAGCGCGCCGACCAGCAGCGCCCGCCGCGACAGGCGGGCGGTCACGGTGGCGAGGACGGGCGACAGGATCGCGTACGCCACCGCGAACGCGGTCACCGACTGCCCCGCCGCCGTCTCGCTCACCTCTAAGGACGCGGCGAGCTGCGGCAGGAACCCCGCCACCACGAACGCGTCGGTCCCCACGGCGAACGCCCCTGCGGCCAGCACCGCCACGGGTGCGACCGTGCTCTTAACCGGGATATAAAGCATCCCGTTTAACCTCCTGGGTGTGTCATGACTCGGGCCTGGCCCGGTCAGGTGGCGAGGCGGGCGTAGTGGCGGCGGAAGCGGCCGGGCGCGGACGGGGCGGCCTCGCGCATGAGGTCGGCGACGGTCTGCGCCGCCAGCTCCCTGCGCCAGGCCAGCTCGGCGCGCCGCATCGCGATCAGCACGCCGCACGGCTTCGCGAACGCGGTGGGCGGCTCCTCGGCGCCTGCCCCCTGCCGGCGGATCTCGGTGCACCTGAACGCTTCGTCCCTGCCTTCGATGGCGGCGACGACCTCCAGGATCGTGATCTGTTCCGGCCCCTTCGCCAGCCGGAACCCGCCCTTCACCCCGGGCACCGAGGTGAGGATGCCGGCGCGTACCAGGTCCTGGAGCCGCTTCTTGAGGTAGACGGGTGGCAGCTCGAACAGCTCGGCCAGCCTCCCCGTCGGGATCGGCGCCTCGTCCTCCAGCCAGGCCAGGGCCAGGCAGCAGTGCAGGCCCCACTCGACCCCTTCACCCATCCGCATGAAAGGGGATACTACATGTCCCTTTTTAGGCCAGGACAAGGGGCTCCTAGGCGGGGCGGGGTTGGCGGCGGGTCCCACCCTTATAGACGGGGGGCCTGAGTGAGTCCCGCCCATAAGGGCGGAGCGAGGCCATTGGCGGCTTTCCGCCCTTCAGAGGTGTTCTTCGATCCTTAGTAGCGGACCTGCCCGATCCGGATGCCGCCCCACCATTGCGAGATATTCCTTGACACGAATATTCGTTGCGGTGAATACTTCTCGGCATGGACGCACTCCTCACCGCACTGGCCGACCCGGCCCGCTGGCGGCTTGTGGGCCTGCTGGCCGAGCGGCCTCGCCCGGTCGGTGTTCTCGCGCAGCTCGCCGAGGCGCGCCAGCCGCAGACGACCAAGCACCTGCAGGCCCTTGAGCGTGCCGGCGTCGTCACCTCCCAGCGCTCCGGCCAGCGCCGCGTCTACGCGCTCCAGCCCGCACCCCTACGGGAACTGGCGGCTGCGCTCACTCGGCTGGCCGACACCGCGGACCGAACCGGCGGCTCGCGCGAGACCTACGATCGCTACGAGCTCAGCCTCCGGACAGAGCGGCTCGCCGCCAAGGAGCCGGGGTGGGCCGACGGCCGCTCGTTCACTTTCCACCGGTCGCTGGCAGCGGGCCCGGAAGAGGTCTGGCACCACCTGACCGAGGCCTCCCTGCTCGCCCGCTGGTGGACGCCGGCCGACCTGCGCGTCTCCGAGCTCGTCTTCGAGGCGCGACCGGGTGGGCGGATCGTCCATGAATACCGCGACGCCGAGGACACCGGCGGCTCCGACCTGGTCGCCGGGCGCGCGCTGGGAGTCGTCGAGGACGTACGCCCCGGTGAGCGCCTCGCCTACCGGCTCTCCCCCCAGCTTCCCGACGGCAGCCTCGCCTTCACCGCCCACCTCGATCTCGGCCTCCGGCCCACCGGCACGGGAACAGAACTCGACGTCCACTTCCGCGTCACCGACAGCACGGTCGACTCAGCCGACTTCATCGCAGGCATCGAGATCGGCTACGGCCAAAGCCTTGACAAGCTCGCGGCGATCCTCGCTGCGGACACGCACGACACCGATACAAGGAGCACCAAATGACGAACTCGACCGGCCGCAGGGTGACCGCGAACCTGAGCCTGACCCTCGACGGGCGTTACAACGGTCCAGGCGGGCCCAACGACTTCGCCGCGTTCGCCCCCTATGTGACCAGCGAGGTCGCGCGGAACCACATGTGCGGCATCTGGGAGGGTGCGACGACGGCGCTGCTCGGCCGGCTCAACGCCGAAGGATTCATGGGCTACTGGCCGGCGGTCGCCGAAGACGAGAACGCCGACCCGCGTGATCGCGGATACGCCAAGTGGCTGGTCGACACGGAGAAGGTCGTCTTCTCGACCACCTTGTCCGAAGCGCCGTGGGAACGCACCCGCGTGGTGAACGCCCCCGCCGCCGATGTCGTTGCCGACCTCAAGGCCACTGGTGAGGGCGACATCCTCGTCAACAGCAGCGCGAGCATCATCAAGCCGCTCCTGTCGGCAGACCTGCTCGACCGGCTGCACCTCATGATCTTCCCTGAGATCGTGGGAGGTGGGCAGCGACTGTTCGACGATGGCCTGCCGGCTTCCAAGTGGATGCTCACCCGCCAGCAAAGCGGCGCACTGGGCGAGATCGCCATGGTTTACGACCGAATCCGCTAAGAAGGCAAGGCCCTCCATTTCGCCTCGTCGTCGGTGATGTACCTGATCGCATCGAACACGTCGCGGCGGTGATGCTTCTCCGGGCGACCACCCGTTCGGGTCTGGCAGGCGGGTGTCGGAAGAAGTGGTTCGATCAGTGTCCATTCTTCGTCGGTGGTGTCGGAGGGGTGGCGGCGGGGACGCACGTCGATCACACTCCCGCCTTGTCGACCGGGTTCAGTGCCGTCTGGACCACGTTAAGCCGGCCCAGCACCAGCTTGATCCACTTTTGCTTGCCAGGGATCGTCACGTCCCGTGATCTTTCGCTTCGCTCCGAGCGCGACCCAGGATCACTTAAGGGATCGAAGACACCTTCTCAGTGGCGGATCCCGCCCTTTATAGACGGGTCAGCGGCGGGGGCGGGAACGGCGGGGCTTGGTGGGGCGGCGGGGTGCGCGGGGTTCCGGGGCGCTCGCCGTCCAGTGCGGCGGGCGGGTCAGCGTGGCGGGGAGGCGGGTGGCGGGGGTGCCTTTGGCGGCGTTGACCTGGGCCTGGGTGAGGAAGATGGCGCCGGTGAGGTCGGCGTCCGTAAGGTCCGCGCCGCGCAGGTCGGCGCCGATGAGGTCGGCCTGCCGCAGGTCGGCCCCGCGCAGGTCGGCGCCGATCAGGTACGCCCCGCGCAGGTTGGCCCCCCGCAGCCGCGCGCCGCGCAGCCGGGCGCCGATGAGGTCGGCGCCCCGGTGCTGCCGGCCGTCGAGCCCGTGGCGTACCAGCTCGCTGGCCCGCAGCAGCACCTCGTTGACCCGCTCGCGGTGGGCGGCCACGTCGAATCCTTCGAGCACGTCGGCGCTCTCGCGAGTGAGCTTCTCGGTCTCCTCCAGCAGCGCGCGGGCGCTGTCGTGGACGGGCGCGGCGGCGGGCAGGGCGAGGATCTCCGCGAGGTACCACAGCAGCTCGTGCAGACCGCGCATCACCGGGAACACGGCGTACATCTGCCGGGCCGTCTCCGGCGCCTCCCGCCAGCTCCGCCCCGCGTACGTGACCTGCGAGACCTTCTGCCCGGCCCCGAAGCACTCGAACACCGTGCAGCCGGAGAACCCGCGCTCGCGCAGCCGCGAGTGGATCGAGCAGCGGAAGTCGTCACGCAGGTTGGTGCAGGGCCGGCCGGCGTCCTTGTCCACGGCGAAGTCGGCCGACGCCGAGAACGGCAGCGCCACGCAGCACAGCCCGAAGCAGCTCTCGCAGTCGGACAGCAGGCCGAGCTCGCGCGGGTGGGTTCCGGGCACCGGGCGGGTCTCCTCTTCACGTACGGGGACGGCAGGTCAAGGGTACTCGCGGCGGAGAGCAGGGCCCGCTCAGCCGCCGTAGCGCCGCTGCCTGGCGGCGAAGCTGCGCAGCGCGCGCAGGAAGTCGATCTCGCGGAAGGCCGGCCAGAACGCCTCGCAGAAGTACAGCTCGGAGTAGGCCGACTGCCACAGCAGGAAGTTCGACATGCGCTGCTCGCCGCTGGTGCGGATGACCAGGTCGGGGTCGGGCTGCCCGGCGGTGTAGAGGTGCGGCGCGATGTCGTCCACGGTCAGCGTCGAGGCCAGCTCGACCATCGACTGCCCGGCCTCGGCCCGCTCGTACAGCAGCTCGCGCAGCGCCTCGACGACCTCCTGGCGGCCGCCGTAGCCGATGGCGAGCGTGAGGTGGAACCCGGTGTCACAGGTGCGGGTGGCCTCGACGGCGCTCTTGAGCGCGCGGGCGGTGGTGTCGGGCAGCATGTCGAGCATCCCGGCGACGTGCACCCGCCAGCGGGCGTCGGGACGGTCGAAGCGGTCGGTGACCATCTGCTCGATCACCCGCAGGAGGAACGCCACCTCCTCGTCGCCACGCCGCTGCAGGTTCTCGGTGGAGCACAGGAACACGGTCAGGTGCTTGATGCCGATCGTCTCGCACCACGAGAGCACGTCCTGGATGTGGTCGGCGCCGTACTTGTGGCCCATGCTCGGGTTGGCCATGCCCATCTGCCGGGCCCAGCGGCGGTTGCCGTCCATGATCAGGCCGACGTGGCGGGGCAGCGGGCCGGACGTCACCTGGCGGCGCAGGCGCCTGGCGTAAAGGGAGTGAAGGAGGTCAGTGGTGTGCACCTACCAAGAATGGCGTGGGTGAGGGTCAGGAACCTGATCTTTCCTGATTTCCACCTCCGGCAGGTGTCCAACGGGACGCTAAGGGGTCTGCCGGAACAACTTCCAGAACGCCAGAGCCACCCCCTCCGGCCCGCCGGGGCAGGCGGCGATCACCCAGTGAGCGATGACGCCGGCCAGGGCGCCGGCCAGGTAGGCGGCGTGCACGCCGGCCGGCACGTCCTCCCATCCCGGCGGCCGGTGACCGGCGGCGAAGCGGCGGGTCAGCTCGTCGGTGAGGCGTTCGCGCAGGCGGGCGGAGAAGCGGGCGCTGCCGTGGGTGCCGAGCATGCGGGCGTACAGGGTGGCGTGGTCGGCGACGTACGCGAACAGCTCGGCCAGCGGGTCGGGGGCGCGGTCGCGGGGGGCGTCGAGCGGGCACAGGGCGGCGGCCCTGGCGACGGCGGCCAGGGTGTCCTCCATGGCGTCGGTGACGAGCGCGTCGACGTCGGGGTAGTGCAGGTAGATCGTGGCCCGGTTCACCTCGGCGCGCTTGGCCAGCGCGGACATGGTGATGGTGGCGGGCTCCTGATGGGCTGCCAGGTCGCGCACGGCCTCCTTGAGGCGGGCCCGGGTGCGCACGGCGCGGGGGTCGTCCGGGTTCACCCTCCTCACTATACGACATTCATCGCTTAAGCGACATGTGTTGACTAATCGACATTTGTCGCATACTTTGCTGGCATGCGTATTGAGATCTGGGCAGACGTGGTCTGCGGCTGGGCCCACATCGGCAAGCGGCGGCTGGAGAAGGCGCTGGCCTCCTGGGACGGCGAGCCGGTCGAGGTGGTCTGGCGGCCGTACCAGATCGACCCGTCCGCGCCCGCCCAAGCCGTGCCGATGGCGCAGGCGCTGCTCGACCCCGTGGCCGACGAGGCGCTGCGGGCCTGCTCTCCCGGCCTGTCCCCCGCCGAGAACCGGGCGCGGGTCGCCGAGGTGGCCGCGTCCGAGGGACTGGGGGCTCAGTGGGGCTCCTCCTACCGGGCCGGCACGCTGGAGGCGCACCGGCTGATCGCTCTCGCGTACGAGGAGGGCGGGGCCGCGCTGCAGGACCGCGTGGTGGAGCGGGTGCTGAACGCCCACTTCGTGGAGGTACGCGACATCAGCGACCTCGCCGTGCTGACCGAGATCGCGGCGGACGCGGGCCTCGCCGAGGCGGCCGGCTACACCGGCGCAGGCCCCGACCGGCAGACGCTGCCCGGCGCCGAGCTGACCAGGGAGCTGCTGCTCACCGGCAAGGCCAAGGGCGTGCGTACGTCGCCGACCATCGTCGCCAACGGGCTCGCCCTGGAGGGCGCGCAGCCGCCTGAGACGATCGCCGCGTTCCTGCGCGACGCCGCCGGGCACGCGCCGCGCCGCCTGCCCGCCGAGGTCGAGCGGCTGCGGCACGCCGAGTCGCTGCTCGACCAGCGCGACCCGCTGGGGGCGTTGACGCTGCTGCGCCCCCTCATGGACGCGCACGGCGACGACCGTGGCGTCCGCCTGCTGGCAGCGCGGGCCTACTTCGGGTCGGCACAGCTCAACCGGGCGCGTACGGCACTGGAGTCGCTGGTCGCCGAATCCCCCGACGACTCCTACGCCCGCCACCTGCTGGGCCGCACCCTGCAACGCCAGGGCCGCCACGAGGAAGCCACCACCCACCTCACCCTGGCCGCCACCATGACCCCGGACTACGCCGCCTGACAGTGATGATGGAGGTGTGAGCGCTTCCCGTCAGGGTCTGACCCACCGCCTGACTGACCTTGTGGTCCTCAACGGGATCTGTCGG
>NZ_JBFAQB010000032.1:0-79062 GCF_040676995.1 Nonomuraea sp. NPDC049419 | reverse complement strand
TGGGGAGGTCGCGGTCTCGTCGTCTGTGCGGGGGTCTTCGGGGGTCGCTGTTTTTCGGGTGCGGGGTTTTGGAGGGCTGTGGTCTTTCGGGTGGCCGCTCGTCCTCTTCGGGAGCTTGTCGGCGTTATGATGCGGGCCCTGGGTCGCGCCGGGGGAGTTGCTGAGTGAGTTGGTGGGGTTCGTCCAGGCGCCTCTCAGCGCAGCCCTCGATCCCCGAGCCCCAGGTGCCCCGCCCAGTCCTTCCTCCCTCGGAGGGGGTGAGGTTCCCGTGGTGGGGCCAGCCGCTGACTCCAATGGATTGGTCGCGGTGGTAGTGATCGAGGCCGGCGATCGTGTACGGGACTGTGTTGTCCGGTAGGCGGTGGGCCGGGAACCATTCGACGGCGGCGCACTTGTGGGGTTCGGCATTGATGATGTCGCCTGCCCAATGACTGGTGGCGAAGAAGAAGCCGATGCGGGGCTTGCCTTCGGGGTTCAGGTGATGGAGGACGGTCGCCGGGCGCAGAGTGACGAGATCAAGGTGAACGCCTACCTCTTCCCTGGTTTCTCGTAGCGCGCATTCGATGACCGTCTCGCCGTCGTCCAGGTGGCCTGAGGGGAGACAGAACCAGCCGTCCCGGTAGCCGGTGCCCTGGCGTAGGCAGAGCAAGATGTCGCCGTCTCGTTCAAGGATCACATGGACGTCGACGGTGACCTGCTGGCGTTGCGGCAAGAGACGTCCTCCCACGAGTCGGCGCTCTGTGACGGTAACGATGGTGCTGGGCTTTCGGGGGAGCCGTGGGCCGTGGTCCGTTTGAGCCCTTGTGCTCGGCGTCTTCCTGGTCCGTGCCTGGCTGGCCGTTGGCCTCGTGGCCCCCTTAAGCTCCCGGCTTCATGGCCTCGTCGTGCTGGTCGCGGGTGTGCGTTGTCAGTGCCCGGTGGGTTTCAGGTGACGTGGGTGGCTATGGTGCGGGCGCAGGCCAGGGATTCGGCGTGGGTGGTGTCTACCTCCACGTCGTAATAGACGCCTTGGTGGACCAAGTCCGCTTGCTGGGCGGCCATGCCTCGGACGCGGTCGCCGCGGGCCAGCTCGCGGCCGGCGGCAACGTCGCTGTCGCATTTGACGCCGACCCATAGGACGTCGAGGCCGGCTAGGGCCTTCTGCCAGCGTTCCTGGGAGTGGGCGCCGCCGAGGAAGACGTCGTCGATGATGATGTGGGCTCCGGCGCGGGCCATCGCGGCCACGCCCTCGGACCAGGCTCGGTCGAGGGCGGCGAACTCGGGCCCGACGTTCACGCTGCCGTCGGGGCCGATGTCGAGGCCCGCCTCCGACGCCTGCAAAGCCGCGGGCAAGGCATCGACCATCGTGTCGACCCCTAGGGCCAGCCATGGGACCGGCAGGATGGCCTGCAGGCAGCGTATGATGCCTGACTTGCCGGAGCTGGATCCGCCGTTGAGCACGATGACGTTCGTTGCCATGCGGGCTACCTTACGAGGGTGCGGCGGCGGCCCGAAACGGGTTTTCGGCAGCTCAGCGAGACCGCATGCGTTTGGCGCGATCTTTCCGGGTCAGAAGTGCAGGGTGCCGGACATCACTGTGACCGCCTGGCCGGCGAGGTGAACGCGATCGCCGGCGTACGTGACGTGTACGACCCCTCCGCGCTTGGACAGCTGCGCTCCCACCAGAGACGTACGGCCGAGGCGGTCCGCCCAGTACGGCGCCAGGGCGCAGTGGGCCGAGCCGGTGACCGGGTCCTCGGGGACGCCGACGTTCGGGGCGAAGAAGCGGGAGACGAAATCCGGCCCAGCATCCAGTTCGGTATCCGCACCTGCGGCTGTCCCGGTGTTCGTCTTGGAGGCGGCGGCGGTGACGATGACGCCTCTCGCGTCGAGTGCGGTGAGGGCGGGGATATCGGGGGTCAGGGCCGCTACCGTTTCCGCCGAGTCCACCTCCACCAGCAGGTCGAGCTGGCTTTTTCCGGCCCGTACCGGGGTGACGCCGAGCGCTTTCTCCAGGCCGGGAGGAACGGTGGCGGAGGTCACCTCCTTGGCCGGGAAATCCATTGTGATCATGTCGTCGGAGCGGCGATTCACGGTAAGGGTGCCGCTGGCCGTACGGAATTCGAGCGGGCCCGTCGCGGCTCCTGTCGAATAGAGCACGTGCGCGGTGGCCAGCGTGGCGTGGCCACACAGCGTGACCTCGACGGCGGGGGTGAACCAGCGCAGGGAATCTCCGAGCAGGAAAGCGGTCTCGGAGAGGTTCATCTCGGCCGCTACGCTCTGCATCCATCGGTCAGTAACCGGAGAGTCCAGCAGGCAGACGGCTGCGGGATTACCCTTGAAAGCTGTGCCGGTGAAGGCGTCGACGGTGAAGAGGCGCATGTGGCCGATGGTATACGGGGGGCGGATATCCAGCTGCAAGCGGGCTGCAAGCCGTACAAAATGGAATTAGGGCTGGGCGTGTCGCGTGGCGAATGCGGAATCGTCGGTTACCGTCCAATGTGTAGGGACGTGCCGATTACGGTGAGTTCCTGAGGAAAGGACAAGCCGATGGGGGCAGTGCGCAAGGTGGTGAGCTACCTTGGCCTGAGCGGGGTCGAGCACTACGACGAGGGCTACGAGTACGACGAGCAGTACGAGGACGAATACGTCCCGGCGACCGAGCGGGCCGCCCGCAGGTGGCGTGCGAACGTCGACTCGTCGCGGATCGTCATGGTGCAGCCGCTCAAGTACAACGACGCACCGTTGATCGGCCAGCATTTCCGTGACGGCCAGACGGTGATCATGGATGTCACGGGCATGTCGATGTCCGAGGCGACGCGGATGGTGGACTTCGCGGCCGGGCTGGCGTTCGGGTGCGAGGGCCGGATCGAGCGCATCGCGGAGCGGGTGTTCCTGCTCGCGCCGGCGCACGTGGAGATCGAGACCACCTGACCGGGTGGCGCCGGTTCACGCCGGCGATTCCGCGCGCCGGGCCCGGCCGAGGTGGCCGGGTGCCGTCTCGACGCCGTCGTGGCGCCGTGTCGATGCCGTGCGAGCTGGGCCGTCTCCCTCCCGGTCCCAGGCCGCGCCCATTCCCCTGTTTTCGCCGGGGGACCCTTGGGCCCTCCGGCCCTCACACTTCGTGAGCGGCCGGCCACGCGGGCGGGCCGGCTGTGGAGAAGGCCGGTGGTTTTGGTCGGGTTTCGTCAGTGGGCGGCGCGGGGGCCGCGGCGGATCAGGCGGGTGAGTTCTGTGGCGTCTTCGGCGGCTTCCTTGGCGCGGGCCTCGGCCTCCCGTGCGTACGCGTGCAGCGCCCACACCGCGCCCTCCGCCAGCTCTTTCAGCTCGCTGACCTGCCCCGCGACGTAGCGGGCGTCGGCCTCGACGAGTTTGCGGCGCTGCCAGAGCTGCCAGCCCGCCAGGCCGATCATGGCGACGCCCGCGGCGGCGAGCAGGTGCTCGGCCACGACGGCGCCGATCAGGCAGGCCACGCCGAGGACGATGAGCACGATGGCGGCCCACGGGCGGCCGCGCGGCACCACGCCCTCGGTGAGGATGGAGTGCTCGGCCGCGGCCAGCGACTCCTGGTCGGGGCCTTCAGGGTGCAGCCGGATGCGGTGGCCGAGCAGCGGAACGGTGAGTGTCTCGGGTGGTTCGAGGCGGCTGTCGGCTTCGAGTTCCTCGGCCACGCCGCGCAGGATGGGCGCGGCGACGTGAAGGGCGATCGCCGCCAGGTGCGGATCGGCGCCGGGGCGCAGGTCGTCGAGCAGGTACGTGCTGAGCGAGGCCATCGGCCCGGCCGGCCCGCCCTGGCCGATGAGGGAGCGCAGCACGGCGAGCGGTTCGTCCTCGGCCCAGCTGCCTGCGGGGTCGCCGGCGCTGTTGTCGAGCGGGGCACCGGGGGTCTGCTCGGACTGCCGGGCGGAGGTGATCTCGGCGCAGCGGGCGCGCAGCCGGGCCAGGCGGGCGGCGGCCACGGCGGGCTTGGCCAGGTCGGGGATCTCCGCCATCTCGGGGAAGTCGGCCAGCGACGGCGGCACGACGACGGAGGGCTCGCCGGGCACCAGTGCCTGCACCCATTGCTGGGCGTCGGCGTGGTTTTGGACGGCGAGGGCGTCGAGCTTGCGCAGCACGAAGATCTTGCCGGCGGGCCCGTAGGCGCCCCGGGCGGCGGCCAGCCAGAGCGAGCGCTGGCCGTGGGTGACGGGCCGGTCGATCGACAGCTCGCCGAACGCCGTGCCGAGCCAGGACGCGTGGATGCGGCTGCCCTGCCCGGAGACGGCGAGTGCGAGGCAGAGGAAGAGCGCGGTCTGCTGCTGGTCGCGCCCGGCGGCCCGGCTCAGCGGCTCGAGCGGGTCGTCGCCGGCGAGCAGCGCGACCAGCGCCTCGACGGCCGGTGGCAGCCAGTAGCCGGGTATGTCGCTGAAGCTCGGTGCGGCCGGTGGTGCGGCGCCGTTGGCGGCGAGGTGTGCCACCAGCGCCTCGGCATAACGGTGCAACTCGGTCGCTGCTGGGGGGCTCGCAGTCAGGTCCGTGCTCAAGGCAGAGAACTCCCCGTTTCGGCCGCGGTTCATGACCGCGTAAAGCCTAGCCGTTGGGGCGCGCGAACCGGGTGGAGGCGCGCCCACGACGATAGGGGAGACTTTGAGCCAACTGCCGGTTTACATGCGCTCGGGGACAGGGACACCGAGGAGACCGAGCCCCGTTTCGAGCACCCGCAGGGTCAGCGCGCACAGGGCGAGCCGGGAGGCGCGGGTGTCGGGGTCGACCCCTTCCTTGAGCACCGGGCACTGCTCGAAGAAGTCGGTGAAGGCGGAGGCGGTGGCGTAGAGGTACGCGCACAGCCGGTGGGGCTCGCTCAGCTCCGTCGCCTGCTCGACCACGCTGCCGAAGCTCAGCAGCTGCAGGGCGAGCGCGCGCTCCGGCGCGGCGCCGAGCCTGATGGGGCCGGTCGCGGTGGCGGGGTCGATCTCGCCCTTGCGGAAGATGGAGCGGATGCGGGCCTGGGCGTATTGGAGGTAGGGGCCGGTGTTGCCGGTGAAGGCCACCATGCGGTCGAGGTCGAAGACGTATTCGCTGTCGTGGCTGACCGACAGGTCGGCGTATTTCACCGCGGCCATGCCGACGGCGTGGGCGATCTCCTCCTGCGTCTCGGCGTCGTAGCCGCGGTCGGCGATCAGCGCGGCGGCCTTGTCGACGGCCGACTGGAGGAGGTCCATCAGCTTGACGGACTCGCCGGAGCGGGTCTTGAAGCGCCGGCCGTCCTTGCCGAGCATCATGCCGATCTGGACGTGCTCGGCCGAGACGTTGTCGGGCAGCCAGCCGGCCATGCGGGCGGCGGCGAACACCATGCGGAAGTGCAGCGCCTGGTCGCTGCCGACGACGTAGAGGATGCGGTCGGCCTTGAGGTCGTGGACGCGGTAGCGGACGGCCGCCATGTCGGTGGTGGCGTAGCCGTAGCCGCCGTCGCTCTTTCTGATGATGAGCGGCAGCGGCTTGTCGTCGGAGCCGGTGAAGCCGGGCGGGAAGACGCAGAGCGCGCCCTCGCTCAGCTGCGCGGTGCCGGACGTCTCGAGGTCGTCGCAGGTCTTTTGAAGCATGGGGTTGTACATGCTCTCGCCGGCGATGTCGGCGTCGGTGAGGGTGACACCGAGCATGTCGTAGACCTTGTTGAAGTAGCGCACGGTGGCGTCCATGAAGACGTGCCAGAGCCGCAGCGTGTCGGGGTCGCCCGACTGGAGGGTGCCGACCCGCGCGCGGGCGCGCGCCTTGAACGCCTCGTCGCTGTCGAACTTGGCGCGCGCCGCCTGGTAGAACTCGGTGCCCTGACCGGCCTCGAGCTGGGCGATGGCGGCCGGTTCGCCGATGTCGAGCAGGTGCTCGATGAGCATGCCGAACGGGGTGCCCCAGTCGCCCAGGTGGTTTTGCCTGATGACGGTGTCGCCGACGTGTTCGTGCAGGCGGGCCAGCGAGTCGCCGACGATGGTGGTGCGCAGGTGGCCGACGTGCATCTCCTTGGCCGCGTTGGGCGCGGAGTAGTCGATCACCACGGTCTGCGGCGGGGTGCTGGTGGCGACGCCGAGCCGCTGGTCGGCGAGGATCTCGCCGGCCTCGGCCGCGATCCAGGCGTCGTCGAGGGTGATGTTGAGGAAGCCTGGGCCGCTGACCTCGACCGTGCCGGGGAAGTCGGACAGCTCGGCCCTGATCGCCTCTGCGACCTCCCGCGGGCTCCGTCGCAGGCGCTTGGCCAGGCTCATCGCGACGTTCGCCTGGAAGTCGGCGAACTGGGAGGGCCGGATCAGCGGGTCTGCGTCGGCGTGCTCGGAGCCGAACGCGCGGGCCAGCGCCTGCTGGACGCGCTCGGTGAGCACTTTCTGCGGGTCGGTCATGGTCTAAGGGTACCGGCGAGCTTGACCGCCACGCTTATCATTACGGCCGCCACGAGGGAGATGCCGACGGCGGTCCGGTCGTTGCCGAGATCGCCCGGCTGGAGGGCGAAGAAGTCTCTGACGAACGGCAGCGCGAGCCCGATCGCGAACAACACCGCCATGGCCCCGACCAGCGCTCCGCGCCACCAGTTGAGCGGCCTGGCGATGAGCACGAGCACCCACCAGGTGGTGAGGAAGAGGGTGACGACGGCGGCGGTCTGGTGCTCCAGCAGATCGGAGGAGCCGTGGTGGGCGGCCCAGAACGTCGCGAGCACCGCCAGCGCGCACAGCACCCCGGCCGGTACGGCGAAGCGCATCACCCGGGGCACGAACCCGGGCTGCGAGCGTTCGAGGGTGGGCGCGAGCGCGAGGAAGATCGCGGGGATGCCGATGACCAGCGCGTTCGTCAGGGTGGAGTGGCGGGGCGCGAACGGGAACGCGATGCCGGCCAGCCCGACGAGCAGCGACAGCACGATCGCGTAGAAGGTCTTGGTGAGGAACAGGTTGGCGACGCGCTCGATGTTGGCCAGCACGCGGCGGCCCTCGCCGACGACGTGGGGCAGCGTGGCGAAGGTGTCGTCGAGCAGCACGACCTGCGCGACCGCCTTGGTGGCCGGGCTGCCGGCGCCCATGGCGATGCCGAGGTCGGCGTCCTTGAGCGCGAGCACGTCGTTGACGCCGTCGCCGGTCATGGCGACGGTGTGGCCGCGGGCCTGGAGCGCGGTGACGAACGCGCGCTTCTGCTGCGGGGTGACCCGGCCGAAGACGGTGTGGCGGTCGACCAGCTCGCCGAGCGCGGCGGGGTCGGCGGGGAGCGTACGGGCGTCGACGGCGCGCTCGGCGCCGGGGATGCCGAGGCCGGTGGCGATGGCCGAGACCGACAGCGGGTTGTCGCCGGAGATCACTTTGACCGTGACGCCCTGCTTGGCGAAGTAGCGCAGGGTCTCGCGGGCGTCGGGCCTGATGCGCTGGCTGAGCGTGACGAGCGCGACGGCCTCGATCTCGGCGTGCCCGTTCTGAGCTCTCTCCAAGCTGTCGGTACGGCACAGCGCCAGCACGCGCGTGCCCGACGCGGCCAGCTCGGCGGCCCTGTCGTAGGCGTCGCCGCCCTTGAGCAGCACGTCGGGGGCGCCGAGCAGCCAGGTGCCTCGCGTACCGAAGTCGGCGCCGCTCCACTTGCGGGCCGAGGAGAACGGCACGCTCGTGCGGGCGCTCCAGCCGGCGGGCGTGGCGGGGTGGCGGGACCTGATGGCCTCGGCGGTGGCGTTGGGGTGGTCGTCGAGGTTCGCCAGCGCGGCGAGAGCCTGCTCGACGGGCTGGCCGTCGCGTACGGGCAGCACCTGGTCGAGGTCCATGCCGCCGGCGGTGAGCGTGCCGGTCTTGTCGAGGCAGAGCACGTCGACCCTGGCCAGGCCCTCGATGGCGGGCAGCTCCTGGACGAGGCAGCGGCGCCGGCCGAGGCGGACGACGCCGACGGCGAACGCGATGGAGGTCATCAGCACGAGCCCCTCGGGGATCATGGTGACGATGCCGGCGACCGCGCCGGTGATGGCGGTGCCCAGGTCGGCCGAGTTGTTCAGCTGGCTGTAGATGAGCAGGGCGCCGATCGGGACGACCAGCCAGGTGATGTATTTGATGAAGTTCGCCACGCCGGCGCGCAGCTCGGAGTGGGCGAGGTGGAAGCGGCTGGCCTCCTCGGCGAGCTGCACGGCGTAGGCGTCGGTGCCGACCCTGGTCGCGACGAACGCGCCCGAGCCGGCCACCGCGAAGCTGCCCGAGAGCACCTGGTCGCCCGGCCGCTTGTGCACGGGGTCGGCCTCGCCGGTCAGCAGCGACTCGTCGATCTCGAGGCCGTCGGAGTGGACGACCTCGCCGTCGACCAGCAGGCGGTCGCCGGGGCCGAGCAGGATGAGGTCGCCGAGCACCACGTCGCGGGGGCCGACCAGGCGTTCTTCGCCGTCGCGGCGCACGCGTACGGGAGCCTCGTTGATCACCGCGAGCCGGTCGAGCGTGCGCTTGGCGCGCAGCTCCTGGACGATGCCGATCAGCGCGTTGGCCACGATGACCAGCCCGAACAGGCCGTCCTGCCACTCGCCGAAGATCAGGATCAGTGCCCAGAGCACGCCGATGACCAGGTTGAACAGGGTGAACACGTTCGCCCTGAGGATGGCGCTCAGCGACCTGCTTGATCGGCGCGGCACATGGTTGGCCTTGGCCCCCGCTACTTGGGCGGACGTGAGCCCGTGGACCACCGAGGTGAGCCCGTCCACATAACCCCCCGTTTCTGTGGATCGGTCACACCCTAAAGGGTCGGCGCCCTTCCTCGAGGGTGACTTGATTCTGTCACCACAATCGATGGGAGCGGCCCGTGGCGGCCATGCGCTCGCCGATGGCGGGAACGACTCCGGCGGCGGCCAGGTCGGCGGCGAGCCGGCAGGCGGCGCTGATGCCCTGGGCCTTGGAGGCGCCGTGGGCGATGACGACGGTGCCGTTCAGGCCGAGCAGGACGGCGCCGCCGTACGCCTCGGCGTCGAGGCGGCGGCGCAGGTCGCGGATGCGGGAGCGCTGCAGCGCGGCGCCCAGCCTGGCGATCCTGCTGTCCTCGATCGCCTCCCGCAGCTCGGTGAAGGCGTAGCGGACGGCGCCCTCCATGGTCTTCAGCGCGACGTTGCCGGTGAAGCCGTCGGAGGTGATGACATCGACCTTGCCGGTCAGCAGGTCGTGGCCCTCGACGTTGCCGGCGAAGTGCAGGCCGGGGCCGGCCTGGAGCAGCTCGTGGGCGCGCTTGACGACCTTGTTGCCCTTCTCGGCCTCGCTGCCGATGGTGAGCAGGCCGACCTTGGGGTCGTGGACGCCGTGGGCGAGCTCGGCGTAGATCGCGCCGAGGTGCGCGAACTGCAGCAGCATCTCCGGCTTGGCCTCGGCGTTGGCGCCGGCGTCCACGAGGACCGTGGGGGAGGGCAGGGTGGGGAGCGTGACGGCGATGGCCGGCCTGAGCACGCCCTGCTGGCCCTTGAGCCGCAGCCGGCCGGTGGCGACGACGCCGGCCGTCGATCCGGCGGAGACGACCGCGGCGGCGTCGCCGCGGCGGACGAGGTGGCAGGCGACCGCGATGCTGGACCTGGGGCGGCGCAGGCTGGCCAGCGCGCCCTCGTCCATGGCCAGCGCCTCCTCGGCCCTGACGATCGGGATCTCCTTGGTGGCGTCGTGGTCGGCGAGCGCTTCGTACAGCACGCGGGGCGAGCCCACGAGCACGACGGGCAGGCCGCGTTCGCGGACGGCGTGCACGGCTCCGGCCACGATCTCGTGGGGCGCGTGGTCGCCGCCCATGGCGTCGAGCGCGATCGGCCTGCTCTCTGACAAATGGTCACCTCGTACGGCTTCGAGCCCGCCGTCACGGCTTGGGCCGGAACGCGGGCTCGGATGTCCGCATCGCAGGCACGGCAGGTGCCAGGTTAACCGGCGGGTAGGCCTGGGTGGTCCCCGGCCGGGGGCGCGTCGCGGCTAGCGCAGGTTCCAGTCGTCCAGGCCGCGGGTGACGATGACCTTCGAGAACGCGGACGAGCCGGTCAGCCGGATCAGCGGGCCGTCGCCGCTGCCGCCCGCGGTGCTCACGTTGCGCTTGCCGAAGACGGAGCCGCCCTCGTCGATGACGCGGGCGTCCGCGGGCACCCTGACGATGACCTTGCTGAAGTTCGCGCTGGTCTCGATGGTGATCTCGCGGCCGGGCAGCACGGCGTCGGACAGGTCGATGACGAGCGCGCCGAAGCCGGCCCGGAGCTTGAGGTGCCGGGAGGCCACCCAGCGGCCCTTGCGCACGATCTTGCTGAAGGTGGAGGTGATGACCTGCCGTTCGATGGCCGCGGGAGCGGCCGAGGCGGTCACGTCGGGCAGGTCGCGGGTGAGGGGGACCAGCTCGCCGACGGTCTTGGCGTTGTAGGCGACGTCGAGGCGGTCGGCGTGCTCGACGCTGGTGAGTCTTCCTGTGGCGAGTGCTTCGGACAGGACGGCGGCCACGCGGTCGCGGTCTTCGTCTGAGGCGCGGAGCTGCGGATCCTGGGTCACGATATGTCAGTGTACGCCCGGACGCGATATGTCGCGAGTGCTCGAACCTCAAGGAAAACTTGGAGACCGGCGGAACCGGTGACGGCGGTAGGCGCGTCCGGGTATTAAGAACCGTAGACGCGCGACAGGGTCGTGGGGTTTACACGCGATCGAACAAAAAAGATGGGAAAGGCCTAGTGATCTTGAACCAAGCTGGCACGCGACGCTTCCGGGCGTACACGTCCAAGCACCTCGACGAGCTCCTGCGGCGTGCGGGGCTCGGAGACGATGCGCGCCTCAAGGTGCGCGCCGTCGCCACGGTGCTGCCTTTCCGGACCAACGCCTACGTCGTGGATGAACTCATAGATTGGTCGGCTGCTCCCGACGACCCGATTTACCGGCTGGTCTTCCCACAGGAGGACATGCTGCCCGCAGCCGACGTCGCCCGGCTGGCCGACCTGCTCAAGGCCGAGGCGCCGAACGCCGAGATCCAGGCGGAGGCCAATCGAGTACGCGCCCAGCTCAACCCGCACCCCGCAGGCCAGAAGGAGCTCAACGTCCCGAAGATCGGCGACGAGCCCGTCCCTGGCATGCAGCACAAATATCCGGAAACCGTGCTGTTCTTCCCCAAACAGGGGCAGACCTGCCACGCCTACTGCACCTACTGCTTCCGGTGGGCGCAGTTCGTCGGTGACGCGGACCTGAAGTTCGCCTCCGACGACATCGACCAGATGGTCGGCTACCTCCGCCAGCATCCCGAGGTGACCAGCGTGCTGATCACCGGGGGCGACGCGATGATCATGGGTGAGCCCGTGATCAGGCGCTACATCGAGCCGCTCCTTGAGCTGGAGCAGCTCGAATCCATCCGGATCGGCACCAAGGCGCTCGCCTACTGGCCGCAGCGCTTCACCACCGACCCCGACGCCGGCGAGACCATGCGGCTGTTCGAGCAGGTCGTGGCCAAGGGCAAGAACCTCGCGTTCATGGCTCACTTCTCGCACCCGCGCGAGCTGGAGTCGTCGCTGGTCGAGTCGGCGGTCAAGAACATCCTCGGCAGCGGGGCGACGATCAGGACCCAGGCGCCGCTGATCAGGTCGATCAACGACGACCCGGCCACCTGGTCGTCCATGTGGCGGCGGCAGCACAGGATGGGGATGATCCCCTACTACATGTTCGTCGAGCGCGACACGGGCCCCCAGGACTACTTCGCGGTGCCGCTGGCGCAGGCGTACGAGATCTTCAGGGACGCCTACTCCTCGGTCTCCGGCCTCTGCCGTACGGTGCGTGGGCCGTCCATGTCGGCCACGCCGGGCAAGGTCTGCGTCGACGGCGTCACCGAGATCGCCGGCGAGAAGGTGTTCATGCTCCACTTCATCCAGGCCCGCGACCCGTCGCTGGTGGGGCGGCCCTTCTTCGCCCGCTACGACCCGTCGGCGGTCTGGCTGTCGGACCTGCGGCCGGCCCTCGCCGACCGTTTCCCGTTCGAGAGCGCGGACGACCTGCTGCCCGCCTGACGCCGGTCGCGCGCGTCCGCCGCGACCGCAGAAAAACCGCGCCCCCGGCCCGTGACATTTGTTTTCGCGACCCTTTGTTCACGGGCCGCCGGGGCGCTTCCGACTTCGTGCGGTCTTGTCCGCGCTTTATCGTGAACAAGGCCGCCTGAATCCCGTTTTGTCTCCCCGCTCAACGCTCCCCCTTTACTCGGTAACCGGGCTGCAAACCCCTGCTACATGGGCATTCATGCGCCTGCGGCCACTCCGGGCGAGTGATAGAACTGCTTTCGTAGCTCAGCCGTGGCGACACGCTCAGTGTGGTGCCCATAGCGCGTACGCGACGGCATACGGGGGTTATCGATTCGCATTTCCATCGCATTCGAGAGCGATCGATCACGAGCCGGGAAGGCAATCATGAATCGAGTAGTCAAGACGGCCCTGGCCGTCACAGCTTTCGGCTTGGCGGCGGCGGCCATGGCCGTGCCGGCGCAAGCCGATGTTCAATCAGAGACCGCCGCGCACGCGCCGGTCGACGGCGGGGGCACCACGGGAGCAAGCCCGCTCGGCGGCCTCCTCGGGGGCCTGGTCGGCGGCGACCTGCTGGGCGGCCTGCTCCCCGGGAGCAAGGCCAAGTCCGCGGCCGCTCCGTCCGGCCAGATGAGCGAGGTCGAGCGCGACCGGCTCAACGAGATGCGGATGCAGCAGCAGGCCGAGGCCAGGGGCAACGGGTTCGAGGACATCACGCGTACCGGCGGGCCCATCCCTGAGCTGTCGCCCATCGTCTCCAGCATGCCGTTCGGCGGCGGCGCCCTCACCTCGTCGCTGCCCCTGCTGGGCGCGGCGCGCATGGCGCAGCCGTCCGTCAAGTCCGGCCGCGCCCAGGGCGCCGCCCCGGCGGCGTCGGCGCTCAGCACGGTCAACGGCGTGCTCGCCTCGCCCGTCGGCGGTGCGCTCGGCCGCCTGCCCGGCGCCGGTCTGCTGCCGGCCTCCGGCAGCAGCGTCGCCGACACCAGCGGCGTCACCGCCAAGACCGTCAACAGCGCGACCTCCGGCCTGCGGGCCGTCTCGGCCGACTCGTTCGTGGCCGGGCTCAGTGACGCCGCCGCGCGGGCGCTGCCGCACGCCACGAGCGGCCGGCTGTCGCCGGTCGTCGGCCGGGTCGCGCCCGCCGAGGTGGCGCCGGTCGTCGAGGCGGTCCCGGGGACGACGCAGGCCGTCGCCATGGACGAGCTCGCGCCGCTGGTCGAGGACACCGCCGCCTTCGTCGCCAACCGTGGGACCAAGGCCGCGGGCTCCTACAGCGACGTGGTCACCGCCCTGGGCTGGACCGCCGACGCGCTGACCGGCTCGGTGCGCGGCGTCACCGCCCACCACTAGCCCTCGCGGGCCGGGGGTGAGCGCGGGCTCGTCCTTGAACCGGCATGAAGGTACGCGGACGTCAAAGGTGCCGACGCCCGTGCATCCGACCGCCGGACTTCACGACCCGCCTCCCAGGCCCCCGCAACGGGCTCCCCTCCAGCTGGATCCGGTGTTCCCCGGCGCGATCGCCGGCTGCCGCGGCGGATTCCCCCTCCGGCGGCTCCGGCGGTGTCTCCCTCGGTGAGGTGACGGGCGTCGTGGCCGGGTGCGGCAGGCCGATCAGGATGGTCCCAGGTGCCGGGCGCCTGAGGCACTGACGCGCAGAGATGACGAGGACCTCCGCGGCACGCGGGCGGTCCGACTGACGGGCAGGGCGGACGCGCCCTCGCCCCGGGCGTGCTCGCGTACGGCGCCGCCACTGCAGGGCAGCGGCGCCACGCGAGCCCCGCCCCGCCGCCGGCCCCCAGGGGTCGGCGGCTTTCGCATGCCGTGCCGAGCCCCGCCTTCCTCATCCTCGGGGGTGGGTGGAGAGCTGTCCCGGGCCTCGGCCTTCTCGCTCGGGTGGCGCTGTCCCTTCCCTTGGGCTCGGCTTCTCTCGTCTCGGGGTGGGGGTGGTGGGGTGGGCGGCGCTGTGGTGGGTGCTGGGGCGTCAGCGGCTGTGGGTGTGTCACCTCCCGAGGCTTCCCGGCCGCTCGGGCGTCCAGAGCCCGTACGGCCCCTCGAACGGGGCTCTGCGGCGGCCCGGGTGGGTGGTCAGGGGAGGCGGACGCCGGTGCGGCGGGCTATCTGGGCTTGTAGGCGGGCCATCTGCCAGTGCAGCTCCAGCAGCTGCTCGGCCAGCTGGATCCGCGGGATCTCGGACACATCCTCGGTGGCCAGGTGGTCAATCGCGGCCGAAAGCTCTCCCATCGCGAGCCCCCACTCCATCACCGTTCCTCGGATCGAATTGACGTTCGAATCCTAGCGGAACCCCCGCCGCGCTGTCAGTCTTTTGCCCCTCGCGTCGCACACGTTTCGTACACAAGAACGAACCCCCCGCACGATCGTCGTGCAGGGGGCGGGAAGCGAGAAGGTCAGCCCTTGTTGTAGGCGGCGATGACTTCCTTCGGGTCGCCGTCCATCCTGATCTTGCCTTTGTGCAGCCAGATGACCCGGTTGCAGGTCTCCTCGATGACCCTGAGGTCGTGGGCCACGAGGAAGACGGTGCCGGCCGACTCGCGGATCTGGCGGATGCGGGCCTCGCTCTTCTTGCGGAACTCGCGGTCGCCGGTGGCCAGCGCCTCGTCGATGAGGAGGACGTCGTGGGTCTTGGCGGAGGAGATGGCGAAGCGCAGGCGGGCGCCCATGCCGGAGGAGTAGGTGGACATCGGCAGCTGGACGAACTCGTCGATGCCGGAGAAGTCGACGATCTCCTGGTATTTCTCCTTGACCTCGGCGGGCGTCATGCCCATGGCGTAACAGCCGAGGACGATGTTGCGCTCACCGGTCAGCTCGCGCATCAGCGCGGCGTTGACGCCGAGCAGCGAGGGCTGGCCGTCGGTGTAGACGGCTCCTTTGTGCGGGGGCAGCAGGCCGGCGATGGCGCGCAGCAGCGTGGACTTGCCGGAGCCGTTGCGGCCGACGATGCCGATGGCGTCGCCGTGGTAGGCGACGAACGTCACGCCCTTGACCGCGTGGACCTCTTTCATCTGCGGACGGCCCTGGCGCTTGAGGATGCGCGTGAGGGCGTTGACCGCGTTGCCCTTCTCGGAGTCGGAGGCGGCGCCGTAGACGCGGTAGACGATGTGGAGGTCGTCGACGATGACCGTGGGCGTGCCCGTGGGCACGTCGAGGGGCCGCTTGCTCGAAGGCTCCGGGGTGGGACGCTTCTTGGCGTCCTTGCCGGGGACGGCGGGCTTGTCGCCCTTCACCTGTGACAGCTCCTTGGTCAGTTCAGCCACGCCCGTACCTCTCCTCGGACCGCCAGAAGTACCAGAAGCCGAAGCCGAGTGCGAACACCGCCCAGAATACGCAAGACATCCACACCATCGGTGGCGGGTGGTGGCCGAACTCCGGCCGATAGCTGTGGATGAGGATCTCGCGCATCCACTCGATGAACGACGCCGCCGGGTTGAGGTACATCACGTTGGCCACCCACTGGGGCAGCTCCGCCGAGCCGACCACCTTGTCCTGGATGGAGAAGAAGACGCCGGAGGCGTAGAGCCAGGTGCGGGTGATGAACGGCAGCAGCTGGTTGAGGTCGCGCATCGTGGCGCCGAGGCGGGCGACGATGAGGCCGGCCCCGATGTTGAACAGCGTCTGCAGCGCGAGCACCACGGGGATCATGAGCCAGAACCACGTGGGCGTCTCGCCCGTGACGACCACCAGGACGAGGAGCACGCCCATGGAGATGGCGAGCTGCTGCAGCTCCTGAATCGTGTACGCCAGCGGCAGCGAGGCCCTCGGGAAGTGCAGCGCCCTGATGAGCGACAGGTTGCCGGAGATCGACTTGGCCCCGGCGGTGACCGTGCGCTGGGTGAAGGTGAAGATGAACATCCCGGTCAGCAGGAAGGCCGGATAGTTCTCGATGCCCTTGCCGCCGCCCAGGATGAGGCCGAACATCAGGAAGTAGATGGCGGCGTTGAGCAGCGGGGTCAGCACCTGCCACAGCTGACCGAGCGTGGAGCTGGAGTATTTCGAGACGTTGCGCGAGGTCGCGTACGTCAGGATGAAGTGTCGCCGCTCCCACAGCTGGCGCAGATATACCGGGAACCTCGGCCGCGCGATGGCACGGCGAAGCCCGTATCTCTTGGCGAGCTTGGCCAGCGGCTCCTGCCCGCTTCGGCCGCCCGCCTGGGCGTCCGCGACAGCGGATTCCGGCTGGCTCATGGCAAGGACTCTATTGGATCCCGGGTGGTGGGGTGCCTGTCGTACGGGTCGACGACAGACTGTTGGACGGTCTTCGGTGGCGCCGGGTTCCAAGGCGTCACCAAGACCTGGTCAACCGTAGCTCAGGGAGCCGGGCCGCGTGAGCGGAGGCACGATCACCGTCATGTAGGGGGTATTTTTCATCGACTGTTCACGTCCGGGCCCAGCCGGTCTGCGGTGTTCTGTACCATTTGCGAGGCATCAGGCCGATTGTCTGTGACGCTGGATAGGCACACGTGTGACCGAACTGCAACGCGCCAGAGACTCCCTGGTGGCAAGTAGTAAGGGATAGTCGCGATCGACTGGCAGGGCGTCGGCTGGTTTGACCATGTCAGCCAAATCCGGGGGGATACCAGGAACTCCCCGTCAGGCTGCTCACGATCACCGCAGCTCAGCGCTTGGCGCCCACCTGTAGAGGGAGGAATTCTTTCACCATGCGTGTTACTAAGGGCGCACAGATCGTCGCCGGTACCGCGCTGCTCGCCCTCGCGGTTGCCGCGTGTGGCGGCGGTGCCTCGGACAACGGTGGCACTGCCGCGGGCGGCGCAGAAACGCCGGTCCGCATGGAAATCGGTGAGCCTCAGGAGCTCCTGAACCCGCAGAACACGACCGAGACCGAGGGCTCCGAGGTCCTTGCCGCGATCTTCTCGCCGCTCGTGAGCTACGACGAGAGCAAGCAGCCGGTCGAGGAAGCCGCCGAGTCGATCACCACGGAAGACAGCAAGGTCTGGACGATCAAGCTGAAGTCGGGTTACACCTGGCACGACGGCACCCCCGTCAAGGCCGCCGACTACGCCCGTGCGTGGAACTACGCCGCTCTGCAGGACAACGCCATGGGCTCGTCCTACTTCTTCGGCCGGGTGGACGGCTACGAGGACGTGCACCCGGGTGAGGGCAAGACGCCGACGGCCAAGGAGATGAAGGGCCTGAAGGTCGTCGACGACCTCACGCTCGAAGTCACCCTGACCGCGCCGTTCTCGCAGTTCAAGACCATGCTGGGCTACACCGCCTTCTACCCGTTGCCGGAGTCGGCGATCGGCTCCGACGGCAAGGTCACCCAGGAGTACGGCGAGAAGCCGATCGGCCAGGGCCTGTTCAAAATGGACAAGCCGTACAAGAAGGGCACCGACCCGACCGTCGAGCTGTCGGTCTACGACAAGTTCCCGGGCAAGAAGCCCACGGGCTGGACGAAGCTCCAGTTCAAGGTCTACACCAGCTCCGAGACCGCGTGGAACGACCTCCAGGCCGAGAACCTCGACATCCACGACTCCCTGCCCGCGACCGCCATCGCCACGGCCAAGTCCGTGCTCGGCGACCGCTACTTCGACGAGCCCGACGCGGCCATCGGCTACATCGGCGTCCCGCTGAAGTACAACAAGGACTTCGAGAACGTCGACATCCGCAAGGCCATCTCGATGGCCATCGACAGGAAGACCATCGCCGACACGGTCTTCTCCGGCACCCGCGCCCCCGCGGACGACTTCATCAACCCGGCCATCCCCGGCTACCGCCAGGGCGCCTGCGAGGCGTGCACGTACAACCCGGCCGAGGCCAAGAAGCTGTACGAGTCCGCGAACGGCCCGAAGACCATCGAGCTCGGCTACAACGCCGACGGTGGCCACAAGGAGTGGATCGAGGCCGTCGCCAACAACCTGCGGGCGAACCTGGGCATCGAGGTCACGCCGAAGCCGTTCGAGAAGTTCCAGGGCATCCTGGACGCCCTGGACGCCAAGGAGTACACGGGCCTGTTCCGTATGGGCTGGGCCATCGACTACCCCTCGGCCGAGAACTACCTGACCCCGATCTTCGGCACCGGCGCCATCGAGACCGGGTCGAACTACGGTGGTTACTCCAACAAGGACTTCGACGAGCTGGTGGCCAAGGGCGACCAGGCAGCCGACGCCGCCGAGGGCCTGAAGTTCTACCAGCAGGCCGACGACATCCTGCTGAAGGACCTGCCCTACATCCCGGTTTACTTCTACCGGAGCAACTTCGGCCACTCCACGAAGGTCAAGAACGTCAAGCTCAACCTGCTGAACCAGGTTGAATGGGCCGACATCGAGAAGGCCTGACGTCGTTCGCCTGGCGGGTGGCCCTTGCCACCCGCCCGTCGGAGGGCTGAGCTTGGAGGCAGTCACTCGGACCGGGTAAATCACGGACTCCGAGGGCTGCCTCCAAGTGTGTACCGGAGGGCTTAATGGGCCGATATGTCATCAGGCGCTTGATTCAGGCGATACCCGTCCTGCTCGGCGCCACGCTACTCATCTTCTGCATCGTCTTCGCGCTGCCCGGCGACCCCATCGCGTCACTGTTCGGGGACAAGCGGCCGGATCCGGCCGTGGCGGAGGTGCTGCGCGAGCAGTATCACCTCAACGATCCGCTGCTCCTGCAGTACTGGTACTACATCAGCGGCGTGCTCTTCAGGGGCGACTTCGGCGTCAACTTCGCCGATGTGCCCGTCTCGGAAATGCTGGCAGGCAAGTTCCAGGTCACGCTGAACCTGGCGCTGACCGCCCTGATCATCGAGGCGCTCCTCGGTGTGGGCCTGGGCCTGTGGGCGGCGCTGCGCCGCGGCAGGGCCACCGACACCGCCATCCTCGCCTCCACGCTGCTGCTGATCTCGGTGCCCACGCTGGTGACCGGCTTCGTGCTGCAGCTCGTCCTGGGCGTGCAGCTCAAGCAGTGGACCGGGCTGGACATCTTCCCCGTCGCGGGTACGTTCGCGGGGCTGCGCAGCTATCTCCTGCCCGGCTTCGTGCTGGCCGGCGTGTCCGTCGCGTACCTCACCAGGCTCACCAGGACGAGCCTGGTGGAGACCCTGAGAGCGGACTACATCCGCACGGCGATCGCCAAGGGTCTGTCCAGGCGGCGCGTCATCGGCAGGCACGGCCTGCGCAACGCCCTGATCCCGCTGGTCACCTATCTGGGCGCCGACCTCGGCAACCTGATGGGCGGCGCGGTGATCACGGAGACGATCTTCAACCTCCAAGGGATCGGCAACCAGCTCTTCACCTCGGTCTACTTGCGTGAGCAGCCGGTTGTCGTCGGGATCGTCACCATCCTGGTGCTGATCTACATCCTGGCCAACCTGATCGTCGACTTGTTGTACGCCGTGCTCGACCCGAGGATCCGCTATGAGTAACCCAACCCCACCGGGCGGGCCTGGACTCCCGGAGACGCAGACACTCGTACCCGACACGGTCGCCCCCGCGGCGCCCGACACCGAGGGCGCCGAAGGCAAGGGCGGCAAGCCCGCCAGCCTGTGGACCGACGCCTGGCACGACCTGCGGCGCCGGCCGATGTTCATCATCTCGGTGATCATCATCCTGGTGCTGCTCGTCATGTCGTTCTGGCCGTCGCTGTTCAGCGCGATCGACCCGTACAACGCCAGGACCTGTGACCTGTCGACGGCGCGGCAGGGCCCTGGGCCCGGCCACCTGTTCGGCCGCGACAACCTGGGCTGCGACGTCTACGCGCGGACCATCTACGGCGCCCGCAACTCCATCGTCATCGGCGTGTTCACCACGCTCATGACGACGATCATCGGCGGTCTGCTCGGCATCATCGCCGGCTTCCGCGGCGGCGTGACCGACACGATCGCCTCGCGGCTGACGGAGATCTTCTTCGCCATCCCGTCGATCCTCGGCGCGCTGCTGATCGCGGCGACCTTCCGCGGCAAGGCCAACAGCATCCTGCTGGTGATCGTGGCGCTGACGGTGCTCGGCTGGCCGATGGTGTTCCGGATCATGCGAGCGGCGGTGATCACCGCGAAGAGCCAGGACTTCGTGGTCGCCGCCAGAGCGCTGGGCGCGGGGTCGAGCCGGATCATGTTCCGTCACCTGCTGCCGAACTCGCTGGCGCCGGTCATCGTGGTCGCCACGATCAACCTGGGCAGCTTCATCGCCGCCGAGGCGGCGCTGTCGTTCCTGGGCGTGGGCGTGCAGTCGCCGGACATCTCATGGGGCCTGATGATCGCCGACGCGCGCAACAGGTTCCTGGAGGCGCCGCTGCCGCTGGTGTTCCCCGCCGTGTTCCTGAGCATCACCGTGCTCGCGTTCATCATGCTGGGCGACGCGGTGCGCGACGCGCTCGACCCGAAGCTCAGGTAGAAGGGGGGATCAAGTGAAGAAGACGTCTTCGGATGTGTTGCCCGCCGAGGGAGGGCCGGGCGACGGACCGCTGCTCGCGGTGGAGGACCTGCACGTGGAGTTCCACACGCGGGCCGGCATCGTACGAGCCGTCAACGGCGTGAGCTACACGGTCAACCCAGGCGAGACGCTTGCGGTGCTGGGCGAGTCGGGTTCGGGCAAGTCCGTGACGGCGCAGGCCATCATGGGCATCCTCGACATGCCTCCGGCGGTCATCCCCAAGGGGGAGATCCGCTTCAGGGGCACCGACCTGCTCAAGCTGTCGGAGGAGGCCCGTACGCAGGTCCGCGGCCAGCGGATCGCGATGATCTTCCAGGACGCGCTGTCCGCGCTCAACCCGGTGTTCACCGTGGGCTGGCAGATCAGCGAGATGTTCCGGGTGCACCGGGGCATGTCCAAGGCCGACTCCATGAAGAAGGCCGTGGAGCTGATGGACCGGGTCCGCATCCCGGCCGCCCGGCAGCGGGTGAACGACTATCCGCACCAGTTCTCCGGCGGCATGCGGCAGCGCATCATGATCGCGATGTCGATCGCCCTCGACCCCGAGGTGCTGATCGCCGACGAGCCGACCACGGCGCTCGACGTGACCGTGCAGGCGCAGATCATGGAGCTGCTGGCCGAGCTGCAGCGCGAGAGCCAGATGGGCCTGATCCTCATCACCCACGACCTCGGCGTCGTGGCCGACGTGGCCGACAAGATCGCGGTCATGTACGCCGGCCGCATCGTCGAGCACGCCCCCGTGTACGACATCTACAAGGCCCCCGCGCACCCGTACACCAAGGGCCTGCTCGACTCGATCCCCAGGGTCGACCTCAAGGGCCAGGACCTGTACGCGATCAAGGGCCTGCCCCCTAACCTGCTGAACCTGCCGAAGGGGTGCTCGTTCCACCCCCGGTGCCCGTTCCGGCAGGACAACTGCCTGACCGACGCCCCCCCGCTCTACGAGATCAGCGGCACTCGCGGCAGCGCCTGCCACTACTGGAGGGAGGTCCTCGATGGCGAGCGGCAGTGAGACCATCCTCGAGGTGCGTGACCTGGTCAAGCACTTCCCGCTGACGCAGGGGATCGTCTTCAAGAAGCAGGTCGGCGCGATCAAGGCCGTGGACGGCGTCTCGTTCGACCTGAACAGGGGCGAGACGCTGGGCATCGTGGGCGAGTCGGGCTGCGGCAAGTCCACGCTGGCCAAGGTGCTGATGGCGCTGGAGCGGCCGACGTCGGGCTCGGTGAAGATCAACGGCCGGGACATCGCCAAGGCCAGGGGCGGCGAGCTCAAGCGCATGCGCCGCAACATCCAGATGGTGATGCAGGACCCGTACACCTCGCTGAACCCCCGGATGACCGTCGGCGACATCATCGGCGAGCCGTACGAGATCCACACCGAGGTCGCACCCAAGGGCGACCGGCGCAAGAAGGTGCAGGAGCTGCTGGAGGTGGTCGGGCTCAACCCCGAGCACATCAACCGCTACCCGCACCAGTTCTCCGGCGGCCAGCGGCAGCGCATCGGCATCGCGCGCGGCCTGGCGCTGCAGCCGGAGATCATCGTCTGTGACGAGCCGGTCTCCGCGCTCGACGTGTCGATCCAGGCGCAGGTGATCAACCTGCTGGAGCGGCTGCAGAGCGAGTTCGGTCTCGCGTACATCTTCATCGCCCACGACCTGTCGGTGGTGCGCCACATCTCCGACCGGGTGGGCGTGATGTACCTGGGCAAGTTCGTGGAGCTGGGCAAGGACGCCGAGATCTACGACCGTCCCGCGCACCCCTACACGCAGGCGTTGCTGTCGGCGGTGCCGGTGCCCGACCCTGACGGGCGCGAGCAGCGGGAGCGGATCATCCTCCAGGGTGACCCGCCCTCGCCGGCCAACCCGCCGAGCGGCTGCCGGTTCCGTACGCGGTGCTGGAAGGCGCAGGAGATCTGCGCGGAGGAGGAGCCGCTGCTGCAGATCAGGCCCGGTACGGGCCATGCCAGCGCCTGCCACTTCGCGGAGACGCACGACGTGGTGCACGTAGGTTAGAACTGGTGAGAAGCACCTGGAACGCCCCGGGGACCTGCTCCCCGGGGCGTTTCGCCTGCTCAGGCGGTGACGATCAGCGCCGAGCCGTGGCCGAACAGCCCCTGGTTGGCCGCGAGGCCCACGCGGGCGCCGGGCACCTGGCGGGCGCCGGCCCGGCCGCGCAGCTGCGTGGTCAGCTCGCAGAGCTGGGCGATGGCCTGGGCGGGCACGGCCTCGCCGAAGGAGGACAGGCCGCCGGACGGGTTCACCGGGATCCGGCCGCCCAGGGCGGTCTGCCCGTCCCTGAGCAGCTTGTCGGCCTCGCCGGGCGGGCAGAGCCCGACGTCCTCCATCCAGTCCAGCTCCAGCGCCGTGGACAGGTCGTAGACCTCGGCCAGCGACACGTCCTCAGGGCCGACGCCGGCCTCCTCGTAGGCGGCGTACGCGATCGAGGCGCGGAACGGCCGCTCGGGCGGCGGCACGGCGGCGCACGAGTCGGTCGCGAAGTCGGGCAGCTCCAGCACGGTGTTGGGGAAGACGGGGGTGACCGTGGAGACGGCCGCCAGGCGGACGGGGGCGGCGACGCTGTGGCGGCGCGCGTACGACTCCGACGCCAGCACCACCGCCGCGCCCCCGTCGGAGGTGGCGCAGACGTCCATGAGCCGCAGCGGGTCGGCCACCATGGGGGAGGCCAGCACCTGCTCGGCGGTCACCGGTTCGCGGTAGCGGGCCATCGGGTTGAGCGAGCCGGCCAGCGCGTTCTTGACCTTGACGGCGGCGAAGTCGGCAGGGGTCGAGCCGTGCAGGGCCATGCGGCGGCGGGCGTAGAGCGCGAAGTACGCCGGGTTCGTCGCGCCGAGCAGCCGGAAGCGCAGCCAGTCGGGGTCGTCGGGCCGCTCGCCGCCGACGGGGGTGAAGAAACCCTTCGGCGCCGCGTCCGCGCCGATCACCAGCGCGACGTCGCAGAGCCCGGCGAGGATCCTGGTACGCGCGATGTCCAGCGCCTGCGCCCCCGACGCGCAGGCCGCGTAGCAGGAGGCGACCCTGGCGCCAGACCAGCCGAGCGCCCTGGCGTAGGAGGCGCCGGAGACGAAGCCGGGGTAGCCGTTCCTGATCGTGTCGGCCCCGACGACGAACTGCACGTCGGTCCAGGCCAGCCCGGCGTCGTCGAGGGCGGCGCGGGCGGCGGCCAGGCCGTACTCGAGGAAGGGGCGGCCCCACTTGCCCCACGGGTGCATCCCGGTGCCCAGCACGGCCACGCTCATGAGGCCCGCCCCCACATCCACATCAGCGGCCCGTCGGCCAGCTCGCCCGAGGTCAGCTCCAGCTCCATGCCCACCGCGAGCTGCTCCACCGTCAGCCCCTTGACCTGGCCGAGCACGACGATGCCGACCTCGTCCAGTTCGACCGCGGCGAGCGTGACCGGCTCGTACGGCTGCGCCGCCACGTACGGCGCGGGCGGCGGGTAGCAGGCGTTGGTGTACGACCAGACCCGCCCGCGCCTGGGCAGCCGGATCTCCTCCATGTCGGTGACCGCGCAGCGCGGGTTGGGGCAGGAGTCCCGGCGGGGCGGGAAGCAGACGGTGCCGCAGCCCGCGCACCGGGTGCCGAGCAGGCGGACACCGCCGGGCTCGACCGCGAACCAGCCGTCGATCGCGTACGTCATAGCTCGGAGTATCACACAAGCGCTTGCTAGGTTGAATCCCTCCGCCGCTCCCGCGAGCGCAGCACCACCCACCCCGACATCACGACCACCAGCAGCACCATCCCCGCCACCACCGCCGTCCTGGACGCCGGATAGGGACCGTCGCCGAAGTAAGGGCCGGGCAGCGGCGGCACGACGGCGGGCGCGGCCAGCCGGGCGGCCTCGCGCAGCGCCAGCGCCGCGTCCGCCACCCCGTGCCCGTAGGCCGGGCTGTAGCCGTCGCAGGGCCGGCGCCTGGTGCCCTCCTCGATGGCCAGCCGCACGTGGTACGGCGACAGGTGCGGATGCGCCGACCTGATCAGCGCCGCGATGCCCGCCACCATGGCGGCGGCCGAGCTGGTGCCGTCGCTCACCACGTACGAGTCGCCGCCGTCGGCCGTCACGATGTCCGTGCCTGGTGCGACCACCGACACGTAGTCCTGCCTGTTGGAGAAGCGGGCCACCCTGCCCCGCCGGTCCACCGCGCCCACGGCGATCACCCCGGGATAGGCGGCGGGGAAGTTCTTCCTGTTCGCCGCGGCTCCGTCGTTGCCCGACGACGCCACGAGCACCGCGCCCTTGCCGATGGCGTACTGGACGGCCTCCTCCTCGGCGGCCGAGCCCTCCCACGCGCCGCTGCCGCCGCCCAGCGACATGCTGATCACGCCCGCGCCGTGGTCGGCGGCGTACCTGATGCCCCTGGCCAGCGCGTCGCGCCAGCCGGGCTGCCGGTGGGCGCGGCGCGGGTCGCCGTTCTCCAGCGTGACCCTGATCGACAGCACCGTGGCGGCCGGCGCCACGCCGAGCACGCCGCCCTTGCCGCCTTCGCCGTGCCCGCGCCCGGCGATCAGCCCGGCCATCGCGGTGCCATGGGGGCCCCACCCGCGCCCGTCCCCGACGGGGTCGGTGAGGTCGGGGCCCTCGATGACGGCGCCGCGCAGGTCGGGGTGCCCGGGGTTGACGCCGGTGTCGAGCACCGCGACCGTGACGCCCTCGCCCTTGCTGGTGCGCCAGGCGTCGGGCAGGCGCAGCGCGCCGAGCTGCCACTGCCCGGCCCTCGCGGCGGCGGCCATCTCGTCGCTGCCGTCCCCCGCGCTCGTGGCCAGGGCTGGCACGGGGCCCGACAGCAGCACGGTCAGCAGGACCGGTACGGCGATCCGTCTCATCGCGTCAGCGCCCGGTGCAGCGACGTGGCGACCTGGCGGGCGGCGGCGCGCAGGCGGGAGGCCACCGGGTCGCCGGGACGGTAGGCCCGCCCGTCGGCGTACCCGGCCGCCGTCGCCACCAGGTAGCGGCCGGGTGAGCCGAGCACGACGCCGGTGACGTACTGGCGGTCGCCGAAGCGGGCGGCGGGCCCGCCGGGGAACGCCGCGGGCCGCACGGTCGCGGGCCGCCCCGAGCCGTGGCGGAAGAACCCCGGCCGGTCGAGCACGGCGATGCCGGCGGTGACGACGAAGGTCTGGGTGCTGTCGGCGTAGGTGGCACGTAAGGCGACGCGGCAGTAGGGCCAGTAGGGCAGCACGGCCGCGGCCTGGAAGGCGGCCGGGCAGGCGGCCTCGGGAGCGACCCCGGCCAGCACGTACGTGACCCGCGCCCCGGAGGGGCTGTGCCCCGGCACCGTGGCGGGGAAGACGCGGGTCACCGGCCAGGCGCGCCAGCGCTCGGACACGGGCGGGACGGGAGCGGGCCAGGTCACGGACAGCAGGAAGGACAGCACAACGGGCAACTGGAACACGTCGACCTCGAGCGGGAGGGGAGGGACCTCCGGTCAGCTCGCATTCTGACACGCGGATACGCCGACGGACGGACGCTTCAGTAAACAGACCGATACGAGGAGTAGTTCCAGAACTATCTTCTTTGTCCTATGGAGAGGGGGAAAGTCGGACATGTGCACCGGGCGGCAGGCCCAGCCGCTGGGCCGCGTCACCGCAGTTGACCGCGATCGCGATCAGCCCCGCCGAGTCCGCGAACGCCACCAGCTCGCCCGGCGGCACCGCCGCGTACGTCTCCCGGTACGGCAGCGCGAGCTGCCGCCGCCCCAGCCACACCCCGAGCGTGTCGCTCACCCGCACGCCCAGCGACTGCAGGTCACCGGCCCCGATCGACAGCTGCGTGTTGCCGTAGCGGTCGACCGAGACCACCTCGCCCTCCACCGAGCCGTCGCGCAGCAGCGTGGTCGGCTCGGGCAGCGTGACCAGCCGCGACACCGGCAGCCGCGGCCCCAGCTCGGCCACCGGCAGCCCGCCGTACAGCCGCCCCGCCACCGGCGCGAACACGTCACGCCCCGGGAACGTCGGCGAGGCCGGGCGCAGGAAGTGGGCGTCGTTGGCGATCTCGTACGCCGCCCGCGCGCCGCCGCTGGCGTGCACCGCCCACGACAGCAGCCCGTTGTCGGGCCCGATGAACACCCGGCCGCCCGCCTCGACGGCCACCGCCCGCCGCGCGCCACCCGCCCCGGGGTCGACCGCACCGATGTGGATACCCTCGGGGAGGTACGGGATGGTCTGCGCCAGAACCGCCGCGCCGCGCCGCACATCACCGGCCGGGATGAGGTGACAGACGTCGATCACCCGGGCCTCAGGGGCTATCCCGGCGATCACTCCATGACAGGCCGCCACATATCCATCCTCTAACCCGTAGTCGGTGAGGAGCGTGATGACAGAGGTCACATCTGGTGACTGTACGTCTCCCAATCCGTCGTGAACAGCCGCACTCCGCACATTACGATGGCGAACGGGCCGCGTGCGGGCGGCGAGATCGTCACCCGCCCCTTTCGAGGAGGACACCATGGGAGCACCGCTCAGCGGTGACAATGCTGCCCAGGAACCGTCCCGACAACCACTCTCACAACGCGATCTCGATCTCCTCGCCTTCGAACGCCAATGGTGGCGCTACGCGGGCGCGAAGGAGCACGCCATCAAGGAGACGTTCGGCTTCTCCGCCACGCGCTACTACCAGCTCCTCGGTGAGTTGATCGACCGGCCGGAGGCGCTGGAGCAGGACCCGATGCTGGTCAAGCGGCTGCGCAGGTTACGATCCACGCGCCGGCGCGACCGTGCGGCCAGAAGGCTCGGCATGCGTCCCTGACCGTCTGGGTACGGCAGCCGGGTGAAGAACATCCCTGGAATGGAAGCGATCGTGCACGATCCGGCGGGCGCCGTGATCGGGCTCGACTTCGACGGCACCCTGTCGCCGATCGTGCCCGACCCCGCCCAGGCCGTGATCCATCCGAAGGCGCCCGGCGTACTCGCCGAGCTGGGCGCCCGCGTCCGAGCGGTGGCCATCGTGACCGGCAGGCCCGCGGCCACCGCGCTGGAGCTCGGCCCCGGCCTGGCCGACGTGCCCGGCCTGGTGGTGCTCGGCCACTACGGCTTCGAACGCTGGGAGGACGGCCGCGTCTCCGCGCCCCCGCCGCCGCCCGGCGTCCCCAACGCGGAGGCCGAGCTGCCGCTGCTGCTCGAATCGCTGGGCGTGCAGGGCGTGCGCATCGAGGACAAGGGGCGGGCCGTGGCCGTCCACACCAGGCGCAGCCCCGACCCCGAGGGCACGCTCGCCGCGCTGCGCGAGCCGCTCGCCAAGCTGGCCGACGAGCACGGGCTGGTGATCGAGCCCGGCCGCATGGTGCTGGAGCTGCGGCCGCCGGGCATGGACAAGGGCCACGCGCTCGGCCTGTTCCTCACGGAGCGGGAGGCGCGCTCGGTCATGTTCGTCGGCGACGACCTCGGTGACCTGGCGGCGTTCGACGCCGTACGCGCCTCGGGGCTGCCCGGCGTGACCGTGTGCAGCGGCTCGACCGAGGTCACCGCGCTCGCGGAGCGCGCCGACCTGGTGGTGGACGGCCCCGACGGCGTGGTGCGGCTGCTGGAGGAGCTGGTCTCGGCGATCACCCGCTCGTGACGCGTCAGGCCAGGGCTTCGAGCTGGGCGGCGAGCCACTGTTGCGGTGGCAGCGCGGTCGCGGCGGCGCGCAGCTTGTCGCGGCGGGTGCGCCGCTCGTCCTCCGGCATCACCAGCGCCTGGTGCAGCGCGGCCGCGGTGCCGCTGATGTCGTACGGGTTGACGAGCAGCGCGTGCTGGCCCAGCTCGGCCGCGGCGCCCGCCTCCCGCGACAGCACGAGCGCGCAGTGCGGCGACAGCACGGGGCCCTCCTTGGCCACCAGGTTCATGCCGTCGCGGATGGGGTTGACCAGCAGCACGTCGGCCATCCGGTAGGCGGCCAGCGAGCGCGGATAGTCGTCGTTGACGTTGAGGATGAGCGGGTCCCAGTCCTCGGTGGCGTACTCGTCCTCGATCTCCTGCGCGCAGCGCTGCACCGACGCGGTGTACTCGCGGTATTCGGGCAGGTCGTGCCGGCTGGGATAGGCGAAGGCGAGGTGCACCACGCGGCGGTGCCACTCGGGGTGGGCGGCGAGGAACTCGCGGTAGGCGTTGAGCCCGCGCACGATGTTCTTCGACAGCTCGGTGCGGTCGATGCGGACGATCAGCCTGCGCCCGCCGACCTGCTCCCGCAGCGCCGTCATGTGCGACTCGACGTCGGGCTCGCAGGCCCGCTCCCACAGCGCGGCGCCGTCCACCCCCAGGCTGTGGACGCCGATGCGGGTGGTCCTGCCGGCGTGGGTGACGCTGCGCCCGACGCGGTCGGCCTCGGCGCCCAGCAGCCGCTCGCAGCAGTCCATGAACGCCTGCGCCCACCGGTCGGTGAGGAAGCCGGCGTGGTCGGCGCCCAGGATGCCTTCGAGCACCTCCTTGGCGACGTCGTCGGGCAGCAGGGAGAAGTATTCGGGCGGCGCCCACGGGGTGTGGCTGAAGTGCGCGATGCGCAGGTCGGGCCGTTCGGCCCTGAGCATGGCGGGGGTCAGCGTAAGGTGGTAGTCCTGCACCATCACGCGCGCGCCGTGGCCGGCCTCCTCGGCCAGCGCCAGCGCGAAAGCGCCGTTGTAGTCGCGGTATGACTCCCACTCGCGCTCGAACCTGGTGCCGAAGTTGGGCGAGTTGGGGATGTCGTAGAGCAGATGGTTGACGAACCACAGGGTCGAGTTGGCCACCGCGTTGTAGGCGCGGTGGAAGGTGGCGGGCGGGATGTCGAGCATGCGCATCGGGCCCGTGTCGTAGCCCGCGTGGTCGACGCGGCCGCCGCCGGCCTGCCGCACGGCGCTGCGGTCGCCGTCGGACAGCGCCGCGCAGACCCACAGCACGCCGTCGCCCTTGGCCACGCCCGACAGGCCCGACACGAGGCCGCCGCCGCCGCGCTTCATGGTGAGTTCGCCGTCGTCGGAGACGGTGAAGGAGACCGGCCCTCTGTTGGAGGCCAACAGCACGCTGTTCATCTAGGCTCCTTTCGATCATAGGATCCCAGCTATGGCGCTTGATGAGCTAACCGAGGAACTCGCCCGCTCAGCCGCTGCCGGAGATCATCGCGCACTCGGCGAGCTCCTGGCGCGGATAGAGCCCGATGTGATGCGGCACTGCGCCCGAATCCTGCCTTATCACCAGGACGCGGAGGAGGCCTCGCAAGATACGTTGCTGGCCGTGGCGCGTAATATCGGGCGGTTCGAGGGGCGCGCCAGGTTCAGTACGTGGCTGCACATCGTGACGGCCAACTGCGCGCGCACGACGTACCGGTCGCTGAAGCGGCGGGCGGCCGAGCAGAGCTCGGACGAGCTGCCGATGCAGAAGCCCGACGTGCGGCGGGTCAGCGTGATCGCGGGCTCGCGGCTCGACCTGCTCGACGCGATGGAGGCGCTGGAGGCCGACAAGCCCGACCTGGCGCAGGCGCTGGTGCTGCGCGACATCGTCCAGCTCGACTACAACGAGGTGGCCGAGCAGCTCGGCATCCCGCTGGGCACCGCGAAATCCCGCATCCACCAGGCGCGCAAGTACGTGCAGGGTGTGCTGGGCGAGGACTATCGCTGAGATCACCCGTCTCACATGTTGAGACGGGTGGTAATTGCGGCCACTTAAGCGGGTAGAGTCCGTTTCAACAACTTCATATTGCTCATCCAGAGGGGTGGAGGGACCGGCCCTGCGAAGCCCCGGCAACCCTCCCGGCTTTCGACTCGCGACCAGGCGAGGCCGACCGGGACAAGGTGCCAATTCCGGTTCGCGGTCAAGGTGGCCGCGGGCGAAGATGAGGGAAGGCCTCGCTTCATGTCGCTTGACTTTGGTCCTGCCACCGCTCTGTCCTGCCGCGAGTGCGGCGCGCGTTACCCGCTGGGTCCCAGCTTCGCGTGTCAGGAGTGTTTCGGGCCGCTCGAGGCGGCCTACGACTTCGGCCAGGTGACCCGCGAGCAGATCGCGTCGGGTCCGGCCAACATCTGGCGTTACCGGGCGCTCCTTCCGGTGCCGGCGAACGTGACCGAAAAGCCGAATATGAACCCCGGCTGGACGAAATTGGTCAAGGCCGGAAACCTCGGCCGAACGCTCGGCATCAAGTCCCTTTACGTGAAGGACGACTCGGGCAACCCCACCCACTCCTTCAAAGACCGGGTCGTCGCCATGGCCGTCGAAGCGGCCAGGAACTTCGGTTTCCACACGCTTTCCTGCTCCTCCACCGGCAATCTCGCCGGCGCCGTCACCGCCGCCGCCGCCCGGGCCGGGCTCGACGCGTGCGTGTTCATCCCGGCCAATCTGGAGCAGGCGAAGATCGCCATGGCGCGGGTCTTCGGCGGGAAGCTCATCGGCATCGAGGGCACGTACGACGACGTCAACCGGTTCTGCTCCGAGCTCATCGGCGACCCGCTGGGCGACAAGTGGGGATTCGTCAACGTCAACCTGCGGCCCTACTACGCCGAGGGCTCCAAGACGCTCGCGTACGAGATCGCCGAGCAGCTCGGCTGGCGGCTGCCCGAGCAGATCATCATCCCCATCGCCTCCGGGTCCCAGCTCACGAAGATCGACAAGGGCTTCAAGGAGCTGGTGAAGCTGGGGCTGGTCGAGGACACCCCGTACAAGATCTTCGGGGCGCAGGCGGCCGGGTGCTCGCCGGTGTCGACCGCGTACAAGGCGGGGCACGAGGTCGTACGGCCGGTCAAGCCCGACACCATCGCCAAGTCCCTGGCCATCGGCAACCCGGCCGACGGCCCGTACGTGCTGGACATCGCCCGGCGCACCGGCGGGGCCGTCGAGGACGTCACCGACGCCGAGATCGTGGCCGCCATCAAGCTGCTGGCCTCGACGGAGGGCGTGTTCGCCGAGACCGCGGGCGGCGTCACCGTCGGCGTGCTGAAGAAGCTCACCGAGAACGGCGTGCTCGACCCCGACGCCCTCACCGTGGTGCTCAACACCGGTGACGGGCTCAAGACGCTCGACGCGATCAGCGACGACGCCGCACCCACGGCCGTGATCCGGCCCTCCCTCGACGCGTTCCGCGCGACTGTCTGACAACCAGGAAAGGCGACTTAAACCATGAGCGTTTCTGTGCGGATTCCCACCATTCTGCGCACCTACACCGGGGGCAACGCGGAGGTCAGTGGCGAGGGCGCGACGCTTCGTGACGTGCTCATCAAGCTTGACGCCGACTACCCGGGCATCGGCGCGAGAATTCTGGATGAATCGGGCAAGATTCGTCGTTTCGTCAACGTTTACGTGGGGGAAGAGGACGTCCGTTTCGCCGAGGGTCTCGACACTCCCGCCCCTGACGGCACTCAGATCTCCATCATCCCGGCGGTCGCCGGCGGCTGAGTGTCGCGGCTCACATCCAGAAGGCGCCCCTTGTGGGCGCCTTCTCCTTTTCCGGGCCTAATTCAATGTTGAACCACGTTCGGGAAGAAGAAATAGGCAGTTCCCAGATTGACTCTGTTGCCAAACCCCTCCCCACAGGTATGGTCGAGGGCGATCGTCCGGCTGATTTTCTGTTAAGTCGGGCGATTACAGGTCTCGCGGAGGAATGGGCGAGATCTGGGAGACCAGTAAGAGGAGTCGGAAGTGGCGCAGGGCACCGTCAAGTGGTTCAACGCGGACAAGGGCTACGGCTTCATCGCGGTAGACGGTGGTAAGGATGTATTCGTCCATTACTCAGCGATCCTGATGGACGGGTACCGATCTCTCGAGCAGGGACAGCGCGTCGAGTTCGAGATCACGCAGGGCCAGAAGGGACCGCAGGCGGAGTCCGTCCGAACGGTCTGATCGACATCCTGGTATGCACCGGGCGGGTTCGCACGGCAGCGCAGTCCGTGCGAGCCGTCATCTCTCTTTCGTCGACTCGCGTACGGTGGGCCGCTCAGGGCGGCTCGCCGTACCGGCGTACTGACTGACCTGGGCGGAAACGTGGGGCAGGTGGGCGTTCGCTTGCACTCGACAGGGTAGAGTGCTAAACAGTTCGTTGGCACTCTGTGCAGCAGAGTGCCAACACCGGATCGGGACGATGGGGTCTGCCGAAGGAGATGCTGACCCATGCCGTCGCGGGCGTCGGCTCGGTCCACGACAAGCCACCCTGCATCTGGGAGGTCTAGCCTTATGGCAGCCAAGATGATCGCGTTTGACGAGGACGCCCGGCGCGGTCTCGAGCGCGGTATGAACCAGCTCGCCGACGCCGTCAAGGTGACCTTGGGTCCCAAGGGCCGCAACGTCGTGCTGGAGAAGAAGTGGGGCGCTCCCACGATCACCAACGACGGTGTGTCCATCGCCAAGGAGATCGAGCTCGAGGACCCCTGGGAGAAGATCGGCGCCGAGCTGGTCAAGGAGGTCGCGAAGAAGACCGACGACGTGGCTGGTGACGGCACCACCACGGCCACCGTGCTCGCCCAGGCGCTGGTGCGCGAGGGTCTGCGCAACGTCGCCGCCGGCGCCAACCCGATGGCCCTGAAGAAGGGCATCGAGTCCGCCGTCGAGCGCGTCAGCGAGGAGCTCTCCAAGCTGGCCAAGGACGTGGAGACCAAGGAGCAGATCGCCTCCACCGCCTCCATCTCCGCCGCCGACCCCGAGATCGGCTCGCTCATCGCCGAGGCGATGGACAAGGTCGGCAAGGAAGGCGTCATCACCGTCGAGGAGAGCAACACCTTCGGCCTCGAGCTCGAGCTCACCGAGGGCATGCGCTTCGACAAGGGCATGACGTCGATGTACTTCGTGACCGACTCCGACCGCATGGAGGCCGTGCTCGAAGACCCCTACATCCTGATCGTCAACAGCAAGGTCTCCGCCAACAAGGACCTGCTGCCGCTGCTCGACAAGGTCGTCCAGTCGGGCAAGCCGCTGCTGATCATCGCCGAGGACGTCGAGGGCGAGGCCCTGGCGACCCTGGTCGTCAACAAGATCCGCGGCCTGTTCCGCTCCGTCGCCGTCAAGGCCCCGGGCTTCGGTGACCGCCGCAAGGCCATGCTCAACGACATCGCGATCCTGACCGGCGGTCAGGTCATCGCCGAGGAGGTCGGCCTCAAGCTCGAGACCGCCACCCTCGACCTGCTGGGCCGCGCCCGCAAGGTGGTCGTGACCAAGGACGAGACGACGATCGTCGACGGCGCCGGTGACGCCGAGCAGATCTCCGGCCGGGTCAACGAGATCCGCGCCGAGATCGAGCGCACCGACTCCGACTACGACCGCGAGAAGCTCCAGGAGCGTCTGGCCAAGCTGGCCGGCGGCGTCGCCGTCATCAAGGCCGGTGCCGCCACCGAGGTCGAGCTCAAGGAGCGCAAGCACCGCATCGAGGACGCCGTCCGCAACGCGAAGGCGGCCGTCGAGGAGGGCATCGTCCCCGGCGGTGGCGTGGCGCTGCTGCAGGCCGGCGCCAAGGCGTTCGACAAGCTCGAGCTCAACGGCGACGAGGCCACCGGTGCCGCCATCGTCAAGAAGGCGCTGGAGGAGCCGCTCAAGCAGATCGCGGTCAACGCCGGCCTCGAGGGCGGCGTCGTGGTCGAGCGCGTGCGCAACCTCACCCCGGGTGAGGGCCTCAACGCCGCGTCGGGCGAGTACGTCAACATGTTCGAGTCGGGCATCATCGACCCGGCCAAGGTGACGCGCTCCGCGCTGCAGAACGCCGCCTCCATTGCGGCGCTGTTCCTGACGACCGAGGCCGTCATCGCCGAGAAGCCCGAGAAGGCTGCGGCCGCTCCCGGCGGCGGCATGCCCGGCGGCGGCGACATGGACTTCTAGGTCTTTATCCGTCGCACAGGCGAAGAGCGGTCCGGAATTTTCCGGGCCGCTCTTTTTCTTGTGGAGCTGCCATTACGTTTCACCATTGATCCGCTACTCATGGTGAGGAAAGGTGGTCAGCCATAACTCACCTCAACGAAGGAGTGGCGGATGTTCTCCCGCAGCAAGCGCATTTTCGGTATCGCGGCCATCGCCCTGGCCGCCGTCACCGCCGCGGCGGCTCCCGCGCATGCCGACGACGAGCTGACGAGCACGTTCAGCCTGCTGCGCCAGCTGAACAACCCGTTCTGCCTGCCGGGCGCCACCACCACCGGCATTCCGGTCGTCGACTCGCTGCTGCCGGGGCTCGTCGGCTGCCCCCAGGCGCCCCTCGTGCGCTGACCCCGACATGACGAGCGCCCCGCCGGGCTCCCGGCGGGGCGCTCTGACGCTTCTCAGACGCCGAAGTGGGCCACGATGAAGCCGCGGGCCAGCAGGTTGGCGTTGATGTTGAAGCCGACCACGGCCGGGCTGGTGTCGCTGTCGACCCCCAGCTTGTCCACGCCGAGCGCGTGCACGGTGAAGACATAGCGGTGCGGGTCACCGGGAGGCGGGGCGGCGCCGCCGAAGGCCTTGGTGCCGTAGTCGGTGCGGGCGTGCACGGCGCCCTCGGGCAGGCCCTTGAAGTCGGGCGCCGAGCCCGCGCCGGTGGGCAGCTCGGTCACCGACGCCGGCAGGTCGAACAGCACCCAGTGCCAGAAGCCGCTGCCGGTCGGCGCGTCGGGGTCGAAGCACGTGACGGCGTAGCTCCTGGTGCCCTCGGGGGCGCCGGACCAGCGCAGGTGCGGCGACTGGTTGCCGCCCGTCATGCCCCAGTCGTTGAAGACGTGGAGGTCGGGCAGGCGCTCGCCGTCCTGGATGTCGTCGCTCTCGACCGCGAGCGCGGGGACCGATGGCAGGAATTCATGGGGAAGCGGTGCGGGCACGGCATCCTCCTTGGGTGAGAGCTAGGTGCTTGCCCAGCCATCCTAGAAGCGCCGTGCCCGCGCGGCTCACGCCGCCAGCTCGGCGGGCAGCGGCTTGTCGTGCAGCACGGTCAGCGAGGTGACCGCACGGGTCAGCACGACGTAGAGCCGGGCCAGGCCCCTTGGCTCGGCGGCCACGATGTCGGCCGGCTCGACCACGATGACGTGGTCGTACTCGAGGCCCTTGGCGAGCGTGGCGGGCACGACGAGCAGGCGCTGCTCGTCGGGGGAGTCGGGGTCGAGCACGGTGTGCGGCAGCTCGGCCAGCGCCTGCGAGACGGTCTCGACCAGGGCGTCGGGAACGATGACGCCGATGGAGCCCTCTTTGGCCAGCGCCTGCCGCGCCGCCTCGATGACCGAGCCGCCGGGAAGCACGGTGAGCGAGCCCGCGCCGGGACGCAGCGAGCGCGGCGCGGCCAGGCCGGGGGCGATGGAGGGCAGCAGCCGGGCCGCGTAGTCGAGCACCTCGCGCGGCACGCGGAAGCCGAGCGTCAGCTCCGTCACCTCGCCCTCGCGCTGGCCGAGGTGTTCGAGCACGGCCTGCCACGAGGTGGTGGACCACGGGGTGGTGCCCTGCGCGAGGTCGCCGAGCACGGTGGCCGAGCCGTTGCGGCAGCGCCGTCCGAGCGCCCTGAGCTGCATCTCCGACAGGTCCTGCGCCTCGTCCACGACCAGGTGACCCAGTGAGGGCGTGCGTTCCATGAGGTCGCGCAGCTCGTCGAGGAGCGCCGCGTCGGCCGCCGACCACTTCGCGGACTTCCAGCTCCGGTACGGCTTGCGCCAGGCGAGCAGCTCCTGCTCCTCGGCCGTCAGGTCGGACTTGGCGGCCTTGGCGCGGAACTCGGGGTCGGACAGCAGGCGATGGAGCACCTGCTCGGGCGTCAGCTTGGGCCAGACGGCGTCCACGAGCTGCTTGACCGGCTTCGACCTGGCCACCGCGTCCTGGACCCGGTCGTCGGGCGACTCGCCGCGCTGCTCCATGCGTACGAGCACCATGTGGGCCAGCCGCTGGGCCAGCGCCGCGCGGCCGGGGTTGTAGCGGGTGGTGCCGCGCAGGGAGGCGACGATCTCGCGTACCTCGTAGTCGGCCACCCGGTAGCGGTAGGCGCCCTTGGTGAAGACCACGCCCTCCTCCGGCTTGACGATGTGCAGCCAGAGCGCGCGCTCAAGGACGGCGGCCATCCTGGCGTCGCCCTTGATGGCGGCGACCTCGGGGTCCTCGGGGGCGGCGTGTTCGCCGAGCAGCCCGGCAACCGTGGTCTGGTCGACCTTGACCTCGCCCAGCGCGGGCAGCACGGAGGAGATGTAGGACAGGAAGGCCCTGTTCGGGCCGACGATCATGACGCCCGACCTGGCCAGCCGCTCGCGGTGGGTGAACAGCAGGTAGGCGGCGCGGTGGAGGCCGACGGCGGTCTTCCCGGTGCCGGGCGCGCCCTGCACGCACACCGTCTGGGCCAGCGTGGAGCGGACGATCTCGTCCTGGTCGGGCTGGATGGTGGCGACGATGTCGCGCATGGGGCCGGTGCGGGGCCGCTCGATCTCCTCGGTGAGGATCTTCGACGGGCCGATGTCGCCGCCGTCGGCCAGCGGCTCGTCCTCGTACGCGGTGAGCGCCCCGCCGTGGTAGCCGAAGCGCCGCCGGCGCTCGACGCCCATCGGGTCGGCCGGGCTGGCCTGGTAGAACGCGCGCGACACCGGCGCCCGCCAGTCGATCACCAGAGGTTTGCTGCCGGCGTCGTGGACGTGGCGGCGGCCGACGTAGATGGTGCTCGGCAGGTCGTCGCCGCCGGCGCGGTCGAGGCGGCCGAAGAAGAGCGGGGTGTCGGGGTGATCGGCCAGCGCGGCGACCCGCTGGTCGAGCAGCGACTGCAGGATCTGCTGCGAGACCCAGTCGCCGGCCGCGTCGGCCGACAGGGACTGGGCGTGCGCGCGCATGGCTTTGAGCGCGGCTCTGGACTCGGCGAGGTGGGCCTGCTCGGCCGTGAGGACGCCGGCCGGGTCGTCGGGGTCTGTGCTGGTCTCTTGGTGTATGTCTGGGGCCATCTGGTGCCCGGGCATGCGAAAGCGCCTCCCTGGTCTGGTGAACGGAGGTGGTCAAGGCAGCGAATCCGCCAGTCTAGTGGTGACTTCGGCGGGCCTCCAAAGCATTTACTCGCGGCCGACCGGGTACGCATAGGAGGTGCTCCGGCTCCGTGTCTCGCCGATCGTCCCCACGATCGCTAGCTTCCTGCTCGCCGCGTTGTGGGGTCTGTCGGTGTTCGCCGGATGGGGGCTGCAGGCGTTCTGTGCGGGAGATGAGAGCCCGTCGACGTGTTCGCAGCGCCTTGATACGGTTTCCACGGTGTCGGCGCTGTTCGCCGCGCTGGCGGCGTGCTGCACGGTGGCCGCCTGGCTGGTCCCGTGGTCGAGGGCCGACTCGCGGACGTTCGCCCGCTTGATGGGCGCCGGGGTGGTGGCCTGGATCGCGGCCGAGGGCGTGTTGTTCCTCGGCGGCCTGCTGGCACGCTGAGCCGGGCGGAAAAGGGCGTCGGCTACCAACCTGGAAATACCGAAAAATTCGGGCATTTCAGGTGGGTTTGTCGGATCATGGGGGTATGTCGCAGGCGGCGTGATAGTACGCAGGTGAGGGGGGTGGTTCGAATGTCGTCGGCCCGCGGAGTCTCGTGGACGTGACACCACGGTGAATGCCTGGCCGCTCGGGCGAGCGGCCGGGCATCGCGACCGCTACCGGAGTGTCGGCAGTGCTGCGGGCTTCAGCCCGGGGGTGAAGCCAGCTGTCCCGCGTAGCGGGGCAATAACTGCCGATTTGCTGCCAGGCGGACCGGCGTCTGCCCCGTTCAGACCGGATGGTTCTGCTGCTCGATGTACTGGCGCACGATCGACAGTGGACTGGCCCGCACGAGGCTGGCCAAGAGCGTCCACGACGCTGGATGGTCCAGCTTCGTGAGGATGCTGGAGTACAAAGCGAAGCTGTACGGCAGGACGTTCCACCGGATCAGCCGCTGGTTCCCCTCCTCCAAGCTGTGCTCGGCATGTGGAACCATCCAGCAGTCCATGCCGCTGAACGTCCGGGAGTGGACCTGCGCCTGCGGCACGACCCACGACCGGGACGTCAACGCCGCGATCAACATCCTCGCCGCCGGACGGGCGGAGAGGCTCAACGCCTGTGGAGGGCCGGTAAGACCACCACTCGTGGTGGCACAGCCCGACGAAGCAGGAAGCCACGGAAGTGCCGCCGCGTGAACAGCGGCACAGGCCACAATCCTTGGGCTTCAGCCCGAGAGCGCGTCAAACCCCGCCGAGCACGTCGTCGGCGTCGATGATCTGGTAGGCGTATCCCTGCTCGGCCAGGAACCGCTGCCGGTGCGCCGCGAACTCCTGATCGACGGTGTCCCTGCTGACCACCGTGTAGAACCGGGCGCCCCCGCCGTCGGCCTTGGGCCGCAGCACCCGCCCGAGCCGCTGGGCCTCCTCCTGGCGCGAGCCGAACGTGCCCGACACCTGGATCGCGACGGCCGCCTCAGGCAGGTCGATGGAGAAGTTGGCCACCTTCGACACCACCAGCACCTGGATCTCCTTGTCGCGGAAGGCCTGGTAGAGGCGCTCGCGCTCCTTGATCCTGGTGTCGCCCTTGATCACCGGCGCGTTGAGATGCTCGCCCAGCTCGTCGAGCTGGTCGATGTACTGGCCGATGACCAGCACCTGCTCACCCAGATGGCGGCGGACGAGAGCCTCGGTGACGTGGGTCTTCGACGGCGTGGTGGCGCAGAAGCGGTAGCGCTCCTCCGCCTCGGCCATCGCGTACGCCAGCCGCTCGTCGTCGGTCAGCGTGACCCGGACCTCGACGCAGTCGGCCGGCGCGATCCAGCCCTGGTTCTCCATCTCCTTCCAGGGCGCGTCGTAACGCTTGGGGCCGATCAGCGAGAACACGTCGCCCTCGCGGCCGTCCTCGCGCACCAGCGTCGCGGTCAGCCCGACGCGCCTGCGGGCCTGGAGGTCGGCGGTCATCCGGAAGATCGGCGCGGGCAGCAGGTGGACCTCGTCGTAGACGATCAGGCCCCAGTCGCGGGCGTCGAACAGCTCAAGATGGCTGTAGACGCCTTTGCGCCTGGTGGTCATCACCTGGTAGGTGGCGATGGTGACCGGGCGGATCTCCTTTTTGTTGCCGGAGTATTCGCCGATCTCGTCCTCGGTCAGCGACGTGCGCTTGAGCAGCTCGGTCTTCCACTGGTGGGCCGAGACCGTGTTGGTGACCAGGATGAGCGTGGTGGCCTGGGCGTGTGCCATGGCCGCCGCGCCGACGATCGTCTTGCCCGCGCCACAGGGCAGCACGACCACGCCTGAGCCGCCGTTCCAGAACGCGTCGGCCGCCTCGCGCTGGTAGGGCCGCAGCGCCCAGCCGTCCTCGCGCAGCGTGATGGGGTGGGCCTCGCCGTCGACGTAGCCCGCGAGGTCTTCGGCCGGCCAGCCCAGCTTGAGCAGCGCCTGCTTGACGTTGCCGCGGTCGCTCGGGTGCACGACGACCGAGTCGGCGCCGATGCGCTCGCCCAGCATCGGCTGGATCTTCTTTGAGCGCAGCACCTCCTCCAGCACGGCCCGGTCGGTGGAGGTCAGGACCAGGCCGTTGACGGGGTCCTTCTCCAGGCGCAGCCGGCCGTAGCGGGCCATCGTCTCGGCGACGTCCACGAGCAGCGCGTGGGGCACCGGATAGCGGCTGTAGCTGATGAGCGCGTCGATGACCTGCTCGGCGTCGTGGCCCGCGGCGCGGGCGTTCCACAGCGCGAGCGGCGTGACGCGGTAGGTGTGCACGTGCTCGGGAGCGCGCTCGAGCTCGGCGAACGGCGCGATCGCCTTACGGCAGGCGTCGGCCTGCTCGTGGTCGACTTCGAGCAGCAGCGTCTTGTCGGACTGGACGATCAGCGGTCCATCGCTCACTGGCATGTCTCCGTGGGGTCGCGTACGGGGCTCTGACGCATCAGGACCATCGTCTCGTGATCCCGGCTCCCCCGCTCCGTGTCTCCAACAACGGACACGCCAGGATTAGTCCTGGACGGCGATGTGCGGCCCCCTGGCTCAGTCGTCGAAGGCGCCGTTGACGCCCAGCAGGATGAACGTGCCGAAGGTGATCACGAGGCCGGCGCCGAACAGCACCCAGCTCCAGACCAGCATCGTGCGGGCGACCTGCGGCCTGGTGGTGGCCCTGCCGAGCGCGAGGCCGGCGAGGATCGCGCCGGGGATGCTGAAGACGTTGCAGCACGAGACGACCGCGAGCAGGTTGAGCACGAGGGCGACGATCGCGTTGGCGGTCGGGCCGCTGCTGGGAGGCGGCGGAGGAGGACCGTAGCCGTAGCCGTAGTGAGGCGGCGGCTGCTCGCCGTAGGGCGCGCCGTAAGGGATGTACGGGTGGCCCGACGGGTCTTGCTGGCTCATCCTCACCTCCGAACTGGTCAACAATTATCACGGAATCACCCCGTGGCCGACCGGTATGGAGGATGGCACTGCTCAGCCGAGCAGCGCGCGCAGCGCCTTGCGGTCGAGCTTGAGCACGCTCGTCAGCGGCACGGAGTCCACGAACCGCACCTCCCGGGGATACTTCACCCGGCCCACCCGCTCGCGCGCCCACGCGACGAGCTCCTCGGCCGTCACCGTCGCGCCCGGCCTGAGCTGCACGAACGCCACGACCTCCTCACCCAGGGCGGGCTCGGGCCGGCCGACGACGCCCGACAGCACCACGTCGGGATGCCGGTCGAGCGCGTCCTCGACGTCGCGCGGGAACACGTTGAAGCCGCCCCTGATGATCAGGTCCTTCTTCCTGTCCACGATGTAGAGGTAGCCGTCGTCGTCCACGCACCCGATGTCACCCGTACGCAGCTCACCGTCCACCAGCGCCGTGCCCTCAGGGTCGGGCTCGTGCTCGCCCCAGTAGCCGAGCATCAGCGACGACCCCGACACGCACACCTCGCCGACGTCGCCGGGCTCCACGACCTCGCCGTCGGAGTCCCTGATCGTGAGGGAGTAGCCGGCCAGCGGCAGGCCGACGCTGCCCACCCGGCGCCTGCCCGGCGGGTTGAACGTGGTGACCGCGCTGGTCTCGGTCAGCCCGTAGCCCTCCAGGATCTGCACGCCCGGCATCCTGCGCTCGAACTCGCGCAGGGCGTCCCTGCCGAGCGGGGCCGCGCCGCAGGTGAGATAGGCGAGGTCGGGCAGCGGGCGGGATTCGAGCGGCTCGGCGAGCAGCTGGTGGATCATCGAGGGGACGACGGTGCCGTACCTGACGTGCTGCTCGGCGGCCAGCTCGAGGAACTTCTTCGCGTCGAACCAGCGCATCAGCACGGTCTGCTGGGGCTCGCTCGCGTGCAGCGAGGCGACGGTGATGATCAGCCCGTACGCGTGCGACAGCGGCACCGGCACCAGCGCCCGGTTCATGCCCTCCTGGTGAGAGAGGGCGAAGGCGTCCCTGGCGACGTGCCAGAGGCCCTGGTGGCTGAGCATGACGCCCTTGGCCGTGCCGGTGGTGCCGCCGGTGTACATGAGGGCGGCCAGGTCGCGGGGGTCCCGCGTGACGGGGCCGTGCTCGGCGGCGCGTTCGAGCTCGGCGGTGTCCACGTACGCGGGGATGTCCACGCCGGCCGCGCGTACGGTGTCGGCCAGCTCGGGGGAGGTGACGACGGCGGCCGCGCCGCTGTCGGTGAGCACGTGCCGCAGCTCGTCGGGACCCACCAGGAACACCACCGGCGTCACCACCGCGCCCGCCGCCCACAGCGCCTGGTAGACGATCGGCACCTCGGGGGAGTTGGCCATCATGACCGCGACCCGGTCGCCCGGTCTGATGCCGGCCTCGATGAAGCCGCCGCACATCCGGCGTGCCCGCTCGGCGAGCGCGTGGCCGCGGTGCCAGACGCCGTCGTAGAACACCGCGTCGTGGTCGTCGAAGCGCTGCCATGACTCCTCGGCCAGGCGGCCCAGCGTGTGCTCGGTCACATGCCCAACCTGATGGGAGCGGGGAGGCGGAGTCAAGAGCTGTGACCTTGACTCATCATTGTGGACATGGGTGGCGTAGCCCGTAAATCGATATAATTCTCGTTATATTGTGTTTCGAGTTTGCATGTAGCGCTAGATCGTGTATTTGTGGAGATCTACGGGTCGTGAAGCCCCGTGCGGGCAACGCCGGGCATGATCCACATGTCCGGGACCGTCGTGAGGGGCGAGTGATTTCCGCAGGTCAGGTGCGGGATGGCTGCCTCTCGTCCGAAGACGAAGAAAATCCTTGACTCGCAGGTCGTCTTTCTGGAGAAAACCTTCCCTCTTATTCCGAGGTGCTTCGTGACGGAAACGCCTGAAACGGGCGAGATCGACCTGAACCACATTACGCTCACAGGAAGTCTCATAGCGGTCAGCGACCACGTGCGCGCCACCGCCGCTCCCGCCACCGGAGACCTGACCAGGCGGGCGGCCGACGCACAGCTCAGGTCATACCTGGAGCCGAGCTGCCTTCCCGAGGCGGTGCGGCGGCTCGCCATGGGCCACCTGCTCGTCCTCGTCGGCGAAGAGGACAGCGGGCGCCGGCTCGGGGCCATCGCGCTGCTGTCGCGCATGTCGCTGGCCGAGAGCACCATCACCGTGCTGTCCCCGGCCGCCGGGGCGTCCGAGCTGCTGACGGGCGTCGAGTACGAGCCGGGCCGGGCGTACCTGCTGCACGACTGGATCGCCGGGGCCGAGCGCTCCGAGCTGGTCGAGCTGGCCCGCAAGCTGGCCGAGCTGGGCTCGTACCTGGTCGTCACCAGGAGCGGCGCGCCGTCGCCCGCCGTCGAAGTCGAGCTGGCGTGGGCCGCGCCCGACCCCGGCGAGCTGTACGACCTGTGCCTCAGCGCCTTCGACCTGCGGGCCGGGCTCAGCCCCGCCGAGCTGACCCGGGGCAGGGACCTGGCGCTGCGCCTGCCCACGCCCGCCGAGGTCGTCCGGCTCGCCGCCCGCCTGGCCCGCGGCGAGCCGCCCGCCGACGAGGTGGCCGCCTGGTTCGACACCAAGCCGGCCATGGGCGAGGTGCTGGGAGTGGCCGCGCTGGCATTCGCGCACCGGCTCTCCGAGCGGGCCTTCGACGCGCAGCTCGCCAGGCTCGAACGCCTCTGCGGCGACACCGCGCGCCGGCCGCTCGCCGGGCCGCTCGTCGGCGTCGAGGACGGGCTCGTCGGCTTCCGCGCGCCGCACCAGCGCGGGCAGGTGCTGGCCGAGCTGGTCGGACGCTACGGGTTCTGGCTGTGGCAGCCGCTGCGCGACTGGGTCAGATCGCTGCCCGGGCAGGGGCCGGCCGTCCAGGTGCGGGCGGCGGCCGGGCTCGCGCTGCTCGCACGGCACTCGGGCAGGGAGGTGCGGCAGGAGTTCCTGGAGGTGTGGGCCTTGGGGAGCGCGGCCGAGCAGGTCGCGGCGGCGAACGTGCTGTCGTACATGTGCGGCGACGACACCCTCGCCCCTGAGGCGCTCAGGATCGTGCTGGAGTGGTCGGCCGACCCCCGCGATCCGCGTGCGACGGTGGCGGCGGTGGTGCTGGGCGGCGGGCTGGCCGTCCGCTACCCGGACGACTGCGCTCGGCACCTGCGCCGGCTGGAGTCGTCCGGCGGGCCCGTCGCGTCGGTGGCCGCCCAGTCACTGCTCAGAGGCCGGCGACGCCCGTGATGCGGTGGAGGGCGAAGCGGTGGACGGCGGCGCGGGTCTCGTCGTACGCCGTCAGGTAGCCGCCCTCCATCCTGGCCGGCTCCAGGATGCGCGAGGTGGCGTTCCCCTGCGAGTCGAGGTAGCCGATCCACACCCGCACGCCCTGCTTGATGGCCTCCTGAAGGGCCGAGATGGTGGCCGTGGCGGGGCCGCGCGGGACGCCGCCGCCCGGCGCGTCCGCAGGCTCGCGCCGCGACAGGTGCGCCGCGTCGCCGGCCCGCAGCGCGCGTACGGCCGCCGCCGCCACCTCGGGGTCGAGGCCGTTGGGCGCCATCGCGCGGGCGGGGGCGAGCGCCTCGGTGCGCCGGCTCTCCAGCTGCGAGATGATCACGTCGCCGTCGAGCGACTCGGCGACCGGCGCGTACCCCATGGCGCGCAACGAGTCGACCAGCGCCGCCCTGGACGAGCGCGAGGCGATCACGGTCGGCGCCAGCCGGCGCAGCCGCAGCGCGGCCGAGCGCCGGTCGGCGGTGATCTGGTCGAGCAGCGCGGGGTCGTCGCACCTGATGTACGCGCTCGCCGTCCCCACCCTGATCCGCCCGTGCCGCCGCGCGACATCGGTCACCAGGTACGACAGCGCCTGCGGCACCGGCGTCGCCGAGTGGCGGGCCAGCATCGAGACCAGCTCCTCGCCCCCGTGCCCGGCGTCGAGCGCCCGCCTGATCGACTGCTCGCTGAACCGGTAGACGGTGGCCCCGCCCTTCGATTCGACGTCGGCGGTGAGCGTCATCCACCGGTTGAGCTCGCTGGTGAGCGGCCCGGGCGCGACCGCGGTGAGGTCGGCCTGCAGCAGCACGTGATCGACCGGTTCCGGCAGCAGCGGCGCCAGCGCGCCCGCCGCGTCGCCGCCCTCGGTGAGCAGCCTGCCGTGCGCCGACAGCGCGCCCAGCCCGGTCACGCCCACCTGCTCGGCCTCCCGCAGCGTGAACTCGGTGAGCTGCTGGCGCAGCGGCCCCCTCCTGCGGGGCTGCTCCCACGCCAGCCGTTCGAGCACCGCGTCGCGGTCGGGCGCGAGCCCTGGCGCCGCCGCCAGCACGCCCAGCGTGGCCGCCCGCACCCCGGGCGCCGACGAGCGGCGCAGGTCGGTGTGCAGGGCGTTGAGCGGCCTGTCACGCTCGTCGCGGTCGCCGACCAGGCCGGGCACCCGGTCCATGTGCAGCCACGTGGCCGCCAGCGTCACCCACCGGTCGGCGGTGGACCTGACCCGCCACAGGTCGTAGCCCGCGGTCGGCAGCCACTCGCCGTCGACGCCGCCGCCCGCCGCGATCAGGCCGGCCGCGTGCGCGACCTCGATCACCAGCGCCGCCACCCACTCCGGCACGTCCAGCTCGATCGTGGCGCGCTTCAGATCGCGTACGCCGAGCCCGCCGGTACGCAGCACGCCGGGCGGCTCGACGCTCCACCGCTCGCACAGCTCCTCCACCGACCTGACGAACGAGAACGCCTGCCCCGCCGCCGTACGGTCGGTCAGCTTCTGGTCGCGCGCGGCCCCCTGGAGCGGCGGCGGCACCGCGAGCAGACCCCGGTGCACCCGGCCGCCGCGCAGGTAGAGGGCGACCTCGCGGGGCAGCGTCACGCTCTCCTCGCCGGTCGCCGCCAGCAGGCCGCGGGCCAGCAGCTCCTCGATGGGGGAGCGGGCCGACTCGATGCGGACCTCGCGCCTGGCGTTCGGCACGCGGCCGGTGGGCGGGCCCCAGGCGAGCTGGTCGAGCGCCGCTCTGGCCTCGGGGGAGACCGAGCCGATCAGCCCGGCGGGGTCGGTCAGCGCCGCCGCGAGGCGTTCCTTGCCCGTGCCTGTGGTGCCCGGCGCGACGTCGTCGGCCATCTCGGTCAGTTGCTCGGGCGCGTGGTGGCGGAACGCGTCCGTCGCGCTCGGGCCGAGGCCGGCCGGGTCGTCGAGCACCTTGCGGACGCCGGGGCCCAGGTGGAGGGCGTCGTCGGGGCCGTACACGAGGGCCAGCTCGCGCAGCCTGTCGAGGGCGGCGGTCAGCGCAGGCTCGGGGTCCGCGCCGCGTGCGCGCTTACCGCCGCGCCTGCCGTTGACCGCTTGGGCGTCGTCCGGGTCGTCGGCGGCCAGGGCCGCGGCGATCAGGGCGCGCAGGGCGTCCTTCGACAGCGGCTCCTCGCGTACGGCCAGCGTCTCCACGACCGCCAGCGTGAACCGGTCGAGCCGGTCGAGCACCCTGGCGATGGCCGACGGGCTCGCCGCGCGGGACGCGAGACCTTCCAGATGCGCGGGCACCGGAGTGATCAACTCGGGACGCGCGGAGACGAGCGCCCGTAGCTGTTCGTCGGTGCGCCCCCTGATCCACTCCGTGAACTCCATCGTTGCCATGGTATGTCCCCCCTGATTGAGGCAGCATTGCTAGGCGTGATAGAGCGCGCGGACCAGCTCGTGCTGAACTACGTCTCCAAGGCCGCCGACGCGGCTCACGGTGTGCTGCGCGCCGACCAGCGGCTCGACTTCGCCCGGCGGCTGCGCGCCAGGATCGAGACCGAGCGGGGCGGCAGCCAGGACGCGCGGCAGGTGGCGCGGGTGCTGGCCAGGTTCGGCGACCCGGTGGACCTGGTCGAACGCGAGGCCCGCCGCCTCGCCGCCCCCGCCTCCGCTGAGGCGGCGGCAAGTGCGACGCGGCGGCTGCCCGCCGTGGTGGACGAGCGGGAGGCGCCGCCCGGCGTGCGCGTCTACCGGCGGCTCGCCGAGGAGCATCTGGCGCAGGAGCGGGGGTACGGGCTGCCGTTCGCGGGGCTGCGCAGGGTGGCGATGGCGCGGGCCAACCCCATGGCCACCGGCGGCAGGGACGCCAGGACCATCGTCAAGGAGCATCCGCGCGACGCGGCCGCCATCGTGATCCTCGTGGCGGCCGCGCTGCTGGTGCCGTTCCACCTGGCGCCGCTGGCCATCTTCCCGGTGCCGGTCGTGGTGTGGGCGCTCGGCGCGGCGCTGGTGCTGTTCAGCGAGAGCTGGAACCTGCGCGACAAGCTGCTCGGCATCGGGGCCCCGATGCTCGGCTACTCCGTGGGCGGCGTGCTCGTCGGCGGCCTGCGGGTCGGCGTCGAGGCCGGGTGGCAGCCGTTCATCGAGCACTTCTTCGACGTCAGCGGCACGATGTTCATGATCGGTACGGGGCTCGGCGTCGTCTGGCTGGCCTACCGGCTGCTCGCGCTGGAAGAGCGTTAGCTCACCGGGGCGGGGCTGGGCAGCAGGCCGAGCGCGAGGCGTACCCACGCGCTGACGAACTGGTCCTTCTCCGCGTGCCCCGGCAGCTCCCCGATCGTCTCCTGGAACAGCCGGTAGTGCACCACCGAGCCGCCCAGCACCGCCGCGATGCCCGTCCAGTCGAGCTCGGCTTCGCGGTATTCGGGCTGGGCGCGGAACCAGCTCACGATGGCGTCGAACATCGGCTGGAGCAGACCCTCGCGGACGACCTCGACCAGCTCGGGGAACTGGCTCAGGTCGCGGAAGAAGACCCGCGTCAGCTCCGACTCCTCGCGCACCTTCGCCAGGCCCGCGCGGCACACGTGCGCCAGGCGCTCCTCCAGGTCGACCGACGCCTCCATGGCGCTCAGCTCCGCCAGGCTCTCGGCCACCTGGATCCTGGTGCGGCTGGCGTGCTCGTTGATGGCCGCGGCGAGGACCTCGTACTTGGACTTGAAGTGCCGGTAGAGCCCCCCTGCGCCGGGGGACAGCCCTGAGGCGGCCTCGATCTCGGCCACGGACGTGGCGGAGTAGCCCCGTTCCGCGAACAGCCGCAGGGCCTCGTCGACGATCCGCTCGCGGGTCGATCTGCTCATGTCTGTGCTGATACCTCCGTAAGGAGCGTAGTCGCTAATCAGCGGTACGCCGGATGAGGCCCGCCACCGCGGAGCCGATGATCAACCAGACGAGCGCCGCGAGGCCGTAGTTGACGAGCGTCGTCCAGCGCGGGTCGGCGAACTGGAAGAGGTTGGCCAGGCCCAGGGACAGCGACGAGGCGAGCGTTTCGACGAACTGGTACCACACGTTGGCCGGGTTGGCCTTGAGCACGGTGAAGATCGCGTACAGCAGGACGGACAGCGCGGCCACGCGGGCGGCCAGGCGTACCAGGGCGGCCAGGGCGGTCACCAGGCGCCGCCACGGCGTCACGGCCTTCCCGCCGGGGCGGGCCGGGCGGTGCGGGCGCGGCACGGCGGGCCCGCTCCCGGCGCGCGGGCGGCTCTCCGCGACGGCACCGCCCTTGACGGGGGACGCGACGAGCCGGTCTCCGGCGTGCGGCGGGTGGGGGGTGTCGGTCACGGCCGCTCCTCTCCGATAAGTAATTCCTTTCTTCCCATTCCCATGCTCCCAGAACAAGGCCCGTTACGGGCAGTAGGGGAGTGTTTGGCATCCTTCACGTGTGACGACTTCGGTGGGATTCGACCTTGACATGACATTGGCGGACACGCGGGAGGGCATCGCAGCCGTTTACGACGAGCTGGCCGTGCGATTGGGCGTGCCATTTGACAGCGCGGCGATCGTGGAACGGCTGGGGCCGCCGCTGGAGGTGGAGCTCGCCAACTGGTTGCCGCCCGAGGAGGTGCCCGCGGCGGCCGACCTCTATCGGGAGATATATCCGAAATTGGGAGTTCCGGTGCACACGGCCATGGCGGGCGCGTACGAGGCCATCGACGCCGTACGCCGGGGCGGCGGCCGGGTCATCGTCGTGAGCGGCAAGAACACCCGCGACGCCGCCGGCACCGTCAAGGCGCTGGGCCTGGCCGTGGACGAAGTGGTCGGCTCGCTTTTCGGAGCGGCCAAGGGATCGGCACTCGCGCGCTTCGGCGCGGCGGCTTATGTTGGTGACCATGTCGCGGACATCGAGGCGGCACGCGCGGGCGGCGCCGTGAGCGTGACCGTGGCGACCGGTCCTTACACGGTGGGAGAGCTGCGTGATCACGGAGCTGATGTGGCGCTGGGCGACCTGACCGAATTCACCGCCTGGTTCGCCGGCTGGCGTGATCACGGAGGTCCCGCGTAATTATCGGGGATTTACCCGGTCGCCCTGGCGCTTCCCGGGGCATAACCTACTTCCATCCGTCCTTCTTTTCGACTGTTTGAACGAGGTCCTCCTGTGCCGAGTGGCAAGGTCAAGTGGTACGACGCCGACAAGGGATTCGGCTTCCTCACCCGCGACGACGGCGGTGAGGTCTTCGTGCATTCATCCGCACTGCCCGCCGGCGCAGGGCCGCTCAAGCCGGGCCAGAAGGTCGAGTTCGGCGTGGCCGAGGGCCGCCGGGGCCAGCAGGCGCTGTCGGTCAGGATCCTGGATCAGCCGCCGACGCTGGCCAAGGTCAAGCCCAAGGGCAAGCGGAAGAAGCCGGACGAGATGGTGGTCATCGTCGAGGATCTGATCAAGCTGCTCGACGGGGTCTCGACGTCGTACCAGCGCGGCAAGCACCCGGACGCGGCCCACGCCAAGAAGATCGCCCAAGTCCTCCGCGCCGTCGCCGACGACCTCGACGCCTGACCCACCCGCCGTGCCTGTGGGAGGACCGCACACGTCCTCTCACAGGTCACGCGTTCGGGTTCGTCAGGGGCTTCGTCGGGTCCACCGGATCAGGGCGTGACGGGGTGGCGTGTTCGCGGTGGAGGCGGTCCCGCACCGCGCGCACGCGCCTGCGGCGGGTCGCCAGGAGCCAGCCCAGGGCGGCCGTGAGCAGGACCGCGAGCGTGACCAGGCCGGCCGTGCTGCTCTGAGTCAAAGACAGAACCAGGCCCACCAGGCCGCCGAACACCCACGCCAGCTGCAGCATCGCCTCGACCACGCCGAACGTCGAAGACCGCACCTCCTCACCGATCTCCCGCTGCACGATCGCGTCGAGCGCCAGCTTGCCCAGCTCCTGCGCGAAGGCGGTGATGAGGGAGATCGCCAGAGCCGCCCAGATGCCGAAGAAGACGGCGGCGGCGATGGTGGTGACGGCCGTGACGGCGAGCGTGACGAGCACGATGAGCTGCGGCGAATTATTACGGGTCCAGTTGGCGACGGCGGCGCCCACCAGGCCGCCGAGCCCGGCGGCGCCCGCCAGCAGCGCGATCGTCTTCGTCACGTCGAAGAACGGGTCACGCGCCGCCGGATCACCGGCCGACAGCCACGGCACGGCCGCGTCCTGGACCAGGAAGAGCAGGAAGAACAGCAGGAAGCCGGAGAAGACGCGGATGGCCACGTTCGCCCAGACCGCCTCGGCGACGGTGGCCCCGACCTTGAGCAGCGTGCGCCAGCGCGGCGCGGCGCCCTCCTCCTCCAGGTCAGGCGAGTCGACGTGCCGCGGCAGGCGTACGGCGACGACCCCGAGCAGCAGGAACGCCACCATCGCGACGCGCAGCGCCACCGCGCTGCCCAGCCACGCGGTCAGCCCCGCGCCGGCCGGCACCGCAACCCCGGCCGAGACCAGCGTGAACAGCGCCACCCGCGCGTTCGCCGACACCAGCGTGATGTCGGCGGGCAGCACGGACGGCATGATCGCCGCCCGCGACACGTTGTACGCCTTCGACAGCACCAGCACGCCGAGCGCCCCGATGAACAGCGTGGGCAGGTCGCCCGGCCCCACGGCGGCGGCCATGGCGAAGCAGAGCAGGCCGCGGCCGAACAGCGTCCCGGCCATGACGTAACGCCGGCCCGACCTGAACCGGTCGAGTATCGGCCCCACGAACGGCGCCAGCAGCGCGAACGGCAGCATCGTGATGACCAGGTAGAGGGCGACGGAGCCGCGTGCCTCGCCGACGGGCACCCCGAAGAACACCGTGCTGGCCAGCGCGACGGTGACGAACGCGTCACTGGCGCTGTTGCCCGCCGACAGCTCGATGAGCCGGCCGAGCCCGGTGCGGCCCGCGCCGTTGGCATAGGTGAGCCGCCGGGTGGCCTGCCCGACCTTCCTCGCACCCGCCGCCGTGGCCTTCCCCGCCCGTGCGGTGCCGGTCGCGGTGGCCTTGGTCGCGCGCGCCGTCGCACGTCCCGCGTCGGCGGCGCCACGCGCCACCCGCCGCGAGATGTCCCGTGCTCGCTCCCAGCCACCCTCCACGCCTACCAGTCTTACCCGAATCCCTCCGCGATCTCAGCGCGGGTCCGCCCCTGGACATCAGCCCTTTTCCCACGGCCGGAAACCAGCCCGGGAGAAGGCCGAATCCGCCGTCACGGGGTAAGGGCCACGACCTGCGGGACGGCCGCCGGAGGGGCGGGCCCGGGAGGCCGAGGGGGTGGGGAACGAGTGGGGAATGGGTGGGGGAATTGGGGGCGGGATGCGCGGTTGTGGGTCCCGCGGGTCGCTCGATGGGTGAGAATGAAGTGTGAGCGAACAGCACCTTTCGGCGGAGGCGGGCCGATGAGCCGCACCAGGGCCCGTGTCTCCGCTCCCGACCAGGCCTGTGTCGCCGCCGTCGATCTGGCGCGCGCCGCGGCCGAGGAGCTGGCGCGGCCGGGCGAGCCCGGTGAGCACCTCGGCTACGAGAGCGAAGGCGACCGGATCGTCACCCACTACTTCGCCTGCCAGGACCGCGCCTATCGCGGCTGGCGGTGGGCCGTCACCGTCACGCGCGCGTCGCGGGCGAAGAAGGTGACGGTCAGCGAGGCGGTCCTGCTCCCCGGCACCGGCGCGCTGCTGGCGCCCGAGTGGCTGCCGTGGAGCGAGCGGTTGCGCCCCGGCGACCTCGGGGTGGGCGATCTGCTGCCGACCGCCGACGACGACGACAGGCTGGCGCCGGGTTTCACCGAGACCGACGACGACGCCGAGCATCAGGCGGTTTTCGAGTACGGCCTGGGCCGGGCACGTGTGCTCTCGGCCATCGGCAAGGACCGGGCTGCCAGACGCTGGCACTCGGGCGAGCACGGGCCGCACACGCCGATCGCACACGCCGCTCCCGCGCAGTGCTCCACCTGCGGCTTCTACTGGCTGCTCGCGGGTGGGCTGCGGCAGATGTTCGGAGTCTGCACTAACGAATACGCACCCGACGACGGCAAGGTCGTCGCCGCCGACCACGGCTGCGGCGCCCACTCGGAGGCCGCCGTGTCGCCGCCGCCGGTCGAGCAGGCGATCCCGATCCTCGATGACCTGGGCTATGACCTCATGGAGGAGGAGGCGGGCTCGGTCGACGAGTCGGCTTCTGAAGAGCTCGGCCATTCCTGATCGTGAGTGTCGGTGCGGGCCGCTAACCTACGGTGGCCCCCAACCCTCTCTACCAGGATCGTGATCGATGAGCGACACCTACGGCACTGACCGGATGCGCGCGGCCGTCCTGTCCGCGTGGACGGCCTCGCCTGCCCGGTTCCGCGAGGACGCCAACGCGGAGGAGGACTTCGCGCTCGGCGGTTACCGCGACCGGCTGATCGTCGAGCTGGCCCAGAATGCGGCCGACGCGGCGCTGCGGGCGGGCGTGCCGGGCGTGCTGCGGCTGACGTTGCGCGGCGAGGTGCTGACGGCCGCCAACACCGGCGCGCCGCTCGACGCCACCGGCGTGGAGAGCCTGTCCACGCTGCGCGCCTCGGGCAAGCGTGACGAGGCCGGGGCGGCGGGCAGGTTCGGTGTCGGGTTCGCGGCGGTGGTGTCGGTCTGCGACGCGCCGTCGATCGGCTCGCGCGGCCACGGAGCGGTCCGCTGGTCCCGTACGGAGACCGCGGCGCTGGTGGCCGACATCCCGGCGCTGGCGGGCGAGCTGGCCGGCCGGGGCGGTCACGTGCCGCTGCTGCGGCTGCCGTTCGACGAGCCGCCGTTCGTCGACATCCCCGAGGGCTTCGACACCCTCGTGCGCCTGCCGCTGCGCGACCACGCGAGCGTCGAGGCGGTCCGCACGATGCTGGCCGAGACCAGCCCCGCGCTGCTGCTCGGCCTGCCCGCGCTGGAGCGCATCGAGATCGAGCTCGACGGTGAGACGCGCACGGTGGTGGCCGAGGGCTGGCACGTCGTGTCGGAGTCGGGCGAGTTCACCCAGGAAGAGGTCGCGAGGCTGTTCGCCGACCGGCCCACCGAGGAGCGGGCCCGCCCGTTCTGGTCGCTGCGCTGGGCCGTCCCGGTCACCGGCACGGGCGAGCCCGGCGCGCTGCCCGCCATCGTGCCGCCCGTGGTGCACGCGCCGACCCCCAGCGACGAGCCGATCGACCTGCCCGCGCTGCTGATCGCGTCGTTCCCGATGGCCACCGACCGGCGCCACGTCGCCAGGGGGCCGCTGACCGACTTCCTGGTCGAGCGGGTCGCCGACGCCTACGTACGCCTGCTGCGCGAGCTGCCCCGCACGTCCAGGCTGCTCGATCTCGTGCCGTCGCTGATGGGCAAGGGCGAGCTCGACGCCCGCATCCGCCGGGCGGTGCTGCAGCGGCTGCCCGCCACGCCGCTGCTGCCCGCGCTGTCGGCGCCCGCGCCCGTCGTGCAGACCCCGTCGTTCGCCGACGAGCGGGTCTACGAGCCCGACGCCGAGTGGCGGGTCGAGCATCCCGCGCCCGAGCCCGATGGCGACGGCTGGGTGGTGGCCGGCCGCGAGGCCGCCGTCGTGCCCGGCGCCTCCGCCGAGTTCCTGGCGGCGATCGCCGGCTTCGTGCCCGGCCTGCTGCCCGCCGGCTGGAACGCCCGCCACCCCGCCATGGCGGCGCTCGGCGTGCGCAGGCTCGAGCTGGCCGACGTCGTCGACCTGCTGTCGGGCGAGGCCGTGGAGGGGCGCGAGCCGTCGTGGTGGCGTTCGCTCTATGAGGTGCTGCCGGCCGACGACCCCGAGTCGCTGGGCGCGCTGCCGGTGCCGCTGACCGACGGCCGCCTCGTACGCGGCCCGCGCGGGACCCTCATCCTGACCGACGGTGGCGCCGAGCTCGACCTGACGCCGCTCGGGCTGCGCATCGTGCACCCGGAGGCGGCCCACCCGGCGCTGCTGCGGCTCGGCGCGGCCGAGGCGACGCCCCGCACGGTGCTCGACGACCCGCTGACCAAGGCCGCGGTCTCCCAGTCGCTCGACAGCCCCGACCCCGAGCCGGTGGCGAAGGCCGTGCTGTCGCTGGTCGAGGCGTCGGGGCTGGCGCCCGGCGAGGCGCCGTGGCTGGCCGAGCTGGCGCTGCGCGGCAGTGACGGCGACCTCTATCCGGCGGGCGAGCTGATGCTGGCCGACGGGGCGCTGGCCGGGCTGCTCGAGCCCGACACGCATCTCGGGGTGGCGGCCTCGGAGCTGGAGGAGACGTACGGGCCGCGGGTGCTGGCGGCGGCGGGCGTGCTCGACGGGTTCGCGGTCGTCCACGACGCCGACGTGCTGCTCGACCCCGACGACTGCGACCACGACCTCGACGGCGAGGCCGACTGGCTCGACCACGTGCTCGACCTGCTGCCCGACCTCGACGTGCCGCCGCTGGTGCCCGAGTTCGTGGCGGTGCGCGACCTTGAGCTGGTGGCCGACTGGCCGGCCGCGCTGCGGCTGCTGACCACGCCGCCGCTGCGGGCCGCGCTGCATCCGCTGCGGGTCGAGGGCGTCGAGGTGCCGTCCTACACGGCGTGGTGGCTGGCCAACCGCCCGGTGCTCGGCGGGCGCAAGCCTTCGGAGCTGCGGCTCCCCGGCGCCGACCCGCTGTTGCAGGGCCTCTACGCCGACGCGCCCACCGGGCTCGACGAGGCGGCGCTGTCCATGCTCGGCGTCCGTACGACGCTGCCCGACCTGCTGGCCTCCCACGGCGGGCCGGAAGAGCTGCTCGACCTGATGGCCGATGAGTCGATCGAGGTCGATCGGGCGCAGCTGCGGTCGCTGTGGGTGGCGCTCGCCGCCGTCGATCCTTCGCGGGTGGCGCCGCCCGCGCGGGTGCGTGCCGTGCTGCGCGGGGCCATCGTGGTGGCCTCGGCCGACGACGCCGTCGTGGTGGAGGCGCCCGACCTGCTCCAGCTTGTCGCCGATCGGCCTCTGGTGCTGGCCCCGTACGATCTGGCCGAGGCGCTGTCCGAGCTGCTCGACCTGCCGCTCGCCGGTGAGCTGACCTCCGGTGAGGTCACCTCCGAGGGGGTGACGCGACCGGTGCCTTCCGAGGTGCGCTCGTTGCTGCCCACGGCGCCCGAGACGTATGTGGAGCACGAGAAGCTGCTGGTGGACGGCGTGGAGTGCGCGTGGCGGTTCTTCGAGGGGTCGGTGCACTGCACCGGGGTCGATGGGCTGGCCAGGGGTTTGGCGTGGGCCACCGGGCAGTGGAACGACCGGCTCGCGGTGGCCGCGCTCCTGCGTGATCCGGCGGCGGTGCCGCTGCTGCTTGCCGAGGCCGATCTGTCCTGATTGTCATCCCGTCGTCGTCAGGGCGGGGCGGCCCAGCAGCGGCCTGACGACGAGGGGCTGCGCGATGGCGAGGAGCAGGGCGGTGAGGGCGAGCGTGCCCCACAGCCCTGCCGGTCCCGTCCGCTCGATGAGCCAGGTGCCGCAGAGCGGGGCCAGCACGGTCGCGAAGCCCCACGAGGTGCCGAAGACCGACAAATAGCGGGCGCGGGCGTGCTCGGGGGCGATCGCGGCGACCAGGGCGTAGCTGCGGCCGAACATCAGCAGCTCGCCCCCGCTCAGCACCACCGTGGCGGCGAGGTGTCCCGGCAGGTCGGCCGTCACGGCGTAGCCGGCGAGGCCGGTGGCGAGCAGCGCGTAGCCGAGGGTCATCGCGGTGTGGTGCGACAGGGACGCCAGCTTGGGCAGCAGCGGCTGGCAGGCCACCATGACGACGGCGGAGACGGCGGTCAGCAGGCCGGCGTCGGCCGCCGCCAGCCCGCGCGCCACCAGGGCGAGGGGCATCGCGATGATCACCTGCATGGCGATGAGGGCGAACAGCGTGCCGGAGAGCAGCAGCACCAGCAGCGAACGGTCCCGCCAGACCGCTGGGGCAGGTGCGGGCGCGGGCGCGGGGGCGGGGCTTGGAGGGGCTGGGGGCGCGGTGGCGGGCGTGGTGGTGCGGGCCTGGCGGCGCGGGGCGGGCGGGTCTTCGGGGAGGACGGCGAGGATCAGGGTGGCGCAGGCCAGGCAGGTGGCGGCGTCCACGATGAAGAGCCAGCGTAGGTCCCAGCGGCCGAGGGCGGCCGCGATCAGGCCCGCGCCCAGGCCGCCTACGGCCATGGCGGTGTTGAACAGGCTGTACGCCTGAGCCTGGCGTGCCGGACGTACGGTGTCGGCGATGATCGCCTGGGACGGCGGCTCGTAGAGCTCGAAGACCAGCCCGAGCAGGACCGCGAAGACGGCCACCAGAGCCACCGAACCGGCGAACGCGATGCCCGCCTGGGCCGCGGCGCATGCGGTGAGGCCGGTGACGATCGTGCGGCGGCGGCCGAAGCGGTCGGCGAGCACGCCGCCGACCAGCCGGGACGGGATGGTGGCGACGCCGAACGCGGCCGTGATGAGGCCGGCCGTCGCGGGGTCGGCGCCGAAGTCGGTGGTCATGAGGACGGTGAGGAAGCCCAGCGAGAAGGCTCCGAGCCGGTTGATCGCCCGGGCGAGCAGGAGCCACCACACGGTGCGCGGCATCTGGATCTCCCCCTGTGCGTGACCGACGACGGTGGTAACGTCGGTCACGCACACTACGGCCTCAGGAGTGACCGGTCAAATGCTGTTCGATAGTCACGTGGCGATCCTGCTCGACACGGCGGTCGCGATGGTCAACGCGCTCACCGATGGGCATCAGGGCAGCAGGCCGTATACGGCGCCCAAGGGGGACGAGTTGCCGGGCGCGATCGGGGAGGTGCTGCCGGGTGGGGTGGCGGTGTCCATGGACGAGGCGCTCTACCTGGCCGGCACCACGCTCAAGGTGCGCCGGGTGTTCGAGGCGATGGAGGCCGGGCGGGAGGACGCCGCCGCCGCCGTCGTCAACGCCCTCGTCGTCAGCACCGGCGCCCGGCCGCAACTCGACCGGGCGCCGGGGGAGCCGTGGCAGGTGCACTTCCACGGGGCCGACGACACGCTCGCCGTGGGCTGGAGCGCGGGGTTCGCCTCCGCGCTCACCCTGGCCATCGGCAGCGACCTCGGCGGGCGGCTCGGGGTGTGCCGTGCCACCCCCTGCGACCGCGTGTACGTCGACTCCTCACGCAACGCCGTCCGCCAGTTCTGCTCCCGCTCCTGCCAGAGCCGCGTCAAGGCCGCCGCCTTCCGCGCCCGCACCCGCCCCACCTGAGCTCAGGCGGGCCCCGGGCGGGTCAGGCGGGGCAGGTGGCGCCCTTGCGCGGGAGTTCGGCGTCCAGCAGGTACGCGTCCACCAGGCCCATCACGCACTGGCTGCCGCTCAGGTACGCGCCGTGGCCCTCGCCCTCGTACGTGACCAGGATCCCGGTCTTGAGCTGGTCTGTGAGCTTGGTGGCCCACTCGTACGGCGTGGCGGGGTCGCCCTTGCCGCCGACGACCACGATGGGCGCCGAGCCGGTGGCGTCGATGCGCTTGGCCTTGTCGTCGCCCGGCACCGGCCAGTGGGCGCACGCCGAGGGGGAGCCGTCCACCGACAGGATCGGGAAGATCTTGCGGATCTTGGTGTTCATCCGCGCGACGTCGGCCGCGGTGGGCCGCTCGCTGTTGTCGGCGCAGTTGATGGCCATCAGGCTGCTCATGGACGTGTTGTACGTCCCGTCGGCCCGCCGCCCGGTGTAGGCGTCGGCCAGGGCGAGCAGCATGGTGCCGTCGCCCTTGCGCGCCGCGGCGACGGACTGCTCCAGCACCGGCCAGGTCTGCTTGGCGTACAGCGGGGTGATGACCGCGAGCTGCGCCAGCCCGTACGTCAGCTCGCGCTCGCCCACCTTGATGGGCTTGGTCTTGAGCTGTTCGAGCAGGTCCAGGACGTTCTTCTCGACGTTGGCGGGGGACGCGCCGATCTCGCAGCTCTGGGCGACGCAGTCCGCGGCGAACGCCTCGAAGGCGGCGTCGAACCCGCCCGCCTGGATGACCGCCCGCTCCTCGAACGTCACCGTCGGGTCGAAGGCGCTGTCGAGGACGACGCGGCCGACGTTCTTGGGGAAGTGGGTGGCGTAGACGGCGCCGAGGTGGGTGCCGTAGGAGAAGCCGAGGTAGTTGAGCTTGTCGTCGCCCAGCGCGACGCGCATCTGGTCGAGGTCCTTGGCCGCGTTCACGGTGCCGACGTGCGGCAGCACCTCGCCGGAGTCCTTCTCGCAGGCGGCGGTGAACTCGGCGGCCAGCTTGTCCTGGTCCGTGCCGTAGCCGGCGGCGAGCAGCTTGCCCACGGTGCCGCCGCAGCGGACGCCGGCGCTGCGGTCCACGCCGCGCGGGTCGAAGCTGACCAGGTCGTAGCGGGTGCCGAGCTTGGTGAAGGCGGCGGAGGCGGTGGCGAGGGTGTCCACGCCGGACGCGCCGGGGCCGCCGAAGTTGAACACGAGCGAGCCGAGGCGCTCGCCGGTGGCCTTGACGCGGATGAGCGCGAGGTCGATCTTCTCGCCGTCCGGCTCGGCGTAGTCGAGGGGGACCGGCAGCTTGGCGCACTCGACGCCGGGGCCTGGCGTGGCGGGCTTGCCGTCGGGGCCCACGAGGTCGGTGCAGGCGCCCCACGCGATGGAGCCCTTGTCACTGCTGCTCGGGGCGGGGGTCGCGCTGGGCGGGGAAGGGGAGCCGCCGCTGCCGCAGGCGGTGAGGAACGCCGCTCCCAGCAGGAGCGTCACGATCGGCTTCTTCATGCCGTCCAGCATGGTTCGACAGCTATGTGCCGATGTAGTGGGTGAAAACACCACTTCCGGGTGACTTCGAGGATCCGGCGGAGATGACGAATGTCAGTCGCGGCCGGGACGGCGGACGAACCAGATGCCGAACAGCCCGAACGCGACCCCGGTCACGCAGGTCCAGATCCACCACGCGTTCTCGGGGGCGGGGCGGAAAATCAGCAGCACGACGAGAGCGAGCGCCCACAGGCCGGTGCCGACGCCGATGGCGGCCGTGTCGTTCGTTTTGATGGGCGGCGGGTCGGGATGCCACTGCTTGTCCACGTATCCAGCCTAGCTTCCAATAGGGTCTCGATCTCATCACTGGCTCTTTTCGCAGCTCATCCCTGCTGTCACTCTTCGCGTCGTGAGTGACACTCGTACGGCTATCGACCGTTTCTTCCAGATCTCTGAACGAGGCTCGACGATCTCCCGTGAAGTACGCGGAGGTCTGGCCACGTTCTTCACCATGGCGTACATCGTGGTGCTGAATCCCCTCATCATCGGCACCGGCAAGGACGTCACCGGTGAGTACATCGGTGATGGTTCCGCGCCCAACGTGGCCTTGGTCGCCGCGGGCACGGCGTTCGTGGCGGGCGTGCTGACCATCCTCATGGGCGTCGTCGGCAAGGTGCCGTTCGCCATGGCGGCCGGGCTGGGCCTGAACGCCTTCGTGACGTTCACCATCGCCTCGGTCATGACCTGGGAGGAGGCCATGGGCCTGGTCTTCCTTGAGGGCATCATCATCACGATCCTGGTGCTCACCGGGCTGCGGACGGCGATCTTCCACGCCATCCCGGCCCCGTTGAAGACCGCGATCAGCGTGGGCATCGGCCTGTTCATCGCGCTGATCGGGTTCGTGGACGCCGGGTTCGTGCGCAAGGCCGCCGGCACGCCGCTGGAGCTGGGCATCGGCGGCAACCTCACCTCGTGGCCGATCCTCGTCTTCATCATCGGCCTGCTCGCCACGGCCGCCCTGGTGGCCCGCAAGGTCAAGGGCGCGATCCTCATCGGCATCGTCGGCACCACCGTCCTCGCGATCATCGTGGAGGCGATCGCCAAGGCCGGCGCCTTCTCGCCGGAGAACCCCGGCGGCTGGCAGCTCAACCGCCCCTCCGTGCCCGAGCAGATCTTCGGCTTCCACAACCCGCTGACGCTGTTCACCGAGTTCGACCCGTTCGGTGGCTTTGTCCGCATCGATGTGCTGCTGGCGGGGCTGTTCGTGTTCACCCTGCTCATCACGGACTTCTTCGACACCATGGGCACGATGGTCGGCGTCGGCCGCCAGGCGGGGCTGGTGCAGGAGGACGGCACGCTGCCGCGTACCAAGCAGATTCTGCTCGTCGACTCGATCGGCGCGGCGGCCGGCGGCGCGGGCTCGGTCTCCTCGAACACCACCTACATCGAGTCGGCCTCGGGTGTCGCCGAGGGCGCCCGCACCGGGCTGGCCAGCGTGGTGACCGGCGCGCTGTTCCTCGTCGCCATCTTCTTCGCACCGCTCGTCACGGTCGTCCCCTACGAGGCCGCCGCCCCGGCGCTGGTGCTGGTGGGCTTCATGATGATGACCGCCGTCCGCGACATCGACTGGAACGACTTCGAGATCGCCATCCCGGCGTTCCTCACGATCGTCATCATGCCGTTCACGTACTCGGTGTCGAACGGCATCGGCGCGGGGTTCATCACGTACGTGCTGATCAAGGTGGTTCGCGGCAAGGGCCGCGAGCTGCACCCGCTGCTGTGGATCGTGGCCGTGCTGTTCGCGCTCTACTTCGCGATCGGCCCGATCAGGGCGCTGCTCGGCATCTGACGGCCCGAGGAGGCCGTACGGACCTGTAGAAAGAGGGCTCGGGAGCCGCTCCGCGCACGCGGGGCGGCTCTCGGGTATCAAGGGGACAGAAGACCTTGATTTCGGGAAATATCCTGCCATGCCGTATAGTTAGCAAAGGTAATGACTCATGCTAACCAACACCAAGCCCAAGATGGACCTGCGCAGCGACGCAGGTCTCGCTTCAGCCCTGCGCGTTTCACTCGCCAGGCTGAACCGAAGACTTCGACGACAGGCGGCAGCACACTCGCTGACGGCCACCCAGTTCGCGACACTCGCCGCGGTGCATCGGCATTCCGGGATAACCCCCGGCGAATTGGCCGAGCTCGAGAAGGTGCAGCCGCCCTCGATGACGCGCGTGATCGCCGCGCTCGAGGAACGCGGGCTGGTCTCGCGCACCCCGCATCCGACCGACCGGCGCCAGGTGACCGTCTCGGTGACCGAGGCCGCAGAGAAGCTGCTGAAGGAGGAACGCCGCCGCAAGGAGGCGTGGCTGGCGCAGCGGTTGAAGGAGCTGTCGCCGGAGGAGAGGTCGATCCTCAGGCAGGCGGCGCCGATTCTGGAGAAGCTCAGCCAGATCTAGAGCCTGAAGAACCCAGGACCGGGATGTTCCGGTCTCTCAAGATTCGCAACTACCGCATGTTCGCAGCCGGGGGCGCCGTCTCCAACGTGGGCACCTGGCTGCAGCGCACCGCCCAGGACTGGCTGGTCCTCGACCTGACCCACGGCAGCGCCTCCGCGCTCGGCACGGCCACCGCCCTGCAGTTCCTGCCGATGCTGCTGTTCGGCATGTTCGGCGGCGTGCTCGCCGACCGCTACCCCAAGCGGCCCATCCTCATCGGAGCCCAGACCCTCATGGCCGGGCTCGCGCTGACCATCGGCATCCTGACGATGACCGGCAGCGCCCAGGTGTGGCACGTGTACGTGATGGCGTTCGTGCTCGGCATGATCTCCTGCGTGGAGGTGCCGACCCGGCAGGCGTTCGTGGTCGAGATGGTCGGCCGCGCCGACCTGCCCAACGCGATCGCGCTCAACAGCTCCATCTTCAACCTGGCGCGCGTGGTCGGGCCGGCCCTGGCCGGTGTGCTGATCTACGTGCTGGGCGGCACCGGGCCGATCTTCCTGATCAACGCGCTGACCTTCGGCGGCGTGATCTCCAGCCTGGTCTTCATGCGCAAGTCCGAGCTCAACCTGTCCGAGCCCGTTCCCAGGGCCAAGGGGCAGCTGCGCGAGGGGCTGCGCTACGTGCTCCAGCACGAGGAGATCCTCATGCCGGTGCTGCTGATCGCGTTCGTGTCGATGTTCTCGCAGTCGTTCTCGATGTCGATCGCGCTCATGGCCCGCGAAGTGTTCGGCGCTGGGGCGTCCTCGTTCGGGCTGGCCTCCAGCATGTTCGCGGTCGGCGCGCTCGCCGGCGCCCTGCTGGCCGCACGGCGGGCCAGGCTGTCGCGCAAGGTGCTGTTCGCGGGGGCGATCGGATTCGGGCTGTTCCAGATCGCCACGGCCGTCGCGCCGTTCTACCCGATCTACCTGCTGCTGCTGGTGCCGACCGGGATCGCGTTGATCACCATCAACACGGCCGCGAACGCCAGCGTGCAGATCGCCACCTCGCCCGAGATGCGGGGCCGCGTGATGGGCATCTACATGCTCGTCTTCACCGGCGGGGCGCCGCTGGGCGCGCCGCTGATCGGCTGGCTGTCCGAGCTGGGCGGGCCGCGGACGGGCGTGCTGCTGTCCGGCGTGCTGGTCCTCGTCGGCACCGGGGCGGCCGTCCTGATGACCCGCCTCATCACCACTCGGGTGGAGAGGTCGGCGCTAGCGATGGCATGAGTCATTTCCGCCGTCGTCGTGGGGGAAGCGGGCGTCCGTACGCGGGCGCCCGCTTCGTTCTGCGCGGGGGATCAGAGCCCAGACGACGCGCTCGCCCACGCGGGTGACGTCCGTGCCCCAGCAGCCGCCCGTGAGGCCGTGCACCAGCCACAGGCCCCTGCCTCGCGTGTCCTCCGGAGCCGGCCGCCGCGGCAGCGGCACGGCTCCGCCTCCGCCCGGGTCGATGACGGCGAGCCGCCAGTAGTCGCCTCCGCCCTCCTGGACGGGGAGCAGGCTCAGCCGCACCCAGCGGCCGCCGCCGTGCTCCACCGCGTTGGCCACCAGCTCGGAGGCGATGAGCTGCAGGTCGTCCAGCACCGGTTGGTCCCGCACCCACGCGCGCACCTCGCGCCGCGCCAGCGCGGGCAGCCGTCTCGGGTCGTCCAGCTCGTCGATCAGCCAGACCTTGAAGCTCGTGTACGCTAGCGCTCTTTGCATGGTCACCTCGGCCCGTCGCAGGGGATACACCACCGATCCGGCTCGTACGCGGAATCTCCCCAGCATGAGCTTTCCGCCAGCCGGCAAGGGCTGAGAGCGGACCTACAGTTCCCTTACAGTTAGTAAGCCAGCACGCTGCGTGTCCGAGGAGCACGAGATGGCAGCTGAGGGGGACGATCCGGGCCGGGAGGCGTGGAAGGAGTTCGCCAGGCGGCAGCGCAGGTTCCGCAGGGGCCGGGGCCTGAGCCAGGAGCGCCTCGCGAGCCTGCTGCCCTACAGCGAGAGCGCCGTCGGCCATGTCGAGCGCCTCATGCGCAAGCCGACCGGCGACTACACCCGTGCGGTGGAGAAGGCGCTCGGTCTCGACGGTCAGCTCATGGAGCTGGTGCCGGTCATCCAGGGGCACGCCATGGCCCCGAAGTGGTTCAGGGAGTGGCCGCGCGTCGAGACGTCGGCGCACACGATCAGGACGTGGGAGCCGATGCTGATCCCCGGGCTGCTGCAGACGGAGGACTACGCCACTCAGGTGTTCCTGGGGGAGCCGGGGGTCGCCGAGGCGGGCATGCGGCAGGCCGTCCGGTTCCGTATGCACCGGCAGGCCGTCTTCGCCCGCCCCCGCCCGCCGCTCTACTCGGCCCTCATCGACGAGAGCGTCCTGCGCCGCCCGGTCGGCGGGAGGGAGGTCATGCGGGCGCAGCTGGCCAAGATCCTCGACGTCCTGCGGCCGCCGTACGTCACGGTGCGGATCGTGCCGCTCTCAGCAGGGCTGACGACGGGCTGTCTCGGCGCGTTCGAGGTGGCGACGCTCCTCGACGGCGGCGCGGACCACGCGTACTTGGAAAGTGCGGAGGAAGGGCGTGTGACCAATCGCGCGGAGACCGTACAAGCGCTTATCGTGCGGTGGGAGATCCTGTCCAGCGTGGCGTACCCGCTGGACAGGAGCCGGGAGACGATTTCTGAGGTGATGGCGAGCTATGCCTGAAACAGTCGGATTGACCGTTGGCGTGTGGACGAAGGCCAAGGCGTCGGGCGGAAACGGTGGGAGTTGCGTCGAGGTGATGCGCCGGGCGGACGACAGCGTCGTGGTGCGCGACACCAAGGACCACGGGAAGGGGCCTGTCCTGACGTTCCGGCGGGACGAGTGGCGGGCCTTCCTGGACGGCGCGTCGAGGGGGGAGTTCGACCTCTCCTGACACACCGGTGCCATCTGGGCGGCTTCTTATGGCGTGGGTCGTTCGGCAGGATGAGGGGACATGAGGTTGTTCGCGGCGGTGGTGCCGCCCGATGCGGTGCTGGACGAGGTCGCTGAGGCCATCAAGCCCTTCGTCGGGCAGGTGCCCGGATTGCGGTGGCCCGACCGGGCGTTCTGGCACATCACGCTCGGGTTCTTCGGTGAGGTGCCCGAGCGGGTGCTGCCCGAGCTGGAGGTGCGGCTCGCTCGCGCCGTACGTCGGCATTCCGCCCCTGAGCTGGCCTTCGACGGGTTCGGGGCCTTCTCGTCCGTACGCCGTGCACGTGTCTTCTGGGCCGGCCTCACCGGCGACTCCATGGTCAGGCTGGCCGACTCCGTCAAGGCGGGGGCGCGGCGGGCCGGGGCCGTACAGACGGATGAGAAACGCTTCCACCCGCATCTCACGCTGGCCCGCGCCAAGACGGAGACCGATCTCCGGCCGCTGGTCGAAGCCCTCTCCGGGTTCAGCGGGTCGCCCTGGCGGGCCGAGCGGGTGCGGCTCGTCCGCAGCCACACCGGGGCCCAGATGAGGTACGAGTCACTCGCCGAATGGGCGCTGGCACCCGCCGAGCGGAGCTAGGCTCCACGTCGTGGACCGTCCTCGCTCCTGGTTGCTGCCCGTCGTGCTGGGCCTGCTCCTGCTGATCGTCATCGTCGGAGCCGCGCTCACCTGACCGCCCGGCCGGGGTCCGGCCGGCGCTCCTGGCCGCCTGGCAAGGGCCTGTGCCCGACGTGTGGCCCCCTCCTGCTCGCCGGGTCGCGTCGCCGGCCGCCACACTGACGGACGGCGACGCGGTCCGGGTCTACCAGGCGTAGTCCTCCGGAGCCGTGCGGTGGCCGGGGAAGATCTCGTCGAGGCGGGCCAGGGCGGCCTCGTCCAGGTCGATCTCCAGCGCCCGCAGGCTGCCCTCCAGCTGCTCCATCGTGCGCGGGCCGATGATCGGGGCAGCGACCGCGCGCTGCTTGAGCAGCCAGGCCAGGGCCACGTTCGCCGGGTCCTCGTTCAGCTCGTCGCAGAACTTCTCGTACGCCTCGATCTTGTCGCGGTGCTTGTCGAGCTGCTTGACCATGTTCTCGGCGGCCGAGCGGCCCTTGTCGATCTTGCGCAGCACGCCGCCGAGCAGGCCGCCGGCCAGCGGGCTCCACGGGATCACGCCGAGCCCGTAGTCCTCGGCCGCGGGCAGCACCTCCAGCTCCGGCGCGCGGGTCAGGAGGTTGTAGTGGGTCTGCTCGCTGACCAGGCCCATGAAGTTGCGGCGGGCCGCGGTCTCCTGCGCCTTGGCGAGGTGCCAGCCGGCGAAGTTGGACGAACCCACGTAAATGATCTTGCCCTGCTGCCGCAGGACCTCCATGGCCTCCCAGAACTCGTCGAACGGCGTGAGCCTGTCGACGTGGTGGGCCTGGTAGATGTCGATGTAGTCGGTCTGCAGCCGCTTGAGCGAGGCGTCGGCGGCGCGGCGGATGTTGAGCGCCGACAGCCGGCGCTCGTTGGGCCAGTCGCCCATGTCGCCGTAGACCTTGGTCGCGATGACCGTACGCTCCCTGCGGCCCCCGCCCTGGGCGAACCACCGGCCCACGATGGTCTCGGTGATGCCCTCGCCCTTGACGCCGCCGTACACGTTGGCCGTGTCGAAGAAGTTCAGCCCCAGCTCGTGAGCCCGGTCCATGATGGCGAAGGAGTCTTCCTCCGTCGTGCGCGGGCCGAAGTTCATGGTGCCGAGGCACAGCGGGCTCACGAGGAGACCGCTGCGTCCGAGTGTGACGTAGTCCATGTCGTCCAACCCTAAAGACCTGGAGTGCACTCCAGGCCATACGCTCGACGGGTGAAATCCGCCGCGTCGCCCCCCGGTCATCGGCTCGTGCTCACCCTGCTCCGGGCGGCGGTGCCGCTCTGCCTGGCGATGATCGCCGGCATGGTCGGCTCGCTGGTGGTGACCTCGGTGCTGGGGCAGCACGACACGGTGACGCTGGCCGCGTTCGCGGTGGTGACGGCCGTGCTCAACCCGGCGTCCGCGGCCGTGCAGGGGGCGCTGCGCGGGCTGGGGCCGTTCGTCGCGCCCTTCCGCGACGATCCTGGGGCGGCCGTGCCGGTGATCCGCGACGCGCGCTGGCTCAGCCTGGCGGCGGGCGCGCTGGGGGCGGTCGCGGTGGTCTGCGTGCCGCTGCTCGCCACCGCCACCGGGGTGCCGGACGAGGTGGTGGCCGAGATGGGGCTGCTGCCCTGGTTCCTCGCCGGATACGTGCTCATCTTCGCCTCCACCGGCGGTGCCAGCACCATCCTGGTCGCGCTCGGCCGCAACCGTAACGTGCTCTGGCCCACCCTGACCTACGGCGTCGCGCTGGGCGGGCTCACCGCGCTGCTCGTGCCGTCGCTGGGGCTGACGGGGGTGGGCATCGCCTGGCTGGTGGGCGGCGTGACGTCGGCGGGGGTGGCGGCCTTCAACGTGCGCAGGGCCGTCGGCCGCCCGGTGGGGCAGAGCCGGCCGCGGCCGCGCGAGATCGTCAAGCTGGCCAGGGTCAGCCTCCCGCTGGCCGCGACCGTGCTGGTGAAGTTCGCGGTGCTGGGCGTGGTGACGTTCGCGGCGGGCACCACGAACACCCGCGACACCGCCGCCCACGCCGTGCTCACCACGCTGACGGGCCTGATCATGATGGTGTCGCTGTCCATCGCGCAGGCCGCGGTGCCCGAGATCGCCCGCGCCCCCGACACCGCCGGAGCTCGGCGGGCGGGGCGCGTCGCGGCGCTGCTCGCCGTCTCGGGGACGCTCGTGGTCGCGGTGCTGCTGCTGGTGGCAGGGAAACCGTTCATCGGGCTGTTCACCGACGACCCGGCCGTGCGGGAGCGGGTGCTCGGGCTGCTGCCGCTGATGCTCGCCTCCGCGGCGTTCGACGCGGCGCAGGCGGTGCGCGGCATGGGGCTGACGGCGCTCAAGCGGTCGTCGTCCAGCCTCGGGTATTTCGCGCTCGCGTACGGGCTGCTGCTCGTCTCCGTCGTCCCCGTGGCGCGGACCTGGGGCATCACCGGGTTGTGGGTGGCCATGACGGCGGCCAACGCGGTGCTGGTGGTGCTGCAGGGGCTGGGCTTCCACCGGCACAGCGCCCGCGTCGGCGCGGTCGCGACGGCCTGAGCGGCGGGTGGGGCATGATGGCGGCGTGGGGGACTTCGTGATCAGACTGCTCGCCGCCGTGGCGGCCGCGTGCCTGCTGCCCGCCGCGCCCGCGCTGGCGGCGCCCGGCGACGACGGCATGGAGAAGCTGTTCACCTTCAAGGACGAGCGCATCACCGAGTCGAGCGGCCTCGCCGTCTCGCCCACCCACGACGGCGTCCACTACACCCACAACGACAGCGCCGCCGCGCCTACCTTCTACGCGGTGGACGGCGGCGGGCGCACGCTCGCCACCTTCCAGTTGCGCGGGGCCGAGGCGCGCGACTGGGAGGCCATGGCCGCCTCCAAGGACCCGGCGACCGGGCGGGGCGTGCTCTGGTTCGCCGACATCGGTGACAACCTCGACGGCGCCTGGCCGAACGTCTCCGTCTACAAGGTGATGGAGCCGCGCAACCTCACCGACGCCACGCTGCCCGCCGTCCGCTACCGGTTCCGGTACGCCGACGGGGCGCGCAACGCCGAGGGCATCATGGTCAACCCCAGGACCGGGCGGCTGTACGTCGTGTCCAAGGAGTTCGCCGGGTCGGTCTACGCGGCGCCCAAGAAGCTCCGTACCGACCGGGTCAACGTGCTGCGCAAGGTCGCCGGCGCGCCCATCATGGCGACGGACGCCGCGTACGCGCCCGACGGCTCCTCGTACGTCGTCCGCACCTACTTCTCCGCCACCGTCTACAAGCCCTCGGGCGAGGTGCTGACCAGGGTGACGATGCCGGACCTGAAGCAGGCGGAGTCGATCGCGTACACGGCCGACGGCAAGGCGCTGCTCACCGGCAGCGAGGGGCCGCGCAGCCCGGTCTATCGGGTGCCGATCCCCGAGGCCGCCCAGCCCACGCCCACGCCGACCCCGACGCCCACGCCCTCGGAGAACGAGACCGAGGCCGATGCCGAGGAGAGCGCGCAGGCCGCCGGCTCCGGTGGCCTGACCGGCACGGACGTCCTCATCTGGCTGGCCGCCGCCGTGCTCGCCATCGGCGTGATCACGCTCCTGGCCCGGCGCACCCGCTAGCGGCGCATGGTGGCGGTGAAGATGTCGCCGCGCAGCGCCCGCTCGACCACCTCGATCGAGCGCTGCAGCCGCACCAGCCGGGGCCCCTCCTCGCGGTAGGTGTCGAGCACGGCCTCGATGGCGTGGGGCGGCAGGTGGCCCTTGAGATCGACGGCGGCGGCGCGGTAGCCGGCGCGGGCGGCCTCGACGGCGGACCTGACGTGGTGGCGGGCCATCGCGGCCAGCGCCACGGGGTGCCGCCTGAGCACGTCGTACGCCCGGTAGTCGGGCGGCACCGCGTCGAGCAGCCAGGCCACGGCCGAGGTCTCCCAGTCGGGGACGCTGGGCGGACGGACCTCTGGCGGCCACTCCGGCGGCAGATACATGAGTCCATCGTACTCACGTTCGATTCCGGGTCACGAGGTCGTCAGGATGTTCAGGTCACTGTGGGCGGTTAGCATCCCGGCATGCGTCTTCACGTACGAGAGTTCGACGGGCCCGCGGATCGCACCTTGCTGGTCATCCATGGTGGCCCCGACTGGGATCACCGTTACCTCGTGGAGCCGCTGAACAGGTTGGCCGGCGAGCATCGCCTGCTCTTCCCCGACCTGCGCGGGTGCGGCCGTTCTCCTGCCGCAGAGCCGCTCACTCCCGACGCGATGGTGGCCGATCTCGTCGAACTCATCGGCGCGTCACAGGTGGACGTGCTCGGCTTCTCCTATGGCGGTCTCATCGCGCAGCGGCTGGCCATTCAGGCTCCCCACCTGGTCCGCCGCCTGATCGTCGCCTCCAGCAGCGTCCTGCCGGTGCCGGCGGACGCGTTCGAGGGATGGGAGGAGTACGAGCGCCGCAGCGCCGCTCACCCGTCGATCTGGGAGACCTCGCCGCTGCAAGGGGCAGACCTGACACGGGCCGAGGCGTTCGCGACCGCTCCGTTGGATGTCTGGCGGGAGGAGTCGCTCCCCGGCTATCTCAAGCGACTGGAGCAGGTGACCTTCACCGGTACTTATCTGCGGGCCTGGCGGGAGGGCCGGTTTCCGTCGGCCCGCTATCCCGATGCCGTCGAGCGGTTGTCGGGGGTGCCGCTGTTCCTGTTGCACGGACGCCAGGACATGACGTTCCCGGCCTCGCTGGTGCCGTTGACGCCGTGCACGGATGCGGTCGTTCTGGAGGAGGCAGGACACATGGCGCACATTGATCAGCCAGAGGCGTGGCTGGGCGCGGTCACGCGATTCCTCGCCGCTGATACGTGATCCAGCGGTGGACCCGTGCCGGATATGGCGGGGACGGGCGGTAAGTCGGAAAATCGGCTTGTGACGGAGAAGATCGGAGTCGTGGGCGCGGGCATCGTCGGGCTGGCGGTGGCGCGCGAGCTGGCCGGCGCCAGGGGCGCCGAGGTGACCGTGCTGGAGAAGGAGGGCCACGTCGGCGCCCACCAGACCGGGCACAACAGCGGCGTCGTGCACGCGGGCATCTACTACCCGCCCGGCTCGCTCAAGGCGCGGCTCTGCCGGGAGGGCGTGGCGTTGCTCAAGGAGTACTGCGCCGCGCACGACCTGCCGTACCAGGAGGTCGGCAAGCTGGTGGTGGCGAGCACGCGCGCCGAGCGGCCGCTGCTCGCGGCCCTGGCCGAGCGGGCGCGGGCGAACGGCGTGCCGGACATCGCCGAGCTGGACGGGCTCGCGCTGCGCGAGATGGAGCCGCACGCGGTCGGCGTCGGCGCGATCCACTCGCCGCACACCGCGATCTGCGACTTCCCCGCCGTCGCTCGCCGGCTCGCGCGGGACGTCGAGGAGCTGGGCGGGTCCGTACGCCTGAACGCCCCCGTCAGGGCCATCAGGGAACGCGCCGGCAAGGTCGAGGTGGTGGCCGGGCGGCAGCGGCCGGCCTTCGACCGGCTGGTGGTCTGCGGCGGCCTGGGCACCGACGCGGTGGCCCGGATGGCGGGCGCGCCAGGCGAGGTGCGGATCGTGCCGTTCAGGGGCGAGTACTACGCGCTCAAGGGCGTCGCGCAGGACCTGGTGCGCGGCCTCATCTATCCGGTGCCCGATCCGCGCTACCCGTTCCTGGGCGTGCATCTGACGCGGCGGATCGGCGGGGGCGTGCTGGTGGGGCCGAACGCGGTGCTGGCGCTCGCGTACGAAGGCTACAAGTGGCGAAATTGCGACAATTTTCGGCAAATTTTGGGTTGGCCGGGCACGCTCCGCATGGCGCGCACCCACTGGCGTACCGGCGTCAAAGAGGTCTACGGCTCCCTCGTCAAGCGCGCCTTCCTGGAGGCCGCGCGCCGCTACGTCCCTGAGCTCACCGCCGCCGACCTGGAAAGAGCGCAGGGCGGCGTCCGCGCGCAGGCCGTCGCGCGGGACGGCAGGCTCGTGGACGACTTCATCGTGGACGTGCACGGGCGCGTCGTCCTGGTCCGCAACGCGCCCTCACCCGCGGCCACGTCGAGCCTCGCGATCGCCCGGCACATCGCCGGAATTGTCCCAGCACTCGTCCAATGAGGGCATCCTAGGACGTGATGGAATCACGCCTGCTGATAGTCGAGGACGACCCCAACATCCTCGAGCTCCTCGCCGCGAGCCTGAGGTTCGCGGGTTTCGACGTGACCACGGCCAAGAGCGGCCACGACGCCGTCGCCGCCGTCCAACGACACCGCCCTGACCTCGTCGTGCTCGACGTCATGCTGCCCGACCTGGACGGTTTCGAGATCGTCAGGCGGATGCGCGGCGGCGGGCTGCACACGCCGGTGGTGTTCCTGACCGCGCGTGACGAGACCGAGGACAAGATCCGCGGGCTCACGATCGGCGGCGACGACTACGTCACCAAGCCGTTCAGCCTGGAGGAGGTGGTCGCGAGGATCCACGCCGTGCTGCGCCGTACGAGCGGGGACGCCCAGGCCGCGCCGCCCCGGCTGACGTTCGCCGACATCGAGCTGGACGAGGAGAGCCACGAGGTGTGGCGCGGCGGCACCGCCGTCGCGCTGTCGCCCACCGAGTTCAAGCTGCTGCGCTACTTCATGACGAACGCCGGCCGCGTCCTGTCCAAGCCGCAGATCCTCGACCACGTGTGGGACTACGACTTCCGCGGTGAGGTGGGCATCGTCGAGTCGTACGTGTCCGTGCTGCGCCGCAAGATCGACAACCGCAGCCCCCGGCTCATCCACACCCTGCGTGGCGTCGGATACGTCATGCGCCTGCCACCGAGCTCCTGATGCGCGGGCTGCCGCTGCGGATCAAGCTCATCGCGTCGATGCTGGCCCTGCTCGGCATGGGCATGTTCTTCATCGGCCTGGTGAGCGTCTCCGTCCTGCACGGCTACCTGCTCGACCGGGTGGACAGCCAGCTCCACCTGCTCAGCGCGCGCATGGAGAAGAAGGTCAGGAGCGACTGGCGTAAGGACAGGGAGACCGACGAGCGGCCGATCCTCATCGAGTCGGACGCGATCGCGCTGGTCAAGGAGCGCGACGGCGCGTTCGTCCCGATGCTGACCGACCGCGACGTGGACGCCAAGCCGAAGCCCGTGCTGTCGGCCGCGCCCGGCCGCGACCCCTACACCGCGCCCGCCCTGAGCGGCGACGGCGAGTGGCGGGTGCTGGAGACCGTGGGGCAGTGGCGCACGCTCGTCGTCGCGGTGGACCTCGAAGAGGTGGACGCCATCACCCGGCGGCTCGCGCTCATCGAGCTGCTCGGCGGCGGCGGGATCCTGCTCATCCTGGCCGTGGCCGGCGTCACGACCGTGCGGCACAGCATGCGGCCGCTGGGCGAGATCGAGCGTACGGCCGAGGCCATCGCGGGCGGCGAGCTGGGCCGCAGGGTGCCCGACGGCGACCCGCGTACGGAGGTCGGCGGCCTGGCCAGGTCGCTCAACGGCATGCTGGCCCAGATCGAGGCCGCGTTCGCCGCCCGGTCGGCGTCGGAGGAGGCGGCCCGCCGCTCCGAGGACCGCATGCGGCAGTTCGTCGGCGACGCCTCCCACGAGCTGCGCACCCCGCTGACCTCGATCCGCGGCTTCGCCGAGTACGCCAGGCAGAACCCCCAGGCCGACACCACCGAGCTGATGCAGCGCGTGGAGAAGGCCGCGGGGCGGATGAGCCTGCTCGTGGACGACCTGCTGCTGCTCGCCAGGGTGGACCAGCAGCGTCCGCTGCGGGTGCAGCCGGTGGACATGCTGGCGCTGGCCGCGGACGCCGTACAGGATGCCAGGATCATCGCCCCCGACCGGCAGATCAAGCTCGACGTGGTCGGCGGCGCAGCGCTGATCGTCTCCGGCGACGAGGTGCGGCTGCGCCAGGTCATCAGCAACCTCGTCACCAACGCCATCGTGCACACCGAGCCGGGCTCGCCGATCATCGTGCGGGCCGGCGGCACCACGGCCAAGGTGTTCGTCGAGGTCGCGGACAGCGGCCCAGGGCTGACCTCCGAGCAGGTCGAGCACGTCTTCGAGCGCTTCTACCGGGCCGACTCGGCCCGCTCGCGCCGCCGCTCCGCCGAGGACCGCGGCAGCGGGCTCGGCCTCGCCATCGTGCAGGCCCTCGTCAAGGCACACGACGGCACGGTCACCGTGACCAGCTCGCCCGAGTCGGGCTCGACCTTCCGCGTCGAACTCCCACTCGCCTTGGAGTGAGCGTTCAGCAAACCCTCAGCATGCTGCGTCACTCTAAGTAGGTGACGAATGCCGAGGCGTTGATCATGGTCGTGGACGACGAGCCCAGCATCAGGGACCTGCTCGCCGCCAGCCTGCGCTTCTCCGGGTTCGAGGTGCTGACCGCCAGCGACGGCGAGGAGGCCGTCGAGGTCGCCGTACGCGCCTCGCCCGACCTGGTGGTGCTCGACGTCATGCTGCCCGACCTCGACGGGTTCGAGGTGGCCAAGCGGATCGACGCGCCCGTGCTGTTCCTCACCGCCCGCGACGCCACCGAGGACAAGATCGCCGGGCTGCGGGTGGGCGACGACTACGTGACCAAGCCGTTCAGCCTGGAAGAGGTGCAGGCGCGCATCCGCGCCGTGCTGCGCCGCACGCGCGGCGACGCCGCGCCGGTCAGCAAGCTCAAGGTCGCCGACCTGGAGCTGGACGAGGACTCGCGCGAGGTGTGGCGGGCCGGCCGCCAGGTACGCCTGTCGCCGACCGAGTTCAAGCTGCTGCACTACTTCATGGTCAACGCCGGGCGGGTGGTGTCGAAGGCGCAGATCCTCGACCACGTCTGGAACTACGACTTCGGCGGCGACGCCGGAGTGGTCGAGTCGTACGTGTCGTATCTGCGGCGCAAGGTGGACGACGTCGAGCCGCGGCTCATCCACACACTACGCAGCGTCGGGTACGTGCTTAGGGAGCCGCCTGCGGGTTAGCGTGCAGGCATGGACCTGCTCGGCGCGCTCGAGTCGCTGCGGCGGCCGCTGGACCGGGAGCTGTTCCCGCTGGCCGTCGGCGATGTGGCGGCCGAGCGGCGTGCGCTGCGCGACCTGACCGGGCAGCTCGACGACTATCTGCTGCCGCGGCTGCGCTCGATCGACGCGCCGCTGCTCGCCGTCGTCGGCGGCTCCACGGGGGCCGGCAAGTCCACGCTGGTCAACTCGCTGGTCGGGGCCGACGTGGCCGAGCCTGGCGTGCTGCGGCCCACCACGCTGGTGCCGACGCTCGTCGTCAGCCCGGCCGACCGCTCCTGGTTCATGGGCCAGAACGTGCTGCCGGGGCTGTCCCGCGTCACCGGCGACGGGCCGGGCGCGCTGCGCGTCGTCACCTCGCCCGCGCTCGGGGCGGGGCTCGCGCTGCTCGACGCGCCCGACATCGACTCCGTGGTGACCGCCAACCGGGAGCTGGCCGCCCAGCTGCTCGCCGCCGCCGACCTGTGGTTGTTCGTCACCACCGCCGCCCGGTACGCCGACGAGGTGCCGTGGAGCTTCCTGCGCTCGGCCCGCGAACGCAGCACCGCGCTCGCCGTCGTCCTCGACCGGGTGCCGCCCGAGGCCGTCGAGCCCGTCTCCCGCGACCTCGAACGGCTGCTGCGCGAGAACGGGCTCCAAGGCACCCGGCTGTTCACCGTGCCCGAGGCGGCGCTGCCCGACGAGAAGGCCCGGCTGCCCGCCGCATCCGTCCGTCCCATCGCCGGCTGGCTCACCGAGCTGGCCGCCGACGCCGCCCAGCGCTCCCTGGTCGTGCGGCAGACGCTCACCGGGGCGCTCGACAGCCTGGCCACCCGCGTGCCGGCGCTGGCCGCCGCCGTCGAACGCCAGCAGGGCGCCTTCGAGTCGCTGCGTGACATCGTCGAGGCGGCGTACGCGGGCGGCATGGCCGACTTCGACGCCGGCATGCGCGACGGGTCCCTGCTGCGGGGCGAGGTGCTGGCCCGGTGGCAGGACTTCATCGGCACCGGCGACCTCATGCGCTCCCTGGAGAGCCGGGTCGGGTGGCTGCGTGACCGGGTCGTCGGGTTCTTCACCGGGCGGGCGCCCGAGGTGCAGCTTCGCGACGCGCTGGAGAGTGGGGTCGAGGCGCTCATCAGGGGTTCCGCCGACGGCGCCGCGGAACGCGCCCTTGAGGGGTGGTCGGCCGCGCCCGGCGGTCCAGGGCTGCTCGACCGGCTCGGCGCCGTCGAGTCCGCGCGCCTCGGCCGGGCCTCCGCCGACCTCGCGCAGCGGGCGGAGGCGGCGGTGCGGGGGTGGCAGGCGTACGTGCTGGACCTCGTCCGCGAGGAGGGCGCCGAACGGCGCACCGCCGCTCGCATGGCGTCCTTCAGCGTGAACGGGGCCGGGCTCCTGCTCATGCTGGCCGTCTTCGCCTCCACCGGCGGGCTCACCGGGATCGAGGTGGGGATCGCGGGCGGCACGAGCGTGCTGTCCCAGAAGATCCTGGAGGCCGTCTTCGGCGACCAGGCCGTACGCACGCTCACCGCCCGCGCCCGCGAGGACCTCCGTGACCGCGTACGCGAGCTGCTGGCCGACGAAGCGGACCGCTTCCTCGACCTGCTGGACGCGGTCGAGCCGCCCCGTGACACCGCCGACGCCCTGCGCGCCGCCGCCCGCCGCATCCAGGAGCACCGCAGGGAGCTTCCGACCGCCGAACTCCCCGCGCTGGGAGAGGGCCCGCGTGGGCCGTCTGCTGCCGAGGAGGGGCGTGGGCGGCCCGGCTCTGGACGGGAGGAGGGGGCGTGAAGGTGCTGCGGCGTAAGGAGGGGCCGTCGCTGGACGTCCGGCTGGCCGCTCTCGTTGAAGCCACCGAGCTGGGAGCGGGGCGGTTGCCGGATGGGGTCGTGGCGGCGGCTCGGGAGGTGGCCGGGCGGGCCGGGGCGCGGCGGGAGCTGTCGCTTGAGCACACCGTGGTCGCCCTGGCCGGCGCCACCGGCAGCGGCAAGTCCTCGCTCTACAACGCCCTCGCAGGACGGCAGCTCGCGGACGTCGGCGTCACCAGGCCCACGACCTCGACCGCCCAGGCCGCCCTGTGGGACGGCGACGGAGCGGGCCCGCTCCTCGACTGGCTGGAGGTGCCGCACCGCCACCCGGCGGGCGAGACCGGCGACCTGGCCGGGCTCGTCCTGCTCGACCTGCCCGACCACGACTCCATCCGCCTGTCCCACCGCCTGGAGGTGGACCGGCTGGTACGCCAGGTGGACGTGCTGGTGTGGGTGGTGGACCCGCAGAAGTACGCCGACGCCGCGCTGCACGAGCGCTACCTGCGCCCGCTGGCCGGGCATCGCGACGTGACGGTGGTGGTGCTCAACCAGGTGGACCGGCTGCCGCCCGCCGCCGTCGACCGCTGTCTCGACGACCTGCGCCGCCTCCTGGACGGCGACGGCCTCACCGGCGTCCCGGTGCTCGCGGTCTCGGCCAGGACCGGCCAGGGCCTCGACGACCTGCGCGGTCTGCTGGCCGAGCGCGTCGCGGACCGCCGCTCGTGGTCGGCCCGCCTCTCCGCCGACGTGACCACCGCCGCCGGTCACCTCGCCACCGATCCACAAGCCACCGGTGAGCCGGACGCGACCGGGCGGGAGGGGACGGGCAAGCGGCCGGGTGGGGCGGAGCGGGGGCTGACCGAGGCGTTGTGCGTGGCGGCCGGGGTGCCGGTGGTCGTGGAGGCGGTGGCCAAGGGGCATCGGCATCGGGCCGTGGTGGCGACCGGGTGGCCGGTGACGCGGTGGCTGAGGAGGTTCAGGCCCGATCCGCTGCGCAGGTTGCGCATCGAGGCGGGCCGGGGCGAGGACGTCGTCGGGCGGACGTCGGTGCCGGCCGCGTCCGGGGCGCAGCGGGCTCGGGTCGAGACCGCGATCAGGGACGTCGGCGAGGCGGCGGCGGACGGCCTGCCCGGCCCTTGGGCGGCGGCCGTGCGGCAGGCGGCGCGGTCGCGGGCCGGTGAGCTGACGGACGCCGTGGACCGGGTGGTGGCCACGACCTCGGCGGGCGCGACCAGGCGGCCACGGTGGTGGCGGGCGGTCAACGTCCTGCAGTGGCTGGTCTTCGGGGCCCTGCTGGCGGGGGCGCTGTGGCTGGGCGTGCTGTTCGCGATGGACTACCTGCGGCTGCCGCAGCCGCCGCTCCCGACCGCCGGCGAGGTGCCGTGGCCGACGGTGCTGCTGCTGGGCGGGGCGGTGGCGGGCGTGCTCATCGCGCTGGCGTCGCGGCTTGCGGCCTGGCTGGGCGGGCGGCGCAGGGCCAGGCGTACGGCCAAGGCACTCCGTACGGCCATCGCGCAGGTCGGCCGTGAGCTGGTGCTGGAGCCGGTGGATGCGGAACTGGCCACCTACGCCCGCTTCACCGAAGCCGTCACCGTGGCCCGCGGTTGATCAGGGTCGCGGCGAGGGCCGCGGCCAGCAGGGCGAAGACGGCGGCGGCGGGAAAGGGGGCCGACGGGCCGAACCGTTCGCCCGCCACGCCGGCCGCCGCCGAGCCCAGCGCGCCGCCGATGCCGATCGCCGTGGACACCCAGCCGAACGCCTCGCCCTGGGCGGCCGGCGCGTACTCGTCCACCAGCAGGGACGACGTCGTGAGGGACGGATTGAGCACCAGCCCGCCCGCGAACAGCGCCACCCAGAACACCGCCAGCGGCCCCGCCAGCGCCAGCGGCGCGAGAACGAGCCCGAGCACGAGCAGCAGCGAGGCGAGCCGCACCGGGACGCGCGACCGCCAGACGCGGGCCCCGTACGCGGCGGCGCCCGCGATGCCGCCCAGCGACAGGGCGGCCACGAGCAGCCCGGTCGCGGCCGGGACGTCGCGGGCGGCGGCCAGCGCGGGCACGCCCACCTGTAGCGCCCCCACGACGGCCCCGAGCAGCGTGGTCACGGCCAGCAGCATGAGCATCCGCCGGTCGGCGAACACCCGCCCCCGCTGCCGGACGGCCGCGACATGCCCCGTGCGCAGCGCGCGGGCGAAGGCCAGCGTCCCTGCCCCGGCCGCCCCCGCGACCACGCCCAGCGCCGGCGACGACGAGGCCACCGCGATCAGCAGCCCGAACACCAGCGGCCCGACCATCATGGCCGTCTCCTGGACGAGGTAGACGAGGCTGTAGGCGGCCGTCCGCCCCTCGGCGGCCATCCTGGCGCCCCACGCGATGCGCATGCTGACCGAGATCGGCGGCAGGCCGATGCCCGCCGTCCAGGCCAGCAGGGGCAGCGGCCACCACGGCCGGCCGGCGCGGGCGCAGGCGAGCAGCGCCAGCAGCGCCGCCACATGCAGGACCGCCGTGCCGGCCAGCACCGGGCCGGCGCCGCGCCGGTCCATCAGCCGCCCCTGCACCGGGCGTCCCATGCCCGCCCCCACCGCGAACGCCGCCGCCGTCGCCCCCGCGAAGGCCAGCGAGCCGGTGGCGTGCTGGGTCACGAGCACGATGCCGACGGGCGCCACCTGCTGCGTGAGCTGCGCCAGGAACCCGAGCACGGCCTGCGCCGCGACCCCGGGCAGGCCGAGCAGCCTCCGGTAGGAAAGGTCGCCCGTCATGGGCGCAGGCTACCTCTCGAAGATCAGGCGATCGGGCAGCCGCCCTCCTGCTCGATGCTGAGCGCGGCGGGGGAGACGGTCAGCAGCCAGGTGCCAGGCGGTGGTGGACGTCTCGGCGATCACATCCGCGATGTCGTCGGGGTCGGCGCGTCGCCCGTTCCGAGGGATCCGGCCACCTCGCGGAGCGCGGCGAGGAGCGGGCGCAGGAGGGGATGGGCGTCGGACCCCCGGCGTACGGCGGCGAAGACCCGGCGCTCAGGACCCGGCGTGTGGCGGACGACGACGCCGGGCAGCGCCATGTCGCGCAGCGCCAGCCGTGGCACGAGCGCCACCCCGGCACCGGCCCCGACCAGGGCGACCACGGCGCGGAAGTCGTCGGAGCAGTGGACGAGGCCGGGCGTGAAGCCGGCCTGCTGGCAGGCGAACGTGATCACGTCGTGCACCGGGTTGCCCGGGTAGGGGCCGATCCAGGTCTCGGTGGCCAGCGAGACGAGGGTCGCCGAGCCCGCCAAGGGGTGGTCGCGGGGGAGCACCAGGTCGAACGGCTCGGCGTACAGGGGGTGGCGCGACAGGCGGCGGTCGGCGGCGTCGGGGGCGCCGCGATATTCGACCGCGATGGTCAGGTCGGCGCGCTCGTCGAGGAGCATGGCGAGGCCCTGGTCGCCCTCGGCGTCGTGGACGCGGACCCGCACGCCGGGCGCGGTGCCGCGCAGCGCGGCGATCGCGGGGGAGAGCACGGCGCTGATGGCCGTGGCGAAGCAGGCCACCGTGACCTCGCCCGCCTCGCCCGTCGTGTACGCCGCCACCTCCGCCTCGGCCCGTTCGAGCTGGGCGAGCACCTCGTTGGCGTGGGACAGCATGATCCTGCCGACGGCGGTGAGATGCACGCCGCGCCCGTCGCGGTTGAGCAGGCGGTGGCCCACCTCGTGCTCCAGCGCGGCGAGCTGCTGGGACACGGCGGAGGGCGTCAGGTGCAGCGCGGCCGCGGCGGCGGTGACCGTGCCGTGGTCGGCCACCGCCCGCAGCGTACGCAGCCGCCGCGTGTCAATCACGCAGCGAGGATACGCGCCGCGGCGGCGCTCACGGGCCCCGGGCGGCACTCGGGGACGGGCGGGCGGCCTCCGGAGGCCGCCCGCCCGTGCGGCGAACGGGCCGCCCCGCGAGCCGCGGTCAG
>NZ_JBFAQB010000031.1:0-85164 GCF_040676995.1 Nonomuraea sp. NPDC049419 | reverse complement strand
GCCACGAGCGTAGGTCCTAGCGTTGTGCGAACTTTGGTCGGTTCAGCACGGCAACCTACGCTCGTTCACTTTTACACCGCATCTCGGACGCGACCGATCTACTCGGCCTATGGGGTTACGTCGCTCGATTCCGCCATCCAGAAGGCTCTGCACGGTGAGCGCCTTGATGGTCTTGGCCTGCGGTCTGATCGGCTGCACATCTGGCTATGAGGGCATGGACGGTGGCGGCCAGGTCTGCGTAGACCGGGCGAAGCAGGAGAACGCTCTGTATCTGAAGGCGGTCAGTGCTGTTCTGCCGTCGGGCAAGCGTCTGAGTGTTGACGAATGGAATGGATGCGACTCAGCTAACAACGGAGCCTCACTATCCGTTCTGGTGAACCCGAAATTCCGACATGACGAGTTGTGGAAAGCGTTCGTCGAGGCGGGGTGGTCGCCTGCCTCGGAGGCATGCACTCCACGCTGCACCGCATTTCAGCTCGTCCACCAAGTGGACCAGCGGCTTATCGGGGTCGCCATTGAAGAGATCACTGACACCGCTCCAGAAGGCCAACAAGAGGGCTTGTGGGTCAATGTGACCGCGGCTGACTCCTGCTGGGACGACCGCGGCTACAGGTGCAGTTAGGCGATGATCGTTACTTAATCACAACTGACACCTCTCCAAGGGTGCCCCTGGAGCAAGCCTCCGGCGGGGCCTCAGGCTCCGAGATGCTCGCGACGAGCAGAAGGCCATCAGTGGCTGAGGTGAGCCGGATCGCATATCCCGGATCTTGAGTTTGGCCCCTGTCCTGGTATCCCAGGGACATTCGTGACCGTCCGAAAGCGGCGAAGCATGCTCCTGGGTGTCACTGGCGAACGCGGGCCGGCCATGACTGTTCCGATCGACGCGGTGGCCAACGAGGCATTGATTCCCGAGGGCAGGCGCCGGCGGGCGGTCGATCCGGCGAAGTCTCGGCAGGCGCACTGGCATGGTGCACAATGAACTCCGCGGCCGCTCTGTTGATGATCAAGTTAACGGGCCGCTGAGTCTTGCGCGATGACCTGCCTCGAAGGTCCTGGGTGAACTCGCTGGTGCCGATTAGCCGCTGACGTAGACGAGGGCAGTGCGTTCCGGGCCGACCAAGAGGAGGCAGGAGTCCCCTTCGCCGCACAGGACCTCATCGAGAGGGAACTTCTTGGCGAAGGCGAGCAGAGGTCCGGATGTACCCGTGACCTCGGTGGCGATCGTCTCGTAGAGGTCGCGGGCCAGCCAGGAGACGAGTTCGTCACCGGGAATCTCAGGGATCGTATCGTCGAATTCCCAGAGCACGGTCGCGGCTCGGGCCGCTTGGACGATGTTCCGTTCCGAATCGATCAGCGCAGCCTCCAAGGAGGCTGTGTCCAGCGCCCAGAGGACGTCGTCATCCTCGTCGTCTCCCTCCTTGGCAATCAGCCATTGCCCGTCTCCGATCCAGCCTGTCCGGAAGGCGTCGTAGGGATCAGCGACGTCGAGGTCGACATCGTGGGTCCCGAAGCTAACCTCGAAGGTCACCTGGTCGGTGTTGTTGATCCTGAGAAATTCACCCAAAAGGGTCGTTATGCAGGCGATTCGATACTCGGCCTCAACAGGGATATCGGGGAAGATCGAGGCTGAGGCCAGCGACAGCCGCCACGTGGTCCTCCAACTGCGAACCAATAGGTGCAGCTCATCGTCAAGCGCGGGGCTGCCTGGTTCGGCTGCGACTGCGATCCGCAGTAGGTCTGTGGCGTCGGCGGCAAGGTAGCCGGCGGCGTATCCGGCTAGCGCCCGGCCTCGCCGGTTGAGGTTGCCACCAGATTCCAATGCTTCCATCAAGAACTTGTACGCCTGTTTCGCACCCTCGGTGGGCAGCCCCCAGGACGCGTGTAGAGGGCTGTCGGACGTCTCATCCGGGTCATCGGTGTCGAACCGCTCGACCGCCAGCGGGTGGCGCTGCCCGTCTGGGCCATGGAACGTTCTCGGGAACGCCTCGTACTCCGTCACCTCAGTCAGAGAGAGAGTGGAGGTCCACTCCTCCTCAGGAGCCTCGCCTCCGACGAGCGCGAGCCGCCATCCCGGCAACCACAACCTGAACAGGCACTCCACGGCTTCGAACGGACCGACCCCGCGAGGTCCTGCAGCCATCAACGCTCATCTCCAAGGTCCCAGTTCAGGACAAGATCAAGAATAGCCAGACCAGAGGTTTCGCACCGGATCATTCGGCACCTTCGACCAGCCTTTTCCCTTTAGGAACGTCGGCGGCACACAAAGACCCTGAACTTCCGCGGGTCCCGACTGCGAGGGGTCCAGAAGAAGGGAACCCGCCGGGGCGCGGGCCTGGGGTTGGTCAGTGCGGTCGCGTCACTCCCCGGTCGTGACCGAGACGGTGGCGCCGACGGTGGTCGGAGCAGGGACTGCTCCGGCGTCCGGCTGTAGAGTTGCGCCGCCGTCAACGCAATCCCTACGTTCGCGACTTCTCTCCCAGCTCGAGATTGCCCTTCAAGCGGCGCATCGAAGCTAAAGTCAGCGACGCCCACGGCCGGGTCATCGCCGAGACCTGCACCGGCGCCACCGTGATCACGGCCTACGACCGGCTCGGCCGCCGTACCCCCTCCGGCGCGCAGAGCCGATGGGAGTACGACCACCGCGATCTTCCGCAAGCACTTCACACCAGCGGGCACACCATCAGCTTCACCCACGTCCCGGCAGGCCGGGAGATCACCCGCCAGATCGGTCCCGACCTGACCCTGTCCAGCACATGGGACTCCGACTCCCGGCTGCGTACCCAGACCTGGAACTTCTCCGGCCGCGTCCGCCAGTGCCGCAGCTACGACTACCGCGCCGACGGTCACGTAAGCGTCATCAACGACCTGCTGTCCGGCCGTCGCCGCTTCGACCTCGACCCCATCGGCCGCGTCACCGCGGTACACGGCAACGGCTTCGACGAACGCTACGCCTACGACCCGGCCGGCCAGATCACCCGCGCCTCCTGGGCCACCCCTCACCGGACCTGGGCGAACGCGCCTACACCGGTACCCTGATCCGTAAGGCGGGGCAGGACCGCTACGAGTACGACGGCCAGGGCAGGGTCATCGCGCGCCGCCGCAAGGGCCTGTCGAAGGGGCCCGCGTACCTGGCATTACACCTGAGACGCCGACGACCTGACGGTGGTCAGCGGCCCATGTAAGGGGCGACGTTGTCCACCCGGGGGCACGTTCAGTCGGCGATGAAGTGGCTAATCGCTTGCCAGGTGCTGGCGGGGTTTTCTTCCGGGAGGTAGTGGATGGAGTCGGGGACGAGGGAGGCGGTGACGGCCTGGTTGCCGGCGACGGCGAGTCCGTCACGGTAGGTGCTGAGGTTTGTGGTCGCCTTCCCAATGCCGTACGCGCCGCGGAGGTAGAGCAGCGGTGTTGTGCAGGCATTGAGCTTTCGGTTGTGCTCGCTGTCGGCAGGGAACGCCCGATAGAGGTCGAAGCCTGCGGTCAAGGGGGCGGGGGTCGCATAAGCGGCGGCGTAGTCCTTCTGCCGTGCCTCGGGGATGAGGTGGTCGGGGTGGGTGAGCGGGTCGAAGAAGTGGCTGAAGTACGCGAGCTCGCGGCCACGGACCAGGGTCTCGGGGAGGCTGGGCGTGGCGTGGAAGGCGAAGTGCCACAGGCGAGGGTTGGCCATGGCCTGGTCCCACGGATCGACACCGGGGATGATCGCATCCAGGATGACTGCGCGTGCGGCGTTGTCGTAGTGGTGGATGTAGTCGTAGACGACCATGCCGCCGATGTCGTGTCCGACGAACACCGCCTCGGCCACACCGAGGGCGGCCAGTGCTTCATGAAGCACGGCGGCGATCTGATGCTTGGTCCCGTCGGTGTGTACGCCCGCGGAGTCGCCGATGCCGGGCAGGTCGAACGCGATCACCCGGTGGGTAGGCGCCGCGAGCACGGCAAGCTGGTCCCAGCAGCCGCGTGTTTGAGGCCAGCCGTGCAGCAGCACCAACACCGGACCGCCTGGGGACTCGGACTCGGTGTAGGCGAGCTGCCCACCGGTCACAGTCACGGTACGAGTGGAGGTCATCGCGAGTTCCCTTCGTGGATCAACGAGCTGCGCCAAGACAAAGTGCTTGGGAATGCCAATCGTTGGATGGCCCAAGAATAGGCTAAGGTGGAGTGATGTCAACACATCCGGACTCACTTCGGCGGCAGCCCACATTCGTTCTCGCGCGAGTGGCCACCATGGCTCGCCGTGCGTGCAGCGCGGCGCTCGCCGAGGTTGATCTGACGCAGGCGGAGCACGGCATCCTGGCTTGCCTGCGTGACTCCGGCGCGCTCATCCAACGGGAGATCGCGGCACTGCTCGCGCTGGACCCGGGAGACCTCATCGCCTACCTCGACAAGCTGGAGGCCCGCGGGGCAATCAGTCGTGCACCGGACCCGGGTGACCGCCGTCGCCGGGTCATCGACCTGACGCCGGCCGGCCGCGAGCTACTCGACCACGCCGACACGGTCCTCGGCGCGGCCACCCAGCGCTTCCTCGGACCGCTCGCGCCGAGCGAGGCCGGGCACCTCATGTCAGCGCTGACCCGACTCCTGCAGGCGCACGATCCGGCCCACTGGAACCAGGCATGACCGCACCGAGAATCCTGCCGGTGCTGTACGGCCGATTCAGCCCACGGCGATTCAACCGTGATCACCAACTGACCGAGGCGGATATCGAGTCCTTGCTCGAGGCGGCCCGGTGGGCGCCCTCGGCCGGCAATTCCCAACCCTGGGCGTTCCTTGTCCGCCGACGCGGTGACACCGGACACAGCGAACTGGTCGACCATCTCGCGCCCAGCTCACGCCCGTGGGTACCGGATGCAAGCGCTCTGGTCGTGAACCTCGCACATCATGAAGTGGACGACAGCGGTATGCAGTACTCCGAGTTCGCCGACTACGACCTCGGCCAGGCTGTCGCGCACATGACCCTGCAGGCACACTCCATGGGACTGGCGTGCCGGCAGTTCCGAGCCTTCGACCTCGAGGGGCTCCACGATGCCCTCCACGTGGCACCTGGCTGGCGCATTCTCACCATGACCGCGATCGGCACGGCAGACACCGGCGATACCCCCACGCGACACCGCCGCAGCATCGCCGACCTCCGCACGGCAGGACGGGCACATCCCGCATAAGCGGACCACCACACGCACTGCCCACGCGAGCTGATACCTCTCTCAGGCGCTGTGACGGCCGGTGAGGACCAATGAGGAGATCATGGAGATTCTGGCTGCCAGTCTCGGCTCCCGCCGATAGAAAAAACCGACCCATTACCTCGGATAACAGCCCATCCGCCTGCGTCCAGACCGCAGAATCGATCTCCATCTCCGACCTGATCACAGCGGAGCCCTCATGCACTGCCGGTAACTGAACCGAGATCCCTACCGACGGCTGCCCGATTCCGGGCTGCTGGCTGCTCTGACTGCGAGGATGTACGGTGATCGCGGAAAGGTGGGATGCCAGGTGGGGCGGTTGAGCTGGCGGTCCGAGGCCGGAGCCCTTGAGGATTGGCTGGCCGAGATCTTCGATCGCTCGCCGTATCACCCGAGGGGTTCTCGGTACAGCGCGGCGAAGAGAAGAGACCGCGCTACGGCGGGCCGCCGAACGGCCGCCCCTACGACCAGGAGATCGCCGTACATGCCGTGGCCATGGGCGCGGCGACCAGTCGAGCCACGGCCTGCGCCGAAGTGATGATGTCGGCGGCAGTGGCGGGGACCCCAAGTTCACGCAGATGAGCGGCGACGGCGGCGGAAGTTCGGGAGGCGTTGTTGGTGACATATGCCAACCGCACCCCCCGTCGGCCCACCTCAGCGAGGGACTCCGGCGCATGAGGTACCGCTCGGCCGCCGAGGTAGACGACCCCGTCGAGATCCAGCAGCAAGGTGACGTAGCCGTCGATCAGCACCGCGCCTCCTTTCGTTCGACGTTCACGCCGCGTGAGACTACTTCGAAGCCGCAGCAGCCTGGGCACCACACCACCCGGCGCCGTGGACGCGGATCAGGCGCGGAGGTTCGGGAGTTGAGATGCGGCTGTTGTCGCGGGGACGCCGTCGACAACGCAGGTTCCGCCGAGGTCTACGCCGTTTCCGCGAGGTCGAACCCGGATCAGAGAGCCGCGGCCATGGAGTAGCACAAGGTCCCGCCCTGGGGATCGGGCGAGAACCATCGAGGCCGAGCCGCATGCCTCGTCCTCGGGGACACCCTCGCTGGGTTTGAACTGCCGGGCCCTGACGCTCCCCGCCTCCTGGTCCATCCAGGCCCATACCTGAACCGGTTCGTCGGGTGGCGCTCCCTTGAGGGCCTCGACCTCGGCGGCGTCGGCGACCTGCCGGTGACGATCGTTCGGTGACCATTCGGCCGGGGCATGAAAAGCTCCGGTTGATGGCCCAGGGAGCGCAGGACGGCGGCTGCTCCCAAAAGTGCGTGGCTAATGAAACGCTGGCCGATGAAACGCCGTTCGAGCTTACGGTTGTGGAGGCGTACCGTCCGAAGGTTCTGGGCCACGAAGACGGTGGCTGGTTCGGGCACCGCAGCGGCGACATCCTGCCGAGCCTCAGCGGCAGGCAGAGTCCCTTCAACAAGGATGACTCGTACGGCATTGCCATGATTGCCCGCTTCTCCGGTGAACGCCCGAGCGGTCACAATATTCATATTTCATACCCTTCTGAGCGAGAATCTTCGGGTTAGCCATCATCAGAGCCGGTGATCAGAGCTCACTGAGCAGTGCCCATCAAAGCTCAGTGAGGGTGAACGGCCTCGGCTTGGGTGGATAGATGGCGTGTCGTTCCTTCGGGGTGCCGCGAAAGACGGATCGAGCCGAGGTATGGCTGGAAGCCGCCGCTGATCGCCTGGCTTTGCCGGCTCGGAGCTGAACCATTTCGCGACGGCCTGAACAAGATGAGCCGGGGGTTTCGTCCCGCCGGTGAGCGGTAGGTCGTCTCACTGAGAGGGATCAGCATGCGCGGTCAGTCAGGGCAGGCCAACGGGGCGCCCTTCGTGGTCGTGGCAGCGACGGTCGCGACCGTACCCAGCACTGTGCCCCCCGGGAGCACGGAGTCTCCCGAGACGCCGCAGGAGAGACGGGCTCGCGGCAGCTCGGCTTCCCCTTGTTGCTGGTAGGACCACCGACCTTCCGAAGGCCGGCACGTCGCGTCTCTTTTGCGATCGAACACCTTGCTTGCCGTGGTGCTGCACGTCTGACGGCCCGGCTCGCCGCGGGCTTCATACCCGAGCATGCCCGGCGGTGGCGGTAACGATCGCACGGCATTGCCCCCTCACTGTGCCGGCGCCGGAGTCTGATCGTCGTTCGATCTGAGGGCGGCGGCGTTGCGGCGGGCGCGGAGGGCGCGGACCCGTCCCCGGGTCGCGCACGCCGGGGAGGGGCACCAACGTCGGCGCCCTGGCGGGTCGACGAAGACACCTCTGCAGTCATCTTCCGGGCAGCGCTTGAGAGCCAGGCGATCAGAGCCGGTCATGTGATCTACGGCCTGGCGGGCGATCCGAGCCAGGGCATGCGCCGTGCTCGCCGGCGGTCTGCGTCGCAATCGGCCCCCCACAGTGAGCTGGATCAGATCGTCGTGTCCGGCCAAGAACGCCGCCAGGGCCGATACGGCGTCGGCGGGGGGCGGCTGCTCCTCAACGGTGGCCAGCGCGAGGGTGCGCAGCAACTCGCGCAGCGCCCGCGCTTGGTGCAGGTCGTCCTGATCGGGTGGCTGAGCCGGAGACAGCTCACAGTGCTCCAGCCACTCGGCGAGACGGCCGGGCGTGGCGAGCCGTTCTACCGGGGTCGTGCTGAACGTGCGGCCTTTGGTGGCGAGGAGGTTCAACCACACGGCACCGCAGTCGAAGCGGAAGGCGAGCTTGTCCTCATTGACCATGAGCCAAGCGTAACGCCTCAGCCGTTACATCTGCTAGCGTCACCGTAACGCCCAAAGCGTTACGGATCTCATTGAGGAGTGAGGAAATGGCCAAGGCGGCAGGCCAGGCGTTGTCGGAACAACTGACTCCGGCGCGGCTGGATCGTGACGAGGGCTACCGGATGCTGGACCTTCTCCAGGACGAGGCCACTCAGCAGGCGACTCTTCCCGGTCTCGAGCAGATCGCCCCCGGCTACGCGGACTGGATCATCACCGCTCTGTTCGGCGGCACCTACCTGCGCGACGGATTGTCGCTGCGCGACCGGCAGCTCATCAATCTGGCCGCCCTCACCGCAGTCGGCGGTGTCGACCCACAGCTGGCCGGTCATGTCAGGACCTCGCTCCGGGTCGGGATGACCCGCCAGGAAGTGATCGAGATCTTCGTGCACCTGGCGCCCTACCTCGGCGTTCCCAAGGCGCTGGCCGGGCTGCGGGTAGCCGCGGCCACGCTGGCCGAAGCGGAGGAAGCCGGACGATGAACGCGATGATACGGACGGTGCTCGGGGACATCCCGCCCGAAGGGTTGGGGGTCTGCGACGCTCACGACCATCTGTTCATCGGCTCGCCGGCACTGCCGGGCCAGGAACTGGACGACGCGCACGCGGCCCTCGCGGAACTGAACGCCTTCGCTGCTCTCGGTGGTCGGGCCGTGGTGCAGTGGACGCCATGGGGAATGGGGGCACGAAGCGAAGAGCTACCCGCTCTGTCACGACGGTCCGGCGTCCACATCATCGCCGCGACCGGAATGCATCAGGGCAAGCACTATGACCCAGGTGAACTGGAACGCGTTCGTGACAGGCTGGCCGAGCTGTTCATCCGCGAGCTGACCAGCGCTCCCGTAAAGGCGGGGATGATCAAGGTCGCCGGGGCCTATCACCGCCTCGACGCCCACGCCCGGCATGTCATGGCCGCCGCCGCCGAGGCCCACCACGCCACCGACGCACCCATCGGCGTCCACCTGGAGGCCGGAAGCGCCGCATTGGACGTGCTCGACCTGTTGTGCAGTACCCACGGGGTCGCCCCGCACCGCGTGATCCTCGGGCACCTGCACCGATTTCCCGACACCAGAATCCACCGGCAGGCCGCTGAGGCGCACGCGTTCCTCGCCTTCGACGGCCCGTCACGGGCTCATCACGCCACCGACTGGCGCCTACTGGACACCCTCGCAGCCCTCGCCGACGCCGGCCATGCTCAGCAGATCCTGCTCGGAGCCGACACGGTCACCTCGGCCGCCCGGTCCGACTCCGATGGTCCGGGCATGCCGTTCCTCCTCAGCGGCCTGCGCCCGCGGATCGAGCGGGAACTCGGTCAGGACCTCGCATCCGCGATCTTCACCGAGAACCCGGCCCGCGCTTTCGCGGTGCGCTGGCGGCAGCCATGAACTTACGGACGGATACCGCTCGCCGGGTCTTCGGAAGGTCCTGGGGCCGTGTGCTGTGGCTCGGCGCCTCAAAGCCCCTGCCGAAGCAAACACCACGGTCGGGATCAGTGGCGAGAGGCCGCACAGGTATGGCGTCCGTTCAGCTCCGTTCAGGACGATGTCGACGGCACGAAGGTGGCTAAGACGTTGGCTCGCGACCTGTGCGCTCCGGCCGATGGTCAGCTCCGCCGGACCAGTTCACCATGCACCCGGCGATATCCCCAGATCGGGGTGTCCAGCACCCGGTCCCATCACCAAGGCCTGGGTGGACACCGGCTTCAAAAACGCCGCTGGGTCGTCGAACGCATCCTGGGCTGGCTCAAGCTCCACCGCCGCATAGATTGTTGATGTGAAATTCGCTGATCGTCTGCGGGCACAGCGAAGGGCGTCCAAGATCGGTTTGTGAAGACTGAGCTGGACGCCCTTCTGACGGCACTCTATGTCTATCTGGACGATCATGTGATGCCTTCGCCGGCACAGCCTCGCAAACGAGGCCGGCCCCCGGTGCTGACCTCGGCCGAGGCGGTGGTCGTGGCGGTGGCGCAGGTCCTGCTGCGTTGCGATCAGGAACGTTACTGGCTGCGGACGGCGGTGTATTTTCCGGTCAGATCACAGCCAGGTCCGCACCGCAACGCGCCCCGCGCCGTAACCACCCGGCGCAACCTCGCCATCGGCGCCTTACGCCTGACCGGCGCCGACAACATCGCCCGTCGGGGGTCGCCTTTACCGACCCGCCGCGATGCCGTCAGCCGGCGAAGTCGGCGCCGCGGCTGACGGACTCCCACGCGAGCGCCTCGGCGCGGGACGCGTCGAGAGCGGCGAATATCCCGTCGGCGGCGTCGTTGCCCAGCGCCAGGCGCAGCGGGGTCTTGTCCGACTCCAAAGCGGCGAGGATGGCCGCGGCGGCCTTGGCCGGGTCGCCGGGCTGCCTGCCGTCGGTGCTCGGGAGCGCCCTGGCCGGGGCGACCGTCTCCTCGTACGCCGGGATGGCCGCGCTCTGCCGCAGCACACCGGAGTTGGCGAAGCCGGTACGGAAGGCGCCGGGTTCGACGATCAGCACCTTGATCCCGAACGGCGCGACCTCGGCCGCCAGCGCCTCGGACATACCTTCCAGGGCGAACTTCGTCGCCGAGTACGCGCCGACGCCCGGGAAGGAGAACCGCCCGCCCATGCTGCTCATCTGCACGACGGCGCCGGCACCCTGGCGCCGCATGTGCGGCAGCACAGCGCGGGTGAGCGCGGCCGGGCCGAAGAAGTGCAACTCCATCAGGTCCCGCAGTTCCTGGTCGCTGGTCTCCTCGACCGCCCCGACCAGACCAAGGCCCGCGTTGTTGACCAGGACGTCGATCCGCCCGTACCAGAGCAGCACCTCGGCGACGACGGCGGTGATCCGGGCACTGTCGGTCACGTCCAGCTGTGCCGCGTTCACCCGATCGGGATGGAGCGCGACCAAATCGTCCAGGGTCTCCGGCTTACGCGCGGTGGCCACCACGGTGTCGCCGGCCGCCAGGGCGGCCTCGGCGATCGCCCGGCCGAAACCCGAGGACGCTCCGGTGATCAGCCAGACCCGGCCGGCCGGTTCACGGGTGGGCGTCTGCTCTGTGCTCATTCCAAACTCCTCAATCACGTGGTGGGCGCCTCCTGTTATGCCAGTGGCCACCGGTGGACATCCAAGACAGAACATCGGCGACTTCATAAAGAGGACTTATAGTTCCTGGGTGGAGCTCCGCCAAATGCGTTATCTGGTCACCATTGCCGATGAGGGCAACATCGGCAGGGCCGCGACACTGCTGTACGTGAGCCAGCCCGCCCTCTCCTACGCGCTCAAGAGCCTGGAGAAGGAGTTCGGGGTGCGGCTGTTCGAGCGGCACGCGGGGGGTGTCATCGAGACGGCAGCCGGGCGTGACATCGTGGCGGAGGCCCGACGCCTCCTTGACCAGGCCGATCGCGTGACGGCGGCCGCGGAACGTCACCTGCTGGGCAGGACCGGCGTGCTGCGGGTGGGCTTCGAGGCCAGCGGAGCCGGGGAACTCACCACACGCGCGCGGGCCGAGTTCGCCCGCCGCCACCCCGGCGTCCGGGTCGAGCCGAAGCGCTTCGACTGGGGTGAGGAAGCGACCGCGTTGCGGGACGGCCGGGTGGACGTCGCCTTTGTCTGGCTGCCTAACGACCTGACCGGCTTGTACGCCGAAATCGTGCACAGGGAGCCCCGCGTGGTCGGCCTGCCGTCCGGTCACTCGCTCGCCGGTCGTGACGGCGTCTCCGTGCTCGACGTCAACGACGAGCCGTTGATGTGGACCGAACGGGCGCCACGCGTCTGGGTGGACTGGTGGGCGGTCAATCCCAGGCCGGACGGATCCACCCCTCGATGGGGACCGACCAACAACAACGTGGAGGAGATGCTCGAACAGGTCGCTGAGGGCGCCGCCGTCTGCTTCGCGCCCCTCAGTATGGCCCGCTACTACGCGCGCCCCGATCTGTCCTGGGTGCTGCTCACTGACGTCGAACCACTCCAGGTGGCCCTCGCCTGGGTCGATGGCTCGGGCAACCCGCTCGTACGGGGGTTCGCCCAGGTCGTACGCGAACTCGCCGCCGACGACAGGTGACCCGCGAGACTAAGAGGTCGCGCGGAATGGTGACCGTCATCGTCGCCGATCCGAGCGGCCGTCCCAGCGGTGCGCCCATGAGCGGCGGATCAGACTGCGGACAGTGATGATCGCATCGGCCAGGTCGAAGAACGCCTCGACGACCCGGGGGCGCACCGGCCGGTTGCTATCGGCCTACCCGCGGGCCGGACGCGTGCCGAAGAGCATCAGACGAGCATGAACTCGGCCATATTCGCCTCGCACCAGGCGTACAAGAACCGAGAAATCCCAGGTCAGATAGGGTGTGGAGTGGTAGGGCGCCCGGGGCTCGAACCCGGAACCTACGGATTAAAAGTCCGCAGCTCTGCCAATTGAGCTAACGCCCCTAGCAACAGCAAGGGTACAGAGATTACCGCGCTGTCCGCGACGCCACCATCACCGGTAAGCCGCCAGCCCGGTCAGCGCCTCTCCCAGCACCAGGGTGTGGACCTCCTGGGTGCCTTCGTAGGTCAGCACGCTTTCCAGGTTGTTCATGTGCCTGATCACAGGGTACTCCAGGGTGATCCCGTTGCCGCCCAGGATGGAGCGGGCCTGGCGGGCGATGTCGAGGGCGGCGCGTACGTTCGCCAGCTTGCCGAAGCTGATCTGCCGGGGCTCCAGGGTGCCGGCGTCCTTGAGGCGGCCGAGGTGGAGTGCGGTGAGGCCGGCCTGGGCGAGGCCGACGTACATCCAGGCGAGTTTCTCCTGGGTGAGCTGGAACGCGCCGATCGGCTTGCCGAACTGGACGCGGGTCTTGGCGTAGTCGACGGCGGCCTCGAGGCAGGCGCGGGCGGCGCCGGTGACGCCCCAGATGATGCCGTAGCGGGCCTCCGACAGGCAGGAGAGCGGGCCGCGCAGGCCGGTGACGCCGGGCAGGACGGCGGTGGCGGGCAGGCGTACGTCGTCGAAGTAGAGGGAGGAGGTGACGGACGCCCTCAGGGACATCTTCTTGTGGATCTCAGGGGCGGTGAAGCCGGGGGTGCCGGCGGGGACGACGAAGCCGCGTACGCCGTCGTCGGTCTGCGCCCAGACGACCGCAACGTCCGCGATGGAGCCGTTGGTGATCCACATCTTGGAGCCGTTGAGAATCCAGTCGGAGCCGTCCTTCTTGGCGTACGTGCGCATGCCGGCGGGGTCGGAGCCGTGGTCGGGCTCGGTCAGGCCGAAGCAGCCGATGGCCTGGCCGGCGGCCATGCGCGGCAGCCATTCCTCCTTCTGCTCGTCGGAGCCGTACTTCCAGATGGGGAACATGGCGAGCGAGCCCTGCACGGACACGAACGAGCGCAGCCCCGAGTCGCCGGCTTCGAGCTCGCGGCAGGCGACGCCGTAGGAGGTGGCGTCGGTGCCGGCGCAGCCGTACCCCTGGAGGTGCATGCCGAGCAGGCCGAGCGCGCCGAGCTCGGGCGCGAGCTCGCGCGCGGGGAAGACGGCCTCCTCGAACCAGTCTCCGACGTGCGGAAGGACGCGGTCGGCGACGAAGGACCTGACGGTGTCGCGGATGAGGCGCTGGTCGGCGTCGAGCTCGTCGTCGAGGCGCAGCAGGTCGTCCATCGCGGGGCCCTCTCCCTCGGCTAGGGGACTACCAGGGTTCTACCAGGGCCAATCCTGATGTGCGAACACCAGGGCGCCGGGCAGTCTTGAGGCATGAGCGAATACAACGTCAAGAAGCTGCGCAGGACTCACAAGGGCCGGATCATCGCGGGCGTCTGCTCGGGCATCGGCGAGTACGTCGGGATCGACGCGAACCTCGTGCGGATCGGCCTCGCGATCGCGACGCTGTTCGGCGGGCTCGGCGTCGGCGTCTACGCGATCGGCTGGCTGCTCATGCCGGATGAGGAGCACGACACCTCGATCGTCCAGGACCTCATCGCCAAGCAGCAGCAGAGCAAATCGACGACCGACTGGAGCGGCGAGCACAAGCCGCAGCCGTGATCAGGCGGTGGCCTGGGCGCGTACCCGGCCCTTGCCACGGGACTCGGCCCACACCAGGGAGAGCGCGGCGGCGCTGACCACCCCGGCGACCCCCGCCATGGCGACCACGGGCTCAGGGCCGAGTCTCTCGGCGGCGAACCCGCCCACCAGGATCCCCACCCCCTGGACGGCCATCAGCCCCGACTGCACGAGCCCGAACGCCTGGCCGCGACGTTCGGCCGGTACGTGCTGCACGAAAGCGGCATTGGCGGCGAGCTGGTACGCCCCGCCGATCCCCGACAGAACCCACGCGACCAGGACGACCGCGAGCGGCGGCTTGATCGCGGTGATGATGAGCGGCGCACAGCTCAGGATGGCCATCCACCCCATGAGCCGCAGCCGCCGCGCAGGTGAGACGAACCTGCTGAACAGGAACGCCCCCACGACCGTCCCCGCGGGCATGGCGGCCATGAGCAGCCCGGTGATCACGGGTGCGGGTAGGTCGTCGGTGGCGAGCCGGGCCGCGTAGGGGGCGGCGATGCCCTCGGGCAGGATGTAGAAGCCGCACAACCAGGCGAACAGGACGAGCGTCCGCAACTTGCGCGAGCCGAACACCAGCCGGGCGCCGCTCGCGGTCATGTGCCACATGGACGGCTTGGCGCCGTCGGTGTGGGGGGCTGGACGCCGGCGGACGCCGGAGACGATGATCAGCGCGGAGCCGAGGAAGGTGGCCGCGTCAAGGGCCAGCGCGCGGTAGGGGCCCATGCCGGCGATGAGCGCTCCGCCCGCCGCGAAACCGAGCATCTGTACGGCCTGGTTCGTCATGTTCTGCAACGCCGAGCCGATGACGTACGCGTCGCCTTCGAGCACCTCGGGCAGCAGCGCCGCCCGCGCGGCCGAGAAGGGGGCGCTGAGCAGCACCACCAGGAACACCAGCGCGCACAGCGCCCAGAACGGCACCCCCGGCACCGCCATCACGGCCACCAGCGCCGCCCTGATGAGGTCGCAGGTCAGCATGACGCCGCGGCGCGCGAACCGGTCGGCCAGCCCGGCCAGCAGCGGCCCGCCGACGATGGAGGGCAGGTAGGTCAGCGCGTAGACGGCGGCGGTGGCGAGCGGGGAGCCGGTGCGGTCGAAGACGAGCACGGCGAGCGCCACTTGGGCGAGCTGGTCGCCGAGAAGCGACAGGCCCTGGCCGTACCAGAGGGAGCGGAACTCCCGGATGGCGATGACTTCCCGATATGTGACTTGTGCTGCTTCTCCGGCACGGCGATGCCGTCCCGGGTGCCGTCGCGCCCGCATGGCCCCCATTGGACTCCGCTGTGCCTGACTCAGGGTGTTCGCTATGTCACCTAAGGTGCCTGACCGAGCCCGTCGGCCGCAACCGGAAGCAGCCAACCAAAAGCAAAGGGTTACCAGCCCAATTCGTGAAGGCGGGCGTCATCGATGCCGAAGTGATGCCCGACTTCATGGATGACCGTGATGCGGACCTCGTCGATCACGTCCTGTTCCGAGTCGCAAATCTCACATATCGGGTTGCGGTAGATCTCTATCCGGTCGGGCAGAACCGCTGAGTACCAGTCGCCGCGTTCGGTGAGGGGGACCCCGGTGTACAGGCCGAGCAGATCAGGCTCAGGCGCATCATCGACGACGGTGACGACCACGTTGCTCATGGCACGGGTGAGGTCTGGGGGAATCGTGTCCAATGCCTCGGCCACGAGTTCCTCGAATCTCTGCCGCGATACCTCGATCACACTTGCCATTCTGCCCCGTCGTTCAGGTAAGCAAGAATCTGTATGAAGTTCGTGCAGAGGTCAAAGGTTATTCTCCGGTCACGAGCCGCAAAGGCCGTGGTCGTCCTCTTCGTGGCCGCGGTGGGCGCGTGGCTCGGGATCTTTCTCAGCGGCACCGTGACCACGCAGGTGGGCCCGGTGGAGACCGGGATGTCCCTGCGCCCGGCCTGGCACGGCGAGACCGTCGTGGACGCCAGCCCGCTCGGCACCCTCACCTTCCGCACCCACAGCGCGCCCCTGCGGCTGCGCATCACGCTCGAGAACATCGACCAGGAGCGCGCCAAGGCCCTCATCGAGGACCCGCGGCTGGCCGACCGCCTGCCCGGGATCATCGAGGAGGACCTCCTCGGCGGCGTGCGCGCCCTCCTCGTCCGCTCGCTGCTGTGCGCGGGGGCCGGGGCCCTCGTCGCCGTCCTGCTCGTCCACCGGCGCCCCAGAGTGGCCCTGATGGGCCTTCTGGCGGCCTCTGTGGCCCTTTCTGCCACGGGGGCGCTGGCGGTCCTCACGTTCCGCCCCAACTCGCTCGTGGAGCCGCGCTACTCGGGTCTGGTGGCCGCGGCGCCGTCGCTGGTCGGCAGCGCGGAGTCGATCGTGACGCGTTTCGAGTCGTACAGGTCGCAGCTCACCAAACTTGTGACGAACGTCTCGAAGCTCTACGAAACGGTCTCCACCCTGCCCCTGTACGAGGCCGACCCCAAGACCATCAGGGTCCTGCACGTCAGCGACATCCACATCAACCCCATCGCCTGGAACGTCATCCGCTCGCTCAAGGACCAGTTCGCCGTCGACATGATCATCGACACCGGCGACATCTCCGACCACGGCACCAAGGCGGAGAACAAGTTCGTGGACGAGATCAGCGGGCTGAAGGTCCCGTACGTGTACGTCCGCGGCAACCACGACTCGATGACGACCCAGAAGGCCGTGGCCAAGCAGAAGAACGCCATCGTCCTCGACGACAGCAGCAAGAAGGTCGCCGGCCTGACCATCTACGGCCTCGGCGACCCCCGCTTCACCCCGGACAAGACCACCGACGCCTACTCGAACCCTCAGGAACTCGGCGAATTCGCCCGCGCCCACCTCGGCAAGGTGGGCAAACCCGACCTGATTGCCGTACACGACCCCGACGTCGCCCGCGGCTTCACCGGCCTCACCCCCATGATCCTGTCCGGGCACACCCACGCCCGCCGCACGAACATGCTCCCGACCGGCACCCGCATCCTCATCCAGGGCTCCACCGGCGGCGCCGGCCTGCGCGCGCTCGAACACGCCCAGCCCACCCCCGTCCAGGCGTCCGTCCTGTACTTCGACAAGGAGACCAGACGCCTGCGGGCCTGGGACGACATCACGCTCGGCGGGCTCGGCGAGCAGTCGGTGTACATCCAGCGTCACGTGGAGCCCGACCCGCAACGTATGATTTCCCCGGAGCCAACGAACGCCCCGTCGCCAACGGGAACGATCACAGGCACCGGGTCATCGACCGCCGGTCCGCCACTTTGGCATCAGGGGCAATCGTCCCCTATGCTTCAGAGGTCTCCGACGGAAGGCGACAGGGAATCCTGAGCCCCCATCGTCTAGCGGCCTAGGACACCGCCCTTTCAAGGCGGCGGCACGGGTTCGAATCCCGTTGGGGGCACTGCGAGCGCCTAGCGCACCGCGAAACGGCTGGTCTCAAGACCACCGAAGAGCTGGTAAGCTAAGCGAGCGCAAACAGCAAGAAACGCAAGGTCCTGTAGAGCAGTTTGGAGTGCTCGCCACCCTGTCAAGGTGGAGGTCGCGGGTTCAAGTCCCGTCAGGACCGCTCTGGGTCAGGTAGCTCAGTTGGTACGAGCGTCCGCCTGAAAAGCGGAAGGTCGGCAGTTCGACCCTGCCCCTGACCACCAGTCTTGAACAGCCAAGATGCCCCGAAGCGAAGATCGCTCCGGGGCGTTTTCGTGTCTGTGACAGCAACGTCCCCGAGTGAGTGCTCACACAGATACGACATCCATGGGTTGACCTGAACACGGGCAATGCCCCGGGAGCACATGCGAATTCACAAAGCATTGCGGCGGAGGAGCGACCGGTGACGCGGTTGGGGCGCCTGCACTATCTCCTGTTCACGGCGGGCTGCGAGCATGACGACATGATCGCTACTCCTGACGACAACACCCGGTTCTCCGATGTGAGCTCTGCCATGGGGGACGGCTACTGCTTCACCTATGTCCGCGGCTTGGCACCCGAGGAAGTAGCGACCCGGCTCGGCGGCCGGTTAGAGGAGTTCACACCCATGACGCTCGAGGAACTGGCCGGGGTCGCCTACTCCCGTTACGACTGGAAGAACATGTTCTTCGGTGCCGTCGCCATCGAAGACTGGGTACTCCTCGTCGAGCCCCTCGGCTCGCTCGGCGTCACCGAAGAGATCATCATGCCGCTGTCGGCGAGCACCCGCCTCGTCTCCCAGTACTACCTCGACATCAAGTGCATGGACTACTTCTACTGGATCGAAGACGGAAAGATCCGGTTCGAGTACATGAACCAGGACGGCTACTCCCACTGGATTGAAGACGGAAAGATCCAGCTTGAGTTCTCATACCCGGAACGCTACTCAGCGGAGATGCCGGACGAACTCGCAGAGACCATGGAGCGGATCGACTCCGTCTACCCACCACACATCTACCCCCACGAGGGGCCGGCGTTCCTCCTGGCCGAGCGTCTCACCGGGATCACGCTGACGCCGCAGCTGCTGGAGGAGTCCACCTACCTGTGCGGAGGCATTCCCAACCCGAGGTGAGCGGAACCCGACGTCCGCACCACCTTCGGGTTGGCCGTGGCTGGTGGGTTCGGGGCACACCAGGGCCTCCACGAAACCCGGGGCGGTTCACTCGATCCGGGTCAGCAGGTCCTCGAGGTCGGCCGGGGTGAATTTTCATCTGAAGGGCCGGGCGGTCTCGTTGTAGCGGCGCTCGAAGGCGATCAGCCGGTCTTCGACCCGGTCAAGGCCGGTGACGTGTTCTCCACCGACGGCGGCACCGCCTGGGAGACGAACTGGACCGCCGACTTCAGGCGCACTTCCTGAATCCTTTCGGCCCGCCACCGCCTCTCATACACGTTCGGACACCCTAAAACATGGAGGTCGTCATGGTCGTGGGCATAGCGGTGGGCGTGGCCGCCGTACTGATCTGCACCTGTAGTGTCATCGTGCTGCGCCGGAGGGGACGTGAACGTGGCTGACCTGACCTGGTCCGACGAGCGGCTGGTCACGGCGGCCCGCGATGGCGACGCCGAGTCCATTGCCGCGCTGGTGTCGGGCGCCCACCCGCACGTCCAGCGCTTCGCCCGTACGCTGTGCGCCACCCCCGAGGACGCCGAGGACGCCGCGCAGGAGGCCCTGATCGTCCTGTACCGCAAGATCGGGACCCTGCGCGCGTCCGGAGCGCTGGCTTCGTGGATGTTCCGCATCATTCGCAACGAATGCATCCGCCGCACCCGGCTCATGCTGCGCCCCCACCCGGTGGCGCAGCCCCTCGCCGCCGCGGCATCGGCCGAGGAAGAGGTGTTCGAACGCCTGGAGGCCGCCCGGGTGGCCGCCGCCATCGCCAAGCTGCCCCCCGACCAGCGCCGGGTGCTCATCATGCGCGACATACAAGGACTCAGCGGCCGTACGGTCGCCGACGCCCTGGGCCTGAGCACACCGGCAATGAAGTCCCGCCTCCACCGCGCCCGCGCGACTCTGCACCACCTCCTGTCCGACCCGGCCCGGACAGGAGGCGGCCCCGATGCCTGACACCGGCGCGAACTTCGCGAGCACCTCGCTCCCCCGGCACCTGGCACGCGGCGCGATCGGGTTCGGCGCGCTGATCGCCTCGGTCGCGCTCATCCCGCTCACGGGGCCGATCAGCCTGCTGCTGGCGCCGGTCGGAGCGTTCGCGTTCCGCGGCTGCCCGACCTGCTGGCTGATCGGACTGGCGCAGACGATCTCACTGGGCCGCCTGCAACGATCCTGCACGGACGGTCGCTGCGAGCTGACCACCGCCAACCGCGCCCCCACGAAACCTTAGTGGTCGACTTCGTAGATCCTTCGGGGGTTATGCGGCGAGGTTTGGTACGGCAGGCTGATGGTCGCAGCCACCGGCTGCTTGAGGTTCGACTCCTTCTGTTCGTGTCGTTCGATCCGGGCCAGCAGGTCCTCGGCCCCAGCCCGTCATTGCCCCCTGACCACAAGACTTCACCAGCAAGAATGCCCCGATCGGATCATCGTTCGGGGCTTTTCATTTCCGCCGGCAGGCGCGTGGCCTGAGGGCGTCAGCCGCCGAGGTCGTGGGTGATCCAGCCGGGGGTGTCGAAGCGTACGGGCTGTTTGCCCACCAGGGCTGTCAGGTGGGCCTCGAAGGCTTCCAGTTCGCCGGCGCCGATCTGGCGGGCCCACTGGTCGCGTAGCTCGTCGAAGATCGCTTCTCCCTGGTGCAGGACCTCGAAGCCCAGCGCGGTCACCTGGAGGCGTTTGCGGCGGGCGTCGTTCGGGTCGGTGTCGCGGGCGACGTAGCCGCGCTCCTGCAGGACCGCGATGGTCCTCGCCGCCGACTGCTTGGAGATGGACAGGCGGCGGCCCAGCTCTGAGGCGCTGTCGGCGCCGGCGGCGATGGCTCGCATGGCGAAGTCGTGGACGGGGCGCACGTCCTCGTGGCCGCGCCGGGCCAACTCGGCGATCGCGGCGTCCACCAGTGTGCGGAAACCTCCCAGCAGCAGCAACGCGAGATCGGCGCCAGAGCGAGACATGGGGAGAAGCCTACGGCACCCGTTTGGACAAAGGACAGTCTGGGTGTCTAATATTCGACACCTTGCCTGTCTAATTGAGGAGAGCCATGACCGTCACGCCAGCCGGCGCCACGCTGCCGGACGTCACCCACCACCGCGTCGCGGTCAACGGGACCACGCTGCACTACGTCGCCGCCGGCACCAGTGGCTCCCCGATCCTGCTGGTCCACGGGTTCCCCGAGACCTGGTGGACCTTTCACGAGCTCATCCCTCTGCTCGCGGCCGGTCACCGCGTCTTCGCCGTCGATCTGCGCGGGTTCGGCGACTCGGACAACGGGCCGGGCGAGTACGACAGCGCGACCGCGGCCGAAGACCTCCACCTGCTGATCGAGCACCTCGGCGTCGGCCCGGTCCATCTCACGGGGCAGGACATCAGCGGGGCGACCGTCTTCCGCCTGGCCACCACGCACCCCGAGGACGTGCTCAGCCTCACCGCCATCGAGATGGGTCTGGCCGGGTTCGGCCTGGAGACGCTGGCCGACGTCACGCGCGGCGGCGCCTGGCACATCGGGGCACTCGCCGCACCCGGCATCCCTGAGCTGCTGCTGGCCGGCCGCGAGCGCGAGTTCCTCGGCCGGTACGCGTTCCCGTCAATGACCGCGACCCCGGGCGCGTTCACCGACGCCGACCTCGACGAATTCGCCCGCGCCTACGCCCGGCCGGACGGCTGGCGCGGCGCGATCGGCCTCTACCGGTCGATGCTGCGGGAAGGCTCCGAGATCAGGGCCCTCGCGGAGTCTCCCGGGCTGCGGACGCCCGTGCTGGCGGTCGGCGCCGGCGGCGGGCCCTTCACGGCGGACACCATGTCCCAGGCCGCGTCTACCGAGATCACGTCCGTGCACCTCGACGGCGTGGGCCACTACGTCGCGATGGAGGCCCCCGAGGCCCTGGCGAAGGCGTTCCTCGATTTCATCGAAGGCGTCTGACGCCGTACAAGTCCGGCGGGCCTAGGATGACGCCCCGACGACCTCGCGGCTCAGTGGGTTCGCGAGCGGCTCGATGCGCAGGGGTTCGATCACGTCCGGGTGCTCCGGGAGCGGGCCAGATGGAAGCACCTTCGGTGAAAAAGGGTGTCACGCGTCCTGGACGATGCGGGCGGCCTCGGTGCGTTCTCTTTCGAGGGCCTGGCGGATGGCGGTGAATTCGGTGGCGTGCTCTTTCAGGGCGGCGGTCTGCAGTTTTCGTTCCGCGCCGGACCAAATGGTGACGAGATCCGTCTGTTTCTTGCAGGCGACGTCGGCCACCGCGGTGGCGGTTTCGGTCTGGGCCGTGCTCGGGTCCTGCCAGCGCTCGTCGGCGGCCGCGGCGAGCGGGTCGGGGTAGTCCTTGTGGCCGCGGGCACGCAGGCATGATCGCCAGGCTTCGAACGCCGACCTGACGCGGGCGTCCTTCGTCCGGGTCTGTTCGAAGATCTCCCGTTCCAGGCGGGTCAGGAGAGGGGAGTCGGCGGCGGTGACGTAGACGCGGGCCGTGCTCTGCTGGATGCAGGCGTTGGCCGCCGACTGCTCCGTCCTGGTGCGGGGGCCGCCGCGGGCGCGGTCCGCGCGTTCGCGCTCCTTCTCGGCGGTGGTGTACGGGGCCCGATAGCCCGCCTGCTCGGCCACGACGGGCTCGACGACGCCGTAGCGGCGGCGGTTGGGGGCCTCGACCACGGGGATCGCGGGCAGGGGCGCCCGGTCGTACCCCTTCTGCTGCAGACACCCGCTGGTCAGGACGTCTACGGCGCGCTCGGCGCGTTCGATGTCGGCCTCGGTGCGCTTGTAGGCGTCGAAGGGCAGGCGGAGCGCCCGCGCCTCGTCGGACGGATCGATGACGGGCGGCGCGGGCGCCTGCGGGGCGGGGGCCGCGCACGCGGCGGCGGACATCAGCGCCAGCAGCACGCAACCCCGCGCCCATCGTGCGGTGCTCAGGCGCAGGGAACGGTCCTGAAACGCAGAGATTCGACGGTGTTGTCGAACCCGTTGTTGGTGAAGTCGCTGTCGTTGCTGCGCGGGGCCGCGTAATACCTGATGCCGGTCAGGTTGTCGCCGCTGTAGAGGTCGATGCCCGAGTAGGAGGCGTTGGCCATGGAGCTGGCCTGGTTTTCCAGTGCGCCCAGGTCGTCACGGATCTGGGTGACGCAGGTGACGTCTTTGCGTGCGCCTGTGTAGTCGTCGTGCTCCCAGAGCGTGATGAGGTTCCTGTCGGCCATCTGCGCTTCCGCGGGGCTGACGGTGAGTACGGAGAATGACGTGATCAGAGTGATGCCGGCAATCGCGAGTTTCCTCATCGACCCTCTTCGCATGGGAAAGCGGGCGCTCTGGCCCGAAGTTGATGTCGATCTTGGCAACAAGTGTTCACGATTGTCAACCATCGGTTTGCAGGGGCTCTGAGCTGCGGTGATAGCGGAGCGGCAGGCCGGGGAACGTTTTCAGTGATCACCCCTAGCGGATCAGGAGGCCGTCCCCTACTCTTGGCCGCAACGCCAGATGATCTTCGAAAGTCGAGAGGACTCGCGATGAAGAAGGCATGCGTGAAAGCACTGGCCGTCGCCTCGGGGACCGCGCTCCTGCTGATTTCCGGGGCGAGCTCCGCGAATGCGCAGACCGCGCAGGCGGCGGACTGTTTCAAGGTGGTTGACCAGGGCTACACCATTGCTCTGGAGCCCTGGGTCAAGGTGAAGAACAACTGCGCCTGGAACTACAACATCATCGTTGTATGGAAGCTCGGGCTCGACAGTCCCTGCATGCCGATCAAGCAGGGCGAGACGAGGAGAAGCCAGTCGCAGCAGTCCGCGATATTCGACAAGGTGAAGATTTGCTGAAACCGCGCAGGTCATGACGCCATGAAAGCCTTTCCTGGCCGAGCGGCCGAGCGGCTGAGGATGAGGATGAGGATGAGGATGAGTGAGGTGCTCAGGTTTGCCGATCCGGGCCAGGGCGTCGATGATTTCGCTGCGGAACGCCCCTATGACGGCCACCAGGTGGGCGGCCACTCGTCGCACGTCGTCATGAGGGTCGTCCATCCGGCTCGCGAGAGCCGGCAGCGATCGGGGCCGAGGCGAGCGTCGGCGCATGGGGGCGAACGTACCGGGGCTGGCTAGGATTCAGCGATGGGGTGGGAAGCGCTCGAGCAGTGGGGTACGGACGTTCGCCGGGTTGAGCCGTTCACGCGAGGCGTCGCCAATGACGTGTGGAGTGTGCGCGTTGACGGGCGGCTCGCGGTGGGGCGGCTGGGTGGCCGGAGTGATGATGATCTTGCCTGGGAGACCGAGCTGCTGGTTCATCTCGATCGGGCGGGGTTGAGTGTGCCGGTGCCCGTCCCGACCATGGATGGACGGTTGTTCGTGGATGGGCTTGTGGTGATGTCCTACGTGGAGGGCCGGGCGCCTGAGACGACGGATGACTGGCGGCGGGTGGCTGAGGTGCTTCGGGAGTTGCATCGGCTGACGGCTGAGTGGCCGCAGCGGCCGGGGTGGCGGTCGTCCACAGACCTGCTGCATGCCGAGAGCGGGACGAAGGTCGATCTGCGGGAGATGCCGGCGGAGGCCGTTGCTCGGTGCCGGGCGGCCTGGGCGCGGTTGGCTGGGCGGGCCACCTGTGTGGTGCATGGTGATCCCAACAATGTGGGCAATGTCCTCATCAGTGGGGATCGGGTCACCTTGATCGACTGGGATGAGGCGCACGTCGATGTGCCTGAGCTTGACCTGGTGCTGCCTGACAATGCCGCTGGGCTCGATGAGGACGCGTACGACGTCGCCTATCAGGCGTCGGCGGCGTGGGAGGCCGCGGTCTGCTGGGATGACGACTACTCGGTCAAGCGGCTCGCCGAGGTGCGGGCGGTCTGACGGCGGTAGGTGGCCGGGGGCACTCCGTAGACGTGGCGGAACAGCCGGTTGAAGTGGGCTTCGCTGGTGAAGCCCGAGCGGGCGGCGATGACGTTCACCGGCAGCGTGGCGAGTGCGGGATCGGCCAGGGCGCGCCGGCTGTGTTCGAGGCGGCGGCTCCGGATCCAGCCGCCTACGGTGTCGCCCTCCTGCGCGAACAGGCGCTGCATGTGGCGCAGCGAGATGTGGTGGGCGGCGGCGATGCCGGCGGGGGACAGGTCCGGCTGGTGCAGGTGGCGGTCGATGTACGCCCGGATGCGGAGGAGGAGCAGGGCGGCGGGGTCCGCCACGTTCGGCGCCGGGTTGGTCTCGATCTGGTGGGCCAGGACGGCGGTGAGGAGGTCGACGGTCACGCCTGACAGGCGGGTGAGGTCGGCCGGTGAGAGGTGCTCGGCGTGGGTCAGACCTTGGAGCAGGCCGCGGAGCAGGGAGCCGAGGCCGTCGTGTCCGGGAATCCGCCTGGCCAGCAGATGGCGTACGTGCCGGTGCGGGAGGGCCAGCATGTCGCGGGGGACGCTCAGGATCAGCCCCTCGGACACGTCGCCGCCGGGCGCGGATGGGCCGACGGGGCCGCTCTCAGCGCCGGGCGCGCGCGGGCCGGTCCGAGCGCCGGGCGCGGATGGGCCGATGGGGGTGTTCCAGGCGTCGAAGGGGCGGGAGGCGTCGTAGATGGTGATGTCCGTGGACGCCAGGGGCGTCTCGCGGCCTTCCTGCCGGAGCACCGACCGGCCGCTCATCGTGACCGAGAGCTGGTACGTCTCCGGGTCGGAGCGGCGGATGCGGCTCGCGGTCCTGCGGGCGTGGAATCCGTGGCATCGGACCCGGGACAGTTGTAATCGGCCCAGGTCGATGAGGTGCATCTCCGCCCAGTAATCGGCGGCGCGGTCGCTGGACGCGTCGACGGACACGACGGACTCGGAGACCGTCTGCCACCAGAAGTCGAAGCGTTCCCGCACCGGCACCGTGTCGAGCCGGACCACCGTGGCGTGCGTCCCCCGTGCCGCCGGCATCATCGCCCCAAGCCGGAGAACGGTGGCCGTCTCCGCGTCGCGGGACACGTGTCACCGTGCATGGCGCTCATGGTCAAACAGTCGGTCGCGGCGCGTCAAGGCCTTTACCCTCCGCAATGGCATGCTCCTGATCACGTGACGGGGGACCGCCGGGCCGCGGGAGCAGGATGGCCTTTCGAGCGGTGCCGCACGGACATTTCTGTACACGATGAGGAGTGATTCGTGAGATCAGTGAGCCGAGGGATCAAGACGCTCTTCGCCCTGGCGGTGGGCATGATGACGTTCGTCGTCATGACCGGGACGGCGCACGCGGCCAGCGCCTCGGTCAGCCGGACCGGAGTCAACGCCTACGCCTCATGGAACTGGAACGGGCGCTCGACGATCGACGGCATCAATTTCAGGGTGACCGACACCGCCTGCGACGACAATGACGTGTACGTGCGCCTGCGGGTGTACCTCACCTCTCGCCCCGACGGCGTCGACACGACGAAGCACTACGACTCCAACGGCTGCAACAACGGCACGGTGTCCTCCACGGGCCTGCCGCTCAGGTACACGGTCGACGTCACCGGCATCAGGGTGATCGGCTGCGTCGACGACGCGGGGAGCGACACCTGCGTCAGGTCGGGCTTCCTCGACAACCCCAACGTCTGAGGGGAGCCGGGCCCGATGCGGGGCGGGCCCGGCTGCCCGACCAGGGTCAGCGGAGGGTGCAGGTCGTGCCGTTCAGGGTGAAGACGCGGGGCAGGACGTTCGGGCCGGTGTAGTTGCCGACGAAGCCGATCGACGCCGTGGCCTCCGTTCCGAGCGTCGGGTTGGCGGGCTCGTTGACGGCGCGGACCTCGCCGCCGTCCTCCGTCCACACGGCGCTCCACCCGCTGCCCAGGCTCTGCCAGGAGCGCGGCCAGGCGAAGGAGAGGGTCCAGCCGTCGAGCGGGGGGCCGTGGTTGGTGACGTCGAGGGCGCCGACGTAGCCGCTGGCCCAGTCGGACTGGACGGTCAGCTTGACGCTGCACGTGCTGGTCGCCGGGGTGCCGGTGGTGAAGGTGAGCGGGAGGGACGGATAGGACTGGGCGCCGGCGTGGGTGCGGGCGAGCACGTTCACGGTGTAGCGGGTGCCGGGCTCAAGGTTGCGTACGGTGAGCCGGGTGCCGGAGGTCTCGCCGAGCTGCTCGGTGACGGCGCCGTGCTGGCGGACCAGCTCGTACTTGGCGACGCCGGGAACGGCGGGCCAGGTGATCGTGGCGGTGGTGTCCGTGACGGAGGTGAGCTTCGGCCGGCCAGGGGTGCCGGGGCGGGGGGCCTGCGGCTTCGCGGGCCGCAGGATGACGGTGGTCATCGAGAGCGGCGGGAGCGTCTGCGCGGTGGCGCTGCCGGTCGAGCCGGTGGTGATGGCGGTGGCGCCGTTGGTGTGGCTCAGCACGGTGGGGGCGCCGGCCGCGGGGGAGAAGCCGGTGTAGTCGAGCTCGACGGGGTACGACGCGTCGGCCGAGGTGTTGATGAGCAGGACGGCCAGGTCGCCGTTGGGCCGCCGGGCGGCGTGAGCTTGGACGTCGGGCCGGGAGGCGGCGGCGCGGACGAAGTGGTCGCCGGGCCGGGCGAACTTCCCGACCATCTGCAGCGCGTAATAGGGCGCGAAGGGCGTGTTGAGCGGCGGCTCGCAGACGCTGCCGTCGGCGGTGCAGCCGGCGCTGGACAGCAGGCCGAAGTCGCCGTAGTCGGTGTGTCCCGCAACCTCGGTGACCTCGCCGATGCCGTTGTGCACGTTCCACCAGTCCACCGTGAACACGCCGCCGGCCAGCAGCGTCGCGTACGCGTCGGCGGCGGCCAGCGCGCCCGGCTGCGTGTTGGTGCCGTTGCTGCTCGACCCCGTGTTGAACTCGGTCATCGCGATGCCGATGCGCTCGGCGCCAGACCCCGCGTACGCGGCGATCTGCTCGCGGGTGAGCTGGATGATGTCGGGGACGTGGCCGGTCTTGTCGAGGGCTCCCGGGTACCAGTGCAGGATCACGAAGTCGATCTTCGAGCCGGCGGTGGACAGGACGACCTGGTTCCACGAGCCGCTGTCACCCTCGGCCACGATGGCGTCGGGCCAGTTGGCGGGGGTGGTCAGCACCGCTCCGATCTTGATGGTCGGGTCCACGGCCTTCATCGCGTCGGAGTAGGCGACGACGTGGCGGGCGTACTCGTGCGGGCTCTTGTCCTCGTGGTCGTCGGCCTCCCAGGCGGCGCCGTAGTGGCCGTTGCCGTAGTTCTCGTTGCCGATCTCCCACAGCTTGACGCCGTAGCGCTTGGTGACGTTGGCGTAGCGGACCCAGGCGGCGGCCTCCTCGGCGGTGCCGGTGCCGTAGTTGGCGGTGACCATGGGCTGCGCGCCGGTCCTGCGTACGCCGGCCATGAACGTGTCGAAGTCGGTGTTCGGCGCCACGTAGCCGCCGGGGGCGGTGTGGTCGGCCCAGTGGTAGATGTCGGAGTAGGAGCCGCCGGGATAGCGCAGGAGCTTCACGCCGGCGTCCTTGAGCAGGTCGGCGGTGGCGTTCGTGCCCAGGTTCGTGTCCCAGATGGCGTGGTTGGCGCCGATGCCCGTCTCGGGGACGGCGGCCAGGCCCGCGCGGGCGTTGACGGTCACGGCCACGGGTTCGTCGTCGGCCGCGTACGCGGTCGCAGGGGCGTTGAGCGCGGTCAGCGTCAGCAGGACGGCCAGCGCGGCTCGTAACGGGACTTTCGGCATCGGGCGCACCTCATGCTGGGAAGGGGACACCGGGAAAGCAGTGCGATCATCAGCGGGTCGCCGCGCGCCCGTCAATCGCGGCTGAAACTTTCATGAAATGTCCCGGATGCCATGATGGACGGCATGTTGAAGGCTGCGGGGCTGGACGAACTGGAGGAACGGGTCTACCGGGCACTCGTACGAGCGGGCGAGGCCGACACCGCGGGCCTGGCCGCCGAGCTGGGCGCCGGGGAGACGGAGGCGGGCCGCGCGCTGGCCGGGATGCGCGAGTCAGGGCTGGTCAGAGAGGTGGCGCCGGGCAGGTTCGCGCCCGTGGCGCCCGAGGTGGCGCTGGGACCCCGGCTCGTACGCGGCCAGGAGGCCATCGACTGGGCCCGCCAGGCGGTCGAGCAGCTCTCGGAGGAGTACCGCGCGAGTGCCCGCAGGCGCGACGCCCACCGCCTGATCGAGGTGCTGCCGAGCCGGGCCGCGCTGCGCGAGCAGGTACGCCACCTCCAGGACAGCGCCCGCGAGGAGGTCCTGTACTTCTGCCGCGCCGGCCACGTGGTGATGCCGTCGCAGGACAACGACGAGGAGCTGCAGGCGCTCGGCAGGGGTGTGGGCTATCGGGTCATCTACGAGCGGGCCCTGCTGGAGGAGCCCGGCATGGTCGCCAACGTGGCGTACGGGATCAAGCTGGGCGAGCAGGCCCGCGCCGTACGGACGCTGCCGGTGCGGATGATGATCGCCGACCGGGAGACCGCGCTGCTGCCGCTGGTCCAGCACGTCGGCGGGATGACGGAGCTGACGGCCGCGCTGGTGCGCGACAGCAGCCTGCTGGAGGCGCTGATCGCGCTGTTCGAGGCGCAGTGGGAGCGGGCGACGCCCATCAGGTTCTCGGAGGACGGCCAGGTGGCCGACACCGGGTCGTGCCCCCTGGACGCCGACGGGCTCTATCTGCTGTCACTGCTGGTGGCCGGCGTGCCGGAGAAGACGATCGCGAGCCAGCTCGGGCTCAGCCTGCGTACGGTGCAGCGCCGCGTCTACCACCTCATGCGGCTCGCGGGCGCGCAGACCAGGATGCAACTTGCCTGGCATGCGGCCCGCGAGCACTGGTTGTGATCGGTCAGCGCACGCCGTACGCCCTGGTCACGGTCTGCTCGAACCGGCTGCCCCGGTCACCCGTCACGGTGACCCGCAGCGAGACGCCGATGTCGGTGCGCTTGTGCGCGACGAGGGCGGAGTAGCGGCCCTGGCCGAGCGGCAGCACCGGGATGCGCTTCCAGGTCTTGCCGTCGTCGTAGGACAGCTCGGCGCTCAGCGTCCTCGCCCCCTTGGCGGTGAAGCCGAGCGGGACCGGGAGCGTCCTCGGCACCCTGCCTTCGAGGTCGGCGGGGATCGTGTAGTCCACGCCGAGCAGCGGCAGCTCCTTCGTGCCCTCGGCGCGGCCCGACCTGAACGTCCACGCGGACTCGGTCGCCGTCGCGTAGCGCCAGTTCTCGGAGGTGCGGGTGGTGGACAGCTCCATGCGGTATTCGGCGTCCTGCTCGGTGGCCGGGTAGGTGCCGCTCAGCGTCGCGCGCTCCTCCTCCAGCTCGCCGTCGCGGTAGAAGCGGGCGGCGGTGGTGTCCTTGTCGCCGCTGCCGCCGGCGTACCCGATGTGCCCGGCGGCGTCCACGAACTCGGGCACCTCGACGCTCAGCACGTCACCCGTACGGCTCGCGCTTCGCGCGACCGGCCGGACGACGGGCGCGAACCAGGTCTCCCTGACCGTCTCGCCCGCCCGGTACGTCCGGGGCACGTCGGTCAGCCCGCCGCGCAGCCGCGAGCTGGACTCCCAGGTGAGCATGTGCTGCACGATGTGCTGCCACTGGGTGTCGCCCGAGCTGACGTACTCGGCCCTGCGGTTGCCGGTCGGCAGGTAGCGCTGGGTCTCCATCTGGCTGTCGAGGCTGTACTGCTGCCAGGGCCGCCAGCCGAAGCGCTGGTCCTTGCCGTACCGCTCGCCGCCCGACTCCTGGTAGTGGGAGTCGACGAGGGCGGTGTTGCGCCAGTTCACGTCATGGACGATCTTCTGGGGCACGTGGCCCTGGGAGACCTGCATGACCTCGTACAGGTACGGGGTCTGGAAGCGGCCCGTCACCCGCAGCGTGCCGCCGCCCTTGCGCACCCGGTCGAGCAGCACCTGGCCGCGGTCGTGGGTGATCATGAGGGTGGGCAGCGGGTCGCGGGCGCCCGTGGGGTTCCACGGCTGCCACATCGCGCGGCCGTCGGGGCCGACGACGATCACCGCCACCGCGCCGGCCGCCTTGAGGTCGTCGATCTTGTTCGACCAGTCGCCGAACGAGCTGCTGGTGATGACCGCGGCCTTGCCCTTGAGCGTGCCGCCCGCGTCGCCGTCGGCGAGCTTCCAGTGCTGGGTGCCGGAGATCTCAGGAGACCTGATCGTCGGTCTGACCACCAGGTCGTCGCGGCCGAGCCGGGCGCTCACCCGGGGCGCGGCGAGCTGCCAGCGGGAGGCGAACTCGAACGTGCCGTTCCTGACGGGCGCCGTCGGGGTGACGGCCAGGCCCTCGACGGACGGGAAGTTCATCGCGCCGAGCGCGATCTTCCTGTTCCCGTACGTGCGGTAGGTGAAGTAGGTGGCGATGCCGTCCTGGATCACCGGCTGCGAGGTCCTGATCTCGACCGGCACGGCGGTCCTGGCGTCGAGCACGACCTCCATGTCCTGCTGCAGCTGCAGCTCGGGGAAGACCATCAGGGTGTCCATGGGCAGCTCGTCGCTGGTCTCGCCCATGATGGCCTGGGTGTGGTAGACGCCCTCGGGCATCTCCACCGTCCAGCCCTCGGCCTCGTCGAGGATGTAGCCGTAGGCGTCGTCCCTGCTGGAGGCGCCGTACATCATGATCACCGGGACGCGGGACGGCTGGCCGTCGCGGCCGATCGCGGTGAAGTGGACCTTGTGCATCTTGCCGCGCCTGGTCAGCGCCAGCGTGGTGTGCGCGAGCGCGGAGCCGTCCGCGGTGGTGGCGGTGACGTAACCGGCGTGCCTGCCGTGCTGGAGCTTCGCGAGGTCCACCTGGAGGTCCACGGTGGCGCTCGCGCCCGGCTCGATCGTGACGGTCGTGGCCGACAGGGTCAGCGCGCCGTCGCCGGGGGCGGTGCCGTCCAGGTTGGACAGCGCAGGGGTGAGCGTCAGCGTGGCGGGGGAGTCGCCGGCGTTGCTGTAGGTGATCGTGCCGGACGGGACGGCGGTGCCGCCGTCCTCGAACACGCCGAGGCTCAGCGAGGCCGTGGCGGTGACGGTCTGGCGCAGGGCGCGCGTCACGTCGAGGCGGCCGCCGCCCTGCTCGAACGGGGTCTGCCCGTCGATCGTCCTCGCCGTGGACACCAGGGCGTCCTTGAGCCGGCCCGCCTTCCAGTCCGGGTGGCGCTGGGCGAGGATGGCCGCCGCGCCCGCCACGTGCGGCGTGGCCATGGACGTGCCGTCGAGCCGGGTGTAGAGGTCGTCAACCGGGGTGCCCAGGGTGGTGCCCGAGGCCCTGGCGGCGGTGATGTTCACACCGGGCGCGGTGATGTCCGGCTTGATCGCCTCGTCCAGGCGCGGGCCCCGGCTGGAGAAGGAGGCGAGCGCGTCGTCGCCGTCCACGGCGCCGACGGTCAGCGCCGAACTGGCCGCGCCGGGGGAGCCGACGGTGTAGTCGTCGCCCTCGTTGCCCGCCGCGATCACGAACAGGCTGCCGGTCTCCTCGGTCAGCCGGTCCACCGCGACGCTGAGCGGGTCGGTGCCGTCGGTCGCGCCGCCGCCGAGGCTCATGCTGACGATGTCGGCGCCGCTCTCGCGCGCCGCCCACTCCATGCCGGCCAGCACCTGCGACTCGGTGCCGCTGCCGCGCTTGTCGAGCACCTTGCCGATGGCCAGCTGCGCGCCAGGGGCCACGCCCTTGCGCTGCCCGCCGGCGCCGTTGCCGGTGCCCGCCACGGTCGCGGCGACGTGGGTGCCGTGGCCGTGCTCGTCCTTCACCGACTCGTCGTCGGTGAAGTTCCTGGTCTCGGTGATCTTGCCGGCGACGTCGGGGTGGTTCTCGTCGATGCCGGTGTCCAGCACGGCGACCTTGACGCCCGTGCCGTCGTAGCCGTCCTGCCACGCCTGCGGCGCACCCACCTGCGGGACGCTGTGCTCCAGCGTCGCGTGGACCTTGCCGTCGAGCCACACCTTGGCCAGCCCGTCGCGCAGCCTCGGCTCGCCCGACGCGCTCCACAGCGTGGGCAGGTCGTCCTTCTCGGCGCGCATCGTGGCGGCGTTGACGCTGCGCAGCGTGACGCCCTTCGCGGCGCCGTCGCGGTAGGACAGGATGAGCGGCAGCACGTCGCTGCTCTCGTCGTCGTAGCCCTGCTCGATCAGCTCGCCGACCGAGAACAGTCGCTCGTCCACGAGGCCGCGCGACAGGTACGGCACCATGTCGGCGGGCGTGACGACCAGGTCGCCGTTCTCCTCGCGGGTGAAGAACCTGACGTCCTCGCGGCCCTCGGCCGGTTTCACGGTCGCGGCGCGCTTCCCGCCGGCGAACTCCTGTACGGTGACCACGTCACCGGTGATCAACGTCACCCGGTGCTGCTCCCCGCCGCCCGGCTGGCCTGGCTCCGCGGCCTGGGCCGGAGCCGCGAGCAGCGCCAGGCCCACGCCGGTGGCGGCGAAGAGGGGGATCCATCTCATGAACGAACCGATCTTTCGTGCGGCTTTACCCGTTCAAGAGAATGGGGGATCCTGCCGGTCAGAAGCAGTCGAACAGCCTGGTCAAATGACGACATGTCGCGAACATGACAGCAGGGCTGGAGCTCAGTTGTACTTGTAGAGTCGGGTGGCCTGGCGCCGGCCGCCGTCGAAGAGCGAGGCGCGATACATGCTGATCGCCAGGTCGCCGTGTTCCGCCTTGCCGCAGGTGCCGGTGCCGGCGAGCTGGTGGATCTCGAAGCGGGCGGTGGGGTCGCCGGCGATGAAGTACTCGGCGCGGGCCTGGAAGCGGTCGGCGCGGGTGTCGCAGGCGTAGACGAAGGTGGGACGCTCGCCGAAGCAGAGGGTGGCGCCGCCCTTGGTGGAGGTGCAGATCTCGGACTTGGCGCGGGCTGCCGCCGGGGTGGTGCGGGTGTCGCGCTTGACCGGGTATTTGGCGACGTTCCTGACGGTCTTCCAGCGGCCGTACTTGACGCGCTTGCCGCCGCGGTAGAGCGCGGCGCGGAACGTGATCGTCTTGCCGATCTCCCTGCTGCCGCGCACCTCGCCGTTGCGGGCCAGGTTGTGGATGACGTACTTGGTGCCGAGGTAGCCGTTCAGGTAGTACTCGACGGCCGGGTGGTAGCCGTCGTCACGGGTGTCCTCGACGGTGATGCCGGGGCGGGCGCTCCCGTCGGGGCCCACGCACGCCTCCACGCCCTTGAGACGCGCGCACACCGGCTCGTCGTCCGTGGTGCCCGTGGCGGCGATGGCCACCGGCGTCGGAGACACCGCCGCCGACGGTACGGCCGCCACCGCCCCGTCGGCGCTCAACGCGGTGGCCGCCAGTACGACCGCCGCCAGGATGGTACGACGTAACATCACCGAACCCACCAACCTCTCGTGTCACTTCCTGCCATGCCTGGATGTGACGCGAAATACCGGAGGAAGGTTCCGGACAAGCGCGGACGGCGGTGACCGGCCCCCCACCCGTCGGGCCGGTCACCGCGACGCCTGCCTGGTCAGGCCGGCAGCTCCCGCCGCTTGGGGGTCACGCTGGCCAGCAGCAGGAGCAGCGCGGCCTGGGCGAGCATGCCGGGCGCGAGCGGCGGCGCGCCGCCGACCGACTTCGTCAGCGCCGACCACCACTGCGACAGCGGCGACAGCGAGTCCCAGTCGGGATCCATCGCGCCCATGCCGTGGTTGGCCACCACGTGCATGAGGACGCCGTACGCCGAGGCCAGCAGCACGATCACGGCGAGCACGCGCACCACGGTGAGCACGGGCCCCGCGTCGCGCAGGGCGAGCATGAGCAGCGCGACCGCGAGCAGCGCGATGGCCACCCAGGGGATCAGCTGGGGCGGGGTCTGCCAGTGGCGCTCGAAGGCCAGCTCGAGAGCGGCGCCCACGAGGCCGATCGCCACCAGGGCGAGCAACCCGAGCCGCAGCATCGCGGTGCCTGCGGATCCGCGGCGGCGGCTGGGCCGCGCGGTCGTTCGTGAGGAGGTTGAGGTCATGTGCGGGGACCACCGTCCGGTACGAGGGGTCTTCGTCCCCTCCAAGGTCGCCGTGCATCCTCAGATATTTCTCAGTGGAATGTGAAGATCTGGTGAGAAGTGCAGCTAGGAGGGCCTGGTGGCGAGGTCGAAGGCGCGTACGAGCTCGTCGGCCCCGGCCCGCGGATCGTCCGACAGGGCGAGCGCCTCGATCGACCCCCGCAGCGCCGCGCTCATCACCTCGGCGTCGAACGCACGGAAGGCCCCCTCCCGCTGCCCCTCCGCGAAGAGCTCGGCGGGACACCACCCGTCGGAGCCCGACTCGGAGGTGTTGCAGACGATCTGCCGCAGCGCCCGTACGCGCTCGGGCCGGGCGGCGGCGAAGTCGAGCCGCCCCCTGATGTACGCCGACAGCCGCTCCCGCACCCCCGAGACGCCCGAGGCCGCCCGGCGGACGAACGCCGCCTCCTCCTCCCGCACCACCCGCGCCACGGTCGCCAGCAACTCCTCCTTGTCGGCGAAGTGGTAGGAGATCAGCCGCTTGCTGCTGAGCCCCGCCTGCCGGCAGATGGCGTCGTAGCTGGTGCCCGCGAACCCCCGCCGCGCCAGCACGGTGATCGTGGCCGACGTGATCTGCGCCCGGCGCACCTCGGACACCGGCAGGCGCCTCGCGGGGACTCCCATGCCTGCACACGTTCCACGCCGCGGCTCGCGACATCCCCAGGGACGCTTAAAGCGCGGATTTCTCTGGTTCACGCCTCCGATGCGCCTACCCTGGTACGCGCCGCACCGGAGACTCCCGGAGAGACCCCCCATGGCCAAATCCACGCCCCCGCAAGCCACCCACGAGCCGGGCACGTACGCGGGCGCCCTCGCTGGTGACCCCGACGCCCCCGCAGGCCCCGTGACCAGGGCCGACCCGGCCACGGCCGAGCGGGTGCCGTACCGAGGCACGCCGGCCGCGCGGCGGCAGCTCGCCGGGCTCGCCTTCGCCGCCCGCAGGCTCGCGCGCGGCGACGCCGGCGCCGCGCCGGCGGTCGCCGTCGTGTACGTGGCGGGCGGCGACGAGGAGCTCACCCTGCGCCGCGTGCACCAGGCGCTGCGCGAACTCGGCGGCGACGTCGTCAGAGGCAGCGTGATCTTCACCGGCAGCCTGTGGCAGGCGGTGCTGACCGTCTTCAAGCGACAGGCCGGCGCCGAGCGCGTCGAGTCGGCGGTCGGGCTGGCCGTCTCGGCGGGGGAGAACAAGCTGTACTTCGAGACCCAGGCGGCGATCACCAAGACCAACGCAGAGGCGATCGCCACGCTGCTGGACTCGCTGGGGGACGCCACCATCGGCCTGGTCTTCGTCGGCAACCTGCTGGCCATGAAGATCGACGGGACGACCGTCGGCATGGAGCTGACCCCGCGGCAGGCGGCCTACCTGCGCGACAATCCGGCGCTGCACCGAGACCCCGCCGCGGCTCTTGAGGCCATGGAGCGCATACGCGTACAGGGGGCCTGACGCGCCGCGGCCGGAGGTCGGTGGCTCACATGTTGATCATGTGACCCGCGAGCCCGTGGACGGCCTCCTTGACGGCCTCGCCGAGCGTCGGGTGGGCGTGGACGTTGCGCGCCACCTCGTGCACGGTGAGGTCCCACTGCTGCGCCAGCGTCAGCTCGGGCAGCAGCTCGGTGACCTCGGGCCCGATCAGGTGGGCGCCGAGCAGCTCGCCGTGGGTGTCGTCACTGATGATCTTCACGAAGCCGGCCGTCTCGCCGAGGCCGTGGGACTTGCCGTTGGCGGTGAACGGGAACTTCGACACCTTCACGTCGTAGCCCAGCTCGCGGGCCTGCGCCTCGGTGTAGCCGAAGCTCGCCACCTGCGGCTGGCAGTAGGTCGCGCGCGGGATCATCACGTAGTCGAGCTCCATCGTCTCGGCGTTCGCGATGGTCTCGGCGGCGATGATGCCCATCGACTCGGCCGCGTGGGCCAGCATCAGCTTGGCCGTGACGTCGCCGATGGCGAAGATGTGCGGCACGTTGGTGCGGCACCGGCCGTCGACGGCGATCGCGCCGCGCTCGGTCAGCTCGACGCCGGTCTTCTCCAGGCCGTAGCCCTCGACCCGCGGCTGGAACCCGATGGCCTGCATCACCTTGTCGGCCTCCAGCACCTGCGTCTGGTCGCCGCGCGTGACGGTGACCTTGACGGAGGAGCCGTTGTCCTCGATCGAGTCGACGCGGGTGGAGGTCAGCACCTCGATGCCGAGCCGCTTGTAGCGCTTGGCCAGCTCGGCCGAGACCTCTTCGTCCTCCAGCGGCACGATGCGGTCGAGGAACTCGACGATCGTCACCTTGACGCCGTAGTTGTGCAGCACGTACGCGAACTCGACGCCGATCGCGCCCGCGCCCGCGATGATGATGCTGCTGGGCAGCTCCTCGGAGAGGATCTGCTCCTCGTACGTCACCACGCGCTCCGACAGCTGCGTGCCGGGGATGAGCCGGGTGGTCGCGCCGGCCGCGATGATGCAGTGGGAGAACGTGATGGTCTCGCCGTTGACCTGGAGCGTGTTGGCGTCGAGGAACGTGCCGCGCCCGTCGTACTCCGTGATGGCGTTCTTCTTCATCAGGTAGTGAACGCCCTTGACCCGCCCGTCGGCCACCTTGCGGCTGCGCTGGAAGGCCGCGCCGTAGTCGAAGGTGACCTCGCCGCTGATGCCGAAGGTCTTGGCCTCGTGGTGGAAGATGTGGGCGAGCTCGGCGTTGCGCAGCAGCGCCTTGGACGGAATGCAGCCCACATTCAGGCAGACGCCACCCCAGTACTTCTCCTCGACGACCGCGGTGCGCAGGCCGAGCTGGGCGGCGCGGACCGCGGCCGTATAACCTCCAGGACCCGCGCCGAGGACGACGACGTCATAGTGAGTGCTCATGAGTCGGACCATACCGCCCGGGCGTACCTGCCCCTGACCTCAGACCTCCACCTTGTACGGCAGGCTGAGCTCATCTGCGGGAACGCCCCGGATGCCCCAGTTGTGTGTGGGCATCTCGATGATCGTGATCTCGACGTCCTCGGGATCGTACCCCGACCTGGCGTAGATCTCGCGAATCAGCGCCTTCTTGGCCTCGGTGCTGCGCCCGGTGAAGCAGACGATCTCGATGATGAGATAACGCTCACTCCGCTGCGGGCAGACGAAGTCGTCGGCGTCGAGCAGCAGGAACCGGTGGAACCGCTTGTCCTCGGGCAGCCCCCACGCCTTCACCAGGCACGCCTGGATGAGATCGGAGACCTCACGCTGCCGCCCGGCCCACACGTCCCTGCGGCCGTACACCTTCACCTGCGCCATGCCGCCACTATAGAGGGCGTGATCCGCATACTCCTGGCCGACGACGAGGCCATGATCAGAGCGGGGGTCAGGGCGATCCTCGAATCCGACCCCGAGCTGGACGTCGTGGCCGAGGCGGGCGACGGCAGGCAGGCGGTCGACCTCGCCATCAGCCACCACCCCGACGTCGCGCTCCTCGACATCCGCATGCCGCGCCTCGACGGCCTGGCCGCCGCCGCCGAGATCCGCAGGGCGGCGCCCGGCACGGCGGTGGTGATGCTGACCACGTTCGGCGAGGACGACTACATCGCCAAGGCGCTCGACGTGGGCGCGAACGGGTTCCTGCTCAAGTCGGGTGACCCGCGCGAGCTGCTGGCCGGCATCCACGCGGTCGCCGAGGGGGCCGCGTACCTGTCGCCGAAGGTCGCCCAGCGGGTGATCGCGCAGCTGTCCGGCGGGCGCATGGCGAAGGGCGCGCAGGCGCGCGACCGCATCGAGGTGCTCACCGAGCGGGAGCGCGAGGTGCTCGCGCTGCTCGGCGGGGGCCTGTCCAACGCGGAGATCGCGCGCGAGCTGCACATCGTGGAGGGCACGGTGAAGGCGTACGTGAGCGCCATCCTCACCCGGCTCGACGTGCGCAACCGCGTGCAGGCCGCGATCATCGCCCACGAGGCCGGCTTGGTAGCCTGACGCGTGATGTATCGCCTCGTGTTCTCGCAGGTCTTGCGGCGTTTCGACGCCGAGGCCGTGCACCGACTCACCGTGAGCGCCCTCGCGCTCCTCGCCCGGCTGCCGCTGCTCAAGCGGCTGCTGCACCGGGCGTACGCGCCGCACGACCCGGCCCTGCGCGTGAGCGCGTTCGGCGTGCACTTCCCCGGCCCGCTCGGCCTGGCCGCCGGCTTCGACAAGGACGCCGCCTGCGCCGAGGCCGTCGCCGCGCTCGGCTTCAGCCACGTCGAGGTGGGCACCATCACCGCCCACGGCCAGCCGGGCAACCCGCGCCCCCGCCTGTTCCGTCTCGTACGCGAGCGCGCGGTGATCAACCGGATGGGCTTCAACAACGCCGGCGCCCACGCCGCGGCCCGCAGGCTGCGCCGCCCGCGCGGCGTGCCCGTCGTGGTCGGGGTGAACATCGGCAAGACCAAGGTGATCCCCGAGCCGGGCGCCACCGCCGACTACGTCGCCGGCGCGAAGAAGCTCGCCCCGCTGGCCGACTACCTCGTGGTCAACGTCAGCTCGCCCAACACCCCCGGGCTGCGCGACCTCCAGGCCGTCTCGCTGCTGCGGCCGCTGCTCACCGCGGTCAAGGAGGTCTGCGACGCCACCCCGCGCCGCACCCCGCTGCTCGTCAAGATCGCGCCCGACCTGGCCGACGAGGACGTCGACGCGGTCGCCGAGCTGGCCATGGAGCTGGGCCTCGACGGCATCATCGCCACCAACACCACGATCAAGCACGACGGCGAGCGCGGCGGGCTGTCGGGCCGCCCGCTCAAGGCCCGCTCGCTGGAGGTGCTGCGGCGGCTGCGCGCCAAGGTCGGCGACCGGCTCACGCTGGTCTCGGTCGGCGGCGTCGAGGACGTCGACGACGTGTGGGAGCGCATCCTCGCCGGCGCCACCCTCGTCCAGGGCTACACCGGCTGGATCTACGGGGGCCCGCTGTGGGCCGCCCGCATCCACCGGCAGCTGCTGCGCCGGGTCCGCCGCCACGGCCTGAGCTCGGTCATGGAAGCCGTCGGCCGTACGGCGTGATCTAAGGTGGGCCGAATGATCAGACCCGTGACGCTCACCGGCGGCGTGGTCATGCGCCTGGCGACCGAGCAGGACGCCGAGGCGCTCGCCACCGCCTACCTCCGCAACCGCGACCACCTCAAGCGGTGGGAGCCGCGCCGCTCCGAGGGGTTCTTCACCTTCGCCGGGCAGGCCGAGGGACTCAAGGGCCAGCTCCAGGCGCACGGCAGGGGCCAGGTGGTGCCGTGGCTGCTCTGTGACGGCGAGCGGGTGGTCGGCCGCATGACGCTCAGCAACATCGTCCGCGGCCCCTGGCTCAGCGCCGACGTCGGCTACTGGATCGACGCCGAGTACAACGGCCGCGGCCTCGCGACCGCGGCCGTGCGCGAGGTGTGCAGGCAGGCCGACCAGGAGATCGGCCTGCACCGCGTCGCGGCCGGCACCCTGCTCGACAACGCCGCCTCGCAGAGCGTGCTGCGCAAGTGCGGCTTCGAGCCGTACGGCACCGCGCCGGACTATCTGGAGATCGACGGCCGCTGGCAGCACCACCTGCTCTGGCAGCGCATACTCAACGACCGCCCGGCCTTCTGACCTTCAGCTAGAGGCTGGGCCTGGTGGACTCGGCGTCGTGGGTCAAGGCGTCGATGCGCTCCATCACCTCGGTCACCCGCACGGTGGAGGGGCGGTGCGGGCGGCGGCGCTGCCACGGGTGCGGCCCCGCCGCCGGACGGTACTCCACGCCGAGCGCGTCCAGCCGCCCCAGGTGCTCGCCCAGGCGCCCGTCGAAGTCGTCGCCCGCCGCGCCGGCCCACGCCACCTCGGCCAGCGCGCAGGCCCTGGGCCACATCCGGTAGTCGACGGTCCGCGGGTCGGGCACCCGCTCGGTCCACAGCTGCGCCTGCACGCCGATGACCCGCGCCCGCTCCTCGTCGCTCCACCCGGCCGGCGCGGGGTCGAACGCGGCGACGTCCGCCACGGTGATCGCGTCGCCGATCGCCATCGGCTCGTCCGGCGAGCCGGCCTCGGCGTAGTCGAAGTAGAGCGGGAACACCGGCGTGGCCACCACGTCGTGCCCGGCCGCGGCGGCCCTGCGGCCCACGTTCATGCCGCGCCACGGCATGACGATCGTGTCTTGCCGCAGCCCGCCGCTCACGAACGCCTCGTCCCACACCACGGCCCGCGCGCCCCGCTCAGCCAGCACGTCGGCCAGCCGCCGCAGGAACCACGCCTGCAGCTCCACCACGCCGCCGAGGCCGAGCGACTCCCGGTACGCGGTGATCTCGTCGGAGGCCGCCCACCGGTCGAGCACCACCTCGTCGCCGCCGATGTGCACGTAGGGGGTCTCGCCCAGCGCGCCGATCAGCTCGTCGAAGATCGCGGTCAGGAACTCCACGGTCGCCGGCAGCGGCGACAGGATCGCGGGGGAGATGCCCCACCGGTCCAGCACGTCATGGGGCTCACCCGTGGCCCCGAACTCCGGATAGGCCGCCAGGATCGCCGACGCGTGCCCCGGCACGTCGATCTCCGGCACGATCGTCACGTGCCGCGAGCGCGCGTACGCGGCCAGCTCGGCCAGGTCGTCGAGCGTGTAGTAGCCGCCGTGCGGCACCTCGTCGTACGCGTCGGGCTCGCGGTAGTGGTTGACCGCCGTCCGCGGCCGGTGCGAGGAGACCTCGTGCAGCAGCGGATAGGCCCGGCTCTCCACCCGCCAGCCCTGGTCGTCCACGAGGTGCAGGTGCAGCCGGTTGAGCTTGTGCACCGCCATCAGGTCGATCAGCCGCAGCACCTCACGCTTGGGGAAGAAGTGCCTGGCCACGTCGAGGTGCAGGCCGCGCCAGGCGAAGCGCGGCGCGTCCTCGATCCGCACCCCGCGCACCGGCCACGAGGCGCCGGAGGAGAACCGGTAGGCGGCCGGCGGCAGGAGCTGGCGCAGCGACTGCGCCGCGTAGAACGCGCCCGCCGGCCCGCCCGCCACGATCTCCACACCCCGCGACCCGACCGTCAGCCGGTACGCCTCCTCGCCCAGCCCGGGGTCACGGCGCACGTCGATCTCACCGGAGTCGCCGGGCAGCGGGTCGAGCCCGGCCAGCGCCGTGCGTACGGAGGCGACCAGGTCACCGGAGACCGTGGGAGAGGCCGTCAGCTCGAAGGAGGAGGAAAGGTCACGAAGCAGCTCTGGGCGAGGAATCATGCTTGCAGATAGTGCTGCAATCCGTTCGCCAGCGCCACAGCGATCTTCTGCCGGAACTTCGGGTCACGGAACTTGGCCGCCTCGGTGGCGTTGCGCATGTTGCCGGCCTCCACGAAGATCTTCGGCACCGTCGACAGGTTGAGCCCGCCCAGGTCGCTGCGGTAATCGAGGGCCTTGCGCCCGATGTAGGTGGAGTAGGGCAGCCCGGTGCCCCTGCGGAAGGCGTCGCGTACGGCCACGCCCAGACTGCTGGAGTCGTCCACGACCTTGTCGACGGGACCGTTGATCTTCTTGGGCATGATCACGTGGAAGCCCCTGTTGGCCGGGGCCGAGCCGTCGGCGTGCACCGAGATCGCGGCGTCCGCCTCGGCCTTGTTGCCGATCGCGGCCCGCTCGGTGATGCACGGCCCGACGCCGTCGTTGCTCGAGCGGGTGAGCTTCACCGTCGCGCCGCGCTTCTTCAGGATCTTCTGCAGGCGCTTGGAGACGTCCCAGGTGAAGGCGGCCTCGCTGTAGCCGTCATTGGTGGAGGTGCCGGTCGTGTCGCAGGCCTTCATCTGCGTCAGCACGTTGACCTTGCGGTTGATCTCCTTGGGCGCCCGGTAGTTGCCGCCGTTGTGGCCGGGGTCGATGACGACCACCTTGCCGTCGAGCGGCTTTGCCTCGGGCGGTGCGTCCTTTGCCTCGGGCGGTGCGTCCTTGGCCTGAGTGGCGGCGGGTGCCTGACCTGCCGTGGTCGCTGGGGCGGCCTGACCTGCCGCGGCGCCACCGGTGCCGGTGCCGCCACACGCGGAGGCGATCAGGCCGCAGACGGCGAGGACTGTGGCTGGTAGAGCACGCATGCCGTCCAACTTACGGCAATCCACGCATGCGAACTCGACTTATGCCAAGCGCGGCGTGCCACGGCACGCCGTACGTCCTCACCAGACGCGCTCGCCGGCCTCCTGACGTTCGAGCAGGGCGGCGAGCTCCCGCGCGTCCTCGGCGTCGAGGCCGAGGACGACGCGGGGACGGCCCCACGGGTGGTCGAGCGAGTGGGCGACGTAGCTGGCGACCGACTCCGCGGCGCCGTCGGTGCCCCGTCCCCTGCCCGCCCGCCAGTGCCCCCAGGCGCGCTCTAGCTCGGCGGCGGCGCGCTGGGCGCAGGACACCAGTTCCGGATCACGCATAGCTGTTCCCCCGGATCAGATCGTGGCCGGATCGGATCCGGCCACACCTAGCATGACCCTGCCGAGTAAACCGCCGTGTGGCGCCGCCGCCACACGGCTTGACCCAGGTTTGATGCTCTCTTAGGCGGGTCCCGTGCTCCGCCGGACGATCAGTTCAGGGCGTACCTCCCGCAGGCGTGCGACCTTGCCGGGATCGCCGATCCTGTCGCTCAGCAGCGCGGCCGCCGACCTGCCCATGGTGCGGCGAGGCTGGTCGACGGAGGTGAGCGAGATGTGCCGGGAGGCCGACAGGTGGGTGTTGTCGTAGCCGACCACCGAGAGGTCCTCGGGGACGCGCAGGCCCAGCTCGCTCGCGGCCGACAGCACACCGAGCGCGGTCACGTCATTGGCGGCGAAGATCGCCGTGGGCCTGGGGTCGCGGGTGAGCAGCGCGAGCGCCGCCTCCCTGCCGCCCTCTTCCGTCGAGTCAGCGGCCTCGACCATGATGTACGGCGCCAGCGAGTGCCTGCGCATCGCCACGAGGTAGCCCTCGCAGCGCGACGCCCGCCGGCCTTCGATGTGGGCGATGCGCTTGTGGCCCAGCTCGACCAGGTGGTCGATGGCCAGCCGCGCGCCGAGCTGGTCGTCGTCGACCACGATGTCGACGCCGTCGAGCTCGATGTCACGTTCCCCCACGACGACCGTGGGGGTGTAGGCGGTCGCCTCGATCAGCGTCTCGCTGGTCGGGGCGATGCCGAGCAGGACCAGCCCGTCGACCCTCAGCTCGAGGAAGGCCTCCACGGCCTCGTCCTCGAACGCGGGGTCCCATTGGCTGTTCCCGATCAGCATGCGCAGCCCGTCGCCGTGCAGGCTCTCCTGCAGGCCGTCGAGGAACTCCGCGTAGAACGGGTTGTGCAGGTCGGCGACCAGTGCGCCCACCAGATGGGTACGTCCTTCGACCAGGCTCCGCGCGACCGCGTTGGGCCGGTAGCCGAGTTCGCGGGCCGCCTGCAGCACGGCCTGGCGCCGGTGCTCGCTCACGTGCGGGGATCCGCGCAGCACGAGTGAGACCAGCGATTTGGACACGCCGGCTCGTTCGGCGACGTTACGGATGGTCGGTCTGGGCCGAGGCAGCGCGTCTACCTCTCTTAGCTCAGGGATGGTGGATGTGTTGACGGGCGGTCCTGACATGTGTCTCCCCCGCGATGCGGATATGGGCACCTGTCTCACCAAACGATCGAGTTGACCGCAGGGTACGGCCTGCGTCACGGATTGCCGCAACCTGTCGCGTAACGGGCGCGGGACGTGCGGGATCCCGGCGGGGGCCGGTCGGATACTGTGCTGGGGTGACACCCGGGAAGTCAGCCGAGACGGCACGGCCGGCTCGGCGCAGGCTCAGTGTGGACCGCCGCCGGGAAGAGCTCATGGCGGCGGCGCTGGAGTTGTTCTCCACCCGCGACGCGGAAGATGTGTCGATCGACGACGTCGCATCGGCGGCGGGGGCTTCGCGGGCCCTGGTCTACCACTACTTCGGTGGCAAGCAGGAGCTCTACGTGGCGGCGCTGAGAAGCGCGGCGGAGCAGTTGGAGTCGCGGCTGCGGCCGCAGGAGGGCGGCAGTCCGCTCGACGAGCTGGCCTCCGGGCTCAGGCGCTATTTCGACTTCGTCGAGGAGCACGCGGCGGGCTTCGCGGCGCTGCTGCGCGGCGGCCCCGCCAACAGGACGGGCGAGGTGGGGGAGATCGTCGACGGCGTGCGCCGCCGGCTCTTCCTCCTCATCCAGAAGCAGATGGGCGTCGAAGAACCGAGCCCGGTGCTGCGCACGACCCTGCGGTCGTGGATCGCCTCCGTCGAGACCGCCGGGCTCGACTGGCTGGAGCATCGCGACATCGACCGGCCCACCCTGGAGAAGCTGCTGGTCGACCAGATGGTCGCGCTGCTCGGAGTCGCCGCGTCGCATGACGGCGGCGTCGCCGGTTTACTCGACCGGCCGGCGTAGCGGCGGAGGGCGTGACACGTCACGGAAGAGTGGCGCCGGGCGGGCGGCGCCAACTTCCATCCGACGTCTCGTCGTCACAGTGGTGGACCCGGCCCAAATGGCGACCCGGTCCACCCCCATCAAACCCCCCTGAGGTCCGTGACGACCTTCCCGCTACTCGGAGCGCTGCTGCGGAATGCCCGCGAGCAGCGCCCGAACCTCGGTCTCCCGGTAACGCCGATGACCGCCCAGGGTACGAATCGACGTCAACTTGCCCGCCTTGGCCCACCGCGTAACGGTCTTGGGGTCGACCCTGAACATGGTCGCGACCTCAGCGGGCGTGAGCAGTGGCTCGGCCTCGGGTGTACGAGCTGACATTTGTGCGGCCTCTCCTCCGTGTGGACCGGCTTGCGATCCTGTGACTGCCTTTGCGCGTGTCACGGATGTCCCCCTATGGCGCAGAGCGTGCGGCTTTTCTGAGCCATATGCGGCATCACCCGATGTGACCATACCGCCACTCAGAGCGATTGGCGAGCCCTTCTTTGACCCAGCTGCCCGCCCCCGTGGCCATGTCACGCTCGGTGATTCTAGCGACACGGTTCGTGGTATCGCAGTGAAAACGGCAAACTACTCAGTTCGCAGAAGAGAGCAGCCGCGAGACGTGACCTACTCATGCAGGTCAGACGGCCGTATTGGGGCTCAGTTGGCAGATTCCAGCAGTTGCATTGACTTCCACCGCAGGATGACCCTCTGGTACATGGCGTAGGCAAGTTCTTCTTGACCCGTGTCCAGTCCCGTCAAAGCGGCAGAAAGCTCCGCAACCGACTGGTCGGCCTGCAGCGCGTCGTCGTCCATCAGGTGGACGAGACCGCCGTAGTCGAGCTCGACGAGGGAGTGCGGGTGGAACTCCTCCAGCCACCTGGCGATGTCCTCGACCTCAAGATTGGCCGCCGCGTCGCCCAGATGCCGGCGCAGCACGTTGAGTGCGCGGGCCGCCCGCCTCCTGGCCTGTGCCATGGAGGTGACGTAGATGAGGTTACGGCCCGTAGTGGTCGTCACGTCCTGTCCCGGGTTGGCGGAGCCGAGCACCAGCCAGCGCTCGTTCCCATCAAACGGCACGAACCACGACGGCGGCACATGCCACGCCGTGGTGCGGATGTGGGTGCGCAACGCGGCCGAACCGGCCTTCCTCTTGTACCGGTCGAAGTCGTCGGCCGTCTGGTCGGCGATCGCCTTGGGCACGAGGTGGTCCATGATCTTCTGGGGTGTGGTGCCACGAAGCCGTGAGAACGCCAGCCACGAGCGCAAACGTGTCTGCCAAGGACAGACATAGAGACGGTCCTCAACGCGCCGCAGATAGGCGTTGGGGCTCTCCTGGGCGGGAACGGGTTGAGGGGGCGTGCCGAGCAGACGCATGACCGACTCGCCATGCTCCGCATTGAGCGCGTTCGCGCGGCGCGGGCGGTCACGTGAGTCGGCGTAGTCGGCCCACACCTTGCGCTCGGACTCGGCGAACGCGGTCAGTGGCTCATAGACACGGAGGTAGGCGGCATAGGGCAGCACGGAGGCATCGTGTCACGAAGCGAACCTGCGTGCACCGTCGGTCTCTTACTACTCTGTGAGGTGATCTCCGCCGCGAAGGAGCGGTGGACCGGACAGGGAGTCACTACCGTGACCGACGTCTTCGGAGCGTCCCACAAGGACGTCCACGAGCAGGTCGTCTTCTGCGCCGACGAGCAGAGCGGCCTGCGTGCCATCATCGCCATCCACAACACGGCCCTGGGCCCTGCCCTCGGGGGCACGCGCTTCTACCCGTACGGCAGCGAGCAGGAGGCCCTGGCCGACGTGCTCAACCTCGCCAAGGGCATGGCCTACAAGAACGCGCTGGCCGGCCTCGACCTGGGCGGAGGCAAGGCCGTCATCATCGGCGACCCGGCCCGCGACAAGAGCGAGGCGCTGCTGCGCGCCTACGGCAGGTTCGTCCAGTCGCTCGGCGGGCGCTACATCACCGCCTGCGACGTGGGCACCTACAGCGAGGACATGGACATCGTCGCCCGCGAGTGCCGCTTCGTCACCGGCCGCACGGTGGCCCACGGCGGTGCCGGCGACTCCTCGATCCTCACCGCCTTCGGCGTGTTCCAGGGCATGCGCGCCTCCGCCGAGCGGGTCTACGGCACGCCGTCGCTGCGCGGCAGGCGGGTCGGCGTCGAGGGGGTCGGCAAGGTGGGCCACCGCCTGGTCGAGCTGCTGCGCGAGGACGGCGCCGAGGTCGTGATCTGCGACGTCTCGCCCCAGGCGATCGAGCGGGTGCGGCTGCGTCATCCCGAGGTCGACGTGGTGGCCGACGCGCGGGCGCTCATGACCTCCGACATCGACGTGTTCGCGCCCTGCGCGCTGGGCGGCGCGCTCGACGACGACTCGGTGGCGGTGCTGCGCGCCACGATCGTCTGTGGCGCGGCCAACAACCAGCTCGCCCATCCCGGCGTCGAGAAGCAACTCGCCGAACGCGGCATCCTCTACGCGCCCGACTACGTCGTCAACTCCGGCGGCGTGATCCAGGTCGCCGACGAGATCGGCGGCTTCGACATGGAACGCGCCAGGTCGAAGGCGGCCCAGATCTACGACACGACTCTGAAGATCTTCGCGATCGCGGCCGAGGAGGGCGTTCCTCCCGCCGTGGCAGCGGATAGGCTGGCCGAGCGCAGAATGTCGGAAGTCGGGCGTATTCGGGCCATTTGGCTGGGCCACTGACGCCCCGCGCCCATACGACGTACCGAGCTGGGCACAAAACAGGTACGGTAATAGGCGAACGATAGGCTGACGCCCAAAGTCAGGCGGCGTCAGTGAGTGGTGCGTTAGCGACGAGGGGTCGGGGACGACCCCACACGAGGGGGTCGAGCCAATGGGGCGCGGCCGAGCAAAGGCCAAGCAGGTCAAGGTTGCTCGCCAGCTGAAGTACAACAGCGGTGGCACGGATCTTGACCGTCTTCGCGACGAACTCGGGGTCGGAGACTCCAGCCGCAATGACGACGCCGACGACCTCAACGATGAGCTGGCTGATCGCTATGCCGATTACGCCGATGACTATGGCGCCGGAGACGACGACGATGGCCGTACGTCCGGCCGCCGATAGCCGTTCTCCTGGTTGCTGCGACCGGTTGGATTGACCGGTTGATGTGATCGAGGGCCCGGCGTGGGCACGCCGGATTCTCGCTCACGCTCGTCGGGCCCCACGGGTGACCGTGGGGCTTTCGTCACGTTCTTCAGCACAATGGCCCGGCCGTTCCACGGCCGGGCCATCTGTGCGTGGTCAGCGGTAGCGGGCCTGCCCGCCGCCCGGCACGACCTCGCCCAGCACCCACGCGTCGAGACCGCGCCCGGCCAGCAGCCTGATCGCCGCGTCGGCCGCGCCGGCCGGGACGATCGCGGCCATGCCGACGCCGAGGTTGAACGTCTTGTCCATGTCCTGCTGGGCGATGCGGCCGTGGCCCGCCAGCACGCCGAAGATCGCCGGAGGCGTCCACGACGAGCGGTCGAGCACCGCGTCGAGGTGCCCCGGCAGCGAGCGGGCCAGGTTGCCCTCGATGCCGCCGCCGGTGATGTGCGCGTACGCGTGCACCTCCACCCGCCTGGCCAGCTCCAGGCAGTCGAGCGCGTAGATGCGGGTGGGCTCAAGCAGCTCCTCGCCCAGCGGCCGGCCCAGCTCGGGCAGGACCGCGTCGAGCGACAGGTCCGCCTCGCGCAGCACGTGGCGTACGAGGGAGTAGCCGTTGGAGTGCACCCCCGACGACGCCAGCCCCAGCACCACGTCGCCCGCCTCGACCCGGTCGGGGCCGAGCAGCGCGTCGGCCTCGACGACGCCGGTGCCGGCGCCCGCGAGGTCGTACTCGTCGGGGCCCATCGCGCCGGGGTGCTCGGCCGTCTCGCCGCCCACCAGCGCCGCCCCGGCGAGCCGGCAGCCCTCCGCCACGCCGCCGACGATCTCGGCGATGCGCTCGGGCACCACCTTGCCGCAGGCCACGTAGTCGGTCATGAACAGCGGCTCGGCCCCGCACACCACCAGGTCGTCGAGGACCATGCCGACCAGGTCGATGCCGATCGTGTCGTGCTTGCCGTAGCGCTGGGCGAGCATCACCTTGGTGCCGACGCCGTCGGTGGACGACGCCAGCAGCGGCCGCTTGTAGCGCAGCAGCGCCGAGGCGTCGAAGAGACCGGCGAAGCCGCTCGCGTCGTCGACCACCTCGGGCCGCCGCGAGCGCGCCACCTTGTCCTTCATCAGCGCGACGGCCCGCTCGCCCGCCTCGATGTCGACGCCCGCCGCCTCGTACGTACTCACGCCTTGCTCTCCAACACGAACTTGCCCACGTTGTCCTGGTCGATCGGGATCGGGTACTCGCCCGTGAAGCAGGCCCGGCAGAGCCGGTCGGACGGGATGGTGGTGGCCTTGGTCAGCCCCTCTAGGGAGATGTAGCCGAGCGAGTCGGCGCCCAGCGAGGCCCTGATCTCCTCCACCGTCAGCGAGCCCGCGATCAGCTCCGCCCTGGTGGCGAAGTCGATGCCGTAGAAGCACGGCCAGGCCACCGGCGGCGACGAGATGCGGACGTGCACCTCGCGCGCCCCCGCCTCGCGCAGCATCCTGACGATGGCCCGCTGCGTGTTGCCGCGCACGATCGAGTCGTCCACGACGACCAGCCGCTTGCCCTCCACGACCTCGCGCAGCGGGTTGAGCTTGAGCCTGATGCCGAGCTGGCGGATGGTCTGGGAGGGCTGGATGAACGTGCGGCCCACGTAGGAGTTCTTCACCAGGCCCTGGCCGTAGGGGATGCCGCTCTCCTCGGCGTAGCCGACCGCCGCGGGCGTGCCCGACTCGGGGGTCGGGATGACCAGGTCGGCCTCCACCGGGTGCTCCCTGGCCAGCACGCGGCCCACCTCGACCCGGGTCACCTGCACGCCGCGACCGGCGATCGTGGTGTCGGGGCGGGCGAGGTAGACGTACTCGAACAGGCAGCCCTTCGGCTCGGCGAGCGCGAAGCGGCGGGACCTGACGCCGCGCTCGTCGATCGTCAGCAGCTCGCCCGGCTCGATCTCGCGGACGAACGTCGCGCCCACGATGTCGAGGGCCGCCGTCTCCGAGGCCACCACCCAGCCGCGTTCGAGACGGCCGAGCACCATCGGGCGGATGCCCTGCGGGTCGCGGGCCGCGTAAAGCGTGCGCTCGTCCATGAAGACCAGCGAGTAGGCGCCCTTGACCTGCGGGAGCAGCTCGGCCGCCGCGTCCTCGACGGACCTGCTGCGGTCCTGCGCGAGCAGGGTCGTCAGGACCTCGGTGTCGGTGGTGGCGCGTGTGGAGCCGGGAGCGAGGCGCTGCGCCAGCTCAGGGGTGTTGATCAGGTTGCCGTTGTGGGCCAGCGCGAGGCCGCCCTCCTCGGTGGAGCTCAGCGTGGGCTGCGCGTTCTCCCACACGCTGGAACCGGTCGTGGAGTAGCGGCAGTGTCCGATGGCCAGGTGGCCGCGCAGGGTGCTGAGCACCGACTCGTCGAAGACCTGGGCCACCAGGCCCATGTCCTTGTAGACGAGAATGCGGCTGCCCTCGCTGACCGCGATGCCCGCGGACTCCTGTCCGCGGTGCTGCAACGCGTACAGCCCGTAGTAGGTGAGTTTGGAAACTTCCTCGCCCGGAGCCCAGACGCCGAAGACGCCACAGGCGTCTTTAGGTGCGCGGTCGTGGGGGTCCAGGTCATGGCCGAGCCGGCCGTCGCCCTTCAGCACATGCCTCAGTCTAGGTTGGGCGCTTCCGTGCTCGCACACCTGGGGGTGAATCTGCGGGTGTGCGTTGACCTGGCCGCATTCGTATCGCGCTCCCGTCGTGCTCCGGTACGGTCACGCGCCCGCCACCCGGCCGTTCCTTACTCGTTCCCTGACGTTTTGTCACACGGTGACCCAGAGATGAGGATCCTCTTACCGTGTCGTGCGGTTTAGCGGGCGCTCTCCGCGAAAGGGTGAACTATCCGGCATGCAGACCCGTCGGGAGACGCAGACGTGACCACACCTGGGGACCCCAACGAGCCCCGCCCGGGGCAGGACCGGCGTCCAGAGCACCAGCAGGAATCAGAGTGGTGGAGCGAGGGCACCTTGCCGGACGACCGGTCCGACGAGGAGCCTGAGCGCCCGGGTGAGCAGCCGCGGCCCGGTGTGGAACCCGGACGGCCCGGTGAAAAGCCGCGGCCCGGCGAGGAGCCCGGGCGGCCGGGTGCGGAGCCGCGGCCCGGTGTTGAGCCCAGGGAGCCGGGGGACGAGCCGATCGCGCCGGCGCCGCCCGTGGTGCCGCCCCCCGATGTGCCGCCGACCCACGAGCCCAGGCCGTCCGGGCAGCCCACCCATCCCGACCTGCCGACCGCCCCCGAGACGCCGCAGCCGACCGGCGCGGGGCCGTCCGAGACCTCGCAGCCTGTGCAGCCTGTGCAGCGGGACGTGGAGGAGACACAGGTGTTCCCGATCCCCGGGGCGACGCCCACCTATCCAGGGTGGGGCCGGGAGCGGGAGCGGGAGGAGGGTGAGCCGCCGGGCAGGCAGCCCTCACGCTACGAGCAGGGCGACCAGCCGCACTTCGCGCCGCCGGGCGAGAGCTCGCGCTGGGAGGGCGGCCAGGCGGGCACGCCGCCGCCCGGCGCAGGACCGGCCGGCACGCCGCCGCACGCGGCGGGGGAGGAGCGCGGCGACCAGCCGCACCCCGGCGAGCAGCAGGAGCGGCACGACCAGGCGTACCGGCAGGACGAGGACCAGACGATCCCGGGGACGATGCCCTCCAGCCCGTACGGCGGCCCGCCCGGCTACCCGCCGCCCCCGCCCCCAGGCACCCCCTACGGCCCCTCAGGCGGCCAGTACGGTCAGTACGGCCCGTACCAGCAGCCCCGGCCCGGCAGCGGCCTGGCGACGGCCTCGCTCGTGCTGGGCGTGGCCAGCCCATTCCTGGTGTTCGTCTGCTTCACGGGCCTGATCACCGCCATCCTGTCGATCATCTTCGGCTGCGTGGCCCTGGCCAAGCGGGTGGGCAAGGGCCGCGCGATCGCCGGCATCGTGATCAGCGTGCTGTCGCTGGTCCTGTTCGCGATCGTGGCGATCTGGTTCTGGAACGTCGTGCAGGAGTGCGCCCAGCTGCCGAGCCCGATGGCGGACCGGTGCTTCGAGTCGAAGTTCCCGTGGATGAGCGGCACCAGGTAGGGGCTACAGCGGCAGGTGGTCCGAGAGGTCGGCGCGGGAGCCGCTGGCGGAGACGGCGCCCTTGGCGACCGCTTCGTCCCAGGTGAGGCGCCCGAGCGCGAGCTCGATCCAGGTGCGCCCGTCCATCTCGACGACGTTGGGCGGGGTGCCGCGCGTGTGGCGGGGCCCCGCGACGGCCTGGACGGCGGCGTACGGCGGCACGCGCACCTCGACGGTGCGGCCCGGCGCGGCGGTGGCGAGCTTGTCGAGCAGATGGCGCACGGCCTGCCTGGCGGCGTCGCGTTCCGGCCGCAGCCCGCGGTCGTAGGCGGCGAGCACGGCGGCGACGAGCGCGTCGGGGAGCGCGGAGGCGGGGCCGTCGTAGGGGGGCTCGTCGAGGGCGACGAGCTGGCCGTCTAGGGCGGCTCTCAGCTTTTCCTGGTCCAGCTTGCGTGGAGGCACCTGACCATTGTCTCCCTGCCAGTTGTCTCCCTGTCAGCGTTCATCGGGATGGAGGTCGTCGTTCACCTGCGGTTTCGACGGCGCCCGTAGCCTCCCCGCCGTACAACTGCGCTTTTTTCTGGAGGACCTGTGGCGAACCCCAACGCGGGAGGCCGGCTGCTACCGCTGCTGTCCACCCCGCACAAAGGTGGCCGTTCCGCGCTGACCTGTCAGTTCCGCTGCGGCAACGCGTGCGCTCACGACGTGGCCAACACCACGGACAACGCCTACTTCGGCGACGTGGTGAAGGAGGTTCTGTCGCGCCGCGGCGTGCTGCGGGCGGGCGCGCTCGGCGCGCTGGTCGCGGGTGCGGGCCTCGCGGGGGCGGCGCCGGCGCTCGCGGACGGGCAGGCGGAGCCGGCGGCGGCCCGTCCTGGCAGGCCGGGCGGCGGCCGTTCCGACCTGCGCTTCACCCCGGTGCCGCCGAACAAGGAGGACGCGCTGCGCGTCCCCGACGGCTACAAGTCCTCGGTGGTGGTGCGCTGGGGCGACCCGGTGCTGCCCGACGCGCCCGCGTTCGACTTCGACGGTCAGACGCCTGAGGCGCAGAGCAAGCAGTTCGGCTACAACTGCGACTACGTGACGCTGTTCCCCATGGGCGACGACCGGGCGCTGATGTGGGTCAACCACGAGTACACCGACGAGAGCCTCATGTTCCGCGGCTACACCGGCGGCGCGGAGGCGACCGAGGAGCAGATCAAAATCGGGCTGGCCGCGCACGGCGGCTCGGTCGTGGAGATCGAGCGGGCCGGCGGCAGCGGCCAGTGGAAGCTGGTCACCGAGGGGCGCCGCCGCTACAACCGGCGCATCACGGCGCAGACCAAGATGCGCTTCAGCGGCCCCGCGGCCGGGCACGAGCTGCTGCGCACGGCCGCCGACCCGGAGGGCCGCACGCCCATCGGCATGCTGAACAACTGCTCGGGCGGCACCACGCCGTGGAAGACGGTGCTGACCGCCGAGGAGAACATCGACCAGTACTTCGTCAACGGCGACAAGGTGCCGGCGGCGCAGAAGCCGTACATCGAGCGGTACACGATCACGACGGGCGTGCCCGAGGAGAGCCGCCGCTTCGACCGGGTGGAGGAGCGCTTCGACCTGGCCGAGCACCCGCACGAGGCCAACCGCTTCGGGTGGATCGTGGAGATCGACCCGTTCGACCCCGACTCCACGCCGGTCAAGCGTACGGCGCTCGGCCGGTTCAAGCACGAGGCGGCGACGACCACGCTGTCCCGCGACGGCCACCTGGTCGTCTACATGGGGGACGACTCGCGGTTCGAGTACATCTACAAGTTCGTCTCCAAGGATCGCTACAAGCCGGGCAACGACCGGCACAACCGTTCGCTGCTGGACGAGGGCACCCTGTACGTCGCCAAGCTCACCGGCGACAGCCCGGACAAGGAGATCGACGGGTCCGGCAAGCTGCCGAAGGACAAGGAGTTCGACGGCTCGGGCGAGTGGATCCCGCTGGTGTCGGGCGACCGGTCGTACGTGAAGGGCATGTCGGCGGCCGAGGTGCTGGTCTACACGCGGGTCGCGGCCGACAAGGTCGGCGCCACGAAGATGGACCGGCCTGAGGACATCGAGCGCAACCCGGTCACCGGCGGCGTGTTCGTGGCGCTGACCAACAACACCAACCGCACCCCGGCCCAGGTGGACGAGGCGAACCCGCGTCCGTCGAACAAGCACGGCCACGTGCTGGAGATCACCGAGCGCCGCGACGACGCGGGCGCGCGGCGCTTCGCCTGGTCGCTGGTGCTGGTCTGCGGTGACCCGAAGGACCCCACGACCTACTTCGCCGGGTACGACAAGAGCAAGGTCTCGCCGATCTCCTGCCCGGACAACGTGACGTTCGACAAGGACGGCAATCTGTGGATCTCCACGGACGGCAACGAGCTGGGCTCCAACGACGGCCTGTTCGTGATGCCGGTCAAGGGTGAGGAGCGGGGTCACCTGCGCCAGTTCCTGACGGTCCCGGTGGGCGCGGAGACCTGCGGCCCGCTGGTGACGAGCGACCAGCGCAGCGTGTTCGTGGCGGTGCAGCACCCGGGCGAGATCGACGGCGCCACGCCGGACAACCCGGGCAGCCGCTGGCCCGACGGCGACCAGCCGCGCCCTGCGGTGGCGGTGGTCTGGCACGGCAAGGGCAAGAAGATCGGCGCTTGACCTCAAGTTAAGTCGAGGTCGTACCGTCCATGTCATGAGCATGGAGATGACCGCCTGGCACCAGCTTTACTCGATGAACAACCAGCAGGAGCGTCGTCCGCTGTCGCGGGCGACGCTCCGCCGCATCGCCGGGTTCGCCCGTCCCCACCGCACCAAGATCACGCTGTTCCTGCTGCTCAGCGTGGTGCTCGCGGGCCTCGCCGTGGGCTCTCCGCTGCTCGCGGGCCGGGTGGTGGACGCCATCTTCAACGGCGAGCCGCTCGGCGTGGTGGTGACCGTGGCGCTGCTGATCGCGGGGCTGGCGATCGCGGAGGCCGGGCTGGGCCTGCTCAACCGGTGGTTCTCCGCGGGGCTCGGCGAGGACCTTATCCTCGACCTGCGTACGGCCGTCTTCGACCACGTCCAGAAGATGCCGATCGCGTTCTTCACGAGGACCCGCACCGGCGCCCTGGTCAGCCGCCTGAACAACGACGTGATCGGCGCGCAGCGGGCCTTCACCGACACGCTGTCCGGCGTGGTGGGCAACCTGGTCACGCTGGTGCTGACGCTGGTCGCGATGATCGGCATCTCGTGGCAGATCACCCTGCTCGCACTGGTGCTCCTGCCCGTCTTCATGCTGCCGGCCCGGCGGATGGGCGGCAGGATCGCCCGGCTGCGGCGCGAGGCTGCCGACCACAACGCCGCCATGGGCACGCAGATGACCGAGCGGTTCTCGGCCCCGGGCGCGACGCTGATCAAGCTGTTCGGCCGGCCCGCGCACGAGTCGGCCGAGTTCGCGGGCAGGGCCCGCAGGGTGCGCGACATCGGCGTGCGCACCGCCATGACGCAGACCGCGTTCGTCACCGCGCTGACCCTGGTCTCGGCGCTGGCCCTGGCCCTCGTGTACGGCCTCGGCGGCTTCTACGCCCTGCGCGGCCAGCTCGCCCCCGGCGCGCTCGTGGCGATGGCCATGCTCCTCACCCGCCTGTACGCCCCCCTGACCGCGCTGGCCAGCGCCCGCGTGGACGTCATGAGCGCGGTCGTCAGCTTCGAGCGCGTCTTCGAGGTGCTCGACCTCAAGCCGCTCATCCAGGAGCGCCCCGGCGCCCGCGAGGTGCCCGAGGGGCCGGTCTCGGTGGAGTTCGACGACGTGCGCTTCTCCTACCCCTCGGCCGACAAGGTCTCGCTGGCCTCTCTTGAGGAGGTGGCCGTGCTCGACTCGCGCGGCGGCGAGGAGGTGCTGCACGGGGTGTCGTTCCGCGCCGAGCCAGGGCAGATGGTGGCGCTGGTCGGCTCGTCCGGCGCGGGCAAGTCCACGATCGCGCAGCTGCTGCCCCGCCTGTACGACGTCGACTCGGGCGCCGTACGGCTCGGCGGGGTGGACGTGCGCGACCTGACCGCCGACACGATCCGCGACACGCTCGGCATGGTCACCCAGGACGGCCACCTCTTCCACGAGACCATCCGCGCCAACCTGCTGCTGGCCAGGCCGGAGGCGAGCGAGGACGAGCTGTGGGACGCGCTCACCCGCGCCCGCCTGGCCACGCTCATCCAGTCGCTGCCCGACGGCCTCGACACGGTGGTGGGCGAGCGCGGCTACCGCCTGTCGGGCGGCGAGCGCCAGCGGCTCACGATCGCCAGATTGCTGCTGGCCAGGCCGCGCGTGGTGATCCTGGACGAGGCCACGGCGGCGCTCGACTCGACCTCGGAGGCGGCGGTGCAGGCGGCACTGGGCGAGGCGCTGGAGGGCAGGACCGCCGTGGTGATCGCGCACCGGCTGTCCACCGTGCGGGCGGCCGACCTGATCCTGGTCATCGAGGACGGCCGGGTGGTCGAGCGCGGCACGCACGCCGAGCTGCTCGCGGCGGGCGGCCGCTACGAGGAGCTCTACCGCACCCAGTTCGAGGACCCGACGGCGGCGGAGGCGGCCGCCTGACCCCTCCTCGGGGCGGCGGCCGGAGGCTACAGTCACGATCATGGCCTTCGAACTGATCTGTGAGATCGAACCACCCACCCGGCCCGATCTGAAGCGCGTCAGGCACCAGATCGGCACGTTGAGCACCATCGCGAGCGCCTTCCTCATCCCCGACAACCACATCGGCCGGGCCACCGTGTCGAGCGTGGCCGTGGCGCACGAGGTCGAGGCGATGGGCGGGCGGGGCATCGCGTGCCTCAACTCGCGCGACCGCAACCTGCTCGGCTTCCGCCGCGACCTGCTGACGGCCGCCGCGTACGGGGTCGAGCGGTTCCTGTTCGTCTACGGCGACAAGCCCACCAGCGGCAACCGCACGAGCGACCTGACCGTGCGCTCGATGATCGAGGAGGCGCGGGCGTTCTCGCCCGACTTCCACGTGGGCGCCGCCGCCGCGCTGCGCCCGCTGCCGGCCTGGAAGCGTACAGCCGACTTCCTGTTCTCCCAGGTCAGCTTCTCGGTGGAGGCCCAGCTGCGCTGGCGCGAGGAGCACCCGGCCGACGTGCCGGTCTATGCCGGCGTGATGGTCCTCGCCAGCGAGCGGCACGCCCGCACGCTGGGCGCGGCCATCCCCGACATCGCGATCCCCGACGAGCTCGTGGCCGCGGTGGCCGCCGACCGGGCGGCGGGCGTCGAGGCCGCGTGCGAGCAGGTGCTGGCGCTGCGCGACAGCGGGGCGTTCGCCGGGGTGCACCTCATCCCGGTCGCCCGTTACCGTCAGGTCGAGGCGCGGCTGGCCGGCGCGCTCTGAGGCCGCGCCAGAGCCGCCAGCACCGCGCCCGCCAGGGCCACGGCGAAGAGCACCGCATACGCCCGCTGGAAGCCGTCCATGAGCTGCCCCACGGCCACCGGTGAGAGCGTGGAGAGCGTGCCCGCGTAGACCTGGGCACGCAGCTCCGGCCCCACCGACGCGGTCAGCACGGTGAGCGACAGGCCGACGCTGATCACGATGCCGACGTTCATCACCATCACCCGCAGCCCGTTGACCACGCCCAGGCTCCCGGCCGGCAGCGCGGTCATCACCTGCGTGGTGTTGCCGGTGAGGAACGTTCCGCTGCCGCAGCCGGCCACGAAGAGCCCGATGCCGATCACCCAGTACGGCGTGCCCGCCTCCGCCGTCACCATCAGCGTGCCGAGCCCGGCCGCGCTCAGCAGCGCGCCCCCGATGGACAGCGCGTACGGCGACACCCGCCGCCCCAGCATGCCCACGATCGGCGAGGCCAGCCCGATCCCCACCGGCACGGGCAGCACGCTCAGCCCCGCCTCGAACGCGCCCACGCCGCGCGCCGCCTGGAAGTACAGCGCCACGACCAGGATCAGCGCGGAGCGGGCCAGCGCGTTGCAGAACGAGGCCAGGTTCGCGCACGCCAGCAGCCGCCCGCCGAACAACCGCAGGTCCAGCACCGGGTTCGCGGAGCGCCGCTCGGCCACCACGACCAGCGGCGCCGCCACGACGAACACGGCCACCCCGGCGATCACGACGGGGCTGCCGGGCCCCCGCGACCCGGCCTCCGACAGCGCCAGCAGCAGCGCCGACAGGGCGGCGAACACCAGCACGTTGCCCAGCGCGTCCACCGGCTGCCTGGGCCGCCGCGGCATCTTGCGTAAGATCGCCGCGCCGACGCCGAGCGCGAGCAGCCCGGCGGGCACGTTCACCCAGAAGATCCACTGCCAGCCGGCCGTCTCCGCGATGAGGCCGCCCACGGTCGGCCCGGCGAGCTGGGCGACCGACATCGTGCCGATGTAGACGCCCATGCCCTGGCTGAGCCGCTCGGGCGGGAACGCGTCAGTGATGATCACCGTGCCGTTCGCCAGGATCATGGCCGCGCCGACCGCCTGTAACACCCGCATCGCGATCAGGAACCCGACGCTCGGCGACAGCCCCGCCAGCAGCGAGGCCAGCGTGAACAGCGCGAACCCGGCCAGATAGACCTCGCGCCGGCCCAGCAGATCGGCCACCCGGCCGAAGAACACCAGACTCGCGGTGTTGACCAGCAGGAACGCCAGCAGGATCCAGCCCGACTCCAGCGGGCCCGCCTGGAAGTGCCGCACGACCGCGGGCAGCGCCACGTTCAGCGTGCTGCCGGCGATGCCGATGAGGACCAGGCCCAGGCTGGTGACCGCGCAGACCCGCCAGGCGTAGCGCAGGCGGGTGGCGTCGTGGGGGGTGACCGCGACCATGACCTCCATCATGACGTACGACGTACGTCACGGAATGTGGTCACCTGGCGCGCTTGCGCAGTCCCTCCAGGTCATGGATGACCACGCGCCGCCGGCCGGTCTCGATGAGCCCGCGGTCGCGCAGCGTGCGCAGCGCCTTGCTGACGGCCTCGCGGGAGGCGCCGGTCCAGCCGGCCAGCTCGTCCTGCGAGAGCGGCAGCGCCACCCGGACGCCCGTGGTGGTCTTCTCGCCGTAGCGCTCGGCCAGCTCCAGCAGGCGGGTGGCGACCCGGCCGGTGGTGTCGAAGGCGCCGTACTCGATGCGCTTCCTGTCGGAGTCGCGCAGCTTGGCGCTGACCTGCTGCATGAGCAGCACCGCGATGCGGCCGTGCGACTCCAGGAACGTGGCGAAGTCGCGGACCACGATGCCGGAGATCGGCTCCAGCGCGGTGACCGTGGTCGAGCGGGGCGAGCCGTCGATGGCCGACAGCTCGCCGATGAGCGCGCCGGGACCGCGTACGGCGAGCACCACCTCGGTGCCCGCGCTCGTGTGGGACGAGCACTTGACCCGGCCGTCCAGCAGCACCAGGACCCAGTCGGACGTGTCGCCCTCGGTCATGATGGTCGTGCCGCGATCCCACCGCCGCAGGCGGCCGGCCGCTTTCAGCGACTCGACCTCCTCGTTGGTCAGCAGGGTGAGAAACTCGCCAGGTTCTGGGGCCATGCGCCCGATTATGGCGGCAAACGGAACCCTGGTTCTATTCCAAATCCGTCAGAACGTACGCGGTGACCGGCTCCTCCTTGCCCTTGAGGTTGAGCGCGCCCAGGGAATTCACTGTCACGTCATCCCCGAGCTGCCGGTACGTCGTCTCGCCGATGACCACCGTGCCGGGCTCGGCGATCGCCTGGAGGCGGGCGGCCACGTTGACGCAGTCGCCCATCGCGTTGAAGCCGCGCAGCTCGGGGCTGCCGATGTTGCCCACCAGCGCGGGCCCGGTGTTGACGCCCACCCGGAACGTCGGCCACTCCACCTCGTCGGAGCGCTGCCAGGCCATCTCCTCGGCCACCTCGGCGGCGGCCCGTTGCATCTCCAGCGCCGCCTTGCAGGCCGCCCGCGCGTGCCCCGCCTGCGTGGCAGGCGCGTTGAACAGCGCCAGCAGCGCGTCGCCGACGAACTGCACGATCGTGCCGCCGTTGTTCAGGATGCAGGGGACGGCCGCCGTGTGGTAGCGGTTGAGCATCTCGACGATCTCGCCCGGCGTCACCTTCTCCGAGAACGTCGTGAAGCCCTTGAGGTCGGCGAAGAGCGCCGTCAGTTCCTTCACCTCGCCGCCCAGCGCCGCCTGCCCCGGGTCGGCGAGCAGCGCGTGCGCCACGTCCGGCGACATGTACTGGTGGAAGAGCGTGTGCAGCTCCTGGTAGAGCCGGGCGTTCTCCAGCGAGATCGACAGCTGCCCGGCCAGCGTCGCGGCCAGCGCCTCGTCCTGGCTCGTCCGCCCGATCGGCACCTCCAGCACGCCCGCCAGGTTGCCCTTGACGGTCAGCGGGAAGGCCAGCAGCCCGTCACGCCTGATCGGGTCGTCACCCATGAACGCGTAGTCGCGCGAGCCCACCTGCGTCTTGCCCTCGGACACCAGCGCGATCTTCACATCCCCGTACGCCTGCCGCACCCGCTCAAGAGACGTCGTCAGCAGCTGGTCCTCCGGCAGGCCCACCCGCGTCTGCACGCTCACCGCCACCAGCGCCGACAGCCGCTCCGACAGCTCGCGCTCCTCGGCCAGCGCCCGTCCTGCCCGGTCGAGCACCGCCGCCTGGCCCTCGTTGAGCCGGAACTTGCCCGACATCCGGGTCGCGGCCAGCGGCTCGCCCTTGCGTACGTGCTCGACCAGCTCCTCCAGCGCTTGGTCGTAGTCGCGCTTGATGCGGGCCACGGTCGCCGACAGCGCCACCGAGTCGAACAGCCCCGCGCTCGACCCCTCGCGCCTGAACTGCAGGTAGGCGCTGTAGGCGACGAACATGAAGGCCAGGGTCAGCAGCAGGTGCCACTCCCACCACGACAGGTGCCAGTTGAGCTGCGACATGCCGGCCACCATCGACTCGGCCAGCAGCGCGTACGCGGTGAGCAGGCTGATCAGCATCGCCGACGGGCGGCGCCTGTGCAGCAGGAACATCATCACGCCGGCCGCGCCGTACAGCAGCAGGCCCGGGATCGACGCCCAGACCAGCCAGTCGATCGGCGAGACCTCGGGCGGCTCGCTCAGCGCGGTCAGGCCGGGCACCAGCGACACCATGCCCCACAGCACCATGGCGCCGAGCAGCGCGCCCCTGATGAAGTGCTGCCACGACAGCACGACCTTCGCCACCCGCTCGCCCAGCGGCAGCGCCGAGACGAACGCGAACACCGCCGCGATCGACAGCCCGACCTGCTGGCCCGCGTCGAAGCCCACCGAGCCGCCGGGCAGGATGACCTTGGGGGTGGCCAGGCCGTGCAGGAAGAAGAAGCCGGCGTTGGTCACGAAGACCATGGAGACGAGGAACAGGCGGGCGTCGGCGCGCCGCCGCGACGCCTCGCTGATGAGCACGCCGAGCACGAGGTTGACGCCGGCGACCAGGATGATCAGCCAGAAGTGGCTCGGGTTGTGCTGCCACGGGATGTTGATGTGGTCGTTGGCCAGCAGCAGCCAGAGGCCCAGCATGGGCAGCGCCAGGTGGATCCCCCAGACAACGCCGCGAACGGGCTGGGTGGCCGGTGGGAGGTACGTGGGACCAGGGGTTGACACAGACCGATTATCCACGGGCGATCGCTGTCGCGACTGCGTCGTTTTACTCACCCACGTCATCGACAATCCGTCATCGCCGTCAGTAACCCTCTGTTTCGAGATAAATGCGTTACGTAATCACGGTCATCCTTTGGAACGTTTGAGGCGTGAATCTCTTGCATCACACGCGCAACACTCGACCCTCTGGAGGGCATCGTGGCCATCAAGGTTCGTCGTGGGGGCACGCTGACACTCGCCACCGTCGGGGCGCTGGCCGCCTCGCTCCTGGCCGCGGGCGGCGTCGCCACCGCATCGTCCGCGGCCTCCGCCGTCTCGGCCGGCGCCGCGGCGGGAACGGTGCACGCCTGCGTCCACGAGAAGTCGCGGTACGTCCGCATCGTCAACGTCACGGCCAAGTGCCGTAAGAGCGAGCAGCGGATGGTCATCGGGGGCGGCGGCACGTCCACCACCACCGTCGAGACCGGCCCGCAGGGGCCCGCGGGTCCGGCCGGCCCTGCCGGTCCCCAGGGCCCGAAGGGCGACCGCGGTCCGCAGGGCCGCCACGGCATCCAGGGCAAGCAGGGCGCGCCCGGCCCCGCCGGCCCCCAGGGCCCGAAGGGCGAGCAGGGGGAACAGGGCCCGAAGGGTGAGCAGGGTCCGAAGGGTGAGCAGGGCCCCAAGGGCGAGCAGGGCGCTCCCGGCAAGCCCGGCACCCCTGGCCCCCAGGGCCCGAAGGGCGACACCGGACCGCGCGGCCCCGCGGGGCCCCAGGGCCCGAAGGGCGAGCCCGGCACCGGCGCGAACCTGAGCACCTACACCGTCTCCGAGCGCTTCTCCGGCTCCAGCGGCACCGCGAAGTGCAAGGCGGGCGACCTGGTGACCGGCGGCGGCTTCCAGGTGGACTCCCGCTCCCAGGTGACGAGCAGCATGCCGTCCGGCAACGGCTGGTCGGTCAGCGTCACCAAGAACGACATGAAGACCGCCGAGGTCTCCAGCCAGGGCCTCGGCGGCGGCAGCGGCAGCGGCGGCACGGTCTACGCCGTCTGCCTGAAGAAGTAAGGCTTCCGCACAACGCCGAGCGCCCGGAGAACCACGGCAGGAAGGAAGGGGCCGGCACGTGCAAGCCACGTGCCGGTTAACGGCTACGGCGATTCCGGGCGCACCGCGGACAGCGCGCAGAACAGCGCCGGCGCGGCGATCGTGTGGAAAAGGGGCCGGTGCGAGGGAGCTCGCACCGGCCCTGAGAAACTCGCGTCAGCCGAACAGCGCCGGCAGGGCCGCCGTGTGCGTGGTGCGGAGTTCTTCCACCGGGACCTCGAAGACGTCCTTGACGACCAGGGACGAGCCGCCGGTCGTGCCCAGGCCGTAGCAGGGGACGTCGTGGCGGCCGCACAGGGAGGCCAGCTCGTCGTACGCCTCGGGCCGGACCACCACGAGCGCCCGCGCCGCCGACTCGCTGAACAGGTCGGTGAAGGCGTCGCCGGTCAGCTCGACGGTCGCCCCGACGCCCTTGGCCAGGCACGACTCGGCGAGCGCGATGGCGAGCCCGCCGTCGGACAGGTCGTGGGAGCCCGCGAGCAGCCCGCGCCGCGCCGCCTCGACGAGGACGGTGCCGAGCGCCTGCTCCGCCTCCAGGTCGGCCTGCGGCGGCAGCCCGCCCAGGTGACCGTGGACGACGTGAGCCCACTCCGAGCCGCCCAGCTCCTCGCGGGTGTCACCGAGCAGCACGACGCGCAGCCCCTCGGCGACGAACCCGGTCGGCACCCGCTGGGCGACGTCGTCGATGACGCCGAGCACGCCCACCACCGGCGTCGGGTGGATGGCGGTGGAGCCGGTCTGGTTGTAGAAGGAGACGTTGCCGCCGGTCACCGGCACGCCGAGGGTCCTGCAGGCGTCGGCGAGCCCGCGCGTGGCCTCGGCGAACTGCCACATGACCTCGGGGTCCTCGGGGGAGCCGAAGTTGAGGCAGTTGGTGACGGCCAGCGGCTTGGCGCCGGTGACGGCGACGTTGCGGTACGCCTCGGCCAGCGCGAGCTGCGCCCCGGCGTAGGGGTCGAGCTTGGCGTAGCGGCCGTTGCCGTCGGTGGACAGCGCGATGCCCCGGGTGGTCGGCTCGGCGCCCGCGATGGCCTCGGAGATGCGCAGCATGCCCGCGTCGGCCGGCTGGGCCAGCACGGTGTTGGAGCGCACGTAGCGGTCGTACTGGCCGGTCACCCACTCCTTGGAGGCGAGGTTGGGCGAGCCGAGCAGCTTGAGCAGCGTCTGCCGCAGGTCGGCGGGCCGCTCGAGCCGGTCGGGGGTGTCGGCGTTGAGCGCGGCCTGCCCGGCGGGCTCGTGGTAGGGCCGCTCGTAGACGGGCCCGTCGTCGGCGGCGGTGCCCGGCGGGATGTCCACGATGACCTCGCCGTCCCACGTCATCACGAGGCGGCCGGTGTCGGTGACCTCGCCGATGACGGTGGCGGGGACGTCCCACTTCTGGCAGATCGCCATGAACGCGGGGATGTCGTCGGGCCGGACCACGGCCATCATGCGCTCCTGCGACTCGCTCATCAGGATCTCCTCGGGCCTGAGCGAGGGGTCGCGGAGCGGGACGAGGTTGAGGTCGACGGTCATGCCGCCGGTGCCCTTGGCGGCCAGCTCGGTGGTGGCGCAGGAGACGCCGGCCGCGCCGAGGTCCTGGATGCCGACGACGACGTCGGCGGCGTACAGCTCAAGGCAGCACTCGATGAGCAGCTTCTCCATGAACGGGTCGCCGACCTGCACGGCGGGCCGCTTGGCCTGCGACTCGTCCTCGAACGTGGCGCTGGCCAGCACCGACGCGCCGCCGATGCCGTCGGGGCCGGTGGAGGCGCCGAACAGCACGACCTTGTTGCCCGGCCCGGGCGCGGTGGCCAGCTTGATCTGGTCTTTGCGCAGCAGGCCCACGCACAGCGCGTTGACCAGCGGGTTGCCGATGTAGCAGGGGTCGAAGGAGACCTCGCCGCCGATGTTGGGCAGGCCGAGGCAGTTGCCGTAGCTGCTGATGCCCTCGACCACGCCGGGCAGCACCCGCCGGGTGTCGACCGCGTCGGCGGCGCCGAAGCGCAGCGCGTCCATGACCGCGATCGGGCGGGCGCCCATCGACATGATGTCGCGCACGATGCCGCCGACGCCGGTGGCCGCGCCCTGGTGCGGCTCGACGTAGGAGGGGTGGTTGTGCGACTCGATCTTGAACGTGGCCGCCCACCCGTCGCCGATGTCGACCACGCCGGCGTTCTCGCCCATGCCGACCAGCAGCGCCTCGGACTTGGGCGCCTTGGTGGCGAACTGCCGCAGGTGCACCTTGGACGACTTGTACGAGCAGTGCTCGGACCACATGACGCTGTAGATGGCCAGCTCGGAGCCGGTCGGACGGCGGCCCAGGATCTCCTTGACCCGGTCGTACTCGTCCTGCTTCATCCCCAGCTCGGCGAAGGGCATCGGCTCGTCGGGAGTCTCCGCCGCCCGCTGGACACTGTCTGTCATGCGTTCACCAGGTTCTTCAGGATGGAGGTGAAGATGCCGAGGCCGTCGGTGCTCGGGGCGCCGACCAGCTCCTCGACGGCGTGCTCGGGGTGCGGCATGAGGCCGACGACGTTGCCGGCCTCGTTGCGGATGCCGGCGATGTCGTTGAGCGAGCCGTTGGGGTTGCCGACGTAGCGGAAGACCACGTGGCCGCCCGACTCCAGCGCGGCGAGCGTGTCGTCGGAGGCGACGTAGCGGCCCTCGCCGTGCTTGATCGGCAGCACGATCTCCTGGCCGGCGGTGAAGCCGTTGGTCCACGCCGTCGCGGTCTGCTCGACCTTGAGCCGCTGGTCACGGCAGACGTAGTGGAGCGAGGCGTTGCGGGTGAGCGCGCCGGGCAGCAGGTGCGCCTCGCAGAGGATCTGGAACCCGTTGCAGGTGCCGATGACCGGCAGGCCCGCCTTCGCGGCGGGGACCAGCTCGTCCATGATCGGCGCGAAGCGGGAGATGGCGCCGCAGCGCAGGTAGTCGCCGTAGGAGAAGCCGCCGGGCAGGAAGACGGCGTCGACTCCCTTCAGGTCGTGGTCGGCGTGCCACAGCGGGACCGCCTCCGCGCCCACGAGGCGCACGGCTCTGGCTGCGTCCTGGTCGTCGAGAGTTCCTGGAAACGTGACAACGCCCACACGGGCAGCGCTCATGACAGTCGTCCCCTCCGGGTGAATGCGCGCGCCACCGTCCGATCGGGGTGGACGGCGGTATCACCAGGTTATCGGGTGCGCTCCGGTGGTCCGCATCGGCTCGGGAACGCGGGACTGGCGCGGGCTCACGCGGCGGCTCACGCGGCGGCTCACGCGGCGCTTACACGGCGGCGAGCTCGCGGGGACGGGCCTCGGCGGCGTCGTCGTCCCAGTCGAGCAGCTTGCGCAGGTGGACCGTGGTGCCCCGGCCCGGCGTGACGCCGAACGAGATCTCGTCGACGACGGATCGCATGATCAGCAGGCCGCGGCCGTTCTCGGTGTCGGGAGGAGGAAAGTGCGGAGGCATGGTCGGCACGCCATCGCCGTTGTCGGCCACGCGGACGTCGCACTGGCCGGCCCCGATGGCCGCCGTCACCTCGTAGCGGTTGGCCGGCCCTCCGTGCCGGACCGCGTTGGAGCACGCCTCGGACACGGCGAGCAGCATGTCGGCGATGCACGTCTCGCTCACGTTGAGTGAACGCATCGCATCGCCCAGCACTCGCCTGACCATCGGTATGCCGATCGCATCCCGAGGCAGTGCCAACGAGAACTCAATATCCACCGGACTCCTCCGGGCTCCGGAATGTCACCTGGAGTAGGTTTCCCTGAGAAAACGGGGCTAACCGCAAAATCACGTTGTTGTTATTTAGTGTTGGCAAGCCCGTGGCATTGTGGCATGACCGAACCCGGCTTTAACCACCCGAGGGGAAATCCAGCCCCCAAAAGTGCCTTCTACCCCTCAACCCGGACGACGTAGTCCTCGATCACGGTGTTGGCGAGCAGGGTCTCGGCCATCTTGCGCACCTCGGCGAGCGCGGCCTCGTCGGCCTCGCCCTCGATCTCCAGCTCGAACCGCTTTCCCTGGCGCACGGCGGAGACGCCGGAGAAGCCGAGCCTGGGCAGCGCCCTGGCGATGGCCTGGCCCTGCGGATCGAGGATCTCGGGCTTCAACATGACGTCCACGATGACGCGGGCCACTGCGTTCCTCCTGGGTGCGGTGGGTGGTGGGAAGCACAGCCTACCGGCGCGTGTGGCCGCCGACACAACGGGAACGGGGAGGACATGGGGCTTGCGCACAGGGCTGTGACGTCTGCCACGATGGCCCCAAAAGCGTACGAACCTCCACCTCCCGGTTCGGCGCTACGAAGGCTGGCCTAAGGTGGCAACCCCATCTCGGACCGGCCCCGACCACAGGAGTGGCACGTGACACAAGACGCCTCTCGTGGTGCTGACGCACCTCCTGAGCTCGTCCAGCTGCTCACCCCCGAGGGAGAGCGGGTCGAGCATCCCGACTACGACATCGATCTGACCCCGGAGGACGTCCGGTCGCTCTACCGCGACCTGGTGCTCGTCCGGCGCGTCGACCTCGAGGCCGTCGCGCTGCAGCGCCAGGGCGAGCTGGGCATCTGGGCCTCGCTGCTCGGCCAGGAGGCCGCCCAGATCGGGTCGGGGCGCGCGCTGACCGACTCCGACATGGCCTTCCCCACCTACCGCGAGCACGGCGTGGCGTGGTGCCGCGACGTCGACCCGGTGAAGCTGCTCGGCCTGTTCAGGGGGGTCAACCACGGCGGGTGGGACCCCAAGGAGCACAACTTCCACCTCTACACGATCGTCATCGGCAGCCAGACGCTCCACGCGGTCGGCTACGCCATGGGCATCCAGCGCGACGACGCCAACGCGGCCACCATCGTCTACTTCGGCGACGGCGCCACCTCGCAGGGCGACGTCAACGAGTCGTTCATCTGGGCCAGCGTGTTCAACGCGCCGATCGTGTTCTTCTGCCAGAACAACCAGTGGGCGATCTCCGAGCCGCTGGAGAAGCAGACCCGCATCCCGCTCTACCGGCGCGCCTCCGGATTCGGCTTCCCCGGCATCAGGGTCGACGGCAACGACGTCTTCGCCTGCCTCGCCGTCACACGCAAGGCGCTGGAGGCCGCGCGTACGGGCCAGGGCCCCACGCTGATCGAGGCGTTCACGTACCGGATGGGCGCCCACACCACCACCGACGACCCGACCCGCTACCGGGTGGCCAGCGAGCTGGAGGCCTGGAAGCTGAAGGACCCGATCGAGCGGGTCAAGTCGTACCTGTTCAAGAACGAGCACGCCGACCAGGCGTTCTTCGACGCGATCGAGGCCGAGGCCGACCAGCTCGGCGCCGACCTGCGCAGACGCTGTCTGGCCATGCCGGACCCCGAGCCGCTCGACATCTTCGACCACGTCTACAGCGAGCCCCACGCCCTGATCGACCAGGAGCGCGCCCAGTTCGCCGCGTACTTGGAGGGGTTCCGTGACTGAGCGAGGCGACCGCAGCGGCCGGTTCGGGGCGAAGGAGGCGTCGTGACCGTACTCAGCCTGTCCAAGGCGCTCAACGAGGGCATGCGCAAGGCCATGGAGGACGACCCCAAGGTCCTCATCATGGGTGAGGACGTCGGCAAGCTGGGCGGGGTCTTCCGGGTCACCGACGGGCTGCAGAAGGACTTCGGCGAGGACCGCGTCATCGACACGCCGCTCGCCGAGTCCGGCATCATCGGCACCGCGATCGGGCTGGCGCTGCGCGGCTACCGGCCGGTGTGCGAGATCCAGTTCGACGGGTTCGTCTTCCCGGCGGCCGACCAGATCATCACCCAGCTCGCCAAGATGCCGATGCGCTCGCTCGGCGCGATCAAGCTGCCGGTCGTCGTCCGCATCCCGTGCGGCGGCGGCATCGGCGCGGTCGAGCACCACAGCGAGTCGCCGGAGGCGTACTTCACGCACACCGCGGGGCTGCGGGTGGTGGCCTGCTCCAACCCGGCGGACGCGTACACGATGATCCAGCAGGCCATCCGCAGCGACGACCCGGTGATCTTCTTCGAGCCCAAGCGGCGCTACTGGGAGAAGGCCGAGATCGACACCGGCTCCACCGACTGGTGGCCGCCGCTGCACGCCGCCAAGCTCGTACGTCCTGGCGCCGATGTGACGTTGCTGGCCTACGGCCCCATGGTCAAGACCTGCCTGGAGGCCGCCGCGGCGGCCGAGGAGGACGGGCGCTCGCTGGAGGTCGTGGACCTGCGCTCGCTCAACCCGCTGGACGAGCCGCTGGTCATGGAGTCGGTACGCCGCACGGGCCGGGCCGTGGTCGTGCACGAGGCGCCCGTCAACAGCGGCTTCGGCGCGGAGCTGGCGGCCAGGATCACCGAGCAGTGCTTCTACCACCTGGAGTCGCCCGTGCTGCGTGTCGGCGGCTTCTCCACCCCCTACCCGCCGTCGAAGCTGGAGGAGCACTACCTGCCCGACCTTGACCGCGTGCTCGACGCCGTCGACCGGACCTTCGGATACTGAGGGGGCAGACGATGCGACGCGAGTTCAAGCTGCCCGACGTCGGCGAGGGGCTGACGGAGGCGGAGATCGTCCGCTGGCACGTCAAGCCGGGCGACGACGTCAAGGTCAACCAGATCGTGGTGGAGATCGAGACCGCCAAGTCGATCGTCGAGCTGCCGATCCCGTGGGACGGCGTGGTGGCCGGGCTGATGGCCGGCGAGGGCGAGACGGTCGACGTGGGCGTCCCGATCATCGCGGTGGACACCGACGGCGAGGGCGAGGCTCCTTCACCGGGAGCGACCGGCGCGGCGACTGAGAAGGCCGCCGCGCCCTCTGCGGCCCCTCCCACTGCCCCCGCTGCGGCCGCGCCCGCCAACGGCGGGACGGCGCCGGCGTCCGGGATCGAGGCGCTGGCCGACGACATGGTGCCGAGGCCGCCCGCGGAGGGCGCGGTGGAGCCGGGCGCGCACGGCAGCCCGGCCCCCAAGGAGGAGCGCCAGGCGGTCCTGGTCGGTTACGGCGTCAAGACCGGCGCCACCAAGCGCCGCCCGCGCCGCCAGGCCGCTCCCGGCCACCCGACCAACCCGGTGGCGAACCCGGCCCGCGTCGGCCTGGACGCCCCGCCGCAGACCCCAGCCCCAGCCCCAGCGCCAGCGCCAGCCCCGGCCTCGGCGCCTGCGGCTCCGGCCGGAGCGCAGGGTCCTGGGGCGGCGCGGGCGCTGGCCAAGCCCCCCGTACGCAAGCTCGCCAAGGACCTGGGCGTGGACCTCGCCGCGCTCACGGGCACGGGCCCCCAGGGCTCGATCACCCGCGACGACGTCCACGCGGCGGCGGCGAGGACACAGGAGCGGCCCGTCACGACGGGCGAGCGGCGGGAGAGGGAGGAGCGCGTCCCGGTCAAGGGCGTACGCAAGATGACCGCCCAGGCCATGGTGACCAGCGCCTTCACCGCCCCCCACGCCACCGAGTTCCTCCAGGTGGACATGACGGCCACCATGGACGCCGTGCGCGGCCTGCGCACGCTCCCGGAGTTCGGCGAGGTCAAGGTCTCGCCGCTGCTCCTGGTGGCGAAGGCGGTGCTGACGGCGATCGCCAGGCACCCGATGATCAACTCCTCATGGGACGAGGAGGCCCAGGAGATCGTGGTCAAGCACTACGTGAACCTGGGCATCGCCGCCGCCACCCCGCGCGGCCTGGTGGTGCCGAACATCAAGGACGCCCATGAGCTGTCGCTGCCCGCGCTGGCCGGGCGGCTGGCGGAGCTGACGGAGGTCGCCAGGGCGGGCCGCACGCAGCCGGCGGAGATGGCCGGAGGCACGTTCACGATCACGAACGTCGGCGTCTTCGGCGTCGACGGCGGCACCCCGATCATCAACCCGGGCGAGGCGGCGATCCTCGCCTTCGGTCAGATCAGGGACATGCCGTGGGTGGTGGACGGCGCGCTCGCGGTGCGCAAGGTGGCGACGCTGTCGCTGTCGTTCGACCACCGCATCGTGGACGGCGAGCTGGGCTCGCTGTTCCTGCGCGACGTGGGCGCGATGCTGGAGGACCCCATCAGGATGCTCGCCTGGAGCTGACGCACCGGTACGACGGCCGCCGGGAGGACCCCTCTCCCGGCGACCGCCGTACGGCGGGGGACACCCGCACCCACGACGTCAGAGCCTCCAGGATGTCCCGTTGATACATGGATAAAGTGACTTGCATGATTCGCCACATCGTGTTGTTCACCTGGACCGACGACGCCACCGACGAGCAGAAGGCCGCCGTGGCCGAGGCGCTGGGCACGCTGCCCGGCCTGATCCCGCAGCTGCGGTCGTACACGTTCGGCCAGGACGCGGGCATCAACCAGGGCAACCACGACTTCGGGGTGGTGGCGGACTTCGACAGCGTGGACGACTACCTGGTCTACCGCGACCACCCCGACCACCAGGCGGTCATCGCCGAGCGCATCAAGCCGATCGTGGCCTCGCGCGCCGCCGTCCAGCTGAGCCTGTAGGTCTCAGACCTCGGGCGGACGGTTCTCCCGGTGCATCAGCCGGCCTTCCGACGTCTGGCCCCGCCGAGGGGCCAGCACGATGCTCAGCACGATCCCCACGCCGCCGACGATCATGAAGATCAGGCCGATGATGTCCATGTGCACGCTCTTGCCGAAGACGTCGGGCTCGATCGCGAACCTGAGGATGGCGCCAAGCGTGAGGAAGAAGATGCTGACCCCGACACCCATGGCGACCTCCCGGCAAAGAACGCGTACAGGCACCGTCATACCCGGCTAAAGCCGATCATCACGCCAAGCAGGACAGCGGCTCCCCGCCGTTGTACGTGATCATGTCGAGGATCGCCGCCACCAGGTCCATCGGCGGCCCGCCGAGATCGGCGTACGCGCGGTGCAGGTTCCCCACGATGCGCTCGGCGTCGAGCAGGCCGGCCCACTCGCCGAGATCGGTCTCCCTGGCCGCCTCCAGCGGCGTCAGCCCGGCCGCCAGCCCCTTCTCGGCGGTCGCCTGCACGAACCGCAGGTACCTCTCGACCGGCTCGTACGCCTCAGGCCCGCACACCTCCCCGTGCCCCGGCACGACGGTCTCCGCGCCCAGCTCCCTGAGCTGCTCCAGCGCCCGCAGCGCCCCCGGCACCGAGCCCATCAGCACGAACGGCGTGCCCCCGTTGAAGACCAGGTCACCGGCGAACAGCAGCCGCCGCTCCGGGATCCACACGTAGGAGTCGTTGGCGGTGTGGGCGGCGTGGCCGACGTGCCTGACCTCGCAGCGCAGGTCGTCGGAGTGGAGCGTGACGCGGTCGGTGAAGGTCAGGAACGGCGGTGCCGGCTCCATCCGTCCCCATTCGACCTCAGGCGACCACGCCGCCCGGTACGCGGGCACGCCGTCGGCGATGATCTGCTCGCGCACGCCCTCGTGCCCGACGATCGTGGCCTCGGGGAAGAGCCAGTTGCCGAACGTGTGGTCGCCGTGGTGGTGGGTGTTGACCAGCGTGGTGATCGGCCGGTCGGTGACCTTGCCGATGGCCGCCCGGAAGGCGCGGGTGCGGCGCTCGGTCGAGCAGGCGTCGATGACGACGACGCCGCGCCGCCCGGCGAGGAAGCCGGTGTTGTTGATCCACCAGCTGCCGTCGGGCTGGACGTAGGCGTACACACCGTCCGACACCTCCTCGACGCGAGGCGGCGGTAGCGGGTGGTCGTGCGGTGAGGAGCTCATGCCGGGCAAGGTACTCCCGGCGGCGCCCCCGGTCTGTGCCGTTCACGACACTTCGACCAGGGGCGCACCCGTTGTCAGAAGGCGTCCTCCGGCAGCTCCATGAGCTCCTGGCCGGTGGACTCCAGCGTGCGGCGCTCGGCCGCGAGGCGGGGCAGCACGGTCTTGGCGAAGAACGAGGCCGCCGCGACCTTACCGAGGTAGAACGGGTCCTCGCCCTCGGCCAGCCGGGCCAGCGCCACCTCGGCCTGGCGCTGCAGCAGCCAGCCGATTACCAGGTCGCCCAGCGCGAGCAGGAACCTGGTGGTGTTCAGGCCGACCTTGTAGACCTCCTCCGGCTTCTCCAGCGAGCCGAGCGCCCAGGCCGCCATGGTGTCGCCCATCGCCTTGACCTCGGCGGCGGCCTCGGCGAGCAGCTCGCGCTCCTCCTTGAGCCGGCCGTTGCCCGCCTCGGAGCCGGCGAACGCGTTGATCTCGGCCAGCAGCGAGCCGACGGCCGAGCCCTGGTTGCGCAGGATCTTCCTGAAGAACAGGTCCTGGCCCTGGATCGCGGTGGTGCCCTCGTACAGGGAGTCGATCTTGGCGTCGCGGATGTACTGCTCGATCGGGTACTCCTGCAGGTAGCCGGAGCCGCCGAGGGTCTGCAGCGAGCGCGACAGCAGCTCGTACGACCGCTCCGACCCGACACCCTTCACGACCGGCAGCAGCAGGTCGTTCATCTCGGAGGCGTGGCGGTCGTCGGGGTCGATGAGCAGGGCGTCCTGGAAGGTCGCGGTGTAGAGCACCAGGGCGCGCATGCCCTCCACGTACGCCTTCTGCAGCATGAGCTCGCGCCGCACGTCGGGGTGGTGGGTGATGGTGACGCGGGGCGCGGTCTTGTCGCCCGACCTGGTGAGGTCGGCGCCCTGGACGCGGGCCTTGGCGTAGTCGAGGGCGTTGAGGTAGCCGGTGGACAGCGTCGCGATGGCCTTGGTGCCGACCATCATGCGGGCGTGCTCGATGACCATGAACATCTGCTTGATGCCCTCGTGCACCTCGCCGACCAGGAAGCCGATCGCCGGGTGCTTGTCGCCGAAGGTCAGCTCGCAGGTCGTGGAGACCTTCAGGCCCATCTTCTTCTCGACGTTGGTGACGTAGACGCCGTTGCGCTCGCCGAGCTCGCCGCTGTCGAGGTCCACGTGGTACTTCGGCACCAGGAACATCGACAGGCCCTTGGTGCCGGGGCCGTGGCCCTCGGGGCGGGCCAGCACGAGGTGGAAGATGTTCTCCGACATGTCATGCTCGGCGCTGGTGATGAAGCGCTTGACGCCCTCGATGTGCCAGGTGCCGTCGGACTGCCGCACCGCCTTCGTCCGCCCGGCGCCCACGTCGGAGCCGGCGTCCGGCTCGGTGAGCACCATGGTGGCGCCCCAGTTGCGCTCGATGGCCAGCTCGGCGAAGCGCTTCTGCTCGGGGGTGCCGAGCCGCCACAGCGTGTACGCGAAGTTCGGCCCCGCGGCGTACATGTAGAGCGCCGGGTTGGCGCCCAGCACCATCTCGGCGGTGGCCCACGCGAGGCTGCGCGGGATGCCGGGGCCGCCCAGGTCGGAGGGCAGGTCGAGGTGCGCCCAGCCGCCCTCGACCAACGCCTTGTACGACTTCTTGAACCCCTCGGGGACCTTCACGGTGGCGGTGGCCGCGTCGAACACGGGCGGGGTCCTGTCGCCCTCTTCGAAGGAGTCGGCGAGCACGCCGGTCGCAAGGCGGTTCATCTCGTCCAGGACGGAGCGGGCGACGTCCTCGTCGATCTCCGCGAAGGGCCCGGCGCCGAGGATCTCGCGTCTCCCGAAGACCTCGAAGAGGTTGAATTCCAGGTCACGCACGTTGCTCTTGTAGTGGCCCATGGGCGTCGATCTCCTTGAACCGAGGTGGCTGTACTGGTGAGTAACCTTACTCTGAAATGCTACCCGCGGGTAACCCAGGCCATGCATGGCATGCTCGTCTCCATGGACGCCGAAGAACTCGCCGCACGCTGGCGAGAGCGACTCGAATCCTGGGCGATTCCGGACGAGATTCTGGCCAAGGCCGTCGCGGACCCGTGGAGTCATTCGCCCGAGCGGTTCGGCACCCGTACGGACCGGGCGCTGGCCGAGCCGGACGACGGTCCCACCATGACCCGCCTGGCCGAGGCGCTGCCCGACAAGGGCACGCTGCTCGACGTCGGCTCCGGCCCCGGGGCCTCGTCGCTGCCGCTGCACGAGCGGATCGGCCACCTCTATGCCGTCGACACCTCGGCCTCCATGCTCGAAGGGCTGACGTCCAGGGCGGACAAGCTCGGCGTACCGGTCACCACGGTCGAGGGCCGCTGGCCCGACGTGGCGGGGCGGGTGCCGGTCGCCGACGTCACCGTGTCCGCCCACGTGGTCTACAACGTGCCGGACCTGGCCCCTTTTCTGCGCGCGCTCGACGACCACACGCAGGGGCGGGTGGTGATCGAGCTGCCGCACCGCCACCCCATGAGCTGGCTGACCCCGCTGTGGCAGCACTTCCACGGCGTCGACCGCCCGGTGCGCCCGATCGCCGAAGACTGCGTGGCGCTGGCGGCGGCGATGGGCTTTCCCGTGCAGGTGGAGGAGCGGGAATCCCCCCTGGAACGTTTCACCTCGCTGGAGGAGCTGGCCCAGAGCGCCTGCCGCCGGGTGTGCCTCGACCCTTCGCGGGCCGAGGAGGTCGCCGCGACCGTGATGGAGCTGGGCATGTGGCCGATGCCTCGCGACCGCTGGGTCACCATCTGGTGGGAATAACGGGGTCGCGGGCACGTTGTCCTCGATGAGCCCATGAGGCTCCCGGACGAGACGCGCCGTACCCGGTACGCCAAGACGACGCACCCGAGTCAGTCATCGTCATCGAGGGAGCCGTCATCGTGGCGTGGGTCTTTTTGGTGCTCGCGGGCCTGTTCGAAATCGTCATGGCCCTGTCGCTCAAGCTCAGCAACGGGTTCAGCAATCTGTGGTGGACGCTGTCGTTCGCCGTCACCGCCGTGCTCAGCTTCGGGCTGCTCTCGTACGCGCTCAAAAGCCTGGAAGTGGGCACCGCGTACGCCGTCTGGACCGGCGTCGGCGCGGCCGGCACGGCCATCCTCGGCATGATCGCCATGGGGGACGAGGTGTCACCCGCGCGGCTGATCTCCATCGCCCTGATCCTGGCCGGCGTCATCGGGCTGCGAACACTGGCTTGACGTCTTCGGTGGTGTCGGATTGGGTGACATCATGATCGAAATCCACGCCGTCACGTTCGACGCGGCCGACCCGTACGAGATCGCGAGCTGGTGGAGCAAGGCCACCGGGCTGCCCCTGGGCGAGGGCGACGAGCCGGGCGACGACGAGGTGATGCTGCGCACCAAGCAGGACCCGTACGTGCTGTTCATCCGCGTGCCCGAGGGCAAGACGGTGAAGAACCGGCTGCACCTCGACGTCAACGCGACCGAGGGCAGGACTCGTGACCAGGAGGTCGAGCGGCTGATCGAGCTGGGGGCGACCGTTCACGAGGATCTGCGCAATCCCGACGGCACCGGGTGGGTCACCCTGCTCGACCCCGAGGGCAACGAGTTCTGCGTGTGCAGGTCTCCTGAGGAGCGGGCCGCCACTCAGGGCTGATCAAAAAGGTCAACGGGCAGATCGGGCACGCCCCCGCATCGCGAGCGTCAGGACACCGGAGACCAGGTAGACCAGCGCGCCGTGCCACAGGGCGTCCCAGCCGGCGCCGAAGACGCCCTCGCCGTCGAGCACGAGCTGCACGGGGTAGTTCAGCACGGCGGCGATGCCGGCGGGCAGCAGCGAGAACCGCCACGGGTGCTGCAGCGACCAGAGCCTGGCCTGCCGGGTCACCCGGTCGCCCACGTCGGGCTTGGACACCGCGCCGATGGCGGCGATCAGGGAGAACAGGGCGGTGCCCAGCCCCAGTGCCCACACCAGGTCGCCGCCGCCGGTGAGCAGGCTCAGGCCGAAACCGCCGGCGGCGACGGCGCCGCCGGTGATGGCGGCGGTCTTCCAAGGGGCGCCGCGCAGCGCGGCGGCCGACAGCGAGACCTCGTCGCGTCGAGTTATTTCGTTCATGTCACCAATGCTGCCCTTTGTCCATCCCCGGGGGCATCGGGGGCGGACCCTGAGCTGTCCCTGACATGATGCCGCCATGACGGACATCCAGCTTGTGACCCTCGGCCCCGATGACGGCGAGCGGCTGCGCGCGCTGCGCCTGCGCGCACTCCAGGACGCGCCCGGCGCGTTCGGCTCCTCGTACGAGCGCGAGGTCGCGTTCACCCCGCAGCAGTGGGCCGAGCGACTGGCCAACCCCGGCGCCCGCTACTGGGTGGCGACGTCAGCAGCGGCGGACGTCGGCCTGGTGTGCGTGCTGCTGGAGGACGAGGGCAGGCACGCCCACCTGCTGTCCATGTGGGTCGCCCCCGAGGCCAGGCGGCACGGCGCGGCGTCCCGCCTGGTGGACGCGGCCGTGGAGTGGGCGCGGAGCACCGGCGCCGAGGAGATGGGCCTGTGGGCGGTGGACGCCAACCAGGCCGCCCGCGCCCTGTACGCTCGCAAGGGCTTCACCCCGAGTGGCAAGGTCATGGCCCTGCCCTCCAACCCCGCGCTCATGGAGTCCCACTACGTGCTGTCCTTGATCTTCCGCGCCGCCCGCAGGGACGATGTGCCCGCCGTCGTCGCGATGCTGGCCGACGACCCGCTCGGCGCGCAGCGCGAGGGCGACCCCGCCGACGCGCGCTACCTCGCCGCCTTCGAGCGCATCGACGCCAACCCGCACGACGAGCTGATCGTGGCCGAGCAGGAGGGCAAGGTCGTGGGCACGATGCAGCTCACCTACCTCGCCGGCCTGTCCCGCCTGGGCGCCGAACGCTGCCAGATCGAGGCCGTCAGGGTCTCCGCCGCCGTCCGCGGCCAGGGCCTCGGCCGCAAGATGATCACCTGGGCGATCGACCGGGCCAGGGCCCGCGGCTGCGCCATGGTGCAGCTCACCTCCGACAAGACCCGTACGGACGCGCACCGCTTCTACGACTCGCTCGGCTTCACCGACTCCCACGTCGGCTACAAGCTCAAGCTGGACTGATCTCCACCCAGTTGTCGTGGAACCCGGCGCCGCGGCCCATGTCGGCGTCCCGCTCGGCCACGACGGCGTTCGGGTTCGCGCCGCCCGGGCTGAGCTTGGGCCAGCGGCCCTTCGTCGAGGCGACCACGCCGGGCGAGACCCGGTCACTGATCTCCACGTCCGCGACGAACGCGCCGCCGTCGTTGTGCACCCGTACGCGCTGCCCGTCCGTCAGCCCCCTGGCCTCGGCGTCGGCCCTGTTGACCAGCACCACCGGGTCCTTGGCCCGCCGCCGCAGCTCGGGGTTGTTGCCGAACGTCGTGTTGAGGAACGTGTGCGCGGCCGGCGTCACCAGCCGCAGCCGGTACGGCGAGCCGTCCGCCACGGCCGTGTGCGGCGGCACGTACGCCTGGCCCTTCGGCGGGAAGCGCAGCCGGCCCGACCGCGTCGGGAAGCCGGCGGCGAACGGCGTGAAGGGCTTGGGATAGTTCATCCGCACCCAGCCCTCCTTGCGCAGCCGGTCGAGGGTGACGCCCTCCAGCGACGGATGCCCGCTGTTCAGCAGCTGCTCGGCCAGCTCCAGGTCGGAGTCGTACAGCGAGGGCTCGGTCAGCCCCATGTGGGCCGCCAGCCGACGGAACGTCTCCGTCGTCGACAGGCACTCGCCGGGCGGCTGCACGGCCTGCTCGTTCCACATCAGATAGAGGTGCCCGTAGCCGGCGTGCAGATCGTGATGTTCGGTCTGCATGGTCGCGGGCAGCACGATGTCGGCGTAGTCCGCCGTGTCGGTGGGGAAGTGCTCCATGACGACCGTGAACAGGTCCTCGCGCATGAGGCCGCGCCTGATCGCGTTGGAGTCGGGGGAGGAGCCCACCGGGTTGGCCGCGTACACGAACAGGCACTTCACCGACTCGTCCAGCTGCGAGGCCAGCTTGGTCATCACCCGCGTGCGCACCGGGCCAGGCAGCAGGTCCTCCCGGGTGTCGATGTCGAGGTGCACGTGATCGCTGGTCGAGAAGGCCATGCCGCCGCCGGGATGCCGCCAGTCGCCGGTCACCGCCGGGATAGCGGAGATCGTCCGCAGCGCCGTGCCGCCGCCCGCGTGCCGCTGCAGCCCGTGCGTGGCGCGCAGCCCCGTCGGGCGCGTGTGCGCGAGCCTCATCCCCAGCCTGTGGACGGCCTCGGCCGGGATCCCCGTGATCTCCGCCACCTTCTCCACCGGGTGGCTCATGATCTCCTCACGGAAGCCGGCCCAGCCCTCGGTGTGCGCGGCGAGAAACTCCTCGTCCTGGGCGTTCTCCGCCAGCACCACGTTGAGCAGGCCCAGCGCCAGCGCCGCGTCCGTGCCCGGCCTGATCGCCAGCCACTCGTCCGCCTGGTCCGCCGTCCTGGTGCGGATGGGGTCGATCGCCACGACGTGGGCGCCGTTCGCGCGCGCCTCCTGGATGAACTTCCACAGGTGGTGGCCGCTGGTCAGCGTGTTCGTGCCCCAGAGCAGGATGAGTTTCGACAGCGCGAAGTCCTCGGGGTCCATGCCGGCCGCCGTGCCGTTCGTACGGCGCAGGCCGCTGTTGCCCGCCCCCGAGCAGATGTTCAGCCAGTGCTTGCCGGCGCCCAGCACGTTCCAGAACCGCCGGCCCGCCACGCCCTCGCAGCCCTGGAGATAGCCGAGCGTGCCGGTGCCCACGTACGGCCAGATGGCCTCGCCGCCGTGCTCGTCCACGATGGCGCGCAGCCGTACGGCGATCTCGTCGAGCGCCTCGTCCCACGTGATCCGCTCGAACTGACCGGACCCCTTCGGCCCGACCCTGCGCAGCGGGTGCAGGATGCGGTCGGCGGCCCGTGTGTGCTCCAGGTAACGGTTGACCTTCACGCACAGCGCGCCCCTGGTGTAGGGCTGATCGGGATTGCCGCGCAACGAGACGGCCTGACCGTTCTCCACACCGACCACCCACGAGCAGGTGTCCGGGCAGTCAAGCGGACAAGCCCCCAGAACTCTCAATGCACCCGACATGCGACACAGCCTATGTCGCCACGTGGACAGGAATTCAAAGGTGAACCCGGGGAAGCCCACCGTGTAGCCTGCCCCCTGCGACGACTGCGGGGGGACGGTCGGGCACATTGAACGCCTGGAGATCGTACAGTCCGCCACGGGAAGGTGCAGAATCGCTGTCGGTGGCCGATATCAGGGAACGAGATGACACGGAGGACCTCGCGGAGGGGGATCCAGCCGTGGCTGAGTCACGCGCGGAAACCGACGTCTACGTCGTAGAGCCGCTGCTGCCCCAGCGCTTGCGCCGCCCCTCCGACCTGCTGCGCTTCATCGCCACGCTGCTCGTGCTCGGCGCGGTCATCCTGCTCGCCCTCGTCGCCAAGCAGACCCTCATCGGGCTGGAGGCCGACGTCAAGGAGGGCGCCGAGCTGGTGCCGCTGCTGAGCAGGATCGCCGCCTTCCTCGGCGGCGCGGCCGTGCTCATCGTGCCCGTCGCGTTCGCGGTCGAGCGCGTCTTCCACCGCGACGGCCTGCGCGTCGCCGAGGGGCTGATCGCCGCCATCGTCGGCATGGCCGGCTCGTTCCTGCTCGGCCAGTGGCTGGTCGCGGGCAACATGAACGACCTGCGCGTGCTGCTCACCGGCGGCCGTGAGATGGAGCCGCTCAACACCCTGCTCACCTCGGTCGTCGCGTACGCGACCGCCGTCCGCATCTCCCGCCGCCCCACCTGGCGGATGCTGATGTGGACCACCATCGCCCTCTACGTCCTGGCCTTCTTCTCCGGCCGCCAGATCACCATCCCGAGCGCCATCGTCACCGTCCTGGTCGGCATGGCCATCGGCTACGCCACCCTCTACGGCGTCGGCAGCCCCAACACCCGCCCGCCGGGCAGCGCCGTCGTGGCCGCCCTGCGCAAGCTCTCGTTCTCCCCGGTCTCCGCCCGCCGCGTCGAGGACGACCACCAGGGCAGCCGCCGCTACGCCGTCGGACTCAAAGACGGCAGCAGCCTCGACGTCACCGTCCTCGACCGCGACCGGCAGGTCGCCGGCCTGCCCTACCGCCTGTGGCGGCGCATCAGGCTCAACTCCGAGACCAGGCGCCGCGCCATCAGGTCGCTGCGCGCCGAGCTCGAACGCGAAGCCCTCATGGCGTACGCCGCCCAGGCCGCCGGCGCCAGCACCCCCCGCCTGCTCGGCACCAGCGAGATCGGCACCGAGGCCGCCCTGCTCGCCTACGAGCACATCGAGACCCGCTCACTCGACGAGCTGTCCGACGACGAGATCGACGACGAGCTGCTCGCCCAGATCTGGGAGCAGGTCGAGCTGCTGCAGATCCAGCGCCTCGCCCACCGGAGGCTCACCGGCGACAGCATCCACGTCGACGGCGCCGGCCGGGTCGTGCTCACCGACGCCCGCAGCGGCGAGGTCGCCGCCGGTGACCTGCTGCTCCGGCTCGACGTCGCCCAGCTCCTCACCTACCTCGCGCTGCGCGTCGGCCCCGAGCGCTCGGTGCGCACCGCGGCCGCCGTCGTGGGCCCCGACGCGCTGGCCGCCGCCATGCCGCTGCTCCAGCAGATCGCGCTGACCAGAGAGACCCGCGCCGCGCTCGCCAAGGCCAAACACGTGCTGCCCGGCATCCGCGACCAGATCGTCGCGCTCAAGCCGCAGAGCAAGGTCGAGGAGATCCGCCTAGAGCGCTTCCGCCCCCGCACGCTCATCACGATCATCGCCAGCACGATCGCCGCCTACATCGTGCTCTACCAGCTCAGCCAGGTCGACGTCTACCACGTCGTGACCACGGCCAACTGGGCCTGGTCGGGGCTGGCGCTGGTGGCCTCGTTCGCCAGCTTCGTGGCCGCCGCGCTCATGCTGCGCGGGTTCGTGCCCGAGCGCCTCCCGCTCTGGCGCACGGTGCTCGTGCAGTTCGCGTCCTCGTTCGTCAAGCTCGTCGCACCCGCCGCGGTGGGCGGCGTCGCGATCAACACCCGCTACCTGCAAAAGCGCGGCATCCCTCCGGCCAGCGCGGTGGCCAGCGTGGGCGCGTCGCAGCTCATCATGCTGATCTTCCACATCGGGCTGCTGGCGCTGTTCGCCTACATCACCGGCTCCAACACCGCCACCTCGTTCACGCCGTCACGCGGGCTCGTGCTGGCGCTGCTCGCCGTCGCCGTGCTGGTCGTCGCCGTGCTCGGCGTGCCGCCGCTGCGCCGCCTGATCACCGGCCGGCTCTCCAAGCTGTTCTCGAACGTGCTGCCGCGGCTGCTCGACGTGCTCCAGTCGCCGCGCAAGATGATCGAGGCGGCGGTCGGCACGCTCATGATCACCCTCATGTTCGTGCTCTGCCTCGACGCCTGCATCGCCGCGTTCGGCCACGACATCAGCTTCACCGCCGTCGCCGTCGTCTACCTCACCGCCAACGCGATCGGCTCGGCCGCGCCCACCCCCGGCGGTCTGGGCGCGGTCGAGCTGGCGCTGGTCGGCGGGCTCGTGCTGGCCGGGGTGCCGAAGGAGCTGGCCACCTCGGCCGTGCTGCTCTACCGGCTGCTCACGTTCTGGCTGCCGGTGCTGCCCGGCTGGGCCTCGTTCACCTACCTGCAGCGCCACGAGGCCCTTTGACGGCCGGCTCAGCGGCGCCCGGCGGTGATCTTGTCGATCGCCTCCAGCTCGTCCTCCGTGAACGCGGGCCCGTCCACGCACGCCACGTTGTCCTCCAGCTGCTTGACGCTGCTGGCGCCGATCAGCACGCTCGTCACCCGTGAGTCGCGCAGCGTCCACGACAGCGCCATCTGCGCCAGCGTCTGCCCGCGCGTGCGCGCGATCTCGTTGAGGTCGCGGGCGAGATCGCGGTCGATCCTGTCGGCGCTCAGGAACCGGCTGGTCGCCGCCCGCGAGTCGGCCGGCACCCCGTCGAGGTAGCGGTCGGTCAGCAGGCCCTGCGCCAGCGGCGAGTAGACGATGCAGCCCATGCCCGCCTCCTCCAGCGCGTCCAGCAGGCCGTCCTCGATCCACCGGTTGATCATCGAGTAGGACGGCTGGTGGATGAGCAGCGGCGTGCCCAGCTCGCGCATGATCCGCGCGGCCTGCGCCGTCTGCTCCGCCGAGTAGTTGGAGATGCCCGCGTACAGCGCCTTGCCCGAGCGCACCGCACGGTCGAGCGCGCCCATCGTCTCCTCCAGCGGCGTCTCCGGGTCGGGACGGTGGCTGTAGAAGATGTCGACGTAGTCGAGGCCCATGCGCTTGAGCGACTGGTCGAGGCTGGCCAGCACGTATTTGCGCGAACCCCACTCGCCGTACGGGCCCGGCCACATGTCGTAGCCCGCCTTCGTCGAGATGATCAGCTCGTCCCGGTACGGCAGGAAGTCCTCGCGCAGGATGCGGCCGAAGTTGCTCTCCGCCGATCCGTACGGCACCCCGTAGTTGTTGGCCAGGTCGAAGTGCGTCACCCCGAGGTCGAACGCCCGCCGCAGGATCGCCCGGGAGTTCTCGATCGGCCGGTTGTCGCCGAAGTTGTGCCACAGCCCCAGCGACACCACCGGCAGCTTGAGCCCGCTGCGCCCGCTGCGGTTGTACGGCTGCCGCTCGTAGCGCTGCTCGTCGGCCTGATATGTCATGACGTGCCTTTCTCAATGATCCAGGACAGCGCGAACGCCTCTTCCCGCCAGGCGTCGTAACGTCCGCTGCGCCCGCCGTGCCCCGCGCCCATCTCCGTCTTCAGCAGGAACGGCCCGCCGCTCGCCGTGGCGCGCAGCCTCGCGATCCACTTCGCCGGCTCGTGGTAGAGCACGCGCGTGTCGTTCAGGCTGGTGATCGCCAGAATCGGCGGGTACGGCCTGCCGTCCACGTTCTCGTACGGCGAGTAGCTCTTCATGTAGGCGTATACGTCAGGGTTGTGCAGCGGGTCGCCCCACTCGTCCCATTCGATCACGGTCAGCGGAAGCGACGGATCGAGGATGGTGTTGAGCGCGTCCACGAACGGCACCTCGGCCACGATGCCGGCGAACTCCTCGGGGGCGAGGTTCGTCGCCGCGCCCATCAGCAGCCCGCCCGCCGAGCCGCCCCTCGCCACGATCCTGCTGCTCCAGCCCGCCGCCCTCATGTGCCTGGCCGCCGCCACGAAGTCGGTGAACGTGTTGCGCTTGCTGGTCAGCTTGCCCTGCTCGTACCAGTGCCTGCCCATCTCGCCGCCGCCCCGCACATGGGCGATCGCGAACACGAACCCGCGGTCGAGCAGCGACAGCCTGGGCACCGAGAAGCCCGGGTCGATCGAGGTCTCGTAGCTGCCGTAGCCGTACAGGACGGTGGGGGCGGGGGTCTCGGTGCCCTTGCGCTTGACGAGGGAGATGGGGATCCTCGTGCCGTCCTCGGCCGTGGCCCACTCGCGCACCTGCTCGTAGTCGGCCGCGTCGAAGCCGCCGAGCACCGGGCGCTGCTTGAGCAGGATCAGGTCGTGGGTGTCCAGGTCGTAGTCGTACACGCTGGCCGGGGTGACCATGCTCGTGTAGCCCAGGCGCAGCCGCCGCGTGGTGAACTGCGCGTTGCCGGCCGGGCCGACGTCGTACAGCGGCTCGGGGAAGTCGATCTCGTACGCGTTGCGCTCCGCCGCCTCCACCCGCTCGCGCCAGCCGCCCCCGCCGGCCGGATAGGGGAGCACCCGCAGGCCGGTCAGGCCGTCGCGGCGGAAGTGCACCACGGCGTGGTCGGAGAACGCGTCGATCTCCAGCAGCCTGGTGTCGGTGCGGTGGGGAATGAGCGGGGTCCACGTGCCGGGGTCGTCGAGGGGGGCCGTGGACAGCTCGAAGTTCGCGGCGTTCTCGTTGTGCAGGACGTAGAAGAAGTCGCCCGCGTGCTCGACGCCGTACTCGACGCCGGTCTTCCTGGGCCGGACGAGCTTGAACTCGCCGCCCGGGTCGTTCGCGTCGAGGATGCGGACCTCGCTGGTGATCTTGCTGCCCGCGCCCAGCACGAGGTACTGCTCGCTGCGGGTCAGCCCGATGCCCACCCAGTAGCGCTCGTCGCTCTCCTCATAGACGAGCACGTCCTCCTGGGTGCCCAGGGTGTGCCGGTAGACCTGGTGGGGACGCCAGGCGTCGTCCACGCGCGTGTAGAAGAACGCTGAGGCGTCGGCCGACCAGGCGCCGCCGTAGAAGATGTCGGTGACCTCGTCGGGCAGGACCTCGCCCGTCTCGAGGTTCTTGAACTTGAGTGTGAACCGCTCGTTGCCCGTGAAGTCGGTCGAGAAGGCCAGCATCTTCCCGTCGGGGGAGATCGCGCTGGTGCCCACCGAGAAGAACGGGCTGTCGCCGGCGAGCTCGTTGCCGTCGAGGACGACCTGCTCCTGGTCGAGCCGCTCGCCGGTGGTGATCTCGGGTGGGGTCTCGCTGTCGGCGGGCACCCGGCACGACACCGGATACTGCTTGCCCTCCTCCGTCCGCGAGAAGTACCACCACGAGCCCTTGCGGCTCGGCACCGACAGGTCGGTCTCCTGGGTGCGGCCCTTGATCTCCTGGAACACCTGCTCCTGGAGGTCGGCAAGGTGAGCGGTCTCCTTCTTCAGAAAGTCGTTCTCCGCCTCCAGATAGGCGGTGGTGTCGGGATCGTCCTTGTTGCTCAGCCAGGCGTACTCGTCGATGACGGTGTCGCCGTGGTGAGTGCGCTCCGTAGGGATCTTCTTCGCCACTGGCGGCGTGTTGCTGCTCACGTGGGGAGTCTATGTTCGGTTGTGATCGTTCTGTTGCCGTCGAAGCAGGAGAACCGGCACGAGCGGTGGAAGGGCGCTGCTAATCTTTAAGAGCCGACGCGGAGCGGCACAACCCACATCCTTCACTCAGGTGACTGCGATGTGTTGTGTCACTGATCGTCGGCAATCCCTTGTGACGCGCCGGTTCGCAGATCGATTCGCAGATCGCTCGACGGGCTGGTAAGTTAGAGGGGTTGTCTCCGAAAGGGGGCGCGGCTTAATTCTTGGAAAGTCGAGCCGGTCCGGTCAATTTGACAGGGACTTGAGCGGCTGAAAAGAT